>NZ_JBVKAK010000010.1:0-226678 GCF_055639435.1 Streptomyces sp. NPDC039430 | reverse complement strand
CAGGGCGCGGAAGCCCGCAGGGCGCGGAAGCCCGCAGGGCGCGGAAGCCCGCAGGGCGCGGAAGCCCGCAGGGCGCGGAAGCCCGCAGGGCGCGGAAGCCCGCAGGGCGCGGCTCGGCTCTCCGCTCTCCGGAAACCCGGCTCGGCTTCCCGTGCACCGGAAGCCCGGCTCGGCTCTCCGCTCTCCGCCGTCAGTTCCCCGCCAGCAGCTCGTCCGCGTCCACGATCCGGTACGCGTAGCCCTGCTCCGCCAGGAACCGCTGACGGTGCGCCGCGAAGTCCTGGTCGATCGTGTCGCGCGCGACCACCGAGTAGAAGCGGGCCTCGTGGCCGTCCGCCTTCGGGCGCAGCACACGCCCCAGGCGCTGTGCCTCCTCCTGGCGGGAGCCGAACGTACCCGAGACCTGGATCGCGACCGTCGCCTCCGGCAGGTCGATCGAGAAGTTCGCGACCTTCGACACGACCAGCACCGAGATCTCGCCCTGCCGGAACGCCTCGAAGAGCTTCTCGCGCTGCGCGTTGCTGGTCTCGCCCTTGATGACGGGGGCGTCCAGATGCTCGCCCAGTTCGTCGAGCTGGTCGATGTACTGCCCGATGACGAGGGTCTGCTCGCCCCGGTGCTTGCGTACCAGTGCCTCCGTCACCTTCCGCTTCGTCGCGGTCGTCGCGCAGAAGCGGTACTTCTCCTCCGTCTCGGCCGTCGCGTACGCCAGCCGCTCGCTGTCGGTCAGATTGACCCGTACCTCGACACAGTCCGCCGGAGCGATATAGCCCTGCGCCTCGATCTCCTTCCACGGAGCGTCGAACCGCTTCGGCCCGATGAGCGAGAAGACGTCCGACTCGCGGCCGTCCTCCCGTACGAGCGTGGCCGTCAGCCCGAGGCGGCGCCGGGCCTGGAGGTCGGCGGTGAACTTGAAGACGGGCGCGGGCAGCAGATGCACCTCGTCGTAGATGACCAGGCCCCAGTCACGCGAGTCGAACAGCTCCAGGTGCGGGTAGACGCCCTTACGGCGGGTGGTCAGCACCTGGTACGTGGCGATGGTGACCGGGCGGATCTCCTTCTTCGTACCGCTGTACTCACCGATCTCGTCCTCGGTCAGCGACGTGCGCTTCACCAGCTCGTGCTTCCACTGGCGGGCCGAGACGGTATTGGTCACCAGAATCAGCGTCGTCGCCTTGGCCTCGGCCATCGCACCGGCCCCGACCAGCGTCTTTCCCGCGCCACAGGGCAGCACGACCACACCCGAGCCGCCGTGCCAGAACCCCTCGACGGCCTGCTTCTGATACGGGCGCAGCGCCCAGCCCGACTCGTCCAGCTCGATGGCGTGCGCCTCACCGTCGACGTACCCGGCGAGATCCTCGGCCGGCCAGCCCAGCTTGAGGAGCGTCTGCTTGATCTGGCCGCGCTCCGAGGGGTGGACGGCGACGGTGTCCGGGTCGATGCGGTTGCCGACCAGCGGCTGGACCTTCTTGGAACGGAGGATCTCCTCCAGCACGGGACGGTCGGTGGAGGTCAGGACCAGCCCGTGGGACGGGTGCTTGGAGAGGGTGAGCCGGCCGTAGCGGGCCATCGTCTCGGCGACATCGACGAGCAGCGCGTGCGGCACGGGATACCGGGAGTACTCCACGAGCGCGTCGACCACCTGCTCGGCGTCATGGCCGGCGGCGCGGGCGTTCCACAGCCCGAGCGGGGTCAGCCGGTAGGTATGGATGTGCTCGGGGGCGCGCTCCAGCTCGGCGAAGGGCGCGATGGCGCGGCGGCAGGCGTCGGCCTGCTCGTGGTCGACTTCGAGCAACAGGGTCTTGTCGCTCTGGACGATGAGGGGTCCGTTCACGCGCGGCTGCCTTTCGGGGATGGCTCTGCACGGCCGAATGACCAGTGGCCAAATGACCAGTGTCGCGCATCTTCGGCGGATCGGGGACGGGGGCGCGGATCGGGGGTCCGGGGGCGCGTATCCGTGACGGGCCGGGGCACCCGGGGTCTATGACCGCAGAGACGGAAAGGCCCAACCCGGCGAAGGCTGTCCCAGGGGGTATCCCGTGGGGGCATGCTGTGCTGCGGATTCTCATCATGACGGTGGCGCTGGTCGCGCTGACGGGGTTCGCCGCGGTGCTGGCCGAACTGACTCTGACGCCGTCCCCCGCGTCCGAGGACATCGCGGGCGCCAACCTCAGGCCGGGGCGCTCCCTGATGCAGTACGCGCAGGACTACACGTTCCTCGCCGCGTGCAAGCAGATCGGCGGCAATCTGCTGATGGGGGCGCCGTTCGGGCTGCTCCTTCCGGTGCTTGTGCCGCGCAGGCTGCGGATGGTGCGGGTGGTGGTGCTGACGGCGTTGGTGATGGTGCTGGTGGAGCTGGCGCAGGGTGCCGTGGTGCGGGGGCGGGCGTTCGACGTGGACGACGTGATTCTGAACACGAGTGGTGCGTTGATCGCGTATGTGCTGGTGGGGAGGGTGATCGGGCGGCGGTTCCACGCCTTGGGCGCGTTGGGCGCGCGGGGCGCGCCGGGTGCGGGTGCGGGTGCGGGTGCGGGTGCGGGTGCGGCGGGTGCGCCGAGCGCGCGGGGTGCGGGTGCGGGTGCGTCCGCCGGGCGGAAGGCGGAGCTTGGGCGGCGGCCTCAGGCGAAGCCGAAGCCGAAGCCGAAGGGCAAGCCCGGGGTGACGAAGGCGAAGGGCAAGCCGGGGGCGGCCGTGGCGAAGGCGGGTGCGAAGGCGGGCGCGAAGGCGGGTGCGAAGACCGGGGCCAAGACGCAGCGGTCCGGCTCGGTACCTGCGGCGGGTTGGCGCGAGCGGCTTGCGCGGCTTGGGAGGCTTGGACGGCGCTGAGGCTGGGGCGCGGTGCGGTGCGGTGCGGCGGGGTGCGGGTGCGTTGTCGTGGCCGGGGGCCGGGGCCTCCGGAGGCACATGTCCGGACGGCATGATTTACGGCGCGTTCTGCCCTGTCGTTGGTTCGGGCGTCCGCGCGCCACACATCACGCTTCAGTGTCCGAACACGCACCTCCTGCACCCCCGACCCCCTCCCCCCGGTGGTCGCGCCATTCGCCGTCCTGGCAGAGGTGAGTGGGCCGGGTGCGGGAAGGCGCCGCCGCCGCGCACGAACGCGTGGCTTGTGCGGGCGGCGAAGGGGGCGTGCAGGGGGCGTGTCCGGGACGCTGAAGCGTGATGTGTGGCGTGCGACCGCCCGTTTCCTGACTGTGGCCGGCTGCGTGCCGTACGGGGTCCGGGGGTGTCCCCCCGGAAAGCACAGCATGCCGTCCCGGGCGCGCGCCCCGGAGCGCCGCCCGGCGACAACCCGCACCGGACCACCCGCCCCAGCCGGAACGCACCGCCATTCACGACCCCCCGCCGGAAGGCGCTACGCGTCGATGGCCTCGCGCCACTCCCCCACCGCGTCCGGCGACACCGATCCCGCCCAGCCCCCCGGCCTCGCCGCGCCCCCGATGTGGAACGCGTCCACCCCCGCCGCGAGCAGCGCCTCCACGTGGTCCAGCCGCAGTCCGCCGCCCACCATCAGCCGCGCCCCGTACCCCGGCTCTCCCCGCGCCCCGGCCTCCGACTCCGCCAGCAGTGTCGGCAGTCCGTCGTCCACGCCCGCCGCCGAGCCCGCCGTGAGGTACGTGTCCAGGCCCGGCAGATCCGCCAGTTGCTTTCGGAGCGCGTCCCGGTCGGCCGCGCGGTCGATCGCCCGGTGGAAGGTCCACCGGCAGCCGTCCAGTTCCGCGATCAGGCGTTCCACCGTGACCAGGTCCGGTGTCCCGTCCGCGTCGAGGAACCCGAGGACGAACTCGTCCGCCCCCTCCGCCCGCAGCCCGCGCGCCACCTCGGCCAGGGCGTCCGCGCCTCCCGGCCCGCCCGCCGTGAATCCGTCGGCCAGCCGCAGCATCACCCGCAGCGGGATGTCGACTGCGGCCCGGATCTTGGCGAAGGTCTCGCGGGGTGGGGTCAGCCCGTCCGCCGCCATGTCGGTGACGAGTTCAAGGCGGTCCGCGCCTCCGTTCCTGGCGGCGACCGCGTCCTCCGCGTCGAGAGCGATCACCTCCAGGAGTGCACGCTTACTCATGCGACCTCATTCATACGTATGCCGGCGGGTCAAGGACATGACTGGACGCGACCGAATATAGGTCTAGTCCAATATCCCAGCCTACGGGGCCCTCCCGCCCGCGCGCATCAGCGCGTCCACGGCAACCCCTTGCGTTACATACCCCATGGGGGTATAGATGGAGGTGTGAGATACCCCTAGGGGGTAGGATGGACATCGTCGAGGAGAAGGAGCCGTCAGCCATGAGCCCCACACGGACCACCGCCGGCACAGCCGCCGAAGTCGAGCTCATGATCGGCGGTATGACCTGCGCCTCCTGCGCGGCGCGGATCGAGAAGAAGCTGAACCGGATGGACGGCGTCGAGGCCACCGTCAACTACGCCACCGAGAAGGCCAAGGTCAGCTACCAGGGCCAGGACGTCGCGGTCGAGGACCTGATCGCCACCGTCGAAGCCACCGGCTACACCGCCACCCGGCCCGCACCCGCACCCGTCCGGACGGACGCCGACACCGTCGGCACACCGGACGCGACGGACCCCGACAGGGACCCCACGGACGTGACACTGCGGCAGCGGCTGACCACCGCCGTCATCCTGTCCGTCCCCGTGATCGCGATGGCGATGATCCCCGCCCTCCAGTTCGAGTACTGGCAGTGGCTCTCGCTCACCCTCGCGGCCCCGGTCGTCATATACGCCGCCTGGCCCTTCCACCGCGCCGCCTGGGCCAACGCCCGCCACGGCGCCGCCACCATGGACACCCTGATCTCGGCCGGTGTCTCGGCCGCGTTCCTCTGGTCCCTGTGGGCCCTGTTCTTCGGTCATGCGGGCATGCCCGGCATGACCCACCCCTTCGAGCTGACCGTCGCCCGCACCGACGGCGCGAGCAACATCTATCTCGAAGCCGCCGCGGGCGTCACCGCCTTCATCCTGGCCGGCCGCTACTTCGAAGCACGCTCGAAGCGCAAAGCGGGCGCCGCCCTGCGCGCCCTGCTCGAACTCGGCGCCAAGGAAGTCACCGTCCTGCGCGACGGCGCCGAGCTGACCATCCCCACCGCGCGGCTGCGGACCGGCGACCACTTCCTCGTCCGGCCCGGCGAGAAGATCGCCACCGACGGCACGGTCGTCGACGGCTCGTCCGCCATCGACGCCTCCATGCTCACCGGCGAGTCCGTCCCCGTGGAGGTCACCGCCGGGGACCCCGTCACCGGTGCCACCCTCAACGCCGGCGGCCGGCTCGTCGTCGAAGCCACCCGCGTCGGCGCCGACACCCAGCTCGCCCGCATGGCCCGCATGGTCGAGGACGCCCAGAACGGCAAGGCCGCCGCCCAGCGCCTCGCCGACCGGATCTCCGCCGTCTTCGTCCCCCTCGTCATCCTGCTGGCCCTGGCCACCCTCGGCTTCTGGCTGCTCACCGGCGGCGGACTCACCGCCGCCTTCACCGCCGCCGTCGCCGTCCTGATCATCGCCTGCCCCTGCGCCCTCGGCCTGGCCACGCCCACCGCCCTCATGGTCGGCACCGGCCGCGGCGCCCAGCTCGGCATCCTCATCAAGGGCCCCGAGGTCCTCGAATCCACCCGCCGCGCCGACACCATCGTTCTGGACAAGACGGGCACCGTCACCACCGGCCACATGGCCCTCCTCGCCACCCACACCACCACCGGCACCACCGAGACCGAGGTGCTGCGGCTGGCGGGCGCGCTGGAGCATGCCTCCGAACACCCCATCGCCCGGGCCGTCGCCACCGGTGCGGCCGAGAAGGCCGGTACGCTCCCCACGCCCGAGGACTTCGCCAACGTCCCGGGCCTCGGCGTCCAGGGCGTCATCGAGGGCCACGCCGTCCTCGTCGGCCGCGCGAAGCTTCTCGCCGAGTGGGAGATCCGTCTCCCCGAGGACCTGGAGCGCGCGAAGGAGGCGGCCGAGGCCGCCGGACGCACGGCCATCACCGTCGCCTGGGACGGCGAGGCGCGCGCCGTTCTCGAAGTCGCCGACGCCGTCAAGGACACCAGCCCCGAGGCCATCCGCCGGCTGCGCGCCCTCGGCCTCACCCCGCTGCTCCTCACCGGCGACAACAAGGCCGTCGCCCACGCCGTCGCGAAGGAAGTCGGCATCGACCCCGAGCAGGTCATCGCCGACGTCATGCCCGAGGACAAGGTCGACGTCGTCAAGCGGCTCCAGGCGGAGGGCCGGTCCGTCGCGATGGTCGGGGACGGGGTCAACGACGCCGCCGCCCTCGCCCAGGCCGACCTCGGACTCGCCATGGGCACCGGCACCGACGCCGCCATCGAAGCGGGCGACCTGACCCTCGTCCGCGGCGATCTGCGCGTCGCGGCCGACGCCATCCGGCTCGCCCGCCGCACGCTCACCACCATCCGCGTCAACCTCTTCTGGGCCTTCGCCTACAACGTCGCCGCGCTCCCGCTCGCCGCCGCCGGACTCCTCAACCCCATGATCGCCGGTGCCGCCATGGCCTTCTCCTCCGTCTTCGTCGTCGGCAACAGCCTCCGGCTCCGCGGATTCAAGGCCGTGTGACCCGCGCGCGACGACCGCACCGAGCCGGGCCCCGGAACCCCCGTTCCGCGGCCCGGCTCTATCGTCGTGCCATGCCCGCACCTGATCTGCGCAGCCGGTTCGCGACCACGCTCCTCGCGCTCCGGGAGGAAACCGGGGAAGCCGGAAGGGCCGAGGCCCCCGACCCGTACGCGTACGCCGACCGCCTCCTCGCCCGCTGGGCCGAGCCCCAGCGCCGCTACCACACCACCGATCATCTGCTCGCCGTCCTGGACCACATCGACACGCTCGCCGAGTACGCCGACGACCCCGACGTCGTACGGCTCGCCGCCTGGTTCCACGACGCCGTCTACCAGCCCGACCGCTCCGAGAACGAGGAGCGCTCCGCCCGTCTCGCCGAACGCGCCCTTCCCGAGGCCGGGCTGAGCGACGACCGTACGCGCGAGGTCGCCCGGCTCGTCCGCCTCACCACCACCCACGCCGCCGCGCCCGGCGACCGCGACGGCGCCGTCCTGTGCGACGCGGACCTCGCCGTCCTGGCGGGCGGCCCGGAAGCGTACGCGGCCTACACGGCGGCGGTACGGGAGGAGTACGGCTTCGTCCCCGACGACGCGTTCCGCACCGGCAGAGCCGCCGTGCTGGAGCAACTGCTCGCCCTGCCCGCGCTGTTCCGTACGCCCTATGGCGCACGCGAGTGGGAGGCGCGCGCCCGCGCGAACCTGACCGACGAGCTGCGCGGCCTCACCCGTCTCACCAGCTGAGAGCCGACGGTCCGCCGGAATGTAACGGCCGCTACGACCGTTGGCACCTGTCATGCCCGACTCCGTCCCCGCTCCCGCCTCCGCCCGTATGCCGCTCGCCGTCTACATCCTCGGCCTCTCCGTCTTCGCGCTCGGTACGAGCGAGTTCATGCTCTCGGGCCTGCTGCCGCCCCTCGCCGACGACATGAACGTCTCCATCCCCACGGCCGGGCTCCTGATATCCGCCTTCGCGATCGGCATGGTGGTGGGCGCGCCCCTGCTCGCCGTCGCCACCCTGCGCCTCCCCCGCCGCACCACACTCATCGCCCTGATCTCGGTCTTCGGCCTCGGCCAGGTCGCGGGCGCGCTCGCCCCGACGTACGAGATCCTCTTCGCGTCCCGGGTGATCAGCGCGTTCGCCTGCGCCGGGTTCTGGGCGGTCGGCGCGGCCGTCGCCATCGCGATGGTCCCGCACACCGCGCGCGCCCGCGCCATGGCCGTCATGATCGGCGGGCTCTCCATCGCGAACGTCCTCGGCGTCCCGGCGGGCGCGTTCCTCGGCGAACACCTCGGCTGGCGCTCGGCGTTCTGGGCGGTCGGCGCGGCCTCCGCGGTGGCGCTCGTCGGTGTCGTCACACTCATCCCCCGTATCCCGCTCCCCGACGAGAAGCCGCGGCTCAAGCGGGAGTTGGCCATCTACCGCGACCGTCAGGTCTGGCTCTCGATCGCCGTGACCGCGCTCGCGGCGGGCGGTGTCTTCTGCGCGTTCTCGTATCTCGCCCCGCTGCTCACGGACGTGGCCGGGCTGGACAGCGGCTGGGTGCCGACCGTGCTCGCGCTCTTCGGTGTTGGCGCGCTGATCGGTACGGCGCTCGGCGGCCGGTTCGCGGACGCGCACCTCTTCGGCGTCATGATCAGCGGTGTCACCGCGTCGACGGTCCTGCTCGCCCTGCTGGCGCTCACCGCCTCGCACCCGGTCGCCGTCATCACGCTGGCGTTCCTGCTCGGCCTCTCGGCGTTCTTCACGGCCCCGGCCCTCAACGCCCGGATGTTCAACATCGCCGCCGCGGCCCCCACTCTCGCGGGCGCCACCACCACCGCCGCCTTCAACCTCGGCAACACCGGCGGCCCCTGGCTCGGCGGCACGGTCATCGACGCGGACTTCGGCTTCGCCTCGACGGCCTGGGCGGGCGCGGCGATGACGGTCGTCGCGATCGGCCTGGCGGCGCTCTCGCTGCGCTACCACCGCGCGACGGCGGGCAGCCGGGTGGTCGCGGGCTCGCTCGTCGCCTCGTCGGCCGAGCCCGCCGGGGCGGCCGAGTCCGCCGCCCCCGCCGACCGCTGACAGGACGAGCGGTGACGGACAACCGCTGACGGACGGCCGGCGACGGCCACACCGCCGACGGACGAGATCACACCGCCGCCGTCTGTTACGTAACACTCCCCACGCCCCCCTCGGCAATCTAGAGTTGAGGCACCATCAGCTTCAGGGGGCGGAGAAACCGGGATGTCGCAGCACGCACCGGACGGGACCGAAGGACAGACGCTGCCGTTCTGGGTCGACGTCGTGGAGGAGGAGGGCGACGAAGGCAACGCCATGGGCGGCCTCTTCCGGCACGACGGCGAGGCCGTCCTGCGCTCGGTCCCCCTCGGCCCCCTCCGCAAGAATCTGGCCGATACGGTCGACGCCCTCCAGAAGGTCTTCGAGGAGGTCGCCGACCGCGGCGGCGCGCTCCCGCTCGCCGAGGCCCAGCTCTCCTTCCAGGTCACCGCCACCGGCGGCATCCAGCTCATCGGCAGTGGCCAGATACAGGGGACCCGCGGTCTGACTCTGACGTTCAAGCGCCCGTCGTAGGCTCCATGCCACGCCACAAGGCTCTCCTCATCGGAGCCAGCGAGTACGACGACGAGACGATCCGCTCGCTGCCCTTCGTCCGCGACGACCTCCAGCGGCTGGAGGGCGCGCTCTCCGACCGCGGATTCCGGCCGGTGGAGATCGCCGAGTCCCAGCGCGGCATCACCCCGAACGCCGTCAACCGCCACGTCCTGCGCTTCCTGCGCGAGGCCGGCCGCGGCGACACCCTGTTCGTCATGCTCAGCGGCCACGGGGTGCACTTCGACGGCCGGGACTATCTCGTCCCGGAGGACGCCTACTACGAGAGCGAACCGTTCGCCGAGAGCTGCGTCGAGATCGGCTGGCAGAAGGAGCTGGAGGACTCCCCCGCCGGCCAGGTGGTCTTCCTCATCGACGCCTGCCGCGAGGGGTCGGCCCGCCGGACCAAGGCCCCCACCAGGATGCCCGGTTGGGAACGCCCAAAGATCGCCGCGACGCTGCGCCGCAAGGTCGCGTACGTGTACGCGTGCTCCAAGGCCCAGTACGCGCTGTACGTGGACGAGTCCGAGACCGTACTCCCCCAGCACGCCGACGCCGCCGGCACCCAGCCGAAGGACTCGTTCAGTCTCTTCTCCCGCGCCGTCTCCGACGTCGTCTCGGCGGTGCCGCACAGCCTGCACATGGGCGAGTTCCTGGACGAGGTGCAGCGCCGGGTGACCGCCCTGCACACCGCGTACGGCAAGACACAGCCGGTCCAGCGGGTCAGGGCCGAGACCGACATCCCCTGGCAGGAGTTCACGGTCCTGCCGGGCCCCGCCCGGGACGCCGCCGAGCATCCCTGGGTACGCGGCACCGCCACCCACCCCGCGTGGGAGCGGACCACCCCCGGCGCCGCCCGCGAGGCGCTCAAGGACGTCTGCGCCACGCTCGCCGCCCGGCTCGCCGAGGGGTACGAGACGGCGGCGGCCACACTGCGGGACGACCCCTGGCACGACGCCGAGCTGGCCAAGCGCGCCCAGGACCGGCTGGGCTTCCTCACCGGCCGGCTGGCGGCCGGTACGGAACTCTCCCCGACCGAGGGCGCGTTGACGGTCCTGCTGCCGCTGCTCGGCCAGGCGTTCTGGACGCACGAGGCGGCCCAGCGGGCGCCGGTCGTCACCGCGGGACCGGCCGACCAGTCCACCCCCGAGCGCGACCGCTTCGGCAAGTTCGCCCAGGGGTTCCCCCGCCTCCAGCGCCGGCTGCGCACCCTGGAGCAGCGCGGCGTCTCGGACGGATCGGCCGAACGCATCCGCTGGTGGCTGTTCCACCGCTGGCTCGTCCGGCAGCCCGAGCTGTACGCGTCCCAGACCCTGAAGACGCTGCTCGGCCCGCCGCCCGGCGGCACGGAGTGCCCGGAGTGGGTGACGGAAGCCCTGTCCGGGGAGCGGTTCATGCGCTTCCTCCAGGAGCTGCGCGCCGCGCCGTTCGCCGTACCCCGCCACACCCCCGGCCGGCCGGGCGACCAGCGCGACGGCGACTACGACGTCATCGCCGCCAGTACGAGGGACGAGCACGAGGTACGCGAATCCCTCGTCGCGTCCCTCGCCAAGGCGGCCCAGGCGTTCGCCGTGGACCCGGTGGATCTGCCGGAGATCCTCGTCGAGCACATCGGGATCTCCGACAGCGTGGACCTCGGCGCTCTGCTGACGACGATCCGCGGCTCCGACTGGCGCACCTCCGGCCTCGGCCGCTCCCTGAACGCGGTCTGCGGGCATCCGGCCGTCCAGATCGCCCTGCGCGAGCACGCCCGCCGGGTGGACGGACTGCTGCGCGACATCAACCGGACATCGGCGCTCGCCCCGCTCCGCTCCCTGCCCCCGTACGCCGACGCCGACCGCGTCAGGCTCGGCGGCAGCACCCCCACGCATCTGGCCGACGGCATCCGCTTCCAGCTCGCCGAGGACCGGGTGCAGGAGCTGCTGATGGGCGAGGAGCTGTACGGCGAACGCGAGCTGGCGATCCGGGAGTTGTACCAGAACGCGCTGGACGCGGTCCGCTACCGGGACCGCCGTACGGAATACCTGCGCAGGACCGGCGAAACACCCGCGCGGTGGGACGGCCTCATCGAGTTCGTCCAGAAGACCGACGCCCAGGGCCGCCCGTACCTGGAGTGCCGGGACAACGGCGTCGGCATGGGCCTCGACGAGCTGCGCGATGTCTTCTCCCAGGGCGGCGCCCGCTTCGTCGATCTGCCGGAGTACATCGAGGAACAGACGGCCTGGGCCGAGCTGGGGGAACCCCGCATCGAGCTGCACCCCAACAGCCGTTTCGGCATCGGTGTGCTGAGCTACTTCATGCTCGCGGACGAGATCGAGGTGACGACGTGCCGCATGGGCCGCGACGGCCGCCCCGGCAACAAGTACCAGGTGAAGATCGCGGGCCCCGGGAACCTGTTCCGCGTCGACGACCTGGGGCCGGGCACGGACGCCGGTACGACGGTGCGGCTGCTGCTGACCGACCACAAGGAGCGCGTGTCCTGCGTGGACACCTTGCAGCGCGTGCTGTGGCTGGCTCCGTACCGTACGAGCGCCGAGCACGGCTCGCGGCGGCACGAGTGGGCACCGGGACAGCTCTCGCTCAGCGGTCCCGAGCTGGTCTGGGCGGAGGACTCGGAGATGTTCCGGCGCACCGGCGCCTGTTACCCGTCGGGGAACCCGGACGTCTGGTGGGTGGACGGCACGGGCCGCTTCCTCTCGGACGGCCTGCTCGCGAGTACCAACTCGGTGACCACCGGCAGCAGCGCCCGGGAGCGCTATGGCGCCGTGGTCAATCTCCGCGAACAGCATCAGCCGGAGCTGAGCGTCGACCGCAAGACGATCCGTTCGAACGACGAGGACCATGTCGACGCGGTGCTGAGCGAAGCGCTGCCGAGCCTGTTCTCGACCGCGCGACCGCTTCTGATGCCCGACTGGCTGGTCGAGGCCAGCCGGTCCTCCGTGAGTTTCGGGGACGAGGTCGCCGAACGCGCGCGTACGAGTGGGGTGCCCTGGCCCGCCGGGGACACCGAACGCCCCTTCGACGCGCTGGGGTTCTTCCGCCCCGACCAGACGCTTCTGCCGCTCGTGACCGGCCGCTACCCGGCGGTACGGGAAGAGCACGGACCGTCCTATCTCCGGCTGGTACCCACGCCCGTACTGCGGTGGCGACTGCTCACGCTCTACCGGGCCGGCCTGGGGGATCCGCTGACCGAGGCCGCGCAGGCGTCTCCTCCGCTGCCCTGCGCACGCCCCTCGGACCATCAGCTGCTCAGTGCCCGTAGCTCGTACACCACGCTCAACTGGACCCAGCGGTACAAGGACTGGCTCACCGGACCGGAGAACAGCACTTTCTATCTGCTCAAGAGTCCGTCCCGCACCCTGGTGGACTCCGGGATCCTGAGCGCCCACAGCGTCGAGGTGTGGCGCGATCCCGAGCAGGTGGTCACCCTCGACGAGATCTTCGGCCTGGTGGACCTGACCGAACTCACCGCCGAGGCCGTCGCCGAGCGTCTGACGGCTCTGGGGTACTCGGTCGTTCCTCCCACGGGCTGCGAGAGAGTCAGGCGGGAGGATCTCCCTCTGCTCCGCCCGCTGGGCTCGGTGACCGACGGCTGGCTGGAGCCTGGCAGCGACCTGTCAGTGGCTCAGCTCTGCCTCAGCGCGGCGATGGCCGAGTGTTCCACTCGTGAGGCGGCCGACCGGCTCCGGGACCTGGGATTCGCCGTCCCCGCCGGGTATCCGAACTCCGACGCCTGGACCGCGGAAGACCGCGAGGTGCTGCGGGGACTCTGGGATCTGCACGCGGATCCGGTGCCACAGGACCGGGCCCGGGAGATCAGCTACGCCCAGCTGATCAGCGTGGCACGCGCCTCCGGTGCGACCACACAGGCGGTCGTCGGCCTGCTGGGGGACACCGGCTTCTCCGTGTCCTCCCCCGGCACTCCCGGGCTGACGATCCGGGACGACGAATGGGCGCTGCTCGTCTACAACGGCATCTCCCTCGATGTGGACCGCCCGGTCCCGCTGCCCCATGTGGTGGGGGTGGCGCACCGCACCGGGCAGTCACCGGAGGCGGTCGCCGTACGGTTGCGCGCGCTGGGCTTCGAGGTCCCCGAACTCCCCGCCGACGGGCAGCTGCCGAGCAAACAGGACATCAACTTCCTCTACGCGCGCTACGAATCGTCGTCCAGCAAGGCATGGCCCCGGCCGGATCGCCCGATGGGGCTCGGCGCGATCGCGGAGCGGGCGGGCCGCTCCACCCTCTCCATGACGGAAACGGCCGCCAGACTGAACGCCCTGGGGTATCGCTGCGCCCCGGCTCAGTGGCTGCTCGACCGGTTCCAGGAACACGACGTCGAAGCGCTCCGGTGGACCCTGCCCGACGACGACCATCAGACCGTGATCTCTCCCCCGCAGTTGTACGCGGTGGCCGAACACCTGGGGCGCGCCGCGGAGGATGTCGCGCAGTCGCTCACGGACTTCGGCTACGACGTCGCCGAGATCCCCGGCACCCGGCTCCAGGAGCGGAACGCGGAAGCGGCCCTGACCGGCGTCCTCTCCAGCGCGGGAGAACCGATCATCGACTACGAGGCCGAGCTGTCGCTTCCCACGCTCGCCGCCGTGGCCATGCGGCTGGGGCTGCCCTTTAGGACGGTCGCCCTCAAGGCCACCGCTCTCGGCATGCGCCACGAGGCCGAGAGCTGGTTCGCCGCCGACTGAGCACGTGTGTCGCAGGTCGCTGAGCACGTGTGTCACAGACCGCGGATGCCGTGTGCCGCGGATCGCCGATCCCCTGTGCCGCGGATCGCTGATCCCCTGTGTCACAGATCATCGACAGCGCGAACCGATCACACCGGTTGTCCTCTCTTCTGGGACGGACGGGGGACACACCGCCCGCCGCCCGCCCCAGCGCGCCACCCGAGGAGACACCCGCCATGCCCGAGACCTCAACTCCCCTGTTCCGGCGCCTTCGTGGCCGGGTCACGGGACTCGCCGTGGCCGGTGCGGCCCTCGCGCTCCTCGCCCCGGTCCCGGCGACGGCCCTGACCGCCCAGGCCGGTGCCGCCGCGGCCGACCCGGTCTCCGTCCTGAAGTACACGGCCAAGGAACGGCGGGAGGCCCTCGCCTACTGGACGGCCGCCCGTATCAAGGCCGTCGGGAAGTCCGTGGACCTCGGTCCGACGGGCCCCAGGGCCAAGCCGTACAAGGGCGCCACACTGAAGACCGTGGGCCGGCTCTTCTTCGTCAACGCGCGGGGCGCCGACACCTGGTGCACGGCCACCGCCGTCAAGAGCGCCAACCGTTCCGCCGTGATGACCGCCGCCCACTGCGTGCGTATGGGCTCCTCCCCCGGCAACACCAACACCGCGATGGTGTTCGTCCCCGCCTACAACAAGGGCAAGCAGCCGTACGGCGCGTTCGCGGTCCGCTCCGCCGCGACCCCGCGCACATGGGAGAACGACTCCGTCAACGACATGTCCGCGCTGGTCGTCGACGCAGACAAGAAGGGCCGCGAACTCACCGACGTGGTGGGCGGCCAGCCCATCTCCTTCGACCGCGCCGTCGGCGGCACGGTCACGGCCCTCGGCTACTCCGCCACCCGCCCGCAGCTCGGTGAGGAACTCCTCCGCTGCGTCGGCAGGACGAAGCGGGAACACGGCACGCAGATGATCCCCTGCGACCTGACCGGCGGGGCCAGCGGCGGCCCGTGGCTGGCCGACTTCGACGCCACCACCGGCAAGGGCAAGGGCGTCCTGGTCTCGGTCAACGCCTCGCTTGACAGCCTGGAGCCGACCAAGATGTACGGAGAGGTGCTGAGGTCCACGGCCAAGAAGGTGTACGACAAGGCCCAGCAGAGCTGACGCGGGAGCACGAGCGGCAGCGGGTTCGCGGCGTCCCCCGGTGAGGGTGACGCCGCGAACCCGCGAAAACGCGCCCCGCGAACCCGCGAACCGCAGAAACGCGCCCCGCGACCCGCCAACCCGCGGGAACCCGCTACGCCGCCGGCCGCCCCTTCGGCCGCCGCAGCCCCGCCTCCGTGATCCTGCGCACCAGCTCCTTGGAGCCGATCTCCACCGCGCCCGCCCGCACCGCGTCCCCGTAACGGTCCGCCGGTACGTCGTAGTGGTCGCGCTCGAAGGCGCGCGCCGGGCAGCCGATGGACGCGGCGAAGGCGTGCAGTTCGCCGAACGAGTCGTCGCTGACCAGGTGTGACCACATCCGCCCGTGTCCCGGCCAGGTCGGCGGATCGATATAGACCGTCACGAAGCCCCCAGCCCGCCCCGGTCCCCCCGCGAGCCCAGCGCGCCCACCGCCGCGACCACCACCCCCGCCTTCCCGCACACCCAGTGCGGATCGGGCCCCAGCTCCGGTTCCACCTCCAGCGCGTGTGGCCCCTGGTGCGGCCCGTCCGATCCGGACTCGGCGCACACCGGGCACAGCGGCCACCGCCCGTACCGTTCCAACAACGCGTCCTGTACGTCCTGCGCCACCAGCCCGGCCACGTACGCGACGCCCTGCGGCCACTGCTCGACCCACCAGCGCCGGTGCGACACCGCGTCCTCCACCAGCGACACGACCTCGGCGCGCGCGACGTCGCCCGCCGCCAGGTCGGCGAGCACCAGAGCGCGGGCGGCGTGCAGCGCCTGCTCAAGCGCATCCACATCGGGTCTCGGATCAGGTCTTGGGTCGTCCATTCAGCCATTGTCGGTGACGGCGGGGGGTTGACGACCGCCGAATTCCGAAAATATCTTTCATAAGTGACCCAAGACGTGAAGGAAAGTTTCAGCGGGGAGCCCCCACCCGCCCCCGCCGCCCTGGCCGCCAAGGTGCGGACCCTCGCGCCGACCATGACCCGCTCCATGCAGCTCGTCGCGGAGGCCGTCGCCGGTGACCCCGCCGGCTGCGCCGCCCTCACCGTCACCGGACTCGCCGAGCTGACCGGCACGAGCGAGGCCACCGTGGTCCGTACCGCACGCCTCCTCGGCTACCCCGGCTACCGCGATCTGCGCCTCGCGCTCGCCGGTCTCGCCGCCCAGCAGCAGTCCGGCCGCGCCCCCTCCGTCACGGCCGACATAGCCGTCGACGACCCCATCGCGGACGTTGTCGCCAAGCTCGCCTACGACGAACAGCAGACGCTCGCCGACACAGCCGCCGGACTCGACACCGTCCAGCTGGGCGCGGCAGTCGCCGCTGCCGCCGTCGCCCGCCGCATCGACATCTACGGCGTCGGCGCCTCCTGTCTGGTCGGTATGGACCTCGCCCAGAAGCTGCTGCGCATCGGCCTGATCGCGCACGCCCACTCCGACCCGCATCTCGCCGTCACCAACGCCGTGCAGCTCCGCACCGGCGATGTCGCCATCGCCATCACCCACTCCGGCTCCACCGGCGATGTCATCGAGCCGCTCCGCGTCGCCTTCGACCGGGGCGCGACGACGGTCGCGATCACCGGCCGCCCCGACGCCCCCGTATCGCAGTACGCCGACCACGTACTGACCACCTCCACCGCCCGCGAGAGCGAGCTGCGCCCGGCCGCCATGTCGAGCCGTACGAGCCAGCTCCTCGTCGTCGACTGCCTGTTCATAGGCGTGGCGCAGCGTACGTACGAGACGGCCGCGCCCGCGCTCTCCGACTCGTACGAGGCCCTCGCGCACCGCCACAGCCCGCGCAGCACCCGCTGACCCCTTCCTTTCCCGTACGCGACGGCACCCGCACCCATATCCGCAGCCATATCCGCACCCGCACCCGCATACCGCGCACTCAGCAGAAAGAGCGCTTCTTCATGACCTCTCAGTACGGCGAACTCCGCGCGCAGCTCGAAACCCTCACCACCGAGGCGTTCCGCCCCGAGCTCGCCGAGATCGACCAGCTGCCGACCCTCGAAATCGCCCGGATCATGAACGGCGAGGACAGCACCGTCCCCACCGCGGTCGCCGCCCAGCTCCCCCGGATCGCCGCCGCCATCGACGCCACCGCCGAGCGCGCGGCCCGTGGCGGCCGGCTGATCTACGCGGGCGCCGGTACGGCGGGCCGCCTCGGCGTGCTGGACGCCAGCGAGTGCCCGCCCACCTTCAACACCGACCCCGAGGAGGTCGTCGGCCTGATAGCGGGCGGTCCCGGCGCGATGGTGACGGCCGTCGAAGGGGCCGAGGACTCCAAGGAGCTGGCGGCCGCCGATCTGACCGCCATGAAGCTCTGCGCGGAGGACACGGTCGTCGGTATCTCCGCCTCCGGCCGTACCCCGTACGCGATCGGCGCCGTCGAGCACGCCCGCAGCCTGGGCGCGCTCACCATCGGGCTCTCCTGCAACGCGGACAGCGCGCTGGCCGCCGCCGCCGAGCACGGCATCGAGATCGTCGTCGGCCCCGAACTGCTCACCGGCTCCACCCGCCTCAAGGCCGGTACGGCTCAGAAGCTCGTCCTCAACATGCTCTCGACGATCACCATGATCCGGCGCGGCAAGACGTACGGAAACCTGATGGTCGACGTCCGCGCTTCCAACGAGAAGCTGCGCGCCCGCTCCCGGCGGATCGTCTCGCTCGCCACGGGCGCGTCGGACGACGAGATCGAGGCCGCGCTCGCCGCCACCGACGGCGAGGTCAAGAACGCCATCCTCACCATCCTCGGCGCCGTCGACGGACCCACCGCCGCCTCGCTCCTCACCGATTCCGACGGCCACTTGCGCGCCGCGCTGAAGGCCGCCCGCACCCACTGAAAGACCACGCACCATGGCACCAGCAGACACGCCCGAACCCTCCGAGCCCTCCGGAACCTCCGGAGCCTCCGGAACCGACCGGAACCGCGCCACGGCCGAGGCGATCCTCCCGCTCGTCGGAGGCGCCGCGAACGTCGCGTCCGTCGCCCACTGCATGACCCGGCTCCGCCTCGGCCTGCATGACCGTTCCCTCGTCCAGGACGAAGCGCTCAAGGCGCTCCCCGTCGTGCTGGGCGTGGTCGACGACGAGACGTACCAGATCGTCCTGGGCCCGGGGACAGTGGCGCGCGTGACGCCGGAGTTCGAGCGCCTGGTGGAAGCCGGCCCCGCGCCTCGGGCGGCGCCCCCCACCGCGGCCGGGCTGGCCGAACGCGGAGCGGCCATCAAGGCGGCGCGGAAAGCCAGGAACGCCACGCCCGTCAAGCTCTTCCTCCGCCGCATCGCCAACATCTTCGTCCCGCTCATCCCGGCGCTCATCGGCTGCGGCATCATCGCGGGCCTCAACGGCCTTCTCACGAACCTCCACTGGCTCCCCGCCCTCGTCCCCGCGCTCGCCGCCCTCGCGTCGGGCTTCATGTCGCTGATCGCGGTCTTCGTCGGCTACAACACGGCGAAGGAGTTCGGCGGTACGCCCATTCTGGGCGGCGCGGTCGCCGCGATCATCGTCTTCCCCGGCGTCGCCTCCGTCGACGCGTTCGGCCGGCAGCTCGCCCCGGGCCAGGGCGGCGTGCTCGGCGCGCTGGGCGCGGCGGTGCTCGCGGTGTACGTCGAGAAGTGGTGCAGGCGGGTGGTCCCGGCGGCGCTCGACGTCCTCGTCACCCCGACCCTGACCGTCCTCGTCTCCGGTCTGGTCACGCTGTACGGCCTGATGTACGTCGCCGGCGCGGTCTCCACGGCCATCGGCGACTTCGCCAACTGGCTGCTGGCGAACGGCGGGGCGGGCGCCGGCTTCGTCCTCGGCGGCCTCTTCCTCCCCCTGGTCATGCTGGGGCTGCACCAGGCCCTGATCCCGATCCACACCACCCTGATCGAACAGCAGGGCTACACCGTCCTCCTCCCCATCCTCGCCATGGCGGGCGCGGGCCAGGTCGGAGCGGCGGCGGCGGTCTACGTCCGGCTCCCCCGCAACGGCTCGATCCGCCGCACCATCAGGTCCGCCCTCCCGGCCGGTTTCCTGGGCGTCGGCGAACCGCTCATCTACGGCGTCTCCCTCCCCCTCGGCCGCCCCTTCATCACGGCCTGCGTCGGCGGCGCCTTCGGCGGCGGCTTCGTGGGCCTCTTCAACCAGCTCGGCGCGGCGGTCGGTTCGACGGCGATCGGCCCGTCCGGCTGGGCTCTGTTCCCGCTGCTGGACGGCAACGAGGGCCTGGGCGAGATGGTCGTGGTGTACGGGGGCGGGCTGCTGGTCGGCTATGCCGTGGGCTTTGTCGCCACGTACTACTTCGGCTTCACGAAGACGATGCTGACAGACCTCAACGCACAAGCGGAGACGGCTTTGTCGACGGAGCCCTCAGCCGTGCCCTCAGCCGTGCCGGAAAGCGGCCCGGTACCCATGCGGACTGGTGCCGACGACACGCTTGAACCGGTCGCGGAAGGCCGTGGGTGACCCGAAGCCCACCTGGGTCGCGATGCGGTCGACCGGGTGCGTGGTCGCCTCCAGCAGGTACTGGGCCTGCCGGATACGGGCCCGGTGCAGCCACTGCAACGGAGTCGTCCCCGTCTGCTCCCGGAACCGCCGGTTGAGGGTGCGCGTACTGGTCGCCGCCCGCGCGGCGATGTCCTTGAGGGTCAGCTCGCGCCCCGCGTTCTCCTCCATCCACCGCAGAAGGGGCTCCATCATGGCCCCGGCGGGCACCGGAGGCTGCTCAAGGACGATGAACTGCGCCTGACCGCCCTCCCGTTCCAGCGGCATGACCGACAGCCGCGCCGCGTCGGCGGCGACAGCCGAGCCGTAGTCCTTACGGATCATGTGCAGGCACAGATCGAGCGCGGCGGCGGCCCCGGCCGAGGTGAGGAACTGGCCGTTGTCGACGTACAGCACGTCCGGGTCGACGGTGACGGCCGGATGGTTCGCGGCCAGCAGCGGGGCGGCCGCCCAGTGGGTGGTGGCGCGCAGCCCGTCGAGCAGCCCGGTGGCGGCGAGGATGAAGGCGCCGCTGCACACGGACGCGATACGGATGCCGCGGGCGGCGGCGGCCCGCAGCGCGTCGAGTACGGCCGGGGGCACCGGGGCGGCCGGGTCGTCCGTACCGGGCAGGATGATCGTGTGGGCCTCGGCGAGCACGTCGAGACCGTACGGCGCCCGGATCGTGAACGGCCCCGCGTCGATCTCGGTCCCGGCCGCCGCCGCGCAGACCACGACCCGGTAGGCCGCGCCGCCGCCGGGGAGCCGGGTACGGGAGAGGACCTCGATCGGTGAGGACAGGTCGAAGGGGATGA
The DNA here is from genome assembly GCF_055639435.1 of Streptomyces sp. NPDC039430. Classification (NCBI taxonomy): domain Bacteria; kingdom Bacillati; phylum Actinomycetota; class Actinomycetes; order Kitasatosporales; family Streptomycetaceae; genus Streptomyces; species Streptomyces sp. NPDC039430. Next base: position 206,386 of record NZ_JBVKAK010000010.1, on the reverse strand, counting down.
CCCGGTCGAGCGCCAGTACGGCCACGGTGTGCATGCCCACAGGCTAAGGGGCTGCCCCGCCGCGTCGGTCCGTACCCGGCAGGGCCTGTCCGAGGAGGACCTCCGCCGCCGCCCGCGCGTGCCGTCCGTAGTCCGCGTCGCACAGCACCATGGCGCGGCTGGCCGCCCCGTCCGCGAGGATGGCCAGCTGTTCGGCGAGCGCGACCGGTTCGCGGCAGCCCAGCTCTGTCAGCGAGGCGGCGATCAGTTCCACCATGCGCAGTTTCTGTTCGCGGGCGTAGGAATGCACCGCGCTGTCCGGGTCGGGGAACTCCACGGCGGCATCGATGAACGGACACCCGCGCACCGGAGCCGTGTCCGCCTGCGGCGACGGGTCGAACAGCTGGAGGATCCGATCTCGCGGCGGGATGTCCTCGCGGGTCAGCACGCTTTCCAGGGTGGCGCCCGACGTGACGAGGCTCTGCAAGTGGGCGATGACCAGATCGTTCTTGGTCCGGAAATGCGCGTACAGCGTCCGCTTGGACACCGGCGCTTCCTCCGCGACCTGTTCCATGCCGGTCGCGTTGATCCCCTGGGTCGCGAACAGCTGAGCGGCGGCGGCCAGAACGCGCTCCCGGCCGCCACGCCCTCGTCGCTGAGATGCCGTAGCCGTCGTCGTACTCATACGGGAAGTATACGCACGCGTTTACTTCGAGCGGAGAGCCCTGTTAAGGTCACCCACGCAAGTAAACGATCCCGTTTACATGAGCTGTCACGAAGGAGTCCCATGGACAGGTCGATTCGAGTGGACAGGTCGATTCGAGCGATTCCCACTGAGCTGAGCGGCCTCGCGGAGAAGCTGATACGCGGCCGCCACGCGACCCGCGCGTTCCGTCCGGAGGCCGTTCCCGAGGACACGATGCGCGCGATCTTCTCGCTGGCCGGCGCCGCGCCGTCCAGCTCCAATACCCAGCCGTGGCGGGTGGAGGTGGTGAGCGGCGCGGCGCGCGACCGTCTGGTGGATGCCTTGCGGACGTCCCACGCCGAGAGGCGAACCTCGGTGGACGTCCCGTATTCCGAGGAGATGTACTCGCAGGCGCACCGGGCACGCCGGGCGGCGTTCGGCGCCGAGCTGTACGGAGCGCTCGGCATCGGCCATGACGATCACGCGGCACGCACGGCCTACGACGCGGAGAGCCTGGGCTTCTACGGTGCGCCACACGCCGCGTTCCTGTTCGTCGACGGTGACGGTGATGGCGACGGCGGGGCACGGCTGGCCGCGGATGTCGGCTCCTACATGCAGACGCTGCTCCTGGCCATGACCGGGTACGGCGTGGGCAGCTGCCCGCAGGGGCTGCTGGGCTTCTACGCCGACACCGTCCGCTCCGAACTCGGCGTCACTGGCGGAAGACTGCTCGTGGGCATCTCCTTCGGCTACGCCGACGAGACCGCGCCGGTGAACCGGCTCACGACCGAGCGGGCTCCGCTTGAGTCGACCACGACGTTCCACGACCAGGGACCCCGCACGGCCGCACGGTCACGGGGCTGGCGATGGCGAGAATCCGGTGGCACCTGGCAATCGAGCCACTACTACGGCCGTGAGCAGCGCCTTAGCGTCTGCGTGAGCACCACCATGCCCCGCCGAAGCCGAAGCCGAAGCCCAGAGAGCGAATCCCCGCCGTGACGAAGTTCCTGCTCGCCGTTCATGTCCTCGCCGCGATCGTCGCGATCGGGCCGGTCACCGTCGCCGCCAGCATGTTCCCCCCGTACGCGAGGCGGGCGATGGCAGCGCCCGAGGATCCCCGGGCGCTGTCGTCGGTACAGCTGCTGCACCGCATCTGCCGCGTCTACGCGGTGGTGGGCCTCGCCGTGCCGGTCTTCGGCTTCGCCACGGGCAGCGCGATGGGCGTCCTCGGAGACGCCTGGCTGATCGTCTCGATCATCCTGACCGGACTCGCGGCCGTCACGCTCATGGTGCTGGTACTGCCGCGCCAGGAGGCGATAGTGACGGACCTCGAAGAGACCACGGGAACGTCGACCACCAGGATGACCGCGCGTCTGGGCATGCACACGGGGATCTTCAACCTCCTGTGGGCGACGGTCACGGTCCTGATGATCATCCGCCCCGGCTCCACGACGGGCGCGTGAACGTCCAGCAGGTCATGGTCGTTCAACCCACCGCCGCCATACGCAGGAACCGCACCAGGTCGTCCACGCTGTACCCGAGCAGCGGCCCGCGCTCGGCGGCCATCAGCAGCAACTGCCCCACCACCTCCGCGCCCCGGCCGTCGGTCCCGTCGGAGGCCCACTCCCAGAGCTCCTCGATCCCGAGATCGGTCATGAGCAGGCCGTGTTCGGCCCTGATCTCCGCGCACAGCGGCGCCACCGCGTCGAGCAGGGTCGCACCCCGGCGCACGCAGCGCAGACTGAAGTACGCCTCGAATCGCACCACCGTGCATCCCTCCGGTGGGCGGGCCTTGAGCCCGTCGTAACGGGGGTCGTCGAAGTCCGGGGAACTGTCGGCTGAGCAGTGCACGAGGCTGAACCGGTGCGTGACGGCATCTCTTGTGTCCTGGGCACGAAGCAACGCAACTCTCCACTGTGTGTGACTGATCGGGCTACACAGAGTGGCCGACAGTCGCTAGCGTGAACAGAGGAAGCAGCACAACACCGACATCTGTCTCACCGGGAGCACCTGTGCCTGGACCCAAGCCACTTGACCCGTCGTCATCACCCCGCGCCATGCTCGGCGCCGAGCTACGACATCAGCGCGACGAAGCGGACATGTCCCAGGAAGAGCTGGGCAGGCCGATCTTCGTCAGCGGATCGCTCATCGGCCAGATCGAGGCGGGTACGCGCCGAATGCAGCCGGAATACGCGATTCACTTCGATGAGGTCTTCAAGACGGACGGCTTCTTCCTGCGGAATTGCGAGGCGCTGAAGAAGTCGAAGTATCCGGATCACTTCGCGGAAGCGGCGGAGGCCGAGGCGATCGCGACGATGATCAAGGAGTACGCGCCGCAGCTGATCCCTGGGCTATTGCAGACGGAGGCGTACGCGCGGGCGGTGTCTACGATCTGGTGGGGCCAGCGCACTCTCACCGGAAAAGTCCTTGGCCCTGATCGAATCGGCGGCGGAGGATTACGAACATGCAGAGCAGCAGCCATGAGTACGACCTGAGCGGTGTGTCCTGGCACAAGTCCAGCTACAGCGGTGGCGACGGCGGAAACTGCCTCGAAGTGGGCACCTGGCAGAAGTCGACGTACAGCGACGGCAGCGGCGGCAACTGCCTGGAGATCGGCACCTCCTGGCGCAAGTCGACCCACAGCGGAGGCGACGGCGGCGACTGCGTGGAAGTAGGCAGTGTCTGGCGCACGTCCACCCACAGCGACGGCAGCGGCGGCGACTGCGTCGAAGTAGGCGGGATCTGGCGCAAGTCAACGCACAGTGGAGGCAGCGGCGGAAGCTGTGTCGAGGTGGCCGACGGTCACCCCGACATCGTCCCCGTCCGCGACTCCAAGTTCCCCGACCGCCCGGCGCTCGTCTTCCGTACGGCGTCCTGGTCCACCTTCCTCTCCGACATCAAGGCCGACAGCAACGCCGGCTGACCGGCGGAGTGGCCTGACGCGGGCTGTCGGACCACTCCACTAAGTTGCCGCCCATGACTGACTTCGTACTGGTGGCAGGCGCATGGCTCGGTTCCTGGGCATGGGACGAGGTGGTGCCGGAGCTGCGCGCGGCGGGCCACGGCGCCCATGCGTTGACGCTGTCCGGTCTCGCCGAGAAGCAGGGCGTACCGGCCGGACAGCAGACGCACGTCCGGGACATCGTCAACGCGGTCGAGCGGAACGATCTGCGGGATGTCGTCCTCGTCGGGCACAGCTATTCGGGCATCCCGGTCGGCCAGGCCGCCGAGTTGATCGGTGAGCGGCTGACGCGCGTCGTCTTCGTGGACTCCAGCGTTCCGGCGGACGGCGAGTCATTCGTCTCCGACTGGCCGGACGGCCGGGCGGCGGTGGAGGCGGCGATCGCCGAGACCGGTGGTTTCTGGCCCCCGCTGCCCGCGCCCGACTACGCCGGTCAGGGCCTGACCGACGCGCAGATCACCCGGATCGTCACCGGCTCGACGCCCCACCCGGGCGCCTCCCTGACCGAGCCCGCCAAGCTGCGCCGCCCGCTCGGCGAGCTTCCGGCGACGTACGTCAAGTGCCTGCTCGACGGCGCCGAGCCGAGCCCCCGCGTTGCGGAGCTGCTGACCAGCGACCGCTGGCGGCTGGTCGAGCTGGACACCGGTCACTGGCCGATGTTCTCCGCGCCCCGCGAACTGGCCCGCATCCTTCTCGGACGTATGTGAGGTCCCGGCCACTGCCCGTGTCACTTACGCTCGGACCATGGTGCAGAGCCAGGCGGAAGATGTGGACGGCTACCTTGCCGAGGTTCCCGAGGAACGCAAGGAGGCTCTGACCCGGCTGCGTGAGCTGTGCCGTGCGGAGCTGCGGGGATTCACCGAGGTGATGGCGTACGGGATGCCCGCCTACGAGCGGAACGGCACGGGGGAGATCGCCTTCGCGAGCCAGAAGCGGTACATCTCCGTCTATGTGCTGCGCGGCGACGTCCGCGATTCCTTCGCGGACCGGCTGGCGGGCCATGACATGGGCAAGGGCTGCCTGCGCTTCCGAAAGCCGGAGAAGATCGACTTCGAGCTTCTCCGGGATCTGCTGCGGGCCACGGCGGCCGGGCCGGGCAAGGTCTGCTGAGCCGGCGGCCTTGAGCACTCGCGCGGACTACCTGGCACCGACCATGATTCTGGGCGTCCATGGCGTCCTCGACCTGAAGCCATGGATCCGCCGGGCCCATCAGGACCACAGCTTCGGAGAGGACATGTACAGCCTCGTCGTGAAGCGCACGGTCGCCTACGGGCTGAGTTCGTTCCATGCGGGCGGGCCGGAGGGCGAGCGGTGGGGGCACAACGACGCGGGCGGGGACTGGACCCAGGACGGAGAGATCCGTCAACTGGCCTGGCTCCAGGTCGCCGTCAGCGAGGAGCTTCCCGGACAGCGGCTGCCGGTCCAGCCCGCGGCGACGGTCCTCCGCGACGTCCTGACCCGCCTCGGCCGCTTCCGCCTGACGGGCCTGCACACCCTGGCGCCGCTCCATCTGGCCCCCGACGGCCGGGCCGATCTCGCCGACGCGGCGGCCTGGTTCGCCCTCACGGACCCGGCCCTGGCCCCGGGCGCGTCGGTCGACCTCACCGTGTCCGTATGGGCCGCCGGAACAGCCGCTCTGCCCGCCCGCGCGGCCGACCTCCTCGCCGCGGCCCGGCAGCGTACGTACGACGCGATGACGATCCGGCCCGCACCCCCCGAGGACGCCATGACCACCGCGAGGGAGGGTCTGGCCCTCCCCCTGGCGGGAGAGGTCCAGACGGACGGAATGCGCCCCGGACCGGCGTTCCGCTGCCGCGTCCGTGAGTGGTCACTCGACGTGGCCTCATGGACGACGGAGATCTTCGTGGACGCCCTGAGGTCCACGGGAACGACCGCCCCGGCACTGATCACGGTGTCGGCCCGGGAACGCACTCAACAGGAAGAACCCACTCAGCCGGCTATGCGGTAGCCGAAGTTGCCGCCACTGGTCGGGCCCCCGAGGGTGCCCAGGTGGAAGCTGGTGGAACCGGTGCCCGTGACGCCGGTGGAGCCGGTCGGGAACCTCCAGACCCGGCCCTTGTAGCCGTCCTCGCCGTTGCCGCCGACGTAGACCTCGGGGCTGCCGTCCTTGTCGGAGTCGAGCACGGCCGCCGCCGCGCCGAAGTGGTCGTTGTTCTCGGACGTGCTCGGGACGCTCTTGGAGTTCTGGGTGAACGTCACGGCGCCCGTGGTGGTGATGCCCGTGGCGCTGCCGCGCAGCACGGTGAACGCACCCGACTGCGAGGTGGTCGCCGGGTCGGAGGCGGTCTCGTAGGAGGCGCCGATGATCACGTCGTCGTAGCCGTCCTGGTCGGTGTCCCCCATGGCCACCGCCGACCCGAACTTGTCGCCCGCCTCTTCGGTCCCCGGCACGCCCGTGCTGGCCTGGCTGTAGGAGCGGTGCTTCACGGTGTCGCTCAGACCGTTCGGACCGCCGTAGATCACATAGACCTTGTTCTGGTCCGCGTGACCGGTGACCAGGTCCTGGTAGCCGTCCTTGTTCAGATCGCCGAAGGCCGACGGGTAGGAGGTGTCGTACCAGTGAAGCCCGCTGAACGTGCCGCCCTTGACCAGCCCGGTGGCCGTGCCCTTGAGCACCATGGCGCCCGGCTTGCCGTTCCCGAGCACGACACCGCCGCCCACGACGACATCGTCGACGCCGTCACCCGTCAGGTCCCCCACGTAGACGGCGGAGGTCGACTGCTTGTCGAGCTTCCCGGTGTTGCGGAACCAGGCCCCGGCCGACGTGCCCGTGGTCCGGTCGATCGGGCCCAGCCGGACGGAAAGGCCGTAGGTCAGGCCGTCGTGTCCGCGGGTGACGAAGTCGTCCACCCCGTCACCGTTGACGTCCCCCACGCCGACGGTGCCGCCGAGCAGCGCCGTAGGCGCGGCGGAGGTCTTTCCGACCGGAATGGTCGTGCCCGCGCCGGTGATGCCGTCCGCGCTCCCCCACAGCACCATGAACCGCTCGGCCCAGTTGAGCACCAGGTCGTCGTACCCGTCACCGTCCAGATCCCCGAACGAACCGACTTCCCGCCACTTCCCGTCGTCCACCGGGTCCCCGGGAACTCCGGGCGTGGCCTGGCTGATGATCGAGGCGCTGCTGAGCTTCAGCCCCGCTGCCGACCCGTAGGCGACGGTGACCACTCCGGCCCGCTTGACGGCCCCCACCGTCGCGGTGTGGGCCCCGGTGGCGAAGTCCGGATACCCGTCGCCGTTGAAGTCGGCGTCCTTTCCGCCCGCGGCTTTCTGCCCCGCGGTCTTTCCCCCCACAACCTTTTCCCCCACAGCCTTTTCCTTCACAGCCACCGGCGCGGCGCCGGCGACCGGCGCCACGGCGGTGACACCGAGCACGGCGGCTGCGCAGACGGCAGCCACGGTGAGCGCTCTTTCGCGCATCAGAACCCCCCAAGGTTCCTGCGGGCGGCCCGAACGGCCGCCCCAAAAGATCGAATACGCGTGTGATCCTACGGGCCGCCTCTGACAATGGCTCTGCCCTTTTTGCCGTCTGCGCTCAGGGCGCCCGCGCTCACGGCCGGCCCGTCGGCGGAACACCTTGCCCGCCCGGTATCGGCCCCTCTTCGCTCGGTACGGATCCCTGCTCGTCCGGTGCGGATCCGCGCTCGTCCGGTGGGGCCCCCTGCCCGCCCGGTGCGGAGCCCTGTTCGCCCGGCCGGACCTCGACCTCCGGTGTGGCCGCCGATGGTTCGGTGATGCCCGGGGTGCGGGCGGGCGGCACCGGAGCCGGTTCGCTCGGGCCGCCGGGCAGCAGCGCCGTCAGGTAGATGGCCACCACGGCGGCGGCCACACCGAGCCCGGCGAGAGCGACCCCGCGCACCTGGCGTACGCTCCAGCCGCGGCCCTGCGGGGGTGCCTCGGGACGCAGGTCGCGGTGTGTGACGAGCGCGGCGCGCGCGGCCAGCGCGGCGCGCAGCCGGTCCTCGGTCGCGAGTCGGCGGTCGTCGGCGTCCTGCTTCATCGGACCACCTTCAGCTTCTTCTCCAGCGCGTCCAGGGCGCGGCTCGCGGTGGACTTCACGGTGCCACGCGACAGGCCGAGCGTCTTCGCGATCTGCGCTTCGGTCAGCTCCGACCAGTAGCGCAGCACCAGCACCTCGCGCTGCCGCCGGGTCAACTGGGCGAGTGCGTCGAGGACTTGACGGTGTTCCTCGGCGAGCAGCAGCCCCTCGTCCACGGGCGGTCCGTAGCCCGCATGGGGCGGGGTGTGGCCGCGGGCGGTGCGACGTCTGCGCAGTACGGAGCGGGCCGCGTTGACCACGGCGGTGTGCAGATAGGCCGCCGGGTCCTGGAGCCCGTCGAGCGAGGTGCCGTGGTGACGGCAGACCGCGGCGAAGGCGTCCTGGACGACGTCCTCGGCGGTGTGCAGATCGTCCACCAGGAAGAGCGCGAGCCGCACCATGTCGAGTCGCCGCGCCCGGTACAGCTCGGCCAGGGTGGGCCGTGGCTCGTCGTGGTGCGGTGTACCGAGAGCCCGCGGGTGACGCCCCCGCGTCGGCATGTCCTCCGTCGGGGACATGCGGGCGAGCAGGCGGGACCACCAGGGCGGCGGTGCGGGGATGGCGTACTGCATGGACCTCGTTCCGTTGCGGGAGGGGCGGGCGGCCCGGGGGTTGGCCGGCCCGCCCTTTGGCGCTGCCCCCGCGGCTTACTTCACGGAAGCAGGCCGGCCCTCGGAGACGACCTTCGGCGCCTTGCCCTCAGCGGCGGGCACGCTCTCGGCGGCAGCCTCCGGCGCCACGCCCTCGGCGACGGCCTTGGGCGCCACGGACTTCGGCGCCCTGGCCTCACCACCCGGCTTGCCCTCGGCGACAACCTCCGGCGCGACGGCCTTCGGCGCCTTGACCTCACCCGCCGGCTCACCCTTGGGGGCAGCCTCCGGCGCGACGGACTTCGGCGCCTTGGCCTCACCGGCCGACGTGCCGCCGTCGACGACGTCCGGCGCGACCGGGGACGGCTTCTTCTCGGCGGAGTCGGCGACGGCCTGCGTGGCGAAACCGGCACCCAGCAGCAGCGCGGCACCGATGGCGGCGCCCATGCCCCGGCGAAGGGAACGGCGGTTCGGCTTGGCGTGCGAAGACATGAGTTTCTCCCGAACTGTACGACTACACGGTCTGGAACATCAGCTGAAGGGCGCCTTCAACCCACCAGACGTGCGACACCCCCCGAGGTTGCGCCCGCCTCCGAAAAACTTCCTCACGGCCCGGGGCTCAAGCCTCAGGATCCGAGCCCTCTTTCCAAGGAATGGAAGGCGGGTCTCTCCCCACCCACCCTCCCCGCCTGGGGGGTTGACTTTTCGTGACCGGCTTGCCACGCAGGGTCGCGACGCTTTAGCGTGCCGCGCAGAGCACAAAACGGGCCCCCGCCGATGCTTGCGACATCTGGCGAGGGCCTAACCAACAAGATCGACACCCAAAGAAAAGCGATCTCAACAGGCCCGCGGCGCCGACGCCTTCGCGCACCTGCCGCCGCGCGAGGCCGCCGTCGCCGCGTTCATCGACCGGCTGCCCGAGGGCACGGACATCTCGGTGAAGGCCCTCGCCAAGGTGCTCCCGGGGCGAGCCCGTCCCCGTACGCCCTCCCGGCCCGCTCCCGCCCACCACGGTCCACGCCCTGGCGGCCCAGGCCCGCGCGGCGGCGACCCGCCCACCCGAAAGGACCCGTACATGACCATCCAGTCGATCCGCCGCCATAAAACCGGGGCACCATGGAGGGGAGGAGGCGACACCATGACCCCCAGCCCCAGTTCCAGCCCCTGCGCCGAGGTGCGGCCGCAGATGTCCGTCGAGGACTTCGAGGAGCTTGCTCGCAAGGCTCCCGAGACGGTGCTGCTCGAATTCATCAACGGAAAGCTAGAGGTCAAACCGTTGCCGGACCAGCTTCACGGGGCCATTGCCATGTGGTTGCTGAGGCAGTGCATGCAGCAACGTCCCGAACTCGCGCTGTACCCGGAGCAAGGTCTCAAGGTCGAGACCTACCGCAACGGCCGCGCCCGCGCGGACGGCGCCCTCGCACCGCTCGACCACTTCGTGGGCCAGGATGGTGAGTGGGCCGACCCCGACGGCGTACTGATGACAGTCGAAGTGACGTCGCACGACCACGACACGGACCGCCGCGACCGCATCGAGAAGCGCGACGGCTACGCGGCGGCGGACATCCCCGTCTATCTCCTCATCGACCGCGACGCGGAAGAACTGGTCCTTTACGCCGATCCGCGGAAGGGCAAATACCAGACGCGCACCTCACACTCTTACGGCTCCACGGTCAAACTCCCCGCCCCCGTCGGCATCACCCTGGAAACCGAGAAGCTCAAGGACTACACCCGCTGACGAAGCCTCACGGAAACGCCCGAGGGCGGCACCCCCGCGAAGGGGTACCGCCCTCGGTCACTTCAGACCATGGACCAGGTCCGAGCCGTCAGGCTCAGAAGTCCATGTCACCGCCCGGCATACCGCCGCCGGCCGGGGCCGCGCCGGCCTTCTCCGGCTTGTCGGCGATGACAGCCTCGGTGGTGAGGAACAGCGCCGCGATGGAGGCGGCGTTCTGCAGGGCAGAGCGCGTCACCTTCGCGGGGTCGATGATGCCCTCGGCGATCATGTCGACGTACTCGCCGGTCGCGGCGTTCAGGCCGTGACCGATCGGGAGGTTGCGGACCTTCTCCACAACGACGCCGCCCTCAAGACCACCGTTGACGGCGATCTGCTTGAGCGGGGCCTCCAGCGCGAGCTTGACGGCCTGCGCGCCGGTCGCCTCGTCGCCCGTCAGCTCAAGCTTCTCGAAGACCGAGGAAGCCTGGAGCAGAGCCACGCCACCACCGGCGACGATGCCCTCCTCGACGGCGGCCTTGGCGTTGCGCACCGCGTCCTCGATGCGGTGCTTGCGCTCCTTGAGCTCGACCTCGGTCGCGGCGCCGGCCTTGATGACGGCCACGCCGCCGGCCAGCTTCGCGAGGCGCTCCTGGAGCTTCTCGCGGTCGTAGTCCGAGTCGCTGTTCTCGATCTCGGCACGGATCTGGTTGACCCGGCCGGCGACCTGGTCGCTGTCACCGGCACCGTCGACGATGGTGGTCTCGTCCTTGGTGATGACGACCTTGCGGGCGCGGCCCAGCAGGTCCAGGCCGGCGTTCTCCAGCTTGAGGCCGACCTCCTCGGAGATGACCGTGCCGCCGGTGAGGATGGCGATGTCGTTGAGCATGGCCTTGCGGCGGTCACCGAAGCCCGGGGCCTTGACGGCGACGGACTTGAAGGTGCCACGGATCTTGTTGACGACCAGGGTCGACAGCGCCTCGCCCTCGACGTCCTCCGCGATGATCAGCAGGGGCTTGCCCGACTGCATGACCTTCTCCAGCAGCGGAAGGAGGTCCTTCACGTTGCCGATCTTGGAGTTGACGATCAGGAGGTACGGGTCGTCCAGGGACGCCTCCATACGCTCCATGTCGGTGGCGAAGTACGCCGAGATGTAGCCCTTGTCGAAGCGCATGCCCTCGGTGAGCTCAAGCTCAAGACCGAAGGTCTGCGACTCCTCGACGGTGATGACGCCTTCCTTGCCGACCTTGTCCATGGCCTCGGCGATCAGCTCGCCGATCTGGGTGTCAGCGGCGGAGATGGAGGCGGTCGAAGCGATCTGCTCCTTGGTCTCCACGTCCTTGGCCTGCTCCAGCAGGGCACCGGAGACGGCCTCGACGGCCTTCTCGATACCGCGCTTGAGGGCCATCGGGTTGGCGCCGGCGGCCACGTTGCGCAGGCCCTCGCGGACCAGCGCCTGGGCGAGCACCGTGGCGGTGGTCGTACCGTCACCGGCGACGTCGTCCGTCTTCTTGGCGACTTCCTTGACCAGCTCGGCGCCGATCTTCTCGTACGGGTCCTCGAGCTCGATCTCCTTGGCGATGGACACACCATCGTTGGTGATCGTGGGGGCGCCCCACTTCTTCTCGAGGACGACGTTCCGGCCCTTGGGGCCAAGGGTGACCTTGACGGCGTCGGCGAGCTGGTTCATCCCGCGCTCGAGACCGCGCCGTGCCTCCTCGTCGAACGCGATGATCTTGGCCATGTGAAGTGGTCCTCCCGGACATGGGGTGGATTGCTCCGGACCGTGGCTGGCGCCCGCGACGGACGGCCTGAGAGCCGTGCGGTTCCTTGCCCCACCGGCTCTTCGGGCCTCACCGACCCGGTCCTTAAGTTGTCACTCTCACTTGCAGAGTGCTAACGCCAATGATTAGCACTCGACCCCCGAGAGTGCAAGCTCCCATGGTCTCCGCCACCCGGTGCCCGCGCCGCTCCAGGACATGGGAAGCCGCCCCGGAGGAGCGGGGACACCGGGAACGCCCGAAGGGTCCGCATCCCCTGTTCGGGATGCGGACCCTTCGGCGTGAGTACGTGTACGTCAGTGCGTCGGTGGCCGATCGCGCCGGGATCAGACGGCGAGCTTGACCATGTCCGCCTGCGGACCCTTCTGGCCCTGCGAGATCTCGAACTCCACTCGCTGACCTTCTTCAAGGGTGCGGTAACCGTCCATCTGGATCGCGCTGTAGTGGACGAATACATCCGCACCACCGTCTACCGCGATGAAGCCGTAGCCCTTCTCCGCGTTGAACCACTTGACGGTGCCCTGAGCCATGCCTAACTCCCCTATTACTGGCCCTTGCACGGGGCCACACTTCGCGCCGGAACGCGTCGACCGCGGCTGAATGTATCTGCCCAACTGCCCTCTGCAACAGGTCAATCGGACGAGAATTCTGGGCATGGCCGAACACACATAGAGATGAATTCCCAGCGTTCCAGGGCAAGTCGGGCCGGGCAAAGCGCACCTACGGCGCATACGGCACTCCGACATCGGCCTCATGTTGTCGCGTTCTCGCATGCCTTCGGCAGCGGCGACAGCGGGGCGTTCCCCTACTCTACCGCGCTCAACCATGTAGAACGGCCCCCTCCGCTTCTCTTACGGAGGGGGCCGTTCCAGTCACAGAGCGGAGAAAAGACGCGCGGCGGTGACCTGGCGTCAGCCTCCGGCGACGGCGGGGATGATCGAGACGCCGGCGCCCGCCGGGGTGGCGGTCTCCAGGCCCTGCTCGAAGCGGACGTCGTCGTCGTTCACGTACACGTTCACGAAGCGGCGCAGCTTGCCCTGGTCGTCCAGGACGCGGCCGGCGATGCCCGGGTGGTTGGCCTCCAGGGACTGGATGACCTCGGAGAGGGTCGCCCCCTCGGCGGCGACCTCGGCCTTGCCGCCGGTGTACGTACGGAGAATGGTGGGGATGCGGACGTTGACGCTCATGGTGGTGTTCTGCCTTCCGTCTTCCGAAACGTCGGAAACGTCGTGGTGGTCGTCAGCTGCCGGCCAGGCCGGCGTCGCGGAACGCGTCCAGGCTCGGGCGGATGGTCGCGGTCGGGCCGGTCGTCGGGGCGACGGCGTCGAGCGTCTTGAGGCCGTCGCCGGTGTTCAGGACGACGGTGGTGAGCGCCGGGTCGAGGACACCGGCCTCGATCAGCTTCTTCGTCACGCCGACGGTCACACCCCCGGCCGTCTCCGCGAAGATGCCCTCGGTGCGCGCCAGCAGCTTGATCGCGTCGACGATCTGCTCGTCGGTGACGTCCTCGACGGCGCCGCCGGTGCGGCGCGCGATGTCCAGGACGTAGGGGCCGTCGGCCGGGTTGCCGATCGCCAGGGACTTGGCGATGGTGTCCGGCTTCTGCGGCCGTACGACGTCGTGTCCGGCCTTGAAGGCGGTGGACACCGGCGAGCAGCCCTCGGCCTGGGCGCCGAAGATCTTGTACGGCTTGTCCTCGACGAGGCCGAGCTTGATCAGCTCCTGGAGACCCTTGTCGATCTTGGTGAGCTGTGAGCCCGAGGCGATCGGGACGACGATCTGGTCGGGCAGCCGCCAGCCGAGCTGCTCGCAGATCTCGTACGCGAGCGTCTTGGAGCCCTCGCCGTAGTACGGGCGCAGGTTGACGTTGACGAAGCCCCAGCCCTCGCCGAGCGGGTCGCCGATCAGCTCGGAACAGAAGCGGTTGACGTCGTCGTAGTTGCCCTCGATGCCGACGAGTTCACCGCCGTACACCGCCGCCATGACGACCTTGCCCTGCTCCAGGTCGTGCGGGATGAAGACGCAGGAGCGGAAGCCGGCGCGGGCGGCGGCGGCGCCGACGGCCCCGGCCAGATTGCCCGTGGAGGAGCAGGAGAGCGTGGTGAATCCGAAGGCGCGGGCGGCCTCGACGGCGATGGCCACGACGCGGTCCTTGAAGGAGTGCGTCGGGTTGCCGGAGTCGTCCTTGATGTGGAGGGAGCCGGTGACGCCCAGTTCGCGGGCGAGGTTGTCGGCCTTGACGAGCTTGGTGAAGCCGGGGTTGATATTGGGCTTCGTGGCCACGTCGGCGGGGACGGGCAGCAGCGGCGCGTAGCGCCAGATGTTGTCGGGGCCCTCGGCGATGCGCTTCTTCAGCTCTTCGGGGCTGCCGCTCGGCAGGTCGTACGCCACTTCGAGTGGCCCGAAACAGCTCGCGCAGGCGAAGATCGGGCCGAGGTCGAAGCGCTCTCCGCATTCGCGGCACGAGAGTGCGGCGGCGGGTCCGAGATCAACGGCCCCGGTGTCGGAGTCGGTGTTCTGTTCGGCGGTCTGCACAGCCATGGAGGCGAGGCCCTTTCTCCTCATCTTCCTCGCGACGCACTTCGCCACGAGACGGAATTGGCACCTTCCCCACCGTGACCTCGAATGGTCGGCGGGAGGGTTGCCGGGACTTCAACGGGCCGTTCCCTCAGTCCCTCTGGATGAGCGCTATGGCGCCGGACCCGGGGTCCGATGCGTTTTTCCACGTAACGACCCCCGGCATGCGTGGGTCATTCGTGTTGTTCAAGACTGTAACCGAAGGAGCGCACGGTTGAGATAGTCGTCCGCACCGCGAGATGGATCACGTTCATGGCACACGCACAGGGAGTACCGACCGTGCTGGAAGAGGTGGAGCACTGGCTGACCAGGCGTTCCTGGTCCGTGGCCGACCGCCCGCTCGACCGGCTGATGGTGGCGAAGGCCGCGCGCGGGACGACGGTGAGTGTGGTCCTTCCCGCGCTGAACGAGGAGGAGACGGTCGGCGAGATCGTGTCCGTGATCCGGCGCGAACTGATGGAGCGGGTGCGGCTCGTCGATGAACTGGTGGTGGTCGACTCCGGTTCCACCGACCGGACGGCCGCGGTCGCGGCGGCGGCGGGCGCGCGCGTGGAGGACCGGGACGCGATACTGCCGCGGCTGCCGGCCCTGCCCGGTAAGGGCGAGGTGCTGTGGCGGTCGCTGCTGGTGACGAGCGGCGATGTCGTGTGCTTCGTGGACGCCGATCTGCGTCGGTTCTCGGCCGATTTCGTGTCGGGGATCGTGGGGCCGCTGCTGACCGATCAGGACATGCAGTTCGTGAAGGCGATGTACGACCGTCCGCTGCTCCAGCCCGCGGCGGGACACCCGGACGACCGGAGCGCCCGGGACGACCGGGACGACGGGAGCGACCGGAGCGCCCGGGGCGACCGGGGCGACCGGGGCGACCGGGGCGACCGGGGCGACCGGGGCGACCGGGGCGACCGGGGCGACCGGGGCGACCGGGGCGGGCAGGGGAGCCTGGGCGGTCAGGGCGGGCGCGTGACCGAGCTGGTGGCCAGGCCGCTGCTCAATCTGCACTGGCCGCGGCTGGCCGGTTTCGTACAGCCGCTGGGCGGTGAGTACGCGGCGCGGCGCTCGCTGCTGGAGCGGCTGCCGTTCCCCGTCGGGTACGGCGTGGAGCTGGGCCTGCTCGTGGACGCGCTGCACACGGCGGGGCTCGATGCGCTGGGGCAGGTCGATGTCGGGGTGCGGATCCACCGTCATCAGGACGAGCGGGCGCTGGGGCGGATGGCCGCGGCGATCTACCGTACGGCGCAGCTGCGGTTGTCCCGGGCGCACTTGGTACGGCCGGAGCTGACGCAGTTCGAGCGCGGCGAGAACGGTTTCGTGCCGCGTACGCACGCGGTGGACACGGAGGAACGGCCGCCGGTGCGGGAGATCGCGGAGTACACGGCCGGACGCGCGGCGTAACGCGATGCGATCATGTGAATTATCTAGATTGCCCGGTTATGGGCATGAATCATGTGTGGGCCGGAGCGCTGGCCGGACCGCTGGCCGCCGCCGCGCACGCGCGGCTGGCCGGGGCGGGAAGCGCCATCGAGCGACTGTGGCTGCTGGGCGGGGTGGTGGTCGCGCTGGGCGGCGCCGGGGTCGTCGCGCTGGCCGCGCTGCGCGGCCGGCGGGACTGACGGCGGTGCCGCCCCCGTGACGGTGGCGGGACTGACGGCAGTGGCGCCCCCGTGACGGTCGACACAGCCGCCGACATGGCCGCGCCCGTACGTTTGAGCGTTTCCGCGACGGGCTAGGTTTCGGCACATGGTTACCGAGCCGGCCTCCCGGGCCAAGGTCCTCGTCGCGTCCAACCGCGGCCCCGTCTCGTACACCCTGCGCGACGACGGCGCGCTGGAGGCCAAGCGGGGCGGCGGCGGGCTGGTGTCCGGCCTGTCGGCCATCGGGCAGGACGCGGACGCGGTGTGGGTGTGCGCGGCGCTCGGGGACGGCGACCGCGAGGCGGTACGGCGCACGGACGGCCGGCTCGACACCGGCGACACGGGCGGCCAGCGGGTGCGGATGCTGGGCATCGCGCCCGAGGTGTACGCGGACGCGTACAACGGCGTCGCCAACAGCGCGCTCTGGTTCGTCCACCACCTGCTCTACCAGACCCCGCTGGAGCCGTCCTTCGGCCCGGAGTTCCGCGCGCGATGGGCGTCGTACGAGACGTACAACCGTGCCTTCGCGGAGGCGCTGGCCGACGAGGCGGCCGACGGCGCGGCCGTGCTGGTGCAGGACTACCACCTGGCGCTGGTGCCCGGGATGCTGCGCGCCCTGCGCCCCGACCTGAGGATCGGGCACTTCTCGCACACGCCCTGGGCGCCGGTGGACTACTTCCGGCTGCTGCCCGACGACATCGCGCGCCAGCTCCTGCGCGGCATCCTCGGCGCGGACCGCGCGGCTTTCCTGACGCACCGGTGGGCGGGCGCCTTCACGGCGTGCTGCACGGAGCTGCTGGGCGGGACGGGCAACACCGCGATCGGGGTGCACGGCCTGGGCGCGGACGGCGACTTCCTGCGCGAGCGCGCGCACCGCCCCGACGTGGACGAGCGGATCGTCACCCTGCGCGGGCAGATCGGCCGGACGAGCGCGGGCGAGGAGCGGAAGACCATCGTCCGGGTGGACCGTACGGAACTGTCGAAGAACATCGTGCGCGGGCTGCTCGCCTACCGGCTGCTGCTGACCGACCGTCCCGAATGGCGCGAACGCGTCGTCCATGTCGCCTTCGCCTACCCGTCCCGGCAGGACCTGGCGGTGTACCGCGAGTACACCGCCGAGGTCCAGCGGGTGGCCGACGAGATCAACGCCGAGTTCGGCACGGAGGGCTGGGTCCCGGTCGTCCTCCATGTCGAGGACGACTTCGCCCGCTCGCTGGGCGCCTACCGGCTGGCGGACGTGGCGCTGGTCAACCCGATCCGCGACGGCATGAACCTGGTCGCGAAGGAGATCCCCCTCGTCTCCGAGCGCGGCTGCGCGCTGGTGCTGTCGCGGGAGGCGGGTGCGTACGAGGAGCTGGGCGAGGACGCGCTGGTGGTGAACCCGTACGACATCAGCGCCACGGCGACGGCCCTCCACGAGGCGCTGACCATGCCGGCCGCCGAGCGCGCGGAACGCGCCAAGCGGCTGGCCGCGGCGGCGACGGCGCTGCCGCCGAAGCAGTGGTTCCTCGACCAGCTGACGGCGCTGCGCGCCTGACACACCCGAGAAGCCCGAGAAGCCCGAGAAGCCCGAGAAGCCCGAGAAGCCCGACAGGCCCGGCGCGCCCGGCGCGCCCGGCGTGCCCGGGAAGGCTCCGGGCGGGGCGGGCGCGCCGGCGAGTCCCTCAGGCCATCTCCTGCGCCAGCGCGGCCAGGAAGTCCGCCAGCGCCGCCGGGCCCGGCAGCAGCAGGTCGGCGCGGTCGGCCAGTTCGGGTACTTCCGTGCCGATGCAGACCAGCAGGCCCGGGTGGCCGTCCGAGCGGAGCTTCTCCACCGCCGCGAAGGCCGGGAGGTCGCCCAGGTCGTCGCCCGCGTACAGGACCGTCCTGGCGCCGACCTCGCGTACGTACTCCAGCAGCGCCACGCCCTTGTCCATGCCGGGCGGGCGCAGCTCCAGGACCATGCGGCCCGGTTCGACGATCAGGCCGTGGCGGGCCGCCAGTTCGGTGAGCGGGTCGCGCAGGGCGTCGAAGGCGGCCTGCGGGTCGGAGGCGCGGCGGGTGTGGACCGCGACCGCCTGGCCCTTCTCCTCGATCCAGGTGCCGCGCCAGGCACCGAACCGGTCGAGGACACCGGGGAGTTCGGCGCGGGCCGCCGCGACGCCCTCGTGCGGGGTGGGGGTGCGGACGGCCCCGGAGACGGCGTCCCAGCGCTCGGCGCCGTAGTGGCCGAGGACCACGAGATGGTCCAGGCCCGGCACTCCGGCGAAGCCGCCGTAGCGCACGGCGACCCCGGCCGGGCGGCCGGTGACGACCGCGACCGACGCGACGTGCGGCGCGAGCGCGGCCAGGGCGGGGACGGCGCGCGGGTGCGCGCGGGCCTGTTCGGGGTCGGGGACGATCTCGGCGAGGGTGCCGTCGAAGTCGAGCGCGACGACGGCCTCACCGGGCCGCGCGAGGAGCGCGGCCAGAGCGTCGGCGCCTGCGGGGGTGGCCGGTTTCGGCAGGGGGTACGGGTTGCTGCCCATGCCCCCGACCCTATCGGCGCCCGGCGCCACGGGGGGCCTGTCCGGCCAATGGGGCTTTCCCCTGGGGCCTCTGCCCTATCGCCGGCGGCGCTTCTCGGCCCTGACCCGGCGCAGCCTGTTCACCGTCACCGGGTCGTGCTCCAGGGCCAGCGGATCGTCCAGCAGCGCGCCCAGCAGCTGGTAGTAGCGGGTCGGCGAGAGGCCGAGCCCCTCCCTGATCGCCCGCTCCTTGGCGCCGGGCCCCGGCCAGCCGCGCCGCTCCATGGCGAGCACGGCGCGGTCCCGCTCGGACAGCCCCGCGGGCTCGGCCGGCTCCGAGGAAGCGGCCGGCTCCGGGGGCTCGGCGGGCTCCGCGGAAGCGGCCGGCTCCGGGGAGACGGCGGGCTCGGCGGGACCGCGGGGCTCGGTGGGCTCAGACGCGGTCATATGACCACACGCTACTCGGCGGCCTCGGCGGCCGCCGCGTCTCTGGCGATCCCTCCGAGGACGTTCGACGGACTGGCGCCGGGCTCGACGGCCTTGCCGATGTTCTTCTTGAAGCTCTCGCTCACGCTCGCCCAGGAGTTCTTGCCGTACGGGAGCAGCTCGGAGGTGGGCAGCGCGTCCAGGAACTCGCGCAGGTCCCCGTACTGCGGGTCCGCCGCCATCGCCTCGTTCGCGCTGTAGGTGACCGGCAGCAGGTCGTACTGCGCGGCGAAGGACATCACGTTCCTGTCGTCGTACGCGAAGTCCAGGAACTTGCCGATCGCCGTACGGTGGCCGTTCTGCTTGAAGGCCATCATCCAGTCGGCGACGCCCATGGACGCCTTGGCCTTGCCGTTGATGCCGGGCAGCGGCACCATCCCGACCTTGACGCCCTGCTTGGCGGCCTCCTCCATCAGGGAGGGATGCCCGTTGAGCATGCCGACCTGACCGCTGGTGAACGCCTTGAACGCGATGGCGCGGTCCAGCTTCCCGGGGGCGACAGGGCCGGTCAGCCCCTTGCCGACGAGCTGCTTCTGGAGCCACTCGAACGTCTTGATGTTCTGCTGCGAGTCGATGTTGTACGAGCCGTCGGCGGTGTCCGTGTAGCCGCCCCCGCCGCTCAGCAGCCACATCAGGGTCTCGCCCTGGGCCTCCTCGGAGCCGAGCGGCAGCGCGAACGGCGTGGTCACGCCGGTGGACTTGAGCGCCTCGGCGTCGGCCTGGATGTCGTCCCAGTTCTTCGGGGCGTCGAGCCCGGCCTGGTCGAAGAGCTTCTTGTTGTAGAAGAGCAGCCGGGTGGAGGCGACGAACGGCAGTCCGTACTGGATGCGGTTGACCTTGCCCGCGTCGGAGAGCTGGGAGAGGAAATTCGCCTGCGTGGGGACGGAGAGCACTTCGTCGGCGGCGTAAAGCTTGTCCTGCTTCACGTAGTTGGCGTACGAGCCGACCTGCGCGATATCGGGCGCCTCGCCCTCCTCGACCATCGTGGCGACATCGCTGTCGACGGTCTTCCAGGGGCGGACGTCGACGTCGACCTTGATGCCGGGGTTCTTGGACTCGAACGCCGAGGCGAGCGCGGACCAGTACTTCTCGGAGGAGTTCTCCGAGTTGGTGCCGTAGTCCGCGGCGACGACCTTGAGGGTGACGTCGTCCCCGGCCTCTCCCGAACTGCCGCAGCCCGCCAGCGCCATTGTCATGCCCCATGCGGCTATCGCCGCGGTCATTCCCAGATAGCGCTGTCGCACAGCTGTGTTCCCGCCCTTGTTCTTCGATTGCGCGTAAGGCCCCGGTCGGTCCCCCGTGACGCACTGTTATGGAAGCACGTGATTTTCCCTCATCCGGAGGTTTGGGGTCCACCTGAGGTTGATCTCACTTGGGCAACGCCATCCCATCGCTCATCCGGGCCGCGCGTTTGTATGGAGACTCAACAATCCTGGACAGTGGACTAGACCTTTCAAGGGTCTACGCGCGAGACTGTTCCCGTGAGACACGTCATCGCCCTGGATGTGGGCGGCACCGGCATGAAAGCCGCCCTGGTGGGGGCGGACGGCGCGCTGCTGTATCAGGCGCGCCGGGCGACCGGCAGGGAGCGCGGGCCCGAGGCCGTCGTGGAGACCATCCTCGGCTTCGCCGCGGACCTGCGCGCGTACGGCATCGAGCACTTCGGCGAGAGCGCCGTCGCGGCCGGGGTCGCCGTGCCCGGCATCATCGACGCCGAGCGCGGTATCGCGCTGTACGCCGCCAACCTCGGCTGGCGCGACGTACCGCTGCGCGATCTCCTCGGCGCCCGGCTCGGCGGCGTACCCGTCGCGCTCGGGCACGACGTACGCACCGGCGGGCTCGCCGAGGGGCGGCTCGGCGCGGGCCGGGGCGCCGACCGGTTCCTGTTCGTGCCGCTGGGCACCGGGATCGCCGGGGCCATCGGCATCGCGGGCACCATCGAGGCCGGCGCGCACGGCTCCGCGGGCGAGATCGGCCATGTCGTGGTCCGCCCCGACGGGCCCGAGTGCGGCTGCGGACAGCGCGGCTGTCTGGAGACCCTGGCCTCCGCCGCGGCCGTGACCCGCGCCTGGGCGGCGGCGAGCGGCGCCCCGGAGGCGGACGCCGCCGACTGCGCGAAGGCCGTGGAGTCCGGCGACCCCGCGGCCGTGCGGGTCTGGCTCGACGCGGTGGACGCCCTCGCCGCGGGACTGGTCACCGCGCTCACCCTGCTCGACCCCCGGACGCTGATCATCGGTGGCGGTCTCGCCGAAGCCGGGGAAACCTTGTTCACACCACTGCGCGCAGCGGTCGAGCAGCGGGTGACGTTCCAGAAACTGCCCGAGATCGTCCCGGCGGCCCTCGGTGACACCGCCGGCTGTCTGGGCGCGGGGCTGCTCGCCTGGGATCTGCTCGCCGCCGCCCAGCCCCCCACCGAGCCCCCCACCGAAGCCCGGCCCGCGCAAGCCCGACCCGCCGACGACAACGACCCGCCCGCCGACGATCCACTCGCCACGGAGGTATCCGCCTGATGGCCGCTAGCGCCCCACGCGCCGCGCACGCCGCACGCACCCCACGCGCCGAAAGCACCGTCCTCACCGGCGCCCGGGTGGTGCTGCCCACCGGAACCGTGGACGGCGGGCGGGTGATCATCGAGGACGGCCGGATCGCGGGCGCCGCGCGCGACGACGCCGCCTCGCTGGATCTGTCCGGCCACTGGATCGTCCCCGGCTTCGTGGACATGCACAACCACGGCGGCGGCGGCGCCTCGTTCACCTCCGGCTCGGTGGACGACGTGCTCAAGGGCATCCGTACGCACCGCGAGCACGGCACCACCACCCTCGTCGCCTCCACCGTCACCGGCGAGATGGACTTCCTCGCCCACCGCGCCGGCTTCCTCTCCGAGCTGGTCGAGCAGGGCGAGCTGGCCGGGATCCACTTCGAGGGCCCGTTCATCTCCCCCTGCCGCAAGGGCGCCCACAGCGAGGCGCTGCTGCGCGACCCCGACCCGGCCGAGATCCGCAAGCTGCTCGACGCGGCGCGCGGCACGGCCAGGATGGTCACGCTCGCCACCGAACTGCCGGGCGGCATCGAGTCCGTACGGCTTCTCGTGGAGCACGGCGTGATCGCCGCCGTCGGCCACACGGACGCGACGTACGAGCAGACCGCGGAGGCCATCGACGCGGGCGCGACCGTCGCGACGCATCTCTTCAACGCGATGCCGCCGCTCGGACACCGCGCCCCGGGGCCGATCGCCGCGCTGCTGGAGGACGAGCGGGTCACGGTCGAGCTGATCAACGACGGCACGCACCTGCACCCCGCGGCCCTGGAGCTGGCCTTCCACCGCGCGGGCGCGGACCGGGTGGCCTTCGTCACGGACGCGATGGACGCGGCCGGGTTCGGCGACGGGCGCTACCAGCTCGGCCCGCTCGCCGTCGAGGTCAAGGACGGCGTCGCGCGGCTGGTGGAGGGCGGCTCGATCGCCGGCTCCACGCTGACCCAGGACACCGCCTTCAAGCGGGCGGCGACGGTGGACCGGCTGCCGGTGGAGGACATCGTCCAGGCGATCTCCGCCAATCCGGCGCGGCTGCTGGGCGTGTACGACAAGGTCGGCTCGCTGGAGCCGGGCAAGGACGCGGACCTGGTGGTCCTGGACGAGGAGTTCTCGGTCAAGGGTGTTCTGCACAAGGGCGAATGGGTAATTGACCCCAAGTAGGTCGATTCAGCAACAAGTCAGCTGATTCGACCGCAAGACCGAAGAAAGCCATACGAAGGCGGTCGGCTCGGGGTCTGGGCCTACCGCCTTCTGTTTGGCATGATCGCTCCGGTAACCGGCCGCGCGAGTACCGGCCACGTCAGCGCGTTTCCCGGGGGTGCGACGGATGATCGTGACGGTCACGCTCAATGCCGCGCTGGACATCACGTACCGCACCCCCGAGCTGGTCCCGCACACCACGCACCGCGTCACCGATGTCATCGAGCGCCCCGGCGGCAAGGGCCTGAACGTCGCGCGGGTGCTGTCGGCGCTGGGCCACGAGTCGGTGGTGACGGGGTTCGCGGGCGGCCGGACGGGCGACGTGCTGCGGGAGCTGCTCGCCGGCTGCGGCCCGGAGGGCTCCAGGGGCCGGCCGGTCGACGCGCTCGTACCGATCTCCGGGGCCACCCGCCGCACCCTCGCCGTCGTCGACGAGGCCAGCGGCGACACCACCCAGCTCAACGAGCCGGGCCCGGCCGTCTCCTCCGGCGAGTGGTCCGCCTTCCTCGGCGCGTACGAGCGGCTGCTCACCGGCGCCGACGCCGTGGCCCTGTGCGGCAGCCTGCCGCCCGGCATCCATGTCGGCGCGTACGCCGAACTGATCCGCCGGGCCCGTGCGGCGGGCGTACCGACGCTCCTCGACACCAGCGGCGAACCGCTGCGCCGCGGCGTCGCCGCCCGCCCCGATCTGGTCAAGCCGAACGCCGAGGAACTCGCCCGGCTCACCGGCTCTCGCGAGCCGCTGCGCGCCGCGCGCGACGCCCGCCGCCGCGGCGCGCACGCCGTCATCGCCTCGCTCGGCCCCGACGGCATCCTCGCGGCCACCCCGGACGGTGTCTGGCAGGCGACCCCGCCCGCGCCCGTGAAGGGCAACCCGACGGGCGCGGGCGACTCGGCGGTGGCCGGGCTCCTCTCGGGCCTCGTCGAGCGGCTGCCCTGGCCGGCCAGGCTGGCCCGCGCGGTCGCGCTGGCCACGGCGACGGTCCTGGCACCGACGGCGGGCGAGTTCGACGCGGAGGCGTACGAGCAGCTGCTGCCGCGCGTGGCGGTGACGGAACACCCCGGACCGTAGCGCCGGGACCGATGGCGCCGGGACCGATCGCGCGAGCCGGAAGAACTGGCCGGGACCGGTCCGCGAGC
Organism: Streptomyces sp. NPDC039430; assembly: GCF_055639435.1. Taxonomy (NCBI): domain Bacteria; kingdom Bacillati; phylum Actinomycetota; class Actinomycetes; order Kitasatosporales; family Streptomycetaceae; genus Streptomyces; species Streptomyces sp. NPDC039430. Next base: position 182,565 of record NZ_JBVKAK010000010.1, on the reverse strand, counting down.
TGGAAGAACTGAGGGACATATGCCACTCGTCAGCACCGGTGAACTCGTCACGGCCGCCAGGGCCGGGAACCACGGGATCGCCGCGTTCAACGTCATCACCCTGGAGCACGCCGAGGCGATCGCCGCCGGCGCCGAGCGGGCCGGGGCGCCCGCGATCCTCCAGATATCGCAGAACGCGGTGGCGTTCCACGGCGGCGACCCCGGCGCGGTCACCGCCGCCGCGGCGGCCGTCGCCCGCGCCTCCTCCGCGCCGCTCTCCCTCCACCTCGACCATGTCGAATCGCCCGCACTGCTGCGGGCCGCTCCCGGGGCCGGCTTCAGCTCGGTGATGTTCGACGCGTCGAAACTGCCGTACGCGGAGAACCTCGCGGCCACCGCCGAGGCCGTGCGCTGGGGCCACGACCACGGCATCTGGATCGAGGCGGAGCTGGGCGCGGTGGGCGGCAAGGACGGCGAGCCGTCCCTCGACGCGCACGCCCCGGGGGTACGGACGGATCCGGCGGAGGCGGTCGTCTACGTGGCCGAGACCGGGGTGGACGCGCTGGCCGTCGCGGTCGGCTCGTCCCACGCGATGACGCACCGCACGGCCGCCCTGGACCACACCCTGATCGCCACGCTGCGCGACGCCGTCCCCGTACCGCTGGTCCTGCACGGCTCGTCCGGTGTCCCGGACGAGGAGATCCGCCGGGCGGTCGCCTCCGGCATGGTCAAGATCAACGTGGGTACCGCCCTCAACACGGCCTTCACCGGCGCCGTACGCGACTACCTCGCGGCGCACCCGACGACGGTGGACCCCCGGAAATACCTCGTCCCGGCTCGCGAGGCGATGGCCGGGACGGTGGCGGACTTCCTGCGGGCGGTCGGCTCCGCGACGACGTGATCACTACCCCTTGGGGGGCGTGACCTCCAGCCAGTCGAGGATGGCGTCGCACTGGTTGCCCTGCTCGCAGGAGATCTTGAGGGTGTTCTTGCCCTTCTTGAGCTCCACCGGCGCCCATGTGGTCTGCCAGTTCTTCGACCAGTCGGGGTCGTCGGAGCTGATGAAGTTCTTCAGCCCGAGCGGGGAGTTGTTCGCCTTGCCGTTGACGGTCAGGGTGGCGTTGGCGTCCTTGGCGGGTATGGCGTAGCGCACGGACAGCGCGTACGAGCCGGCCTTCTCGATGTCGGCGGTCCAGGTCACCGAGGCGCCGACGGCGTTGAAGCCGGTCACATACGAACCGTTGGTGCCCTGGGCGCCCTCGATGTCCGTCGCGAGGGCGGCGGGCGGGCCCAGCTGGAGGGTCGCCGCGTCCTGCTTGGGGAGGCCGATCCCGTCGGGCGACGTCTCGTCCTTGCCGCTCGCCCCGTCGGTGGGCTGCTGCGACTGCCCGGCCGAGGGGGCCGGGCCGCCGGACGGGGTCGCGTCGGCGTTGGCGTTCTTGTCGTCACCGTTGTTGAGCAGCGCCACCGTGATACCGATCACGACCACCGCGACGACGGCGATCGCGCCGATCAGCAGGCCCTTGGTGTTGGGGCCGCTGCCGCGTCCGCCGCCGCGCTGGGCCGGCACCTGACGGGTGGTGGCACCGCCGGGGTGGGTCTCGGGGGCCGCGTAGTGCGGGTTCTGCTGCTGGCCGTACGGCGCCTGGCCATAGGGCGCCTGCTGCTGGCCGTAGGGAGCCTGCCCGGCCTGGCCGTACTGCGGCTGCTGACCGTACTGCGGCTGCTGCGGCGGGGCCGCCTGCTGCTGGCCGTACTGGCGCTCGCCGACCGTCCTGACCTGGTTGTACGACGTCCTGGGCACGCCAGGCTGCGCGGCCGGACCGGGGTAGCCGTAGCCGCCTTGGCGTCGCTGATTGGCGCCCGCCGCCTGTCCGTCCTCGTACAGATAGCCGAACGGATCGTCGTCCTCGGGCGTGCTAGCGCCGTTGTTCCCGGCCGTCATCCCTGGTCACTCCTTACCATCTCGCCAGCGTCGCCGACCGGCCGAGCCTACCTCGAATGGGCAAGGCCACGGACGGGCCTTGAGGGGTGTCAGCCAGTCTGCGCCTCGTGGATGAACAACGGATCGCGGACATGTCGCAGCCCTGTCCCGAACGCTCCGGAACACGGCTCCCCGATCCGTCCCGAGGGCCCGTCCCGTTCCGTGGGCCCTTCCGAGAGCGCCTACCCCGCACGCCGGTGAACCTTGCTCCGCGATCGCTTCTCGATATACATCCGCTGGTCAGCGGATTGCAGTACTTCCTCCACCGACATCCCGCAGCTCGCCCAGCTGATGCCGAAACTCGCCCCGACCCGGACCGCCCGGCCGTCGACCCTGATCGGCGGAATGATCGCGTTCCGCAGCCGTACGGCGAGATCGGCGGCGTCCGCCGAACCGAGCCCGTCCGCGAGAACGACGAATTCGTCACCCCCGAGGCGCGCGACGGTGTCCCCGTCCCGTACGCCCGTGGTCAGCCGGCGCGCGACCTCGATCAGCACCGCGTCGCCGGTGTTGTGGCCGAACCGGTCGTTGATGGACTTGAAGCCGTCGAGGTCGCAGAAGAGGACCGCGAGGCCCTTCGTGCCGTCGTCGGTCTCGGGGTCGTCGCCGGGCGCGACCATGTGCACATGGTGGTCGAGGGGCACGCCGCCGACCGCGGGGACGACGGAGCGTCCGCCGACCGGCCGGCCCCCGCGCTCCTCGTACTGGTCGTAGCCGTCATAGCCGTCGTACGCGTCGTACCCGGGCTCGTACAGGACGGTGCCCTCGTACCCCCCGTACGCCGCGTCCAGCGCCTCGACCGCGGTCTCGCGCATCGCGTGGGGCCGTGAACAGAGCCGGGCGCTGAGGCGGGAGCGCAGCTCGGCGCTGTTCGGCAGGCCGGTGAGCGAGTCGTGCGAGGCGCGGTGCGCGAGCTGGAGCTCGCGGCTCTTGCGCTCCTCGATGTCCTCGACGTGGGTGAGCAGGAAGCGCGGGCCGTCGGCGGTGTCGGCGACCACGGAGTTGCGCAGCGAGACCCAGACGTACGTGCCGTCGCGCCGCAGCAGCCGCAGTTCGGCGCGACCGCCCTCGGCGGAGGTGCGCAGAAGGGTCCCGATGTCCTCGGGGTGGACCAGATCGGAGAACGAGTGGCGGCGCATCGCGGAGGCCGGGCGGCCCAGCAGCCGGCAGAGCGCGTCATTGGTCCGCAGCAGCCGGCCGTGCTGGTCGCCACCCATCTCCGCGATGGCCATCCCGCTGGGCGCGTACTCGAACGCCTGACGGAAGGATTCCTCACTGGCCCGCAGCGCCTGCTGCTCCCGCTCCAGGCGCACCAGGGCCCGCTGCATATTTGCTCGGAGGCGAGCGTTACTGATCGCAATGGCGGCCTGGGACGCGTACATCTGGAGCGCTTCCTGCCCCCAGGGGCCCGGACGGCGCCCGCCGCGCGGCCGGTCGACGGAGATGACACCGAGCAGCTCGCTCCCGCCACCGGAGGCGTACATCGGGGCGTAGAGCCGGTCCTGCGGATGCCACTCGTCCTCGAAACGGGGATCGGGACCCTCGGTGTACCACTGCGGAACGTCGTCCTCCAGCAGCACCCAGCCCTCGGTGTGCGGTATGAAGCGCAGCTCACCCCAGCTCTCGCCCATCAGCAGCCGCCGCTCCCAGGAGGCCCGGGAGCCGACCCGGCCGGTGATCAGGGCTTCCGCGGCGGCGCTCCCGGCGAAGGCGGCGACGACGAGGTCGCCGTCGGCCTGGACGACATTGACGCAGGCCAGTTCGTACCCGAGCCCGGAGACGACCCCGTCGGCCACGGTCTGCAGGGTGTCCGCCAAGCTGCGGGCGGTGTTGAGGCCGGCGACGGCCTCATGCAACTGCCGCAGGGTCGCAAGACGGACATACGGCTCCGACTCGGTCTCCATTGCTCGCTCTCCCCGAGACCTCGACAGCAACTCCAGGATTCTCATCGGCTCTCGTCTTGCACTGGCATCGCCACTGAATCACAGGGAGCTGCGCGCTCGGTACACAGGGTCAACAATTAGCGCACTCTGTGAGTCAAGTCACATGATCCGACCAAGAAGGGAAAACCCTGATGGGAGCGCTCCACACCTTTCGTGAACGCAAATTTTACGACGGCCCTCGGGGGACGGGGGCGGGCGGCGTTGACGGTGGGCGAGAGGGGCGGTTGCGGGGGCGGTTGCGGGGGCGGTTTCTGATGGCGGCGGCGGGCGGTTTCCGGCGGCCGCCGGACCGCGGGCCGATCCCTGGCGCTCCCCCGAAGCGCACCCGAAGCGCTCCCGTGGCGCCGCTGGTCCTAGGACCGGGCTGGTCCCCTGGCCCGATGCGGGCGTGGGCGGCCGGGGCTAGCGTCTCCTCCGTGCCCCAGACGCCCCCTGACACCCGTACCGACGCCGTCGACGCCATCCCCCATCCTGAGGGGGTGAGCAACGACGAGTTCCGCGCCGCCCTCGCCCGGCTGGCCGCGGGTGTGGTGCTGGTGACAGCGCACGAACCCCCTTTGAGCGCCACCGGACCGCGCGGCGAGGACGCCGGGATGACGGCGACCGCCTTCATGTCGGTCTCGCTGGACCCGCCGCTGGTCCTGGTCAGCGTGCGCAACGGCTCCCGCATGGACGACCTGCTCGCCGAACAGCCGCTGTGGGCGGCCTCCTTGCTCTCCGAGAGCCAGCGGCATGTCGCGGGCCGGTTCGCGATGAAGGGCCGGATCAGCGACCGGCTGCTGTTCGAGGACATCCCGTACCGCCGGGGAGAGGTGAGCGGCGCGCTGCTGATCGGGGGGTCGCTGGCGCTGCTGGAGTGCCGTACGGAACAGCGGATCGAGGCGGGTGACCACACCCTGGTCGTCGGTCGGGTGCTGACGGCGGAACTGCCGAGCGCGGAGGGCGGGCCGCTGATGTATTTCAAGGGGCGCTACCGGCAGCTGGGTTCGTAGTAATCGGCGGATGCCACCGCTGAACCCGCCTCCGCCGCCCCCACGGCTGCTCCCCCTGCTCGATCAGTTCAATTTCGCGCGGACGCGGCTCGCCGACCGTCTGGCGGGCCCTGTCGTGGACAGCGGCAACGGCACGGACGTCGAGGTCGTTCCGCTGACCGACGAGGAGTACCTCTGGGAGCCGGTGGCCGGCTGCTGGCCGGTCCGCCGCCGTACGGACGGCCCGGGGTCCGGGGCGACGCTGCTCATCGGCACGGGCGAGTGGGGGCACGACTACGCGACCGCCCCGCACCCCGCGCCGCCGCCGTTCACCACCATCGGTGTGGTGGGTCAACCAGGAACTGCTGCACCACGGGGCCGAGATCGCCCTGATACGGGACCTCTACCGCTAACGGCCGGACAGGGCCTAGGTGTATTGACGCGTAGCGGCGTCAGGTCCAGCCCCGGCCGGTACGGCCACGCTTCGTCTCCGCGCGCTGTTTCTTCTCGCGCAGCCGACGCTCGTTGATCCCGCGCGGGATCTTCGTCTTACGGCGCGGGCGCGGGGGCGGAGCGGTCGCCTCCGCCAGCAGGGAGGCGAGCCGTACGGCCGCGGTCTCGCGGTTGCGCCACTGAGAGCGGTGCTCCGACGCGCGTACGGTGATCACGCCGTCCACGAGCCGGTCCGCGAGCCGCTCCAGCGCGCGTTCCTTCCAGACCGGCGGCAGCGCTTCCGTCTTCGCGAGATCGAAGCGCAGTTCCGCCTTCGAGTCACTCGTGTTGACGTGCTGTCCGCCGGGCCCGGACGACCTTGAGAAACGCCACATCAGTTCGGCCTCCGGCAGGGAGACCGAACCACGGATGACATGAGCGGGTCCGGACATGCCCCCATGGTCCCGTGTCCGGGCCGATTCCGTCACCCTCTTTTCCCGGGCGCCGACGGCCCGGGTAAAGAAAGCAAAGAGGTGAGGAACCTCCCGGGCCTCCGCCTGCGTTATGTCGGGTGACGGTAGCTTCGGGACCACTCGAAGCCCGCACACGACAACGAAAGGGACATCCCCATGGCTGTAAGCCTGTCCAAGGGCGGCAACGTCTCGCTCACCAAGGAGGCACCGGGCCTGACAGCCGTCACGGTCGGCCTCGGCTGGGACGTCCGTACCACCACCGGCACCGACTTCGACCTCGACGCCTCGGCGATCGCGGTGAACGGAGGCGGAAAGGTCGTCTCCGACGGCCACTTCGTCTTCTTCAACAACAAGTCGACGCCGGACCAGACGATCGTCCACACGGGTGACAACCGCACGGGCGAGGGCGAGGGCGACGACGAGGCGATCAACGTCAACCTGGCGGGCCTGCCGGCCGACGTCGACAAGATCGTCTTCCCGGTCTCGATCTACGACGCCGAGTCCCGCAGCCAGAACTTCGGCCAGGTGCGGAACGCGTACATCCGCATCGTCAACCAGGCCGGCGGCACGGAGATCGCCCGCTACGACCTGAGCGAGGACGCCGCCACCGAGACCGCGATGGTCTTCGGCGAGCTGTACCGCAACGGCGCGGAGTGGAAGTTCCGCGCGGTCGGCCAGGGCTACGCCTCGGGCCTCGTGGGCATCGCCACGGACTTCGGCGTCAACCTCTGACACGAACGCCGCGCGTCTAACAGCGCGAAACGAGTGGGCCCCGGCTCCGGCCGGGGCCCACTGGTCTGCCCGCGCGGAGGCACGGGGGGCGCTGGTGGGGGGTGGGGGTGAGTGGGGGTGGGGGTGGGCTCTTCGGCTGGGGGTCAGGACCGAGGGGTAACCGTGGTGACCCGGAATTGATCATGGCGGGTTGGGGCCGCCCCTTGGGTTTCAGTTTCGCGGCTCCGGGCCGGGCGTCAAGGGCGCTCCTCCGTCGCGTCGGCTGCGCCGATTCCGCTGCGCTCCACCCTTGACCCCCGCCCCTCCACCGCAAGTGCAGCTTTGAGGGGGGGCGGCCCGGGGGGAGGGGTCCCCGGGGAAGCACCCATGTTCCCGGGCTCCGGTTGCCGACTGCCGCTCGGTGGGTGGGGGCGCAGGAGTGGAGTGGGGCGGCTCGGCACCGGCTCGGCGAGCAGGGGTGAGTGGGTAGTTGGGGCGCATGCCCCGCTGGTGAGGGCCCGTTGTCGGCTGCACCTGTAGCCCGGGGCGGACGAGACCCGCAGCTTGCTCCCTATGTCCCAGTTTGGCGGGCCTTTTGGGGAGTCCTCGGGCTGGTCATGCGTCCTGGTGCCAGCTAACCGGGCCTCATGGCGCCCCACGGCCTCCGACTGGCCCACTGTCGTCTGCTGGGGCGCGGGAGTGGTGTGGGGTGGCCCGGCACCGGCTCGGCGGGTTGACCCCGGCAGGTGGCAGGGATGCATGCCCCGCTGGTGAGGGTGTGTGGGTGGTGGGGTGGCTGTGACTCAGGGGGCGGTGAGTGGGCCCGTGAGAGGCCGTGATGTGCCGTGGTGCCAGGTTAAGTGGCCGTAGGGCGCATCACTGGTCCGAGGACCCTCCAAAAGGCCCGCCAAACTGGGACATAGGGGGCGGGTGGCCCCATCGTCCGCCTTGGGCTACAGGTGCAACCGACAACGGGCCCTCACCAGCGGGGCATGCGCCCCAACTACCCACTCACCCCTGCTCGCTGAGCCGGTGCCGGGCCGCCCCACTCCACTGCTGCGCAGACCACCCACCGGGCGGCGGTCGGCAACCGGACCCCCGCAACAAGGGAGCTTCCCCGGGGACCCCTCCCCCCGGGCCGCCCCCCCTCAAAGCAGCACTTGCGGTGGAGGGGCGGGGGTCAAGGGTGGGCGCAGCCCATCGGCTTGCCGACGCGACGAAGGAGCGCCCTTGACGCCCGACCCGGAGCCGCGACACTGAAACCCAAGGGGCGGCCCCCACCCGCCATGATCCATTCCGGCCCACCCCGGTTACCTCTTGGTCCTCACCCGCAGACAAAGAACCCTCCCGGACCAGCGGGGCATGCGCCCCAACCACCCACCCACATCAGCCCGCTTAGCCGGTGCCCCGCCGCCCCACTCCACCCCCGCGCACGCCCCTGCCCTCCCACGCAGCCCCGCAGGGCCCACCCACCGCTACTCCACTACTCCACTACTCCACTACTCCAGCGGCGGCTTCTCCTCCCCGTACAGCCAGGTGTCCCACAGGTCCCCGAGGTCGCGGCCCGACTCCCGCTCCACGTACGTCGTGAAGTCGTGGGTGTCGGCGTTGCCGTGACGGTGCGTCCGGGCCCAGCCGCGCACGAGACGGAAGAAGGCGGCGTCGCCCACGGTCTCCCGTACGCGCTGGAGCACCATGGCGCCGCGTCCGTACACCGGCGGGTCGGAGATGTTCACCGCGGCGGGCGGGCGTGCCGGCGGGAAGGACCAGTTCGCGTCGGCGTCGTACGCGTCGGTGAAGCTCTGGCGGACCGGCACCCGCTCGGTGTGTTCCGTCCAGAGCCACTCCGTGTACTCCGCGAAGCCCTCACTGAGCCACATGTCCTGCCACGACTTGGGGGTCACGGAGTTGCCGAACCACTGGTGGGCCATCTCATGGACCAGCGTCGCGACGCTGGTGGGGCCGGGGAGGAACGGCCTGTTCTGGGTCTCCAGGGCGTACCCGGAGTCGCCCGGCCGCCCGATCACCACCCCGGTCGAGGAGAAGGGGTACGGCCCAAAGGTCTTCTCCTGCCATTTCACGATCGCGGGCAGCTCCTTGAGGAGCCGCGCGCCGCTGCGGGCGGCGGTCGGGTCGACCGCCGTGAAGACGGGCACGGCCCCCTTCGTCCCCTCGGTCTGACGCGTTTTGTACGGGCCGATGGCGACCATGGCCACATAGCTCGCCATCGGCTCCGCCGAATGCCAGTCGAACGACGTGTGCCCGTCCGCCGTGCGCTCGTCGCGCAGTTCCCCGTTGGAGACGGCCTTCAGTCCCTCGGGCACGGTGATCCGGATGTCGTACGACGCCTTGTCGCTCGGGTGGTGGTTGCCCGGGAACCACGCCATCGATCCGGTCGGCTCCCCCAGCCCGACCGCGCGCTCCCCCGACCGCAGCCAGCCCTCCTCCGAGGTGTCGGGGTCGGTGATGCGCCGGGGTACGCCGGAGTAGCGGACGACCGTACGGAAGGTGGCACCCCGGCGGAGGTCGTCGCCGGGGCGCAGCGTCAGTTCCGTACCCGCGTGGTGGAACGCTGCCTTCTCGCCGTCGACGGTCACGGAGTCCACCCTCAGCCCGTCGAGATCGAGGTTGAAGGCGCTGAGGTCCTGTGTGGCGCGGGCGGTGATCTCGGCGGTGCCCTTGAGCCGGCCGGCGTCCGGCGCGTAGTCGAGGGTCAGGCCGTAGTGCTGGACGTCGTACCCGCCGTTGCCGATCCGTGGGAAGTAGGGATCGCGCAGGCTCGCGGCGCCCGGCTTGCCGTGCACGCCGCCGCCCGGCACACAGCCCCCGAGAACGAGGGCAAGGGCAGTGGTGAGTGAGAGAGCGACAGGGAGCGCGGGGGCAGGGACGGAGATGGAGGCGGGGCGGAGTGCCGGGCGCGGGTACACCCGGTGATCGTAGGCCGGGTGGCGTTGACTCGCCGGTCGGCGAGGACTCGCCGGGGCACCAGGTCGCCAGACGCCGGAACACCGGAACACCATCACCGGGTCGCCGAGCCGCCGGGCCTCAAGCCACCTGGCCACCTGGCCACCCAGCGTCGGGGCACCACGTCACCCAGCCGCCCGGCCGCCCAGCCGCCCGGCCGCCCGGCCGCCCGGCCGCCCAGCCGCCGAGAGCACCAGGTCACCACCACCCCGAGCCCCCCGCCCCGTGCTCGACCCCACCCCCACGAGGGCGCCCGGCCCGTCGTGACACCATCGGGCCCGTGCTCGACATCGGCTACTCCCTCTCCCGGCGCTTTCCCGATCCCCCGCAGACCGACTACCGCCTCGCGGACGTCCGGGCGCTGCGGCACGACCTGTTCTGCGGGGACGTCTATCTCGCGGACACCCACGCGGACCGCGAGGTGTCCACCGCCTGGGGGTGGGTACCGGTGCTCGACTTCGCCTGGGCGCTGTGCGACATCGTGGAGCAGCTCGACCGGGATCCGCGCGGCAGCCGCGCGGCCAAGCCGCAGTACGCCGAGCTGGACTTCACCGAGTCCGCCGACCGCATGCTCTTCCAGCGACGCTTCGGCTGGGTCGATGTGGAGGCCGACTGGATGCCCGGCGACGAGCCGCCGCTCACCTTCAGCCACCGTCTGCTGCGTCGTGAGGCACGCGACTTCCTGCACGATCTGATCGCGGATCTCGCCGACATGCACGAGGGCCTGGCCGACAACCCGATCGTCTGGGACCTCCAGTCCCGCTTCCCCCGCAGCTGACCGACCCACAGGCGGAGACCCCGCGGAGCCAGTCGGAGACCCCGGCGGAGAGACCCCGGCGGAGGGCCCACCGGAGACCCGGACCGCATCACCCCCACATGACGGTCACACACCCCACCCATCGAATGGTGAATCGGCAGGCGTACATCCCTCGGCACCGGGCAGACGAGGTCCTGCCGGGGCACTGCCGGGAAGCGGGCGACCGCTTCCTCCCCCCACAAAAGGCCGTGCCTCTGGAGCACCACGAAGGCCCCGACCCCATCCCCCCAGGTCGGGGCCTTCGAAGGACGGGGCGGGTCCTGAGCGGTCAGTCCTCCACCCGCACCCCGATCTGCGCCGCGAACGCCGGTGCCAGCTGCAGCAGTTGGGCCGAGTTGATGACCGCGCCCGCCAGCCGGTCCAGGCCACGCGCGATATCCAGCTCGGCGACCGTCCGCAGATCGACATCCTTCATCCGGGCACCGCTCAGATCGGCCCGTCTGAGCACACAGTCCCGGAACTCGACCCGTACCAACTCCGCTCCCCCGAAGTCCGGTTCGGACAGGACGACGCCCTCGAACACCACGTCCTTGAGCCGGGCCTTCCGGAGGTTCAGATAGTCGATCTTCCCGCCCCGGATCAGCACCCGCTCCAGCACGGCGCCGTGCAGCTGCGTCCCGCCCAGCCGTGCGTCCACGACCTCCACGTCGCGCAGCGACGCCCCGGCCAGATCCGTGCCCACCCCCCGGACACCGTTCAGTACGGAGTCGATGAACCGCGCCCGCCCCAGCGCCGTCTCGTCCAGTCCGCAGTCCCGCAGCGCGCAGTCGATGAACCGCGAGCCGGGCCCCTCCTGCCCCGACAGGTCGAGGTCCTTGAACTCCAGCCCGTCGTAATCGCCGTCCGGGTCGAGCCCGCCGCCGTACGGACTCAGCGGTGGCAGCCGTACCTCTGCCCGCCGGGCCGCCGGGACGCCGCCCGCGCCGCTCCTCGTTGTCTTCCGTGCCATGCCCCCATGGTGACGTACACCACTGACAACGCGCCGATGTCACATCCGGCTGTCCAGTTCCCGTCACAGGGGTGAGAGCGAGCGAAGGAGAGAGACAGACCATGAATCCCAGCCATCGCGTCACCGTCATCGGCGGTGGCTTCGCCGGGCTCACCGCCGCCATCAGCGCCGCCGAGTCGGGCGCCGCCGTCACCCTGTACGAGGCCCACCGCACCCTCGGCGGCCGGGGCCGCACCGCTCAGGGCCCGTACGCGGCCAACGACGGGCCGCACGCCCTCTACAGCCGCGGGCCGCACTGGGCCTGGCTGCGCCGGCGCGGCCTGCTCGGTCCGATGGCGTCCGCGCCCCTGCGCGAGAGCCACCGCTTCCGCTTCCACCGAGGCGGGGTACTGCGCAGGACCCCGCCCCTCGGGGTGTTCACCCTCGCCCGCCGCAAGGCCGAAACCGCCCCGGTGGACACCGACTTCATGACCTGGGCCACGGAACTGGCCGACGCCGGCACCGCACGCGCCGCCGCGCGCTTCGCCGCCGTCGCCGTCTTCCACCACGACCCCGGCGCGCTCTCCGCCGCCTTCGTCCAGGAGCGGCTGCGGCGCGCCACCGCCATGCCACCCGAGGCCCGCTACCCGGTCGGCGGCTGGGGCCGGTTGACCGACCGGATGGCCGCGCACGCCCGGAATCTGGGCGTACGGATCGAGACCGGCGTACGGATCGACAGCCTCCCCGAGCACGCCCCCGTGATCGTCGCGACCTCCCTGGAAGCGGCCCGCCGCCTCCTCAAGGACGACAGCCTGCGCTGGACCGGCGGCCGTACGGCGCTGCTCGATCTCGCGCTGCGTACGCGCAAGGGCGACCCGTTCATCGTCTCGGACCTCGACGCGCCGGGCTGGCTCGAACGGTTCACGGCGCAGGATCCGTCCCTCGCCCCGGCCGGTGAGCAACTGCTCCAGGGCCACTTCCCCGTCGGCCCCGACGAGTCCAGGGCCGACGGCGTCGCCCGCGCCGAGAACCTGCTCGACCTGGGGTTTCCCGGCTGGCGCGACCGTACCGCCTGGCGGCGCGATTCCCTCGCGACGGGCCGTACCGGTGCCGTCGACCCGCCCGGCACCACCTGGCGGGACCGGCCCCGTATCGACCGGGGCCAGGGCGTCTTCCTCGCGGGTGACGAGGTCGCGGCGCCCGGGGTGCTCACGGAGGTCTCGTTCAACAGCGGGATCGGCGCGGCGGCGCTGGCCGTCCAGCGGCTGTCGGCCCTCAACCGGCGCAGCACCGACGCCGACGCCGCTTGACCGCTCGGCCACCGGACCGCTCGACCACGTACCCGCCGGACCGCTCGACCACCGGACCGCTCGACCACGTACCCGCCGGACCGCTCGACCACCGGACCGCTTGACCTCAACCACGCTTGAGGTCATTGGCTGTTCCCCGTACGCCGGACAACCCCTGGGAGCCCGCCATGCACGCCATCCGCCTCCATTCCTTCGGCCCCGCCGAGAACCTCGTCCACGAGCGCACCGACGACCCCGTACCCGGCGCGGGCCAGGTCCGGATCGCCGTCGCCGCGGCCGGGGTCCATCTCCTCGACACCGCCCTGCGCGAGGGCATGCGGGGCCCGTACCCCGCCCCCACCGAACTGCCCACCATCCCGGGCCGCGAGGTGGCCGGTACGGTCGAGTCGCTCGGCGAGGGCGTGGACACGGGCTGGCTCGGCAAGCGGGTCGTCGCCCACCTCGGGATGGCCCCGGGCGGATACGCGGAGCTGGCCGTCACCGACACGGCACGGCTCCACGAGATCCCGGCCGGGCTCGACGAGGCCGAGGCCGTCGCCATGATCGGCACGGGCCGTACGACCATGGGCATCGTCCAGTTCACGGATCTCGGCCCCGACGACATCGTCCTCGTACCGGCGGCGGCGGGCGGCATCGGTACGCTCCTCGTCCAGTACGCGAAGAACGCCGGTGCCACCGTCATCGGACTGGCGGGCGGCGCGGCCAAGGTCACCCGGGTCACCGCCAACGGCGCCGACCTCGCCGTCGACTACACCCTGCCGGACTGGCCCGAGCGGGTCCGCGCCCACCTGCGCGACCGGCTGGACGGCCGGCGCGCGACCGTCGTCTTCGACTCCGTGGGCGGGGCGGCCGGGCTCGCCGCCGTCGATCTCCTCGGCAAGGGCGGCAAGCACATCGTCTTCGGCTGGTCGGGCGAGGGGCTGCGCGACGGGGAGCCGCTGACCTTCACCGATGAGGAACTGGCGGAGCGCGGCATCACTTCCGAGTCCGTCCTCGGGCCGGTGATGATCGCCAAGGCGGGCGGCGATGTCCGCGCGCTCGAACAGCGCTCACTCGCCGAGGCAGCCGCGGGCCGGCTGCGCCCCGCCGTACAGCGCTTCCCGCTGGCGGACGCGGCCTGGGCGCACCGCGCGCTGGAGACCCGCGCAACGATGGGGAAGGTCGTCCTGGAGCCGTAAGCAGCCGTCCGGAATGGGGGGAAGACCCCGTACCGGCGCCGGGACGGGGGTCCAGCGCCGGTACGGCACCCCCTCGCACTCCTCTCATGTCACCTGAGAGTGCGGGAGAAGCGAAAAGCACCGATTCGTGGTGTCCTGTGCAGAGGTTTGACGACGCGACGCGAGGGGCGATCCGGCAGAGATCCACGGTGAGGGCGGTGAGAGCTGGGTGAGAGCTGTGAGGGCGGTGAGGGACGATCTCGATGAGTGACCCGCCGGCATCCGGCGCACAGCCACCCGCACAGTCGTCCCCGCAGCCACCCGCGCAACCGCCCCCACGGCCTCCCGGCCCGCCGCCCGGCGCCGTGGTCGACCCCCACCGCTGGTGGGCCCTGGCCGTCATCGCGACGGCGCAGCTCATGGTCGTGCTCGACGCCACCATCGTGAACATCGCCCTGCCCTCCGCCCAGCGCGAACTCGGCCTCACCAACGGCAACCGGCAGTGGGTGATCACCGCCTACACCCTCGCCTTCGGCGGACTCATGCTGCTCGGCGGCAGGATCGCCGACCTCGTCGGCCGCAAACGCACCTTCATCGTCGGGCTGATCGGCTTCGCCGCCGCTTCCGCGATCGGCGGCGCGTCCACCGGCCCCGAGATGCTCTTCGCCGCCCGCGCGCTCCAGGGCGTCTTCGCCGCGCTCCTCGCCCCGTCCGCGCTCTCCCTGCTCACCACCACCTTCACCGGCGGCACCGAGCGGGCCAAGGCGTTCGGGATCTTCAGCGCCATCGCGGGCGCGGGCTCCGCCATCGGGCTGCTCGTCGGCGGCGTGCTCACCGAGTTCCTCAGCTGGCGCTGGTGCCTCTATGTCAATGTCCCGATCGCCGTGATCGCCGTCGTCGGCGCGCTCACCCTCCTCAGCGACCGGGCGGGCACCCGGGGAGCGCACCTCGACATCCCCGGCGTCGTCCTCGGCTGCGGCGGGCTCGTCGCCCTGGTCTACGGGCTCAGCGAGGCCGAGGCCGACGGCTGGACCGCCCCGCTCGTCCTGGGTCTGCTGCTCGGCGGCGTCGCGCTGCTCGGCGTCTTCACGTGGTGGCAGACCCGCTCGCCCGGCCCGCTGCTGCCGCCGCATGTCATCCGCGACCGCAACCGCGGCGGCTCGGTGCTCACCATGTGCCTGACGACCATCGGGCTGTTCGGGGCGTTCCTGTTCATGACGTACTTCTTTCAGAACATCCTCGGCTACTCACCGCTCAGAACCGGTCTCGCCTTCCTGCCGCTGACCGTCGCGATCGTCGTCGGCTCCACCCAGATCTCCGCCCGGCTGCTGCCCCGCGTACCGCCGCGGCTGCTGCTGGGCCCGGGGCTGCTGCTCGCCGCCGCCGGGCTGTACACGCTGACCTTCATCGACACCCACTCCAGCTATCCCACCCACATCCTGCCCGGCACGCTGCTGCTCGGCCTGGGGCTGGGGCTGACGTTCATGCCCGCCATCTCCACCGCCACCACGGGCGTCGCGCCGAAGGACGCGGGGGTCAGCTCCGCCACCGTCAACACGGCTCAGCAGATCGGGGGCTCCATCGGTACGGCGCTGCTCAACACCCTTGCGACAACCGCCACGGCGACGTACCTGACGAGCCATCTCGCGGCGGCGGAGCGGCAGGCGGCGCCGAAGGGAGGGCTCACGCCCGCGCGGAAGGCCGACATCGTGAACACCGGCACCGTGCACGGCTTCACCGTCGCCATGGGCTGGGCGGCCATCATTCTGGTGGTGGCGGCGGTGATCGCCGTGCTGCTCGTCAACGGCGGTTCGCCGCGCAGCAGGGAGGCGGCGGCCGAGGCGGCACCGGCCGCCTGACGCCGCCCCCGTACTCATCCGACTACGGAGCTGCCGGGCTACGGAGCTACCGGGCTACGGAGCTACCGGGCTACCGGGACGACGACGTCCCCAGCGCGCCGAGCGCCTCGTCCGTCAGCCGGAACACCGTCCACTCGTCCTGCGGCGCCGCGCCCAGCGACCGGTAGAACGCGATCGACGGCTCGTTCCAGTCCAGGACCGACCACTCCAGCCGCTCGTACCCGCGCTCCACACAGATCCGCGCCAGCTCGGTCAGCAGCGCCTTGCCGTGCCCGCCGCCGCGGCGGTCGGGGCGTACGTACAGGTCCTCCAGATAGATCCCCCGGACGCCGCGCCACGTGGAGAAGTTGAGGAACCAGAGCGCGAACCCGGCCGGCTCCCCGTCCTCCGTCTCCGCGATGTGCGCGTACGCGGCGGGCCGCTCCCCGAACAGCGCCTCGCGCAGCTGCTCCTCGGTCGCGCGCGCCTCGTCCAGGGCCTTCTCATACTCCGCCAGCTCACGGATCATCGCGTGGATCACCGGAACGTCAGCGGGTGTGGCGGTACGAATCATGGCCCCAGACTCCCCTGCCGCCCGGCCATCGCGCCAATCGCCGCGACCGCCATCGCGCCCGCCGCGACCGCTATCGCGCCAGCAGCGACCGGGCGACCGACATCTGGTCCGGTTGCAGCGAGCGCTCCCCGTCCGCCACGTGCCACAGACTGTTCTGGAGCACCCGCCCCAGCGTCCAGGCCCGCGCCCGGTCCCGGTCGAGGCCCAGCACTTCCGTCATCAGGTCGAAGCGCCACAGCGTCTCCGCCGCGTCGAACCGGTTGTCGAGGGCCGGCATCAGCTCGAACCCCGGGTCGCCCGCCAACGGCTTCGGGTCGATCGCCAGCCATGGATCCCGGGGGTCGGCGGGGTGGGACGCGAGCACGTTCTCGTAGTGCAGATCCCAGTGCAGCAGCCGGTCCCCGGGCTCGCCCGCCACCTCGCGCACCGCCGCCGCGCAGTCGCGCAGCAGCCTCCGTTCGCCCTCGTCCGGCAGCGACCGCGACACCACCGGTACGTCGTCGAGCATGCGCGCGGCGATGTCCCCCAGGCCGCGCATCCCGGCCGGGGCCGGCACCGACGTCAGCCGCGCCAGCAGCTCCGCGATGATCCGGACCGCCTCGCGCGAGTCCATCCCGCCCAGGTCCCGGGTGGCGAGCCGCTCCAGCAGCAGCGTGCCCGTTCCCTCGTCGTACTCCAGCAGCCGTACGGCACCGTCGCCGCCCCACACGCGCAGCGCCACCGGCTCCCCGGCCGACTCCTCGTCCAGATGCTGGAGCTTCAGCACGGCGGGCGTGCCGTCCGCCCGCTCCACCGGCAGCACCAGCGCGCACATGCCGTACATCGAAGGGCCGGTACGGCGCAGCTCCCACCGCTCCAGGAAATCCGCCGCCCGGCCCGGCAGCGCCGCGATGAAGGCGCGGCCGGCCTCGCCCAGGATCTTCGACTGTGTTTCCACCAACTCCACCGGAATGTCAATCACGTCACCGATCCTACGGACGTGGGTGAATCGGCCCATGCGCCGTTTTCTCCGCCAGGCACCCAAGGCCCGCCAGGCACCCCGGGCCACCCGGGGCCGCCAGGCCCGGGTGGCCGCCCGCCGTGCGGTCCGCCGCGCGGTCCGGGCCGGGACCGTCTGGATCACGAGCGCCCCCGGCACCTATCTCTGGCTGGCGGCCCTCTTCGTCACCACCGTCGCGCTCCACCGCATGTCACCGGGGTTCGAGGAGGACTTCCTGCGCCGGCGCTCCACCAACATCCATGAGCTGTCCACCGACCCGGTACGGGTGCTCATCGCGAGCGCCTTCTGGATCGACGGCGGTGTGTGGGTCCCGTACGCCGTGCTCTACACGGTCTTCCACGCCCCGGCGGAACACTGGCTCGGCACGGCGCGCTGGCTGGCCGTCGTCGCCCTCGCGCACGTCGGCGCCACGCTGATCAGCGAGGGCGTCCTGAGCTGGGCCATCCGGCACGGCCACGCCCCGCAGTCCGCCGTCAACACGCTCGACATCGGGGTCAGCTACGCGCTCGCCGGCGTCATCGCCGTCCTGACGTACCGGGTCCCGAAGCCCTGGCATCTGCCCTACCTCGGCGCCGTCCTCATCTTCTTCGGCACTCCTCTGATCGCCGAGCGCAGCTTCACCGACCTCGGCCACTTCGCCGCCGTGCTGATCGGCCTCGCCTGCTACCCGCTCACCCGGGGCCGCGGGCGCCGCCGAAACCTGGACAGGCATACGGACAACGGTGTACGAACACCCTCATGACCAGCGCGAACAACGGCGGCACGGGCGACGGCGGCACGGGCCGCAGCGGCACGAGCAACGGCGGTATCTCCTTCTGGTACGCGCGGGACGGCATCCCCGCTCCCCGCGAACCGCTGCCGGGCGACGCGACCGCCGATGTGTGCGTCGTGGGCGGCGGCTATACCGGCCTGTGGACGGCGTACTACCTCAAGAAGGCCGTCCCGTTCCTCAACATCACCGTCCTGGAAGGCAAGTTCTGCGGCTACGGAGCCTCGGGGCGCAACGGCGGCTGGCTCTACAACGGCGTCGCGGGCCGCGACCGCTACGCCCGGCTGCACGGCCACGAGTCCGCCGTCCGGCTCCAGCAGGCCATGAACGACACCGTCGCCGAGGTCATACGCGTGGCCGACGAGGAGCGGATCGACGCCGACATCCACCGGGGCGGCGTCCTCGAAGTCGCCCGTACGCCCGCCCAGCTCGCCCGCCTCAAGGCGTTCCACGCCGCCGAGCTGGCCTTCGGCGAGAGCGACCGCACCCTCCACGGCGCCCGCGAGACCGCCGAACGCGTCCGGGTAGCCGGGGCCGTCGGCTCCAGCTGGACCCCGCACGGCGCCCGGCTGCACCCCGCCAAGCTGGTCAAGGGCCTCGCCGCGGCCGTCGAGGCGCTCGGTGTCACGATCCACGAGTCGACACCCGTCACCGAGATCAAGCCGAAGCACGCCATCACCCCGTACGGCACGGTCCGCGCGCCCTACGTGCTGCGCTGCACCGAAGGCTTCACTGCGACCCTCAAGGGCGCCCGCCGCGCCTGGCTCCCGATGAACTCCTCGATGATCGCCACCGAACCGCTGTCCGCCGAGATCTGGGACACCATCGGCTGGGACGGCCGCGAGACCCTCGGCGACATGGCGCACGCCTACATGTACGCGCAGCGCACCGCCGACGACCGCATCGCGCTCGGTGGCCGCGGCCACCCGTACCGCTACGGTTCGAAGGCGGCCCGCCTGGGCCACCCTTCCGGCACCGAGCCCGCCACCATCGAGGCCCTCCGCGACATCCTGACCGACTTCTTCCCCACCACCGCGGGCGTCCGTATCGACCACGCCTGGTCCGGCGTCCTCGGCGTCCCGCGCGACTGGTGCGCCACGGTCACGCTCGACCGCACCACCGGCCTGGGCTGGGCCGGCGGTTACGTGGGGTCCGGCGTGGCCACCACCAATCTCGCGGCCCGCACCCTCCGCGACCTGATCCAGCAGGACTCCGGCCAGTCGGGCCCCACGGACCTGACCACGCTCCCCTGGGTCAACCACAAGGTCCGCAGATGGGAGCCGGAACCTTTCCGCTGGCTGGGCGTCCACGGCATGTACGCGGCCTACCGCACGGCGGACCGCGCGGAGGCCACGGCCGTCACCCCCGGCACCCACCCCCTGGCCCGCGCGGCCGACCGCATCGCGGGCCGCTGACGACAGCCTCCGGGGCGCAGGCTCCTCCTCAGGCCGCCGCCCCGGACAGCAGCGGGCCTCCGGCCCCGCCCGCCGTGGCGACACTGACCCGGCGGCTGTACCGCTGGAGGGCCAGCAGTCCGTCGTGCGGCTCTCCCGCGTAGCTCTCCAGCATCGCCCCGAGCGGCACGACGCGCAGGACACCGGCGCGGAAGAACTCGGCGGCCAGCGGTACGACGCTGTCCCCCGCGGCGTGGAGGCCCACGGTCTGCAAGTAGCGGCGCATCGGGTGGAGGACCCGCACGATGTCCTCCCGTGGCAGGGGTTTGATCCAGACGGTCCCGAACAAGGGAGAAGCGGAGAGACCGGGACGCGTGTCCGCGAGGACATGCCAGCCGCCGTCGGGCGCGTTGAACGTACGGGTGAGACCCAGGTGCTCCTCCAAGTGCGCGACGGTGACCACATTGGTGATCTCGGCCTGCTCGGCCGTGTCCCTGGGGAGCGCGGGGAAGTTGCCCGCCTCGGCCGCGAGCGCGTCCGCGATGGCCCGCGCCTCGGCGAACAGCACGTCCTTGTCGGCTGTGTCGACATAGACGACCTGCGGACTGGTGCAGGTGCGCTGACCGTTGCGCAGGATGTCCCGCGCCAGGGCCCGCAGCGTCCGAGCGTCCTGGCGGGCGCCCGTACGGTCGAGATAGGCAAGGGAGATCTTGGGGCCCCAGGCGACCAGCCGGCACCCGGGCGGAAGGAACCGTGCGACGCCCTCGACCGCTTCCTCCGTTCCCCAGACCGCGACCGCGTCGGCCGGGCGGCACAGCTCACGCAGCCACGCGGTCCTGCTGGAGGAGAAGCGCAGTACCACCAGCCGGCCGCGCACCTGCCCGGACGGATCGGCGTCGGCCAGGGCGGCCAGCGCGTGCTGGGTGAACAGGCTTTCCTTACCGCTGGTCTTGACGAGGTTGACGTTTCCGGCGAGCAGTCCCTCGACGACGCTGAGCACACCGCCCACGGCCACGTTCCGCGGCGCGATGTGGACCAGCGTGCCGACCGGCTGCCACAGCTCCGTCGCGCCTTCCGCGAAGAGGGCCGGGACGGGCCGGTGCGGGGACGTGCCGCCGAGCTCGGCGGTCAGCTGGGCGGTCAACAGCTCGGGGGCGAGGGCCGCGGCCAGCCCGGCGAGGGAGAGTTCCGCGTCGGCGGCGGGCAGAGCGGTCGTGCCGGGGTCGGTCAGTTCGGCGAACAGCTGACGGTATTCGGCACCGGACCGGTCGGTGAGGCGCGCGGAGAGCCGCTCGCACGCCGCCAGGACGTGCTGGACGTCGAGCGGCCCGGAGAGGGCGGGCAGGATGCCGCCCAGTTCGCCCAGCCGGCCGCCGGCCTCCGACTCGTCGATCCACTCTCCCCGCCAGTAGTAGGGCGTGGTGTGCGGGGTGGTCTTCATCGAACCTCCAGAAGTTCCGCCGCGGCGACGGCGCAGTTGCGGTTTCGGCGTACGCCCGCCCGTCCGTGGACCTCGAACCACGGGGTGCCGATCGAGCAGTCACCCGGCGGATGCAGCGTGCCGAGATCGGCCATCAGAATGGTGTGGGCCGGCAGTGACGTGATGAACGGTGAGACGAACTGCAGGTAGCCGGGGGTGCCGTGGTCCACCGGTTCCAGGGTGCGCACGTCCCGGACGACACAGCGGGACCAGACGGGTACGTGGAAGTGGTGCGCGGCGCACTCGATGTACGGCAGGCAGTGCTCGACCGAGCCGTAGCAGTCCCGGACCCTCTCCTCCGGAACGCCGAGCTGCCGCTGGATCGCCTCGCGGAAGTCCGTACGGCTGATGGCGCGGTCGGCCTGGCCCTTCCAGCCTCCGCCGGTCAGCACGAGGGATCCCGCGGGGAGGCGCAGGGGAGGAACGCCCATCGCCTCCATCCGTTCGAGGACCGCGTGCAGCAGCGCCGGGAATCCGACGATCCGCACCGGCTCGGCGCGCTCGGCGAAATCGAGCAGGGCGTCGACGGAGCCCATGGGGTTGAACTCGTGTCCGTCGCCGGTGTTCCGCAGCGCGTGGACGGCGGAGGCCACGGGGGCGAAGTCGCAGAGTTCGTTGAGGCCGTGAGCGGCACCGACCGTGAGACGCGGATCCGGTTCGTGGCCCAGCACCAGGTAGTTGGCGGGGCGCTCGACGTCGATCAGCCCCAGTGCCTTGATGGTCCAGGCGTCCATGCGCTGCGCGGCGCCGATGGACCAGGCGTCGAAACCGATCTCGGTCTTCTCGCCCCCGGTGCCCGACGACGTCAGGCGGAGAGCCACGGTGTCGTCCGCGACGGAGGTCAGCGCGTGCCGCTTGAACAGGTTGACGTGAATGTAGGGCAGGTCGGCGACCTGCCCGATGCCGCTGATGTCCGGCGAACCCGCTCCCCTCCACATGGCCCCGTACAGCGGGTTGCGAGCGGCGTGCCAGGCGATGATCTCCCGCATGGCCGCGACGAACAGGGCGTCGGCGGAAGCGTCGGAGCGGAAGGGGTCGGAGATGTCGCACAGCTCCTGTACCCGGGGCAGTTCCGCTGGATCCGGCACCTCCAGCGGGCGGAAGTACTTCGCGAGGGAGTCGAGCCGCCGGGTGAGGTCGGCGTCGGAAACCGAGGCGGATGTCATGACACTCCTAGCTGAATGATGGTGGACTCGGATCTCGGGCTGATGCGCGCGCCGGGCACTACGACCACCACCGTCGTGGTGACGTCGACGGGCCCGGTTCGTCCCCGGTGGCGGCTGTTTCCCGGGTGCACGCCCGGCGGTGTCCCCTGGCCAGCAGCGCCACGCACACGGGACAGCAGAGGAGGCCGCCCGGCCGTGACGGCCGGTCACCGGGTGCGGGAGGGTTCTTCGGTTCCGTCGGCTCGCCGGCCGGGCCGGCCGGGCCCCGCGGATCTGTCATGTGGCACCTCCGGTGCGCTCGGCCCATCGGACGGCGTACGGCATGAGCAGTCCCACGGCCACGAAGACCCCGCCCATGACCAGCCAGCCGGGGGCTCCCCATGTGATGCAGAGGAGGCCGAGGAGGGAGGGTGCCAGGGCGTTCCCCAGGCCGTGCCCCATGCCGAAGAGTCCGGAGTACTGTCCCTGCGCGTGTCCGGGGGTCAGCGCGAAGCTCAGCTCCAGCGAGGCCGCCTCGTGCCAGAGTTCGCCGATCGTGTGCGCGGCGACTCCGACGAGGATGAGTGCGGCGGCGGGCACCGCGGGCAGGTCTCCCGTGACTGCGATGGCGGCCATGCCCAGCAGGAAGGCCGGGCCGGAGCGGCGTACGGCCCGGATCGCCGCGGAACTGGAGTCGACGCCCCGGCCGGCCCTGACCTGGAGTGCCACCACCATCAGGGTGTTGAGGACCGCGCTCACACCCACGAGCCAGCGCGGCGCGTCACTGTGACCGACGATCCACAGCGGTAACGCGAAGACCAGCACGTGTCCCTGGATCGACATGATGCCGTCGAGGAGGGTGACCGCCATGAAGGGCCGGTCCTTCAGCGCGATCCAGCGTCCGGTCAGCGGGGGCGCGGGCACCGGGGCGAGATGCGGCAGCCGGCTGATCACGACCGCGGACGCGACAAAGGTGAGGGCGTTGCCGAGGATGAGGGCGGCGTAGGCGGCCCGGGTGTCCAGCTGCACCGCGACGCCGGCGGCCAGGGCGCCGCAGCTTCCGGCGAGGTTGCCGGCCGCGCGCAGATACGAGCGGTACGCGGTGGAGTGCTGCCCGGCGAAGCCCCGGATCAGCGGACCGCGTGCCGCCACGCCGGCCGAGGTCGCGAGCTGGGTCACGCAGATGACCGCCACGAACAGCCAGAAGGTGTGGACGAACAGCAGCGCCGTCATCCCGGCGGCTTGCGCGGCCAGCGTCACGAGATAGGTCTCCCGCGCGCCCCGCAGATCGGCGATCCGCCCGACCGGGATTCCCGCGAGCAGTCCGACCAGGGCCGCGGCGCCCATGCCGACGCCGACTTGGGCCACGGACAGGCCGACCGAGCGGGTGAAGAAGAGCGCGGCTCCCGTCATGTACAGGCCGCTGCCGACCATGTTGACGAAGAAGGCGAACGCCAGGGTGCGCCGCGGGCCCCGCTCGGGGACCAGCCCGCGAGCCACCGGCCAGGTCTGCTCGGGGCCAGGCTCCCCTGGTCCATCGGTCTCCTGGCCGGCGGCTTTCATGCCGGGCTTCTTGCCTGTGCCCATCCCGTCCCGTTCGTCGCGCGGCGTGTCCGTGGAGGTGCGTGGAGCGATCTCTGACAAGGAGGCTAAAGATCCCGGCAGCATCTGTCAATTAATTGACAAGGCTTGTCATGATCCGATCCTCACGGGCGAGGCTGCTCACCAGCGACGCACGCGACCCAGATTAATAAACCATCCTTGCGGTTTTTTGACTGGGGGTCGGCGGCCTCCTTCTGGAGCGTCGAGCACGCCCAACCTGCCCCGTTCGCATCAGCGGGGAGAAGTGGGCGGGAGTGAAGTGGGCGCGAGTGACGACACAAGCGGAATCGGACCTGCCGGTTTTCCTGCCATCGGCACGAGGAAACTCTAGAAAATAAACCGGATGGTATGTATCTTTGATGCGCCGCGAGATGCCTGCACCGCTTCTCGTCACCGTCATTTTGGGGGAAAGATGACTGCGATAACGTCCCGGCCAGCCTGCCCGCTCATACATGAGGTTTCCGCACAGGACAGACGGCCGGTCGAGCCGGCCGCACGGGCCGACGAGATCGAGTGGCCTTAACCCCCGATCCCACCCGCCAGGAAAACCGCTTGACAAGGTGGCGGCCGCGTTGACAATTCGCTGCCTCCTAGGTCAAGCTTCCTGCCATGTCCAGTGGAGTCGACCAGATCCTGCAGCAGCCCTTGTTCGGACGTCGACTCCGAGCACTACGCATCGCTCAAGGTTTCTCACAGGTACAACTGGCCGGAACGGAAATCTCTCCGGCATACCTCTCGCGGCTGGAATCGGGCGCCCGCCCGCCCACCGAGAGAGTGCTGTCCTACCTCTGCGAGAAACTCAAGGTCGAGCCCGCGTCGTTCCACGCCACCGCGAGCAGTTCACTGGCACGGGCGCTGGCGACCGTCATGACCGTCGGCGAGTCGCCCGCCATGGCCGCCGCGCTGGAGGAAGCCCTCCTCCAGGAGCAGGACGCCGACGCCGTACTGCGCTGGCAGGCCCAGTGGGCGCTCGCCCGCTGCTACCAGATGCGGGGAAAGGTCGCGGAGGAACTCGGCGTCCTGCACGAGATGACCGAGCTGAGCGACCGGACAGGGCTGCCGGAACTGCGCGCCCGCTCCCGGGTCAGACTCGCGCGGCGGCTGCGCGCCTCGGGCGATGTCGCCCGCGCACACGAGCACGTGGCGGAAGGGCTCGCCCTCGCCGAGGCGAACGGCCTGCCGCACCGCGACATCGTCGAAGCGCTCCTGACCCTGATCTCCATCGAGACGGAGAGCGGGCAGATCACCCAGGCACGGACGGACGCCGACCGCATGGTCGACTCGCTCACCGACGAACTGCCGCTGCGGCTCCAGGTCGAGGTGCTGTGGACGGCCGCGAGCGTGTGCGCACGCCAGGGTGACCACCAGGCGGCCGCCGAGATGATGGCGCGCGCGCTGGAGGCCCTGCCCGGCAATGAGGATCCCGTGCTGTGGATGCGGCTGAGGCTGGCCGCCGCGTCCATGTACCTGCGCTTGGATCCGCGCAACACGCGAGAGTCGCGCCTGCGCCTCGATGAGGCGGAGGCCGTCGCCGGCCTCGTCGGAATGGCCGTCCACCAGCGGGAGTTGCTCCTCCTTCAGTGCCAGCTCGCTTTCTACGAGGGCAGGTTCGACGACGCGCGCGCGATGAGCGACCGGCTCGGCGAACGCCCCGACGGCCTCGGCGTCCGGGACCAGCTGCGCCTGGACGTCCTGCGCAACCAGATCGAGATCGTCGAGGGCGACCACGCCAGCGCCGTGACCAACCTGGAACGCATCGCGAAGGAAGCGCAGAGGTCCGTCAACGTCGAACTGTCCGCGGAGGTGTGGCGCGCGCTCGCCGAGGCCCTGAAGCTGGCCGAGGACTGAGAGGCGGCCCCGGCGGTGGTGCCGCCGGGGCCCGCGCGGTCAGACCAGGACCGCGCCGCCGCCCGGCCGGTGACCGGCGCTGCGCCGGTTGTCCAGGTGCACGAAGGTACGGTGCAGCCACCGGTCCCTGCCGTCGTAGCGGGGCTGGAACGACGTCCGGCCGTGCACGGCCACGCGGTTGTCCACATAGGCCAGTTCACCGGGTCGGAGCACCAGCAGCGCCGCGACCTCCAGGAGCGCCAGACGCAGGGAGTCCAGAGCCTCCGCCGCCTCCGCGTCCAGGGGCTTCGTCGCGTGGAAGTCCACCCTGATGTCCGGGTCGCCCTGCGCGCCGTCCAGGACCGGATGGCACGGGGCCTGACCGGACTGGAAGGAGGGCGGCGCCTCGGTGACGAAGCGGGGCGCCGCCAGCACCTCGCGGACATCCTCCGGCAGCAGAGCCAGGGCGCGGCGGATCGAGGAGACGAACGTCCCGGCCATCCCCGTGTCGTCGCCGCGCAGGCAGAACAGGCCCACGTAGTCCGGGCGATGGGGGTGGAAGGCGTTCTCCACATGCAGCTCAAGCAAGGTGGAGCCGGCGTTGCTCTGGGACTCCTCCATCCCCGGGATCGGCACCACGTTCTGCACGAGAGCCCCGGACTTCTCGGCCCGGTAGGCCACCACCTCTCCGAGTTCGTGGCTGACCAGGCTCACGACGGAGGCGGGCAGCGTGGCCTGTCGTTCGACCGATCCCGCCACCGTCGGGGTACGGGGAAGCCAGGACTCGTCCATGGGCAGGTTGCGCAGGACGAGCAGGCCGTCGGGGCCGGGGTCGTGACGATAGCGGCGGATCTCCTCCCGTATCCGGAGGGGAAGTCTGCACGCCAGCGTGCGGGCGGCTTCCCGCCAGCGGTGCTCGTCGACGAGGCGGGGGGAGGTCCCGGACAGGTCGAGGGCCAGCTCCTCGACCTCGCGGCGCTCGGCATCGGTCAGGGTCAGTCCCACCGTGGCGGCGACGGGCGCGGGTAGGGCGGTACTCATACGTGGATTCCTCTCGTGTCGTTTCGGCCCGGAAAAGTCCCGTCAGCCCAGGTAGTCCTCGGCGCCGCCGGCGCGCACCGTGTCGAGGGTGAAGCAGTGGAAACCGCCGCCGAAGAGCCTGCGGTGCCGGTGACGGACCGGGACGACCGTCAGCTTGTGGTCCTCCAGCGTCCTGATCAGCGTCTTGCAGGCGTCGTTGACCATGACCGTCTCCTCGTCGATCGACAGCAGGTTCAGGTCGATGTACGGGCTGGGCGGGATCGGGTCGCCGTTCTCGTACTGCGGGTAGTCCTCCAGCGCCGGGGTGGGCGCGACGATCACGTCCCAGCTCCGCAGCGCCTCGGGGAGGTAGTCCCGGACCCCCTCCGAGCGCAGCAGGAGCAGCCCAGGACGCAGCGCGACGATGACGCTGTCGATGTGGCTCTGGGTGAGCCGGTCCATACGGTGGACCCGGAAGCGTCCCTCCAGGTGGCGCTCCAGCCAGTCCACGGCGAGCGCGTGGTTGGCGTTGGAGACGTTGACGATCAGGTCGCGGCCGAAGCGCAGGGCGTTCGCGCCGTCGATGAGCATTTCGAGACCGACGTCGTACGGTGACGGCCGCGGAGCGAGGGGGACCTCGATGTTGGGCGCCGCGTTGACGACATTGCCCGGGTCGAAGGAGTGGTCCGTCAGCATCGGGCGCGGCATCGTCGTCCAGCGGGCGCCCTGGAGGAAGTACTCCTGGAAGACCGGCGCGAGGAACTTGGTCTCGAAGTACCGGGCCCGCAGCATCGGCGGGGTCTCGATGATCTCGTCGCCGAGGATCAGGGTGTTGTCGCGGACGTTCAGCGGCGGTGTGACCGGCGCGGACCAGGCCGGGGTGGTCACCCCGCGGTCCACGGCCTCCGGCTCCAGCGGGCGCAGCACCTTGATGCCGAGCGATGTCAGGGCGGCCGCCATGCCCTCGACGTCCTCGACCAGTTCGTCGGCCAGCCGCTGGCGGAAGGAGACGCGCTCCGGCGACTCGGTGCTCGCGTCGTCGCGGGAGGTGCGGATGGACGGGTAGTAGCCGCGGGCACCGGTGAGGTTGTCGCTGATGAACATGTCGAAGGACAGATCACGGACGCGGGCGGCGTAGTTGGTGGCGGAGCCGACGATGACCTCCTTGAGCGAGGACCATTCGTCGTAGCTGTTCAGGCGCATGAGTGGGGTTCCTTCAGGGTCGTGCCGTGGGCACGTCAGTGGGCGTCGGCCACGGAGCCGGTGAGGATCGCCTGGACGGGGCAGAGCCCGGCGGCCTCCCGTACGGCGGCGTGCAGGTCGGATTCGGGGCGATCGTCGAGGAGGACGACCGTGCCGTCCTCCTCGTGCTGGTCGAAGATCCCTGGTACGGCGAGGGCGCACTGCCCGGAGCCGACACAGGTGTCCGGCCGGATCGTGAGGTGCATGGGCGGGGTCCCTACCAGGTGACGGGCAGACGGTGGACGCCGTAGACGCTCATGTCGGAGGCGAGGGGGATCTCCTCCGGCGGCACGGCGAGGGCGAGCGAGGGGAAGCGGCGCAGGAGCGCGGGCAGGGCGGTCCGCATCTCCATGCGGACCAGGTTCTGGCCGAGGCACTGGTGGATCCCGTAGCCGAAGGCCAGATGCCCGGAGGTCTTCCGGGTGAAGTCGAGGCGGTCGGGGTCGGTGAACCAGCCGGGATCCCGGTTGGCCGAGGGGATGGAGACGGTCACGGACTCTCCGGCCTTCATCGCGTGCCCCTCGAACTCCACGTCCTCCAGCGGGGTGCGGGGCACGCCGAAGTGAAAGACGGAGAGGTAGCGCAGGAGTTCCTCGACGGCGTTGTCCGTGATCGACGGGTCGTCGCGGAAGGCCGCGAGCTGCTCGGGGTGGGCGAGCAGGGCCAGCGTGCTCAGGGCGAGCGAGCTCGATGTCGACTCGTGTCCCGCGGTCAGCAGCAGGACCCCGACGCCGGCGATCTCCTCGGCGTCGAGGGTGCCGTCGGCGGCGAGCAGGCTCAGCAGGCCGTCGCCGAGGCCGCCCCGGTGGGAGAGATGGCGCAGGAAGGCGTAGAGCCGGTCCATCGCCTCGGACGCCTCGGCGGCCGTCGCCTTGAGGCTGAAGAGGATCTCGCTGTTGCGCTGGAACTCGGCGCGGTCCTCGTAGGGGACGCCGAGCAGTTCGCAGATGACCAGCGAGGGTACGGGCAGGGCGAAGGACTGCACCAGATCGACGGGGCCGCCCTGCTCGGCCATGGCGGAGAGCAGGTCCTCCACGATGGCGTCGATCCGGGGGCGCATCTCCCGCATCCGGCGGGCGGTGAACTTGCCCGCCAACTGCTGGCGCAGCCGGGTGTGTTCGGGTGCGTCCATGTCGACGAGCCAGCCCGGCAGGGCCGGCGCGCCGTAGAAGGGGTCCGCGCCCGGCCGGGCGACGGGGGCCCGCTTGTACTCGGACCGTGCGCTGAAGCGCGTGTCGGTGAGCAGCTTGCGGGCCAGGGCGTGGCTGGTCACCAGCCAGCCGATATGGCCGTCGGGGTAGCGCATCCGCCGGACGGGCTCGTCCTGGCGGTACTTGGCCAGTTCCGGCGGCGGGTCGAAGGTGTTCAGCCGTGTCGTGGGGTGCGGATCGATCAGGTTCATTGTCCCGTCTCCTTGGTCAGGAACGCGGTCAGCCGGCGTACGCCCTCCTCGATCTCGTCGGGATCGAGGTAGCTGCACGAGAGCCGGATCTGCGTGTCGCCGGCGCCGTCGAGGTAGAACTGCCGCATGGGGGTCCACAGGACGCCGTACTCGGCCGCGGACAGCTCCAGCAGTTCGGCGTCCGCGGGGACCGGCAGATGGACGCGGACGAAGAAGCCGCCGTCGGGGCGGTTCCATGAGATCCCCGCCGGGGCCGTGGCTCCCAGGTGCCAGTCGAGCGCCGCCAGCAGGAGGCGCAGATTGCGCTGGTACAGCTCGGACTTGGCGTGGCCCAGCGCGTCGAGCGACCCGCCGTGTTCGAGCAGCAGCCCGCCGATCACCGCCTGCGAGAGCGGTGAGGTGTTCACCGTGACCATCGACTTGAGCGTGGCCAGGACGTCGGCGAGCGTCTGGGTGGCATCGGAGTCCGCTGTGGTGACGCTCGCGTCGCCCACGCTCTGGTCGGCGATGACGAAGCCGACCCGGGCGCCGGGGAACGCGGTCTTGGCGAAGGTGCCGATGTGGATCACACGGCGTTCGGTGTCGAGCGCCTTCAGCGAGGGCAGTTCGGCGCCGGTCGCCGCGGTGAAGGCGTAGGCGTTGTCCTCCAGGATCAGCAGGTCCTGTTCGGCGGCGAGGGCGAGCAGCCTGCGGCGGCAGTCGAGTGTCATCCGGCCGCCGCCGGGGTTGGAGTAGTCGGGTGCCACGTACAGCGCGCGCAGGGCGCCCCCGGCCGCGCGGGCCTGCTCGCAGGCCCGTTCGAGCCCTTCGAGGTCGATGCCGTCCGCCGTCTCGTCGACCGCGACGACGTCGATGTCGAGCAGGCGGGCGGCGCCGGTGATGCCGACGAAGCAGGGGTTGGCCAGTGCCAGTACGTCGCCGGGGGAACGGAACAGGGCGCGCAGCACCAGCAGCATCGCCTCCTGGGCCCCCACGGTGATCACGTACGACTCCGGCGGGGCGTCGATGCCGTGGTCCCGGCGGAGCGCCTCGGCCACGATGTCGTTGATCAGGCCGCGGCTCGGGCCGTACTCGAACAGCAGTCGGCGCGCTTGTGCCGGGCTTGCCCCCCGGGCCACGACGTGATCGAGGAACCGGTCGGTGTAGCGCTGGATCTCCACGCCGGGCAGGGTGTCCGGGTGCGGGGCCCCCGGCGCGAAGGAGATGGCCCCGGGATGACGGCTCATCACCTCGTTGAGGAAGCTGATCGAGCCCAGCACGGGCGCCCGCACGGCCCCGTGCAGCCGGTCGATGTTCAGATGGACCATGGCCGCTCAGCTCCGGTCCCGCGACCGCTGCCAGCGGCGCTCCACTTTGGCGAGCACGTCCTCGCTGTAGGAGCGGGCCACCTGCACGACCGCGAACTCCGCGAGGTACGTCCGGTAGAGGTCGAGCGGCTCCTCGACGAGGCCGAGCATGTGGCGGTTGGCGGCGACGGCGGGCGCGGCGAGTTCGGTGACCGCGCGTTCGACGGCTTCGGCCATGCCGTGCGCCTCGACCACCTCGTCGCACAGGAGCCGGAATTCCGGGTCGTCGGTGCCGATCCGGCGCCCGCCCAGTATCACCTGGCGCGCGGCCCTGGCCCCGGTGAGCCGGGAGAGCCGGAGGTTGGCGAGTCCGGGCACGATGCCCTCCTCGGCGGCCGGGAGACTGAAGTAGGCCCCCTCCTCCGCGATGACCCGGTCGAGTACGAGCAGCAGTTGCGTGCCGCCGCCGATGGCGAAGGAGTCGACGGCGCCCACCCAGGGCTTCTGGACGGTGCGCTCCGCCCAGGAATCGGCCCCGGGCTCCGTGAGCAGGCCCCGGTACATCTTGTTGATGTAGCCCAGCTCGCGGCCGAGCAGGAAGTCGACGAAAGAGACATCGCCGTTGCGCAGGTCCTTGAGGTTGATGCCGGCGCTGAACACCCGGCGCCCCTGGTAGCGGGGGTGGTCCACCTCGCCGCCGCGCAGCACGCCGACCGCGGTGGCGTCGTCCAGGAGCGCGAGGTCGACGGCGGTCTCCAGGTCGGCGATCAGCCGGTTGTCCTCGGCGTTGAGGCAGTGCGCGTTGCGGAAGGTCACGTGCGTGGCACGGCCACGGCGCTCGACGAGCACGCTGGCGAGTTCCACCCGGCCCTCGGCGCGGTAGCCGGGCAGCAGTTCCAGCGCTCGGGGAGTGGGCCGGAGCATCGCTTCGATGAGGTGCCGGCCGGCGGTGGCCGAGCGCAGGACCGCGGCGCAGAAGATCGCCTGGTCGACCTCCCGGCCGTCCTTCTCCGCCTGGATCAGGGTGTTCTCCGCCGCCATCTGGTCGGTGGTGGGAACGAGGCCGGGGAAGTACGCCGCCGCGGCCCGGATCAGCTCCGGCAGCCGCGGATACCGGGTGCGCCGCTCGGTCAGCTCGTCGTACACGGCGTCGGTGTGCAGGGCGAGGAAGGCGCGCCGGGTCTGCCGCGCCGTACCGAACAGGCGCCCGGCGGCGTCCTGTTGCGGCGGGGTACGCAGCGGCCGGGGCGGGAGCGCGGCGAGCAGCCGCTCGGTCTCCGCGCTGTGGGTGGCCAGGGCGGCGCGGTCCGGCTCCAGCGCACCGGAGAAGGCAGGGACGGGGGCGGGGACGGGGACGGGGGCGGGGGCGGGTGGCGGAGGATCGTCGACCGGCTGGTCGGTCCCGGCCACCGCGGTGCGGCTCATGCGGCCCGCCCTGTGGTGCCGCCGTGCCGGCCGGCGGCGGACAGCCTGCGCAGTTCGCGGTCACAGGCCGCCAGGTGGATGCCGAGGGCCTCGTCGTACTCGGCGGTCGCCGCCTCGGCGATGAGCTGGCGGCGCAGCGCGGTCTCGCGGTCGGCGAGATGGGTGCCGAGGGCGGCGGCTGCGGTCCTGGCCTGCTCGATGTCGTCCGCGCCGCGGTCGATCAGGCCGAGCTCCAGGGCGCGCGCCAGGGATATGTCCGTGTCCCACAGCAGCAGTTGGCGCGTCCGGTGCGCGCCGAGGTGGCGCACCAGGCGGTAGAGGGCCATGCCCGGCCAGACATGGCCGTCGTTGACGGGCAGGGCCATCGACAGGCCCGAGACGCCGATGCGGACGTCCGCGGCCAGGAGCAGTTCCAGGGCCGGGCCCCCGCAGTGGCCTTCGGCGATGACGACGGTGGTGGCGTCGAGCTTCTCCAGGCGGCGTACGGCCCGCTCCCAGCGGTTGACCGCTGAGACACCGACGTCGCCCGGCCACTCCGCCGGCGCGGCGGGCGCGGCGGCGGACAGCCGCAGGACGAGCGTCGTGGCGTGCCGCTCGCTCTCGGCCTCGTCGCACAGGGAGTTGAGTGCGGCGGTCAGCTCGGCGGGCGGACGGGTCGCGTCGAGCTCGGTAGGGGTGCTGTTCACGGAACTTTCCTTTTCTTTCGTCACCAGGCGACCAGGGCCATTTCGATGGTGGATCCCGGCCCCATGGTCATGAAGACGCCGAATTCCCCGGGGGCGGCGATTCCCTCGGCGCGCAGCCGTTCGTAGGAGAACAGGAACGAACCGCTGGAGATGTTTCCGTGGTCCCGTAGGACCCCGGTGGTGTGCCGTACGTCGTGGCGGCTGAGTCCGAGATTCGCGCGGACCGAGTCGATCACCTTCTTCCCGCCCGAGTGGATAACCCAGTGGGAAATGTCGGAGAGCCGCAGTCCGGTTCCGTCGAGAAGCCGGTCGAGCGCCTTTTCCGCGTGTGCGCCGACCACATAGGGGACTTCCGGGTCGAGATAGAAGCTGAACTTCCCGTGGGAGTCGTCCCAGTCGTAGCGCATCGCGTCGACGGCGTCGGGGATGATGCAGCTGGAGAACTTCAGCAGGGCCGGGCCCGGGGCCGCCCCGCCGGCTTCCGCGACATCGGCGGCGCCGGTGTCGGAGGTCACCGCGATGGCGGCGGAGCCGTCGCCGAAGAGGCTGTTCACCACCGACGAGCGCATCGTCCCGTCGAAGACGTAGGCGGCGGAGCAGGCCTCGACGCAGACCATCAGCGCCAGCTCGCCGGGGTGGGCCTTGGCCCATCCCGCCACGGCCGTCAGGGCGTTGAGGCCGGCGTTGCACCCCATGCCGACGACATCGAGGCGCGAGCAGTGCACATCGATGTCCAGCTCCTTGATGAGGAGCGCGGAGAAGCCGGGCGTCAGCAGTCCTGTGGTGGTGACGCAGCACAGGTAGCGGACGTCCGCCAGGTCGAGACCGCCGTCCTTCAGACAGGCGTTGATGGCCTCCTTGGCCATGGCCACGCCGGTGGTGGCGTGTTTCTGAAGAAGCTCACCCTGGGTTTCCACGGCTCTCGTGCCGTCCGGGAGCAGCGGCGGCAGAGTCAGCCCCCGGCGCTCGATCGCACT
This sequence comes from Streptomyces sp. NPDC039430, assembly GCF_055639435.1. Classification (NCBI taxonomy): domain Bacteria; kingdom Bacillati; phylum Actinomycetota; class Actinomycetes; order Kitasatosporales; family Streptomycetaceae; genus Streptomyces; species Streptomyces sp. NPDC039430. Next base: position 149,229 of record NZ_JBVKAK010000010.1, on the reverse strand, counting down.
GTTCAGGAATACGGAACGGATGCGGGGATCGGTGATTCCGAACTCGTCCAGCATTTCCTGCTGCGTATAGGAGGTCTTCGGCACCGCCGCGCCGATTCCGATGATGCGGGGCGGCGCCGAATTCTGCTGCGAGAAAAGCCTTTGAGTACCGCTTTCATGCGGAATTTCGACCACTGTCACGAGTGTCTTCCTTACGTTACAATCATTTCCATGAATCAACTGTCAATGGTGCGTTACGAGAAGAGCGGGCATGTGGCGAGAATTACCCTCGACCGGCCCGAGGTCCTCAACGCGATGAATCTGCGCATGCACGCGGAACTCGCCGACGTCTGGGACGATTTCGAGGCGGACGACGACATGTGGGTGGCGGTGCTCTCGGGCGCGGGCGACCGGTCCTTCTCGGTCGGCCAGGACCTCAAGGAGCTGGCCGGCCGGGAGCGGGCGGGCACCGCGGCCCCGTCCTCGTTCGGCAGCCGGGGCAAGCCGGGCTGGCCGCGGCTGACCGAACGGTTCGACATGATGAAGCCGGTGGTGGCGCGGGTCCAGGGATACGCCCTGGGCGGCGGGTTCGAACTGGCTCTGGCGTGTGACATCGTCGTCGCCTCCGAGGACGCGAGCTTCGCCCTGCCCGAGGCCAGGCTGGGCCTGATGGCCGGGGCCGGCGGAGTGTTCCGGCTGACCCGGCAGGTGCCGTGGAAGACCGCGATGGGCCACCTGCTGACGGGCCGTCGGATGACGGCCCGCCGAGGCTATGAACTCGGCCTGGTCAACGAGGTCGTTCCGGCCGCCGACCTCGACGCGTGCGTCGAGGGATGGGTGGCGGACATCGTGCGCTGCGCGCCCCTGTCGGTACGGGCGATCAAGGAGGCGGCGGTCAAAGCCTCGACGCTGCCGCTCGACGAGGCGTTCGCCGCGCACTACCCCGCCGAGGAGCGGCGGATGCACAGCAAGGACGCCGTCGAGGGCCCGGTGGCCTTCGCCGAGAAACGCGACCCCAGGTGGCAGGGGTGCTGAGGCGGGGCCGGCCTCAGCCGAAGTAGTCCTCAAGTCCGCCGTCGCGGACCGTGTCGAGCGTGAAGCAGTGGAAGCCGCCGCCGAACAGCCGCCGGTGCCGGTGCCGGACCGGCACCACGGTGAATCCGTGCTTCTCCAGCGTGCGCATCAGCTCCGGGCACGCCTCGTTCACCAGCACCGTGTCGGGGCTCACCGACAGGACGTTCAGGTCGATGAAGGGGCTGGTGAGAACGAGGTCGTCGTCGCCGTAGCGCGGGAAGTTGTCACTCTCCGGCCGCGGCGGGACGATCAGGTCCCAGCGGCGCAGCGGCTCCGGCAGCTGCGCCGCCACCTGCTCCGAGCGCACGAGCAGCGTTCCGGGGCGCAGGGCGAGCACCATGCTGTCGATATGGCTGTCGCTGATCCCGTGCACCCGGTGGATACGGAACCGGCCCTCCAGATGCCGCTCCAGCCAGTCGACCGCCAGCGCGTGGTTGGCGGTCGAGATGTTGACCACGAGGTCCCGGCCCAGCCGCAGGCACTGTGCCCCGTCGAACATCATCTCCAGCCCCATGTCGAAGCGGGAGCGGCGCGGGTCCCCGATCGGTTCGGTGGGGCCGCCCGCCGTGCTGGAGCGCACGTACGACAGGTCGAAGGACGCGTCCGTCATCACCGGCCGCGGCATCACCGTCCAGCGCGCCCCCTGGCGGAAGTAGTGCTGGAAGACCGGCTTCAGCAACTGCGTCTCGAAGTAGCGGGAGCGGATCATCGGCGGGGTCTCGATGATCTCGTCGCCGAGGATCAGCGTGTTGTCACGGACGTTCAGCGGCGGTACCACCGAGGCGGACCAGGCCGGCGTACGGACGTCACCGGTCTCGGCGGCCACGTCCAGCGGGCGCAGCACCTTGACCGACAGGGACCGCAGCGTCGCGACGATCTCCTCGATGTCCTCGTTCAGTTCCTCGACGTAGCGCTTCTTGATGAGCACACGCGTGCCGCCGGGATCCTCCCCGCCATCCTGGCGCGACGACAGCCGCGGGTAATACCACTCGGACCGCGGGGAATTGTCGTGGGCGATGTTGTCGTGGAAGAAGAGATCGAACGAGAGCTCACGCTCATGGGACACGTAGTTCTCCGCAGAGCCGACCACCACCTCCCTCAGCGGTGACCACTCGTCAAAGCTGTTCAGTTGCATGGCTCCTCGTTTTCCGTCCCGTGTTCCGTCCCGTGCTCGCACATCTGCTCTACCCAAAACGCTAAGGCCTCGCCGTCACCAATTTCGCCCCGCTGGCAACTAATTGCCAGAGCCGCCTCGGGCGCCGCGGCGGCGGATACGTTGACTCCCGCCTCGGGACGCAGCCCCCGTGGACCCCAGACCTACGGAGAGTGACACGCAACATGGACAGGCACCACGGCGATCCGGTACTTGAGCGTTTTCATTTCCTGGTGAACGCGCCCGCGCTCTTCAACGCGGTCGCCACGGCGGTCGAACTGCGCATCTTCCACTTCCTCTCGGAGAACCCGCGCGCCGGGTTCGAGGAGATCCGCGCGTTCACCGACCTGCCGGCGCACCAGCTGCGTGTGCTGCTGCAGGCGGTGTGCACCACCGGCCTGCTGCGGCGCGAGGACGGTCTCTACCTCAACTCCGATGTCGCGGCCGACCTGCTCGCCTCGGACGCCGAGGACAGCTGGGGCCACGTCATCGTGGGCTGGAAGGAGGTCTACTACCCCGCGTTCGCGCACATGACCAAGGCGCTCAAGGCCGGCACGAACCTCGCCCTGGACACCTACCCGGGCGATGAACCCACCCTCTACCAGCGTCTTTCCCGCAATCCGGAGCTGGAAGCGGTCTTCCACCGCGCGATGAGCGCCTTCACCCTGCAGTCCGTCGACGCGCTGGTGGAGCGCGAGGAGTTCACGTCCGTGCGCCGGCTCCTCGACGTCGGCGGCGGCGACGGCACCACCTCGGCCCGCCTGGTGGCCCGTCACCCGGAGCTGGTCTCCACCGTCTTCGACATGCCGAGCGTCTCCAAGCTGGGCGAGGACAAGGCCGCGGCGGACTACCCGGACCGGGTGGAACTGCACCCCGGCGACATCTTCAACGACGTCTTCCCGGTCGGCGCCGACGCCGTCCTCTTCAGCCACGTCCTGGAGATCTTCTCCGAGGACCAGATTCTCGGCCTGATGAAGAAGGCGTACGACAGCCTGCCCGAGGGCGGAAAGGTCTTCGTCTACGGCTACAACGTCTCCGACGACGAGACCACCGGAATATTCGGTGCCCGGCTCGGCCTGTATTTCAATGTCCTCGCCAGCGGCCAGGGAATGGCTTATCCGGCCCGCGACTACGAAAACTGGCTGCGCCAGGCCGGATTCAGCGACGTGAAAACCGTCACCGGCCTCCCCTATGAGCACGGTCTCACGCTCGGCGTGAAGTAACCGTATCCGGAATTCCCATCCGCCAAGCGGCATCCACCGTTGAGGAGACAACGATGGCCAATCCTTTCGACGACCCCGAAGGCCGTTTTCTCGTACTGGTCAACGATGAGGGCCAGCATTCCCTGTGGCCCGATTTCGCCGCGGTCCCCGCGGGCTGGACCCGGACCCTCGGTCCCGCCGACCGCGCGTCCTGTGTCGCCCACATCAACGAGAACTGGACCGACATGCGGCCGCTCAGCCTGGCCGCGCAGCTGGACCAGGCCTCCTGACAACCCTGAGTACGCCCGTCGCCCGAGCGGCGGCAACCATCACGAGGAGCGAGTGACGATGTTCGTGGGTTCGGTGCCGGACGCCTTCGGCGAGCAGGCAGCTCGTACACCGGAAGCCGTGGCGGTACGGTGCGCCGGGCGCAGCCTCACCTACCGGCAGTTGGACGACCGGTCGGAGCGGCTGGCCGGGCTGCTGGCCGCCGAGGGCGCCGGCGCGGAGCGCCCCGTCCTGGTACTGATGGACCGCACGGTCGACCTGGTCGTCGCGCTCCTCGCGGTGCTCAAGACGGGGGCGCACTACCTCCCGCTGCACCCGGCCCTGCCGCGCGAGCGGAGGGAGCGGGCCGCGGCCGGCAGCGGGGCTCCCGTCCTGCTGACCGACTCCGTCATGGCCGCCCGCGCCCCGCGGGTCCCGGCCACCGTCCTGGCCGATCTGCCGGAGGCCCGCGCGGCCGGCACGGACCGCGCCCCGGCGCGGCCGGGCGCCGGGCGTCCGGCCGTGCGCGTGCTGCCCGAGCAGCTGGCCTACGTGATGCACACCTCGGGTTCCACGGGCACGCCCAAGGGCGTGGCCGTCACCCACCGCGACATCCTGGACCTGGTGGGCGACTCCATGTTCGCCACGCCCGGCGCCCACGAACGCGTCCTGCTCGTCGCGTCGTACGCCTTCGACCCGGCCACGTACTCGATCTGGTACCCGCTGCTGCACGGCGGCACGGTCGTGCTCGCCACCGAGGCCGAACTCACCGTGGACCGGCTCGCGGAGCTGGTCGGCCGGGAGCGGATCACCGCCGCGGAGATCCCGGCCGGCCTGTTCCGGGTGATGGCCGAGGAGCACCCGGAGTGCTTCGCGGCCATGCGGGAGGTCCTCACCGGCGGCGATGTGATCCCGGCCGCCGCGGTGCGCGCCGTACTCGACCACTGCCCCGGCGTCGTCGTGCGCGGCACCTACGGCCCCACCGAGACCACCCTCTACGCCGCCCAGCACCGCTGGACCCGGGCGGCCGACGTCCCGGACCAGGTCCCTCTCGGCGCCCCGCTCGACGGCATGCGCGCCTACGTCCTCGACGCCGCCCTGCGCCCCGTCGCCGACGGCGGAACCGGCGAGCTGTACCTCGCCGGCGCGGGCCTCGCCCGCGGCTACGCCCACCGCCCCGACCTGACGGCGGAGCGCTTCGTCGCGGACCCGTTCGCGGCGGACGGGTCGCGGATGTACCGCTCCGGCGACCTGGCGTACCGCACCGCCGACGGGCTGCTCCGGTTCGCCGGCCGCTCCGACAGCCAGGTCAAGATCCGCGGCTACCGGATCGAGCCGGCCGAGGTCGAGGCCGCGCTCGCCGACTGCGACGCGGTGCGCCAGGCCGTCGTCACGGCCCGCGAGGACCAGCCGGGCGTCAAGCGGCTCGTCGCCTACCTCGTGGCCGGGACCCCGTCGGACGGCGCCGGCGCGACCGCCGCCGCCCGCGCGCATCTCGAACGCCGCATACCGGCGTACGCGCTGCCCTCGGCCTATGTCGTGCTCGACCGCCTGCCGCTCACCGCGAACCACAAGGTCGACTACCGCGCCCTGCCCGCCCCCACCGTCGGTGGCGGCACCGGCCACACCCCGCGCACCGACCGTGAGAGCCTGCTGTGCCGGCTCTTCGACGACACCCTCGGCGTGACCGGGACCGGTGTCGACGACGACTTCTTCGCCCTCGGCGGCGACTCGCTGCACGCCATCCGTCTGGTCAGCCGGATCCGCGGCGCGCTCGACGTCGACCTCTCCGTCAGCGCCGTCTTCGACCATCCGACGGTCGCCGGCCTGGCCGGGGCGACGGAGACCGCCCCCGCCGCCCGGCCCGCTCTCGTGCCGGTGGTCCGCCCCGACGTGATCCCGCTCTCCCCCGCCCAGTACCGCATGTGGTTCCAGAGCCGCCTGGACGGCGGATCCGCGGCCTACGTACTGCCCGTCGCCGTACGCCTCACCGGCGTCCTCGACCCGGCCGCGCTCCGGATGGCGCTCGGCGATCTCATCGACCGGCACGAGGCGCTGCGCACCGTCTTCCCCGAGCGGAACGGCGAGCCCCACCAGGTCATCCTGCCCGCCGGCCGGGTACGCCCCGAACCGCCCCTGGAACACGTACCGGACCTGGCGGCGGAACTCCGCGCGGCGGCGTACGTCCCGTTCGACCCGACCACCGACGTGCCGCTGCGCGCCCGCCTGTTCGCGGACGGACCCGACGGGCACGTCCTGCTCCTCACGCTCAACCACATCGGCACCGACGGCTGGTCGATGCAGCCGCTGACCCGCGAACTCGAACTGGCCTACACCGCGCGCCTGGCGGGCGAGGCACCGCGCTTCGAGCCTCTGCCGGCGCAGTACGCGGACTACACGCTGTGGCAGCGCGAGCTGCTGGGCGACGCCCAGGACCCGGCCGGCCTCGCCGCCCGTCAACTGGACTTCTGGCGCCGGGCACTCGACGGCGCCCCCGCCGAGCTGGAGCTGCCCACCGACTTCCCCCGGCCGCCGGTGGCCGGGACCCGGGGCGGAGTGGTCCCGCTCGATCTGCGCCCCGAGGTGCATTCGTCCCTGGTGCGGCTGGCCCGCGCCACCCGCACCAGCGTGCCGATGGTGCTGCAGGCCGCCGTGGCCACCTTGCTCACCCGGGTCGGCGCGGGCACGGACATCCCGCTGGGCACCACGGTCGCCGGGCGCACCGACGCGGCCCTCGACGGGCTGATCGGATTCTTCGTCAACACGCTGGTGCTCCGCACGGACACCTCGGGCAACCCCGCCTTCCGCACCCTCCTGGAGCGGGTGCGCGACGGCGCCCTGGCCGCCTACGAGCATCAGGACGTGCCGTTCGACCAGGTCGTGGAGGCGATCAACCCGGACCGCTCGCTCTCCCGCCACCCCCTGTTCCAGACCATGCTGACCATGGAGAACGCGGGCGGCTACAGCTTCACGCTCCCCGGGCTCACCGCGCGGGCGGAGGAGATACCCGCCACCACCGCGAAGTTCGACCTCCTCTTCGGCTTCACCGAGCGGTACGAGGACGACGGCACACCCGCCGGGCTCGCCGGGCGTCTTGAGTACGCGGCCGACCTGTTCGCGCCCGTCACGGCCGAGCTGCTCGCCCGGCGCTTCGCCGCCCTGCTGACCCAGGCCCTGGCCGCCCCCGAGCGGACGCTCGGCGACCTCGACCTGTTCCTCGACGGCGAGCGGGAGCCGGCCGCCGCCCAGGAGAACCGCGTCGGGCTGCCCGCCGCCTCCCTGTCCGACCTGCTGCACGCGCAGGCCGCCCGCACGCCCGGCGCGCTCGCGATCAGCGCCCCCGACGGCGAACTGACCTACGCGGAGCTGGACGAACGCTCCAGCCGGCTGGCCCGGCTGCTGCTGGCCCGCGGCGCCGGCCCCGGCTCGTACGTCGGCGTGCTGCTGCCGCGCGGCGTCCGGCTGACTGTCGCCTTCGTCGCCGTCCTCAAGGCGGGTGCGGCCTATCTGCCCCTCGACCCGCAGTATCCGCAGGAGCGTACGGAGTTCGTCCTCGACGACGCCCGGCCCGCGCTCTGCCTGACCGACCGGGCAGGCGCGGACAGGCTGTCCGGCCCGCTGCTCGACCTCGACGACACCGACGTCGCCGCGGAGCTCGTGGCTCTGAGCGCGGCCGTGCCCACCGACGCGGACCGGCCGGCCCCGCTGACCCCCGAGACCCCCGGCTACGTCGTCTACACCTCGGGGTCCACCGGCCGCCCCAAGGGCGTCGTCCTGCCCGCGCGGGTCCTGCTCAACCTGCTGGCCTGGAACGCCACCGTCTTCCCGTACGCACCGGGCGCCCGCGTCTCGCAGTTCTCGGCGGTCGGCTTCGACGTCTCCGAGCACGAGATCCTGATGGCGCTGCTCCACGGCAAGACGCTGTGCGTGCCCGATGAGGAGACCCGCCTCGACGCGGCCCGGCTCGCCGCCTGGCTGGACGAGGAGCGCATCACCGAGTTCTTCGCCCCCAACCTGGTGATCGCGGCCGTGTACGAGGCCGCCGCCGAGCGGGGCCTACGACTCGACGCGCTGCGGCACGTCGCCCAGGCGGGCGAGGCGCTCCAGCTGGCCGGCCCGGTCCGCTCCTTCCACTCGACCCGCCCCGGCGTGCGTCTGCACAACCACTACGGCCCTTCCGAGACACATCTCGTCACCAGCGACACCCTGCCCGCCGACGTGGCCGAGTGGCCGCTCACGGCGCCCCTCGGCGAGGGCATCTGGAACACCTGGCTCCATATTCTCGACGAGCGGCTGAGGCCCGTGCCCACCGGCGTCCCCGGCGAGCTGTACCTCACGGGCGACGGCCTCGCCCACGGCTACCTGGGCCGGGCCGGCCTGACCGCCGAGCGCTTCGTGGCCAGCCCCTTCGGCGCGCCCGGCGAGCGCATGTACCGCAGCGGCGACCTGGTGCGCCGACGCGCCGACGGCAGCCTGGCCTTCCTCGGCCGGGCCGACGACCAGGTCAAGATCCGCGGTGTGCGCGTGGAACTCGGCGAGCTGAACGCGCTGGTCGGCGCGGTGCCAGGGGTGGCACACGCCGCCACCGTACTGCGCGAGGACAGCCCGGGTGACAAACGCCTGGTGTCCTACGTCGTCCCCGAGCCCGGCGACGCCGCGCCGTCGGCGGACGCGCTGCGCCGCGCGGTCGCCGTGGCCGTGCCGCCGGCCGCCGTGCCGTCCGCGTTCGTCGTCCTGGAGACGCTGCCGCTGACCGCCAACGGCAAACTGGACCGCAGGGCGCTGCCCGCGCCCGTCTACGCGGGGACCTCCGGCCGTCTTCCGGCCACCGCCGAGGAGCGGGTCCTGTGCGAGCTGTTCGCCGAGGTCCTCGGCGCCGACACCGTCGGCGTGGACGACGACTTCTTCGCCCTCGGCGGCCACTCCCTGCTCGTGACCCGGCTGGTCAACCGGGTGCGCGGCGCGCTCGCCCGTGAACTGCCCGTGCGCGCCGTCTTCGAGGCGCCCACCCCCGGCGGGCTGGCCGCGCTGCTGACGGCGGCGGGTCCCGCGCGGCCCGTACTGGCCGCCGCGAAGCGCCCCGACCCCCTGCCCGCCTCGGCCGCCCAGCAACGCCTGTGGTTCCTCGACCGGTTGGAGGGGCGGAGCACCACGTACAACCTGCCCACCAGCTACCGGATACGGGGTGCGCTGGACGCGTCCGCGCTGGAACGGGCCCTCGGTGACGTCGTCGCCCGGCACGAAAGCCTGCGCACCGTCTTCCGCGAGGACACCGACCAGGTCGCGCAGGTGGTCCTGGCCCAACCGGATGTCACCCTGCACCGGATCTCCTGCACCGAGCACGACCTTGACGCGGTCCTCGACGACCTCGGCGGCCATGTCTTCGACCTGAGCGCGGATCTCCCGCTGCGCGCGACCCTGGTCCGCCTCGGCGAGGACGACCACGTCCTGATGCTTCTGCTGCACCACATCGCCGCCGACGCCGCGTCGATGGCGCCGCTGGGCACCGATCTGTCCACCGCCTACCGGGCCCGCCTGGCCGGACAGCCGCCCGCCTGGGAACCCCTGGCCGTCCAGTACGCCGACTACACCCTCTGGCAGCGGCAACTCCTCACCACAGCCGACAGCCCCCAACTGGACTACTGGCGCGAGACCCTCGCCGGCCTCCCCGTCGAACTCGACCTCCCCACCGACCGGGCCCGTCCCGCTCATCCCTCCTACCGGGGAGAGGCTTTCGAGACCGAACTCGCCCCCGAACTCCACGCGCGGCTGGCCGAGCTGGCACGTTCAACGGGCACCACGCTCACCATGGTCGCCCACGCCGCACTCGCCACCCTCCTCACCCGACTCGGCGCCGGAACCGACATCCCCCTCGGCACACCCGTCGCCGGCCGCAACGACGAAACCCTCGACCACCTCATCGGCTTCTTCATCAACACCCTCGTCATCCGCACCAACACCGCCGACAACCCCACCTTCCACCACCTCCTCACCCAGGTCCGCACCAACAGCCTCGCCGCCTACACCCACCAGGACACCCCCTTCGAACGCGTCGTCGAAACCCTCAACCCACCCCGCTCCACCAACCGCCACCCCCTCTTCCAGATCATGCTCCAGGTCATCGACGGGACCGGGGCCGCTCTGGACCTGTGCGGCACCCCCGTGGAGGGGCAGGCGGTCAACCGCGACGGCGCCAAGTTCGACCTGTCGCTGAACCTGCGGACCACCACGGACACGGACGGCGCCCCCGGCCCGCTGCGGGTCGCCGTCGGCTACTCCGCCGACCTGTTCGACGAGAACACCGTGGCCGGCCTCGTCCAGCGCTTCACGCGCGTCCTGGAGGCGGCGGCCGACGACCCCCACGCCCGTATCAGCTCCCTCGACATCCTCGGCGCCGGCGAGCGCGCGGCCCTGCTGACCGCCCCCGTCCCGGTCGCCGGACCGTCGGGGACCCTGCCCGAGCTGTTCGCCGCACAGGCCGCCCGTACCCCGGACGCCGTCGCGGTGACATTCGACGGCGCGCACACCACGTACGCCGAACTCGACGCCCGCGCCAACCGGCTGGCGCGTGTCCTGGCCGAACAGGGCGCCGGCCCCGACCACCTCGTCGCGGTCGCCCTGCCCCGCTCCACCGACCTCGTCGTGGCCCTGCTCGCCGTACTCAAGGCGGGCGCCGCCTATCTGCCGGTCGATCCCGACTACCCGGCGGACCGGATCGCGTACATGCTGGAGGACGCCGCCCCCGTCCTGCTGGTGACCGCCGGCGACCTCCCTACGCGGCTCCCGGGCGACACGCCCGTCCTGCCGCTCGACACGCCGGACACGGCCCGACGCCTGGCCGGCGCGGGGACGACCGCCCCCGACACCGGCACGCCCCTGCCCGGACATCCGGCCTATGTCATCTACACCTCGGGCTCCACCGGCCGCCCCAAGGGCGTCGTCGTCCCGCACCGGAACGTCACCCGCCTGTTCGCGGCCACCCGCCACTGGTTCGGCTTCGACGCCGACGACGTGTGGACGCTCTTCCACTCGTACGCCTTCGACTTCTCCGTCTGGGAGCTGTGGGGCCCGCTGCTGCACGGCGGCCGGCTCGTGGTCGTCCCGCACTCCGTCAGCCGCACGCCGGGAGACTTCCTCCGGCTGCTCGCCGACGAGCGCGTCACCGTGCTCAACCAGACACCGTCCGCCTTCTACCAACTGGTCCAGGCCGACGCCGAGAACCCCGCCACCGGGGACCGGCTCGCGCTGCGGACCGTCGTGTTCGGCGGCGAGGCACTCGACCTGCGCCGACTCGACGACTGGTACGCGCGCCACGCCGACGACGCCCCCGTCCTGGTGAACATGTACGGGATCACCGAGACCACGGTGCACGTCACGTACCAGGCCCTCGACCGCGGGAAGGCGGCCACGCTGCCGGGCAGCGTCATCGGCGAGGCCATCCCCGACCTCGGCCTGTACGTCCTGGACGATCTGCTGCGCCCGGTACCCGCCGGGGTGCCGGGAGAGCTGTACGTCTCCGGCGACGGCCTCGCGCGCGGCTATCTGGGCCGGCCCGACCTGACCGCGGGCCGCTTCGTCGCCTGCCCCTTCGGGGAGCCGGGCGACCGGATGTACCGCACGGGAGACGTCGTGCGGTGGACCTCGGCCTCCCGCCTGGAGTACCTCGGCCGCGCCGACGACCAGGTGAAGATCCGCGGCTACCGGATCGAGCCCGGCGAGATCGAGTCCGCGGTCCGTACCTACCCGCCCGTCGCGCAGTCCGCGGTCGTGGTCCGCGAGGACCAGCCGGGCGACAAGCGGCTCGTGGGCTATGTGGTGCCCGGGGCCGGCGAGGAGATCGACACGGCCGCGCTGCGCGCCCACCTCGCCGACACCCTTCTCTCGCACATGGTCCCCTCCGCGTTCGTCGTCCTGGAGACGCTGCCGCTGACCGCCAACGGCAAACTGGACCGCAAGGCGCTGCCCGCACCCGTCTACGCGGGGACCTCCGGCCGTCTTCCGGCCACCGCCGAGGAGCGGGTCCTGTGCGAGCTGTTCGCCGACGTCCTCGGCGCCGACACCGTCGGCGTGGACGACGACTTCTTCACCCTCGGCGGCCACTCCCTGCTCGCCACCCGCCTCATCAGCCGCATCCGCGCCGAATTCGGCTCCGAAGTCCCGGTCCGCGCCATCTTCGAAGCACCCACACCCAGCGGCCTCGCCACCCGCCTCACCACACCCGGAGCCGCTGCGGCGCGCCCCGTACCGACCGCCGCAGAGCGCCCCGACCCCCTGCCCGCCTCGGCCGCCCAGCAACGCCTGTGGTTCCTCGACCAACTGGAAGGACCCGGAACCACCTACAACGCACCCACCAACTACCGCATACGAGGAGCACTCGACGCGTCCGCACTCGAACAGGCCCTCGGCGACGTCGTCACCCGCCACGAAAGCCTGCGCACCATCTTCCGCGAAGACACCGACCAGGTCATACAGGTCATCCTCGGTCAACCAGAAGTGGTCCTGCATCGGACCTCCTGCGCCGAACACGACCTCGACACGGTCCTCGACGACCTCGGCAGCCACATCTTCGACCTGAGCACCGATCTCCCGCTGCGCGCGACCCTCGTCCGCCTCGGCGAGAACGACCACGTCCTCAACCTGCTCTTCCACCACATCGCCAGCGACGGCGCCTCCATGCGCCCCCTCGGCACCGACCTCTCCACCGCCTACCGGGCCCGCCTCACCGGACAGCCGCCCGCCTGGACACCCCTGGCCGTCCAGTACGCCGACTACACCCTCTGGCAGCGACAACTCCTCACCACAGCCGACAGCCCCCAACTGGACTACTGGCGCGAAACCCTCGCCAACCTCCCCGTCGAACTCGACCTCCCCACCGACCGCCCACGCCCCGCGCTCTCCTCCTACCGGGGTGAGACCTTCGAGACCGAACTCGCCCCCGAACTCCACGCGCGGCTGGCCGAGCTGGCACGTTCAACGGGGACCACGCTCACCATGGTCGCCCACGCCGCACTCGCCACCCTCCTCACCCGACTCGGCGCAGGAACCGACATCCCCCTCGGCACACCCGTCGCCGGCCGCAACGACGAAACCCTCGACCACCTCATCGGCTTCTTCATCAACACCCTCGTCATCCGCACCGATACCTCGGGCAATCCCGCCTTCCACCACCTCCTCGCCCAGGTCCGCGCCAACAGCCTCGCCGCCTACAGCCACCAGGACATCCCCTTCGAACGGGTCGTGGAAGCCCTCAACCCTCCCCGCTCCACCAACCGCCACCCCCTCTTCCAGATCATGCTTCAGGTCGACATGGACAACGGCCCGGTCCTCGACCTGCCGGGTACTGAGGTGACCGGCGTCGAAAGCATCCTCGACCAGGCGAAGTTCGACCTGAACGTCAACTTCCGGGCGCTGAAGGACGCCGACGGGCGGCCCGGCCCCCTGCGGGCCACCATCGGCTACGCCACCGACCTCTTCGACGAGAACACCGCACGACAGCTCTTCGCCCGCCTCGTCCGCGTCCTGAACACCGTCAGCACCGACCCCGCCGTCCACATCGGCGCCATCGACATCCTCGGCACCGAGGAACGTCGCCGCATGCTGGAGGACTGGAACGACACCTCCGCCCCCATGCCCGACGCCACCGTGCTCGAACTGTTCGAGGCCCAGACCGCTCGCGCCGGCGACGCGGTCGCGGTCGTGGACGGCGCCGAGAGCATCACGTACGCGGAGCTCGACCGCCGGGCGAACCGCCTGGCGCACCTGCTGCGCGGCCACGGAGTCGGGCCCGAGTCCATGGTCGGACTGCGGCTGCCACGCGGCGCGAAGGCCGTCGTCGCCATCCTCGCCGTCTGGAAGGCCGGCGCCGCCTATCTGCCGCTCGACCCGGAGTACCCGGCCGACCGGGCCACGTTCATGATGGACAACGCCAAGGCCGGGCTGCTGCTGACGGAGGAGCTGCTCCGGGCGGATCTGCCGGAGTGCGGTGTCCCGGTCCTGAGCCTCGACGACCCCGGTCTGCGGGCCCGGCTCGCCGCCCAGCCGGCCGAGGCACCGGGCGTGCGCGTCGGCTCCGACGCACTGGCCTATGTCATCTACACCTCGGGTTCCACCGGCCGCCCCAAGGGCGTCGCCGTGCACCACGGCGGCCTGGTCAACTACGTGGTCTGGTCGGCACGGGCGTACGGCGTGGCCGGCGGCGCCGGTGCCGCCCTGCACTCCTCGCTGGCCTTCGACCTGACGGTCACCAGCCTGATGGTGCCGCTGATCTCGGGCTCCCCTGTCGTCGTGAGCGTCGAGGGCGGGGCGGAGGGTCTCGCGGACTCGGTCCGTGCCACCGGCGGCTTCGAGGTGATCAAGGTGGTGCCCGCGCATGTCCCGCTGCTCAACGAGCTGCTGGCGGACGAGGACGCCGCGCGCGCCACGCGGCGCCTGGTCGTCGGCGGCGAGACCCTGGCCGTCGCCGACGTACGGGCGTGGCTGCGGCGCGCCCCCGGGACCAAGGTGACCAACGAGTACGGGCCGACCGAGACGGTCGTCGGCTGCTGCGTCTTCGACATCACCGCCGATGAGCGGCTCGGTGAGTCGGTGCCCATCGGAAAGCCGATCGTCAACACCCGGTTGTACGTGCTGGACGAGCACCTCCAGCCGGTGGCGCCCGGTGTGCCCGGCGAGCTGTACATCGCCGGGACCGTGGTGGCCCGCGGCTATGTGTCACGCCCCGATCTGACCGCCGAGCGGTTCGTCGCGGATCCGTTCGCGGCGGACGGCTCGCGGATGTACCGCTCGGGCGACCGCGTCAAGTGGTCCGCGGACGGTCTGCTCTGGTTCATCGGCCGCTCCGACGACCAGGTGAAGATCCACGGCTACCGGATCGAGCCCGGCGAGGTCCGTGCGATCGTCACGGCCCACCCCGACGTGCACCAGGCCGCGGTCGTCGCGCGGGAGGACGTCCCCGGCGACCGGCGGCTCGTGGCCTACGTCGTCCCTGCCGAGGGGGCGGACACCGACGCGCTGCCCTCCTCCGTAAGGGAGTCCATGTCAGGGCAGCTGCCGGATTACATGGTCCCCTCCGCGTTCGTCGTCCTGGAGACGCTGCCGCTGACCGCGAACGGCAAATTGGACCCCAAGGCACTGCCCGCACCCGTCTACACCGGCACCTCCGGCCGCCTCCCGGCCACCGCCGAGGAGCGCCTCCTGTGCGAGCTGTTCGCCGACGTCCTCGGCGCCGACACCGTCGGCGTGGACGACGACTTCTTCGCCCTCGGCGGCCACTCCCTGCTCGCCACCCGCCTCATCAGCCGCATCCGCGCCGAATTCGGCTCCGAAGTCCCGGTCCGCGCCATCTTCGAAGCCCCCACACCCAGCGGCCTCGCCACCCGCCTCACCACACCCGGAGCCGCTGCGGCGCGCCCCGTACCGACCGCTGTGGAACGCCCCGATCCCCTGCCCGCCTCGGCCGCCCAGCAACGCCTGTGGTTCCTCGACCAACTGGAAGGCCCCGGAACCACCTACAACGCACCCACCAACTACCGCATACGAGGAGCGCTCGACGCGTCCGCACTCGAACAGGCCCTCGGCGACGTCGTCACCCGCCACGAAAGCCTGCGCACCATCCTCCGCGAAGACACCGACCAGGTCATACAGGTCATCCTCGACCAGGCGGACATCACCCTCCACCAGATCTCCTGCGCCGAACACGACCTCGACACGGTCCTCGACGACCTCGGCAGCCACATCTTCGACCTGAGCACCGATCTCCCGCTGCGCGCGACCCTCGTCCGCCTCGGCGAGAACGACCACGTCCTCAACCTGCTCTTCCACCACATCGCCAGCGACGGCGCCTCCATGGGCCCCCTCGGCACCGACCTCTCCACCGCCTACCGAGCCCGCCTCACCGGACAGCCGCCCGCCTGGACACCCCTGGCCGTCCAGTACGCCGACTACACCCTCTGGCAACAGCAACTCCTCACCACAGCCGACAGCCCCCAACTGGACTACTGGCGCGAGACCCTCGCCGGCCTCCCCGTCGAACTCGACCTCCCCACCGACCGCCCACGCCCCACTCACCCCACCCACCAAGGCGAAACCTTCGAGACCGAACTCGCCCCCGAACTCCACGCGCGGCTCGCCGAGCTGGCACGTTCGACAGGCACCACCCTCACCATGGTCGCCCACGCCGCACTCGCCACCCTCCTCACCCGACTCGGCGCAGGAACCGACATCCCCCTCGGCACACCCGTCGCCGGCCGCAACGACGAAACCCTCGACCACCTCATCGGCTTCTTCATCAACACCCTCGTCATCCGCACCAACACCGCCGACAACCCCACCTTCCACCACCTCCTCACCCAGGTCCGCACCAACAGCCTCGCCGCCTACACCCACCAGGACACCCCCTTCGAACGCGTCGTCGAAACCCTCAACCCACCCCGCTCCACCAACCGCCACCCCCTCTTCCAGATCATGCTGGAGGTGGCCGCCGGGTCCGGTCCCGTGCTCGATCTGCCCGGCGCCGAGGTGACGGATGTCGAAGGCGTCCTCGACCAGGCGAAGTTCGACCTCAACATCAACTTCCTGGCGCTCACGGACGCCGACGGACGGCCCGGCCCCCTGCGCGCCACCATCGGCTACGCCACCGACCTCTTCGACGAGAACACCGCACGACAGCTCTTCGCCCGCCTCGTCCGCGTCCTGAACACCGTCAGCACCGACCCCGCCGTCCACATCGGCGCCATCGACATCCTCGGCACCGACGAGCGCGGTGAGCTGGCCGTGCTGGCCGCCGGTCCCGACCCGGTCGACCGCTTCCCCGAGGATTCGCTCCAGGAAGCGTTCCGGCGTCAGGCGCTCCGTACCCCGGACGCCGTGGCGGTGCGCTGTGCCGGCCGCAGCCTGACGTACGCCGAGCTCGACACCCGCGCCAACCGGCTGGCGCACCGGCTCATCGCCGCCGGAGCGGGCCCCGAGCGGCCGGTCGCCATCCTGATGAGCCGCACGGTCGAGCTCGTGGTCGCGCTGACGGCGATCCTCAAGTCCGGTTCCTTCTATGTGCCGTTGCATCACGCCTCGCCGCTCGACCGCATGCGGGTGGTGCTCGCGGAGTGCGGTGCGGAGGTCCTGCTCACCGACGGGGAGATGCGGGAGCGCGGACTGCCGGAGGCGGCCGCGGTCGTCATGGTCGAGGAGGACGGCGCGGACGCGTCCGTGCCGTCGGCCGACCCGGCCGTGACCGGACACCGGCAGCAGCTGGCGTATGTGATGTACACCTCCGGTTCGACCGGCAAGCCCAAGGGCGTGGCCGTCACCCACCAGGACGTGTTCGAGCTGGTCAACGACTCGATCCTCGTCCCCGGCGACCACGACCGGGTGCTGCTCCTGACCCCGTACGAGTTCGACCCGTCCACGTACTCCTTCTGGTATCCGCTGCTGCACGGCGGCACGAGCGTCATCGCCCCGGAGGAGGACCTCACGGTCGAGCGGCTGGCACGGCTGATCCAGGCCGAGCGGATCACGGGTGTTGACGTGACCGCGGGTCTCTTCCGGGTCATGGCCGAGGAGCGCCCCGAGTGCTTCGCGGGGGTCCGGGTGGTCATCACCGGTGGCGACATCGTGTCGCCTGTGGCGGTCCGCAGGGTCCTGGAGCACTGCCCGGGTCTGCTGGTCCGCAGCAACTACGGGCCGACGGAGACCACGTTGTTCGCGACCTCGGCGCCGTGGCGCAAGGCCTCGGACGTGCCGACGCCCGTGCCCATCGGGCGCCCGCTGGACGGTATGGCCGCCCATGTCCTCGACGACTCGCTGACCCCGGTCCCGGCCGGGGTGACCGGCGAGCTGTATCTGGCGGGCACCGGCCTGGCCCGGGGCTATCTGAACCGCCCGGACCTGACGGCCGAGCGCTTCGTGGCCAACCCCTTCGATCCGGCCGGTTCGAGGATGTACCGCACGGGTGACCGGGTGCGCTGGACGGCGGACGGGCTGATCGACTTCGTCGGCCGGGCCGACAACCAGGTGAAGATCCGCGGCTTCCGTATCGAGCTGCCGGAGATCGAATCCGTCCTCGCCGCCTTCCCGGGCGTCCGCCAGGTCGCGGTCCTCGCCCGCGAGGACCAGCCGGGCGACAAGCGGCTCGTCGCCTACGTGGTCGGAGACACGGCGATCGACCTCGACGCGCTGGACCGGCACGCCCGCCGGTCGCTGCCCGAGTACATGGTGCCGAGCGCCGTCCTCGTCCTGGAGCGGCTGCCGCTGACCCCGAACAACAAGGTCGACTACCGCGCGCTGCCGGCCCCTGCGCTGTCGCCGCGCGGCGGACTTCCGCCGGGCACCCGTACCGAGGCCGTGCTCCGCGATCTGTTCGCGGACGTCCTCGGCGCGGACGGCATCGGCATCGACGACAACTTCTTCGCTCTCGGCGGCCACTCGCTGCTCGCCACCCGTCTGATCAGCCGCATCCGCGTCCGACTGGGCCGCGAGCTGTCGGTGCGCGCCCTGTTCGAGGCGCCGACGGTGGCGCTGCTGGCCGACCGGCTCGGCCGGCTCGGTCAGGACATGGCAGGCGACGGGCTCGGGGTGCTGCTGCCCCTGCGCGCGGAGGGCACCCGCCGCCCGCTGTTCTGCGTCCACCCGGCCATCGGGCTGAGCTGGTGCTACAGCGGACTGCCGAGCCGCCTGAGCCGGCATCAGCCGGTCTACGGGCTGCAGGCCCCGGGCTTCGGCGAGCCGGACGGCGCCCCGGTGACGTTCGAGGCGATGCTCGACCGGTACGTGGCGGAGATCCGTTCCGTGCAGCCCGCGGGGCCCTACTCGCTGCTCGGCTGGTCCTTCGGCGGTGCCGCGGCGCACGCGCTGGCGGTGCGGCTGCGGGAACTCGGCGAGGAGGTCGCGTTCCTCGGTGTGCTCGACGGGTTCCCCGGGCACGCCGACTCGGCGGCCCGGCCGGTCGAGTACGACGACCCGGACGTGTGGCCGGCGATCAGGGACTCGGTGGGACACGACCCCGCCCACCCCGACAGCCCGCTGGCCGAGCTGGGGCCGGCCGGACTCGACGCCCTGGCCCGGGTGTTCGTGGACGTCACCAATCTGCGCGGCACGTTCGACTCGGGGGTGTTCGACGGGGACCTCGTCCTCTTCACCGCCACCGAGGGCGCGACGGTGAGCGAACCGGACCGGGTGTGGGCGCCGTACGTCACCGGGCGGATCGAGGTCCATCCCGTCGACTGCGCCCACGGCGAGATGACCGCGCCCGGTCCGCTGGCGGCCATCGGCCGCGTCGTCGCGGGGCACCTCGACGCCCAGGCCGGCCCAGGCGCCTGACGGCGTGCCCGTACCGCCCCCGTACGACCACCACGACCCCCTCACAGGAACCGAGGCAGTCCCATGTCATCCGGCGCTCACCAGGAACGCGTCGTCATCAAGATCGGAACCTCATCGCTCGTCTCGGACGGGCGGCCCGACCCCGGCAAGCTCGCCACTCTGGCCGACGCGGTCGTACGGCTGCGCGGCGAGGGCGTCCAGCCGGTCATCATCGGCTCCGGTGCCATCGCGGCCGGCAACGCCCGGCTGACCGCGCAGGACACCGCCGTGCCGGGCACGGCCGCCCGCCAGGTCGCGGCGGCCGTCGGTCAGGGGCTGCTCTTCGGCGCGTTCCGCGAGGCCCTGGCGGCCCGCGGCCTGGTGGCGGCCCAGATCCTGCTCACCCCGCCCGACCTCACCGGACCCGACCACCGCGACAGCGCTCTGGCCGTCCTCGAAGGAGCCCTCGACGCCGGTCTCGTACCCGTCGTGAACGAGAACGACGCGGTCATGGTGCGCAACAACGACGTGCTGGCCGCTCTGCTCGCCGGCGCCCTGAGGGCCGGGCGGCTCCTGCTCCTGACCGACGTGCCCGGCTTGTACGAGAGCAACCCCCGCCATGACCGGCACGCCCGCCGGGTACCGGAGATCGCCGTCATGACGCCCGAGGTCGAGCGGCTGGCCGGCGCCGCGGCCAGGGGGCTCGGCACCGGCGGCATGGCCGCCAAGCTGTGCGCGGCGTGGATCGCCACCCTCGCCGGGGTCCCCGTGGTCATCGCGGGCGCCGACACCGAGGACGGGGTCACGCGGGCGATGGCCGGAGAGAACATCGGCACGCTCGTCCACCCACGGGTCCCCGAGAAGGACCTCGACCTCGGGCGGTTGTGGCGGTCCCTGTCCGCACCGCCGTCGGGCCGGCTGCTCTGCGCCCCCGACGGGGCCGCCGTCCTCGGCGACGGCGGCCCACTGACACTCCGTCATATCACGGGCCACGAAGGCGACTTCCGGCCCGGCGCGATCGTCGACGCGGTCGGCGGCGACCGGCGGATCATCGTCCGCGGCCGGACCCGGCTGGGGTCCGCCGAACTCAGCGCTCTCGCAGGGCCGGGCGAAGGCCCGACCGTGCTCCATCCCACCGATTACGTCACCCTTCCGGAGGCCTGACATGACCACCGTTCAGACTGCCACTGTCCCGACCGCCACCGCCCCGTCGGTCATCGACGTCTGCCGCCGCGCCCGCGAGGCCTCGCACGCGGTCCGCGAGCTGACCACCGAGGTCAAGAACCGCGTGATCGCGGAGATGGCGGACGCCATCGACGCCGTCGGCGAGCGGTTGAAGGAGGCCAACGCCCTCGACCTGGCCGCCGCCAGGGAGAACGGCGCCTCCACCACGCTCGTCGACCGCCTCACCCTCACCGACAAGCGCATCTCGGGCATGACCCGGGCGATGCGCACGATCATCGACCTGCCGGACCCGGTCGGCCAGGTCGTCGAGGGCCGCACGCGCCCCAACGGCATCCAGATCGATCAGGTCCGCGAGCCCCTCGGCGTCGTCGCCGTCATCTACGAGGCCCGGCCCGGCGTCACCGCCGACGTCGCCGCCCTCTGCCTGAAGTCGGGCAACACCGCCGTGCTGCGCGGCTCCTCGATCGCCAAGCACACCAACGCGGCCATCGCCGACGTGCTGACCGAGGTGCTCGCCCGGCAGGAGGACGTACCCACCGACGCCGTCCAGCTGATCCGCGACTGCTCCCGCGAGGCCGCCCTCGAACTGCTCAAGGCGGAGGAGTACGTCGACCTGCTCGTGCCGCGCGGCGGCCCCGGCCTCATCCAGACCGTCAAGGACAACGCCGTCGTCCCCACCGTCATCGACGGCGACGGCAACTGCCATGTCTACGTCGACACCACCGCCGACCGGTCCATGGCCACCGACATCGTGATCAACGGCAAGACCTCCCGGCCCAGCGTCTGCAACGCCGTCGAGACGCTGCTCGTCCACCAGGACCTCGCCGAGAGCTGGCTGCCCGGAGTCCTCGACGAGCTGAAGGGGCTCGGCGTGGAGGTGCGCGGCGACGAGCGCACCCGCACGGTGTGGCCCGACGCCGCCCCCGTGCAGGACAGCGACTGGGAGACGGAGTACCTGGACCTGATCCTGGCCGTGAAGGTCGTCGACGACTTCGATGCCGCGCTGCGCCACATCAACCAGTACGGCACCCGCAACGCCGAGGCGATCGTGGCCCAGGACATCGCGGTGGCCCGCCGGTTCGCCCGCGCCATCGACTCCGGCAGCGTGTTCGTCAACACCTCCACCCGCTTCTCGGACGGCGGGGAGTTCGGCTACGGCGTCGAGATCGGCGTCTCCACCCAGAAGCTGCACGCGCGCGGCCCCATGGGGCTCGAATCGCTCACCTGCGTCAAGAACGTCGTCTGGGGAAGCGGGCAGATCCGTGTTCTGTGACGCCCCTCATGCCCCGCACACGGCCCCTGCCACCGGCCTGCTCACAGCGAAGGACGAAACGACCATGACCGTGCAGACACTGCGGCACTCCAGCCTCATGGACTCCGTGTCGGAGGCCTCGTCGATCAGGACGAACAACCGGATCTACGACCTGCGCGCGGCCGGCGTCGACATCATCACGCTGTCGCTGGGCGAGGCGTTCTTCGACCTTCCCACCCCCTCCTTCGAGGGCATGCCCGGCTCGCAGATCCACCACTACTCGCACTCCCGCGGCGTCCCGCTGCTGCGCCAGAAGCTCGCCAAGTACCACGAGTCCTGCTCCGGCGCGCCGGTCGACCCCGAGACGGAGATCATGGTCACGGCCGGTTCCAAGGCCGCCATCTTCATGACGCTGACCGCCCTGCTCGAACCCGGCGACGAGGTGATCATCCCGGAGCCGCTGTGGGTCAGCTACCCCGACCAGGTCCGGCTCGCCCGGGGCGTGCCCGTGACGACCCCGTGGTACGAGTCGGTCGGCGACCTGGAGTCGTACATCACGCCCCGCACACGGGCGATCATCGTCAACAACCCGCACAACCCCAGCGGCCGCCGGCTGGGCGCGGCCGAACTGCTGGCGCTGCACGAGATGGCCGAGAAGTACGGCCTGTTCCTCATCTCCGACGAGGCGTACCACGAGTTCGTGCCGGAGGGCGAGGTCTTCGTCTCCGCCCTGGAGCACGACCCGGAGAAGCGCCACACCATCGTCTGCAACTCCATGTCGAAGAACTACGGCATCTCGGGCTGGCGCATCGGATACCTCATCGCCGACGAGCACTTCACCCGTCAGGTGCTCAAGCTCCAGCAGCACATGGTGACGTGCGCCCCGACCATCCTCAGCTGCTATCTGGCCGAGCACTTCGAGACGATCCTCGACCACACCCGCCCGCAGATCCAGCGCGTGGTGTCCACCCGCAACCGGATGGCCGGCCTGCTCGCCGACCGCGGTGTGCAGTGCCTCCCGGGCGACGCCACCTTCTATCTCTTCGCGTCGCTGGGCGAATCCCGGCTGGACTCCACGGAGTTCGCCGAGCAGTTGCTCACCCGGTACGGCACCGCCGTGGTCCCGGGCACCGGATACGGCGCCTCCTGCGACCGGTTCATCCGGATCGCGGTGGGCGCGGAGAGCGAGGACCGGCTGGTGCGCGGCATGACCGCGATCGCCGACCTCGTCGAGGCGACCCGATGACGGCGTCCGGCGACGGCACCGTCGCGCTCATCGGCTGCGGTCGGATGGCCCGCGCCCTGGTGCGCGGTCTGATCGCCGCCGGGCACGCACCGGAGCGGCTGACCGGGGTGTCACGGACCGGCCGCGGGGCCCGTGCCCTGGCCGACGAGTACGGCATCCGTCCGGCCGGTACCCCGGCCGAGGCCGTACGGGACGCGACCACCGTCGTCCTGGCCGTCCACCCGGACGAGACGGCGGACGCGCTCGCGGAGCTGGCCGAAAGCGCGACCCCGCGGCACCTGCTGCTGTCGCTCGTCGCCTCCTGGCGTACGGAGGCCATCGCCGCGCGGCTGCCCGGGGTGCCCGTGGTGCGCGCGGTCCCCAATGTGGCGATCGCCGAGCGCGACGGCGTGACCGTGCTCGCCGGCACCCCCGACGGCGCCGCCCTGGACAGTGCGCGCGGCCTGTTCGCCGGGCTCGGCCCGACGCTGGTCCTGGACGAGGACCTGCTGGAGGCGGTCAGCGCGCTGTCCGGGGCGGGCCCCGCGCTGGTCGCCCGCTTCGCCGAGGCGCTCGCCTCGGCCGGCCGGGCCCAGGGGGTGCCGGCCGAAACGGCCGACCTGCTCGCCGCGCGAGCGGTACGCGGCACGGGCGCCCTGCTGGCGGGAGGAGCGACTCCCGCGGCCGTCATCGACTCCGTCGCCTCGCCGGGAGGCATGACCGAAGCGGCGCTGCGCCGGCTCGACGAGGGCGCGCTGCCCGAGTCCGTACGGCAGGGGGTGGACGCGGCGGTCCGGCTTTCCTTCGGGCGGCTCGCCACGGCCTGAGCCGTACCGCACCACCTACCGACCGCACCACGGACCTGGAGAGAAGATGGGCAGCAACCCGCCCCTGCCAAAGGCCTTCCGGCGAGTCTGGGCGGCCGCGTCCGCCTCGTCGTTCGGCGACGGCGTCTACCTGACCGCCCTGCCCCTGCTCGCCGCGAGCCTGACCCGGGACCCGATGCTGCTGTCCGTGATCTCCGCGGCGGCCCTGCTGCCGTGGCTGCTGTTCGGACTGGTGGGCGGCGCGCTCGTGGACCGGTGGGACCGGCGGAACACGATGTGGCTGACCGACGCGGCCCGCGCGCTGCTGCTGGTCGCCGCGGTGGCCGGCGCCGCGGCCGGCTGGCTCAGCGTCCCGCTGCTGATCGCCCTGGCCTTCCTGCTGGGCATCGGGCAGATCCTGTTCGACACGGCGGCGACCGCGTACATCCCGGAACTGCTGGACCGCGACCCCGGGATGCTGAAGCGGGCCAACGCGCGGCTGCGCGGGTCGGTCGACGTCCTGGACGGGTTCGTCGGACCGCCCGCCGGCTCGTTGCTGTTCACCCTGGGGCGGACCGTTCCGCTGCTCGTGGACGCCGTGACGTTCGCCTTCAGCTCGCTCGTCATCCGCTCCCTGCCCGCCACGGCGCCCCGGCCCCGCCCCGCGCGCGGCTCGCTGCTCAAGGAGGCCGCGGCCGGCGCCGGGTACCTGCTGCGCAACCCCCTCCTGCTCGGCCTGTCCCTGCGCCCCGCGTTCGGCAACTTCGCCTTCAGCGCGGGCGCGGCGGTCTTCGTCCTGTTCGCGCAGGAGGAACTGCACCTGGGAGCCACCGGATTCGGCATCCTGCTCTCCTGCGAGGCCGTGGGCGGCTTCCTCGGCAGCATGCTTTCGGGATGGATCAGCGACCGGCTGGGCACGGGCGGCGCGCTCATCCTGACGGCGGTGCTGCTCACCGTCGCCCAGACCTCCATCGGCCTGACCGACAGCGCGGTCCTGGTGGGCGTCGCGCTGGCCGTGCGGGCGGCGGCCCTGAGCGGAACGATCGTGCTGTCAGGCTCGGTCCGGCAGGCGATCGTGCCGGACGAGCTGATGGGCCGGGTCGCCGCGGCCGGACGTCTGCTGGCCCTGGGTGTGGCCCCGCTGGGGGCGCTGCTCGGCGGCTGGCTCGCGACGGTCAGCGGCCTGCGCACCCCGTACCTCGTCGGCGCGGTCTTCCTCGCGGCGAGCACGCTGATCAGCCTGACGATGACCTCGAACCGCAAGGTGGAGGCAGCCCTGGCGGCGGCTGCCGAGGAGGACGGGGCGGCGGTGACGGAGACGGCGAAGTGAGGTTCGCGCGGCGGCGGTACGAGGACGGACGAAGCAGCCATCCGGGACCGGAAGGGGCCGAGGCCACCGAAGCGGCCGGCTACTGAAGCAGTCCGCGCTGGCCGGCCACGAACCCCGCCTGGAAGCGGCTGCGCGCGTCGAGCGTCTCCATCAGCTGGGCCACACCCCTCCGATACGTACGCAGGGCCATCCCCATCTCACGGGCGGCCGTCTCGTCCTTGGCGCCGAGCGCCAGCTGACGCAGCACCCCACGGGAAACGGGAGGCAGCCCGTCGTCGTCCGCCGGGAACGCCTCCCCCTGTTCGTCGGCCGGCGGACGCATCGTCAGGGAACGTGCGAGCAGGAGCGTGAAGGGCACACTGCGCCCGATGAGGGCGCCGTCGCTGTAGTCCTCCTCGTTGCGGGCCAGAACGACGACGGACCGGTCGATGATCGCCATGCGCGGATTCCCCCCGGCCGCCGTGTGGACCTGCACCCCCTGCCTGAGCAACTCCGCGAAACCACGATCCAGCCCCCCGCCCCGCCCCGCCGAGCCCGCCGGAACGTAGATCTTCACGCTCACGCCCGCGTTGCCGCTGACGCTGTGGACGGCGGCGATGTCCACCTGCCCCTGGACGGGACCGGTGGAGGGCATCGACAGGATGACCTCCCGCCGTGCGTCGTGAATAACACGGCGCACTTCCGCCGCCCCCGCGTAGTTCATCTGCATGACATCCCCCTTGACCTTTGACACAGAACAGTAAGATTACTTGCCAAGGCTTGTCAACTTCTTGCCAAGCGCGCGGACGACGCAGGGCCACAAAAAAAGAAGGCCAGGCCGGAAACTTCCGGCCTGGCCTTCCTCGCGGAGCCCCCTGTCGGATTCGAACCGACGACCTACGCATTACAAGTGCGTTGCTCTGGCCAACTGAGCTAAGGAGGCGTGCCCGAGCAGTGTAACCGGCTTCGATCACCGCCCCGCCAGAAATTTCGTTCGCGCAGGACTACTGACAGATCACTGACGGCCAGGTACCGTCACCTCAAGTTCACCCAGGTGGACTAGACCCATCCCCCGCCTCCCGGCGGAGGACCCACTCCTTTACTCGGATCGTCCGGCACGTTCCTGCCGGTGAGGGGACACATCGCCATGGCAACTGTCTCGTTCGACAAGGCAACCCGCGTCTACCCGGGTTCCACCAAGCCCGCTGTCGACCAGCTGGAGATCGAGATCGAGGATGGCGAGTTCCTCGTCCTCGTCGGTCCGTCCGGCTGCGGCAAGTCGACCTCCCTGCGCATGCTCGCGGGTCTTGAGGACGTCAACGGCGGCGCCATCCGGATCGGTGACCGCGATGTCACGCATCTGCCGCCGAAGGACCGGGACATCGCCATGGTGTTCCAGAACTACGCGCTGTACCCGCACATGTCCGTCGCCGACAACATGGGCTTCGCGCTCAAGATCGCCGGCGTGAACAAGGCGGAGATCCGCAAGAAGGTCGAGGAGGCCGCGAAGATCCTCGACCTCAGCGAGTACCTCGACCGCAAGCCGAAGGCGCTCTCCGGTGGTCAGCGGCAGCGTGTCGCGATGGGGCGCGCCATCGTGCGTGAGCCGCAGGTGTTCCTCATGGACGAGCCGCTGTCGAACCTCGACGCCAAGCTCCGTGTCTCCACCCGTACGCAGATCGCGTCGCTCCAGCGCCGCCTCGGCATCACCACCGTCTACGTGACCCACGACCAGGTCGAGGCCATGACCATGGGCGACCGCGTGGCGGTCCTCAAGGACGGTCTGCTCCAGCAGGTCGACTCGCCGCGCAACATGTACGACCGCCCCAACAACCTCTTCGTCGCCGGCTTCATCGGCTCCCCGGCCATGAACCTGGTCGAGGTGCCGATCACCGATGGTGGTGTGAAGTTCGGCAACAGCGTCGTCCCGGTCTCCCGTGACGCGCTCGCCGCGGCCGCGGACAAGGGTGACAAGACCGTCACGGTCGGTGTCCGCCCCGAGCACTTCGACCTCGCCGAGGAGAGCGGCGCCGGCAACGCGCTCTCCAAGGACGCTCCGGCCGGTCTGGCCGTGACCGTCAACGTCGTCGAGGAGCTGGGCGCCGACGGTTACGTCTACGGCACCGCCGACCTGGGCAGCGAGAAGAAGGACCTCGTGGTCCGCGTGAACGGCCGCGCCGTACCGGAGAAGGGCGCCAAGCTGCACGTCGTCCCGCGCGCCGGTGAGACGCACGTCTTCTCGACCTCGACCGGCGAGCGCCTGACCGACTGAACGAGCTGACCGAGCGAGCCGGCCGAGCGCCGACCCCGGCGCTCAGGCCGGACGGCTGACGCGCCCGCAGCGCCTCCCGGCCCGAATCCGTCCGCACGGCCCCGCACTCCGGTGCGGGGCCGTCCGCGTGTGACAACAAATACCCCGGCAGACAGGCCATTTCGGACAGGGGGTGTCAACGCCCGATTCGAAAAGCCCGGTCGAACCATCCCTCACACGAGTGACTAAATGTCGCCAAATCATTACTGCCCGCTACGCTCGCCTGCGTGACCCACACAGCCCGCCGTATCGGCCGAACTCTCGCTCTCGTACTGCCCGTCGTCCTGGTGCTCTCCGGGACCCTCGCGGTCGCCCGTGTCCCGTGGGCGGCCAGCACCTCCGAGTCGCAGGTCCTGACCGCCTCTTCGGACACCGCCTCGGTCCGGGCCAAGTCCCGTACGCCCCAGGACATCCTCCGCGACCAGCTCCTCGTGGAGTTGCAGGAGAAGGATCCCGGCATCGCCCTGACGCACCTTCAGCGGCAGGTCGAGGAGCGTCCCTCGCTCGCCAAGCACTGCATGTCGATCGCGCGGGCCCTCGGCCGCGCCGCCGTGGCCTCCTACGGCCCCACGCGCGCGCAGTCCTTCTCGCGTCCCGTGTGCGACACATCGTTCGCGTACGGCGTCTCCCAGCAGTCCGCGGGGAGCTGACCGCCTGCTCCCTGCCCGCCCCGCCTATCGTTCACGGCATGCATACGTATCCGACGCAGGCCGTGGTTCTCGCGGGCGGCCAGGGGTCGCGGCTGCGCCCGTACACCGATGACCGGCCCAAGCCGATGGTCGAGATCCCCGGAACAGGGACCCCGATCATCGGCCATCAGCTGTCCTGGCTCGCCGCCGAGGGCGTGACCGATGTCGTCATCTCGTGCGGCCATCTCGCCGAAGTCCTCCAGGAATGGCTGGACTCGGCGGATCTTCCGCTGCGTGTCACCACCGTGGTGGAGTCCGAGCCCCTGGGGCGCGGCGGCGGCCTCAAGTACGCCGCCGCGCGCCTGCCCGCCCCCGATCAGCCCTGGTACGCCACCAATGGCGATATCTGGACACGTTTCTCGCTGCGCGAGATGGCCGCGTTCCACTCCGAGCGCGACGCGACCGCGACGCTCGCCCTCGCCCGGCCGCGCATTCCGTGGGGGGCCGTCGAGACGGACGAGTTCGGCCATGTCCTCGACTTCATCGAGTCGCCCCCGTCGCCGTATCTGATCAACGCGGGCGTGTACGTGTTCTCCTCGGGCTTCGTCGAGTTGCTGCCCGACCGCGGCGACCACGAGCGGACCACTTTCCCCCGGCTGGCGCGGCAGCGCCGGCTGGCGGGCTATCCGCTGCCGAACGGGGCGTACTGGCGGGCCATCGACACCGCGAAGGACCTCACGGAGGCGGCCAAGGAGCTGGCTTCCGGCGGTCCGGGCGGCCCCGGGCGTCCCGGGCCCCTTGGCAGCCCTGGCGGCCCCGGGAGCCTCGGCAGCCCCGGGAGCCCCGGGAGCCCGGTAGGACGCTGACGGCGGCTCCTGAGACGCCTCACGCGCACACCACAAGCACGGCACGAGCACGGCACGAGCACGAGCACGTCAGAGGGGCGGCCACCCGACCGGGGTGGCCGCCCCTCACTTCTGGTCTCGGTCGTCTCCGTACGGGGCTCACTCGTCCCGGTACAGGTCCCAGCCCCGGTACCGGGCGTCCCCGTACGGCGTCAGCCGAGCAGGCCGCCGATCGGGTTGCGGTTGCCGCCGCCCGAGGACGAGCCTCCGGTGCCGGATCCCCCGTCGCCGCCGCTGCCGCTGCCGCTTCCTCCGCCGCTCCCGTCGCCCGCGCCGCCCGTGGAGGACGGTCCCTGGCTGCTGGACGGCGGCGGGGCCTGCTCCGCCGTCCGCGGGGCCTGCTGAACCGTCCCCTGCGTCTGGCTGGGCTGCTGTTGCCGCGTCCGTCCCGTACCCGTCGTGGCACCGCCGCTCTCGCGGACCTGCCCGTCGCTGCCCGGCGCGGTCTGCGGGGCTGTGGGGCTGCCCGAGCGGGTGGCCGACGGTTCGGACGAGGCGCCGCCCTTGGCGCCCCCGCTGTCGGGCGAGCCGGACGCGCTGCTCGTCCCTCCGCCGCGCTTCTGCGGCAGCGGGACGCCCGGCAGCTGGTTGACCGGGTCCACGTTGGGTCCGGGCACGGTCACCATCTCGGAGGACCGTACGGCTCCGCCCAGGACCGAACCGACCAGCAGCGTGAGGCCGATGACGACGGTCGCCACGACCGCGCCCCGGCGCAGCACCCGGCGCCGCAGATCCCAGATCTCGGAGCGCGGTCCGAGCCTGCGCCACGCCTCGCCCGCGAGCCTGCCGTCCACGGAGTAGACCGGGGCGCCCGCGATGATCAGCGGGGACCAGGCCGCGAGGTAGATGATGTCGGGCGCGTCGTACGCCGGGACGGTCCGCCAGCTGACGGTGAGCAGCAGCGCCGCCGAGAGCAGCGCCCCGACAGAGGCGGCGACCCGCTGCCAGAGGCCGAGGACCGTCAGTACGCCGACCACGATCTGGAGGAAGGCGACGCTGAGGCCCGCGCCGACGGGGTGCGAGAGCGCGAAGTCCCGCAGCGGCTCCGCGAGGGCCCAGGGGTGCAGGGAGTTGAGCCACTTCACCATCGAGCCGCGCTCGCCGCCGTCGAAGTAGACGGGGTCGCAGAGCTTGCCCATGCCGGCGTAGATCGAGATGAAGCCGAGGAAGACGCGGAGCGGGAGCAGCACCACGCCGAGGTTCATCCGGCGGCCGGGGTAGTACGCGTGCCGTACGCCCGCGTCGGCGGCGCGTGCCCCCTCCGCGCCGTGCCGCGGGAAGCGGTCCCGGTCGTCGGCGTCGGGGCCGAGCTCGTACGGCTCCTCGTCGGGCGCGTCGTATCCGGCGTCGTAGCCGGAGTCGTACCGGGAGCCGTAGCGCGAGTCGCGGCGGGAATCGGCGTCGTAGGCCGTGTCGTACGCGCCGACCGCCTGCCGCATGGGCGGCAGCAGCGGTGTGGCGGCGGTGCGAGGACCGGACGGCGCCGGTACGCCGACGCGCGGGGCACCGACGACGGGTGTCGGTACCGTCGACTCGCCGTCGACGCCGATCCGTGGGATGACCTGCGTGGCGCCGCTGTCGTACCCCCTTCCGGGTACGTCGGGCAGACCGGGCGTGTCGCGGTACCCGCCGCGGGCCGGCAGCGCGGAGGAGTTCCGTACCGCCTGGAGGAGTCCGCTGGCTCCGGGGTCCCCCGGCTCGGACTTTCCGCTCCAGACGACGGGCGCCCTGCGGCGCGCTCCTCCTCCACCGCCCCCGCCGCCCCCGCCGCTCATGGCGGGCATACGCGCGGAGTCCGCGGCCGCGGCGCGCGCGGCGCCGGGGCGCTGGGGCGATGCGAGCTTCACCCGGAAGCTGGCGTGGTTCACGATGACCTGCGCGGGGTCGCAGTCCACTTTGAGCATGCTCAGCGGGGGCTGATCGTCGAACCCGGGCCGGGGCGTTCTGGTGTCCACACTCATCTAACCGAGTGACTTGTGTTTAGGACACTGCCTTGACGCGCGGGAAATGTCCGAGACCCGTCAAGATCACCACGGAGGCCCGGTCACAGGCCCCCGGGCACTCCTGAAGGGTGTCCGGTCACACACCCCCGGCACCCCTCAGGACCTGCGGCGCGACGCCTCGTACAGCACCACTCCCGCGGCGACACCGGCGTTCAGCGACTCGGCGCCGCCGGGCATCGGGATCCTGACCCGGAAGTCGCAGGTCTCGCCGACCAGCCGGGACAGCCCCTTGCCCTCGCTGCCGACGACGATCACGACGGGCCCGCCGAGGGCCGCGAGGTCACCGACCTCCGCCTCGCCGTCCGCCGCGAGGCCGACGACGGTCAGGCCCGCCTTCTGGTACGCCTCCAGCGTGCGGGTGAGGTTGGTGCAGCGGGCGACCGGCGTACGGGCCGCCGTACCGGCCGACGACTTCCAGGCACCGGCCGTCATCCCGGCGGCGCGCCGCTCCGGTACGACGACGCCGTGTCCGCCGAAAGCGGAGACGGAACGGACGACCGCGCCGAGGTTGCGCGGGTCGGTGACCCCGTCGAGCGCGACGATCAGCGGGTCCTCGCCGTCGTCGAAGGCCGCCGCGGCGAGGTCGTCGGGGTGGGCGTACTCGTACGGCGGGACCTGGAGGACGAGGCCCTGGTGGTTCAGGCCGTTCGTCATCCGGTCCAGCTCGGGCTTGGGCGCCTCCATCAGATGGATGCCGCCGCGGTCGGCCGCGAGCTGGAGCGCCTCGCGGACGCGCTCGTCGTTGTCGATGAACTGCTGTACGTAGAGCATCGAGGCGGGCACGCCGTCGCGCAGCGCCTCGAAGACGGGGTTGCGGCCGACGACCATCTCGCTGGTGCCCTTGCCGCCTCGGCGCGCCACCTGGCGGCGGGCGGCCTGCTTGGCCTTGGAGTTGGCGGCGCGGTTCTGGACATGGCCCTTGCGCGCGGACGCGGGCGGGGTCGGGCCCTTGCCCTCAAGCCCGCGGCGTCGCTTGCCACCGCTGCCGACCTGCGCGCCCTTCTTGTTGGACGTGCGGCGGTTCCTGCGCTGGCTGTTCCCGGCCATGACCTACCTGTTTCGTTGCTTCAGAAGTGCTTCTGGAAATGCTTCGGAGGGCGCCTGGACGTATGTCGGACGTGCGTGCGCCACGTCAAGTTCCACGCGTCAGCGTACGCAAGTGTGCCGCCCGGCGGACCGGGCGGCACAGATGCCCAGGTCAGCGCGGTCCGAGCGTCCAGCGCGGGCCCGAAGGGCCGTCCTCGATGACGAGTCCGGTCTGCTGGAGCTGGTCCCGGATGGCGTCGGCGGAGGCCCAGTCCTTGCGGCCGCGCGCCGCCTCGCGCTGTTCCAGCACGAGCCGTACGAGCGTGTCCACGACGCCGTGCAGATCGTCACCCCGGTCCGTCTCGCCGGCCCAGTGCGGGTCGAGCGGGTCCAGACCGAGGACGCCGAGCATGGCCCGTACCTCGGCGAGCCGGGCGACGGCCGCTTCCTTGTCGTCGGCGGCCAGCGCGGAGTTGCCCTGCCGGACGGTGGTGTGGACGACCGCCAGCGCCTGCGGGACGCCGAGGTCGTCGTCCATGGCCTCGGCGAAGGCGGGCGGCACCTCGTCCGCCGCGTCCACGATCCCCCCGGCCTTCTCCACCACGCGCTGGACGAAGCCCTCGATCCGCGCGAAGGCGGACTCCGCCTCGCGCAGGGCCTCCTCGCTGTACTCGATCATCGAGCGGTAGTGCGGGGTGCCGAGGTAGTAGCGCAGCACGATCGGACGCCAGTGCTTGACCATCTCGGAGACCAGCACCGAGTTGCCGAGCGACTTGGACATCTTCTCGCCGCTCATGGTGACCCAGGCGTTGTGCACCCAGTACTTGGCGAACTCGTCGCCGTACCCCTTGGCCTGCGCGATCTCGTTCTCGTGGTGCGGGAAGATCAGGTCGATGCCACCGCC
The DNA here is from genome assembly GCF_055639435.1 of Streptomyces sp. NPDC039430. Lineage (NCBI taxonomy): Bacteria > Bacillati > Actinomycetota > Actinomycetes > Kitasatosporales > Streptomycetaceae > Streptomyces > Streptomyces sp. NPDC039430. Next base: position 116,708 of record NZ_JBVKAK010000010.1, on the reverse strand, counting down.
GTGGATGTCGAAGACGGTGCCCAGGTACTTGTGGGCCATCGCCGAGCACTCCAGATGCCAGCCGGGCCGGCCGCGTCCCCAGGGGGTCTCCCAGGAGGGCTCGCCGGGCTTGGCGGCCTTCCACATGGCGAAATCCCGCTGGTCGCGCTTGCCGGTCTCGCCCTCGCCGGAGGGCTGGCGCAGATCGTCCAGGTCCTGGTTGGACAGCTCCAGGTAGCCCGGGAAGGAGCGGACGTCGAAGTAGACGTTGCCGTCGGCCTCGTACGCGTGACCGCGCTCGATCAGGCCCCGCATCATCTCGATCATCTCGGTGATGTGGCCGGTGGCGCGCGGTTCGTAGGTGGGGGGCAGGCAGCCGAGGATGTCGTAGCCCGCGTTGAAGGCGCGCTCGTTCTCGTAGCCGATCGCCCACCACGGCCGGCCCTGGGCGGCCGACTTGGTGATGATCTTGTCGTCGATGTCCGTGACGTTGCGGATGAACGTCACGTCGTAGCCGCGGTACTCGAACCAGCGGCGCATGATGTCGAAGTTCAGTCCCGACCTGATGTGCCCGATGTGCGGGGCGGCCTGCACGGTGGCGCCACACAGGTAGATCGAGACACAGCCCGGCGTGAGCGGGGTGAAATCACGGATCTGCCGGGCGCCGGTGTCGTACAGCCGAATAGTCACGCGACAAGGGTAGTGCGCCTGGGGTAGTGCCCCGCGACCCTTTGGGCCACGGGGACACCCAAGCGTGACAATTGTGACCTCGACCGGCGCAGACACGCCCGGCCCAGCCCAGGCCGGTCCCGGCCGGGACCGGCCGGGACCGGCCGGGACCGGCCGGATACGGCCGGCTCGGATACGGCCGGCTCAGATACGGCCGACGACCTTGCGCGGGGTGATGCGGACGACCACGCGCTCGGCGTCCTCGCCGGAGGCCGGATTGAACTCGGCGTACGGCTTGCCGGTGTACTTGAGCGACAGTTCGTCGATCAGCTCCTGGCCGCCCTCGGTGGTGAGTTCCGCGGTGCCGCGGATCTCCGCGTACGTGTACGGGGCGTCGGTGGGCTGCGCGACGACCGTCACCCGGGGGTCGCGGCGCAGGTTCCTCTCCTTGCGGCGGCCGATCGTCGTCGAGATGAGCACGTCGTTCCCGTCGCGCTTCACCCAGACCGGCGACACCTGCGGGCTGCCGTCGGGCTGGATGGTGGCGATGTTGACGAAGATCGGCTCGTCGAGGAGGTGCTTGAGCTCTTCGGAGAGTTCGGCTGACATGACTGCCTTCCTGATGCCTGAATCCTGATGCCTGGCACACGAGGTGAATCCGGAGGGACGGACGCCGGTTCGCGTACCCGTTGATGCTCCCTCAACCCACGCCCGCCGACCGGCATTTCAGGCCGGTCGGTCGGCGGGCGTCTGCCGCGTACCGCTCAGTCGTTCCGTACCACCAGCGCGGTGGCGATCGCCGCCAGCCCCTCGCCCCGGCCCGTGAAGCCGAGCCCGTCGGAGGTGGCGGCGGAGACCGCGACCGGCGCGCCGACCGCCGCGGAGAGGACCTTCTGCGCCTCTTCCCTCCGCTTGCCGATCTTCGGCCGCACGCCCACGACCTGTACGGCGACATTGCCGATCGTGAAGCCCCCGGCGCGGACGATCCTCGCGGCCTCGGTGAGGAGCGTGATCCCGGACGCGCCGGACCACTCGGGGCGGCCGGTGCCGAAGTGGGCGCCCAGGTCACCGAGCCCGGCGGCGGAGAACAGCGCGTTGCAGGCCGCGTGCGCGACGACGTCCGCGTCGGAGTGGCCCGCGAGCCCGGGGCCCTCGCCCTCCCAGAGCAGGCCCGCGCACCACAGCTCGCGGCCCTCCTCGAAGGCGTGGATGTCGGTGCCGATCCCGACCTGCGGCAGCGCCACGGCCATCGGCGGCCGGCTGTCAGAAGCCATCGTTGGCCCTCCTCCGGGCGAGTACCGCCTCGGCCAGCACCAGATCCAGCGGCCGGGTCACCTTGAACGCCTCCTCGTGTCCCGGCACGACCACCACGGGCGCGCCGAGCCGCTCGACCATACCGGCGCAGTCCGTCGCGCCCTCGCCGACCGCCGTCTCGCTCCGGTGGGCGCGCTGGAGCGTCTCGCGGTCGAAGCCCTGCGGGGTCTGTACGGCGCGCAGCAGCGCGCGCTCGGGCGTGGCGACGACCGGCTCGGGCTCGCCCTTCGCCCGGGGCTCGACCTGCTTGACGGTGTCCGCGAGCGGCAGCGCGGGCACGACGGCCGGCGCTCCGTCGCGTACGGCCTCGACCACGGCGTCCACGGTATCGACGGGCACGAGCGGGCGGGCCGCGTCATGGACCAGGACCGTGGTGATGCCGTCGGGCAGGGCCTCGATGCCGAGGCGTACCGACTCCTGGCGGGTCTCGCCGCCGGGTACGACGAGATAGTCCGTGCGCGCGGGCAGCGCGTGGTCGTCGAGGAGGTTCTTCACTTCGGGGGCGCCCTCGGGCGGCGCGACCACGACGACGAGCGAGACGGCGCGGGACGCGGCCATCGCGCGGACGGCGTGGATCAGCATCGGTGTGCCGCCCAGGGTGCGGAGCGCCTTGGGGGCGCCGGGACCGAGCCGTACGCCCCGGCCTGCGGCGGGGATCACCGCGGCGGTGCGGTGGGGCTTGGCTTCCTCTGACATCGGTTGCACTCCGGCAGGTTTGTTTCCTCGGCCGACATGGGTATGGCCACAGCGTGCCGGGCGCGACGCCTTGACCGGACCCTTCCGTGACACCGGGTCGAGACGCACCGCGCCGGCCGCGAGCGACATGCTCGTGACAGTTGTGTGGTGTCGCGAGCATCACGACAAGTCAATGCGTACGGGGGATGCATACGGAATGTCGGACGGGATGCGGGTATACGGACATGCCGCAGCGCCCGGCGACGCAGCCTTTTCCTTATAGCTGGTCAGCGGGCACCACGGCATTCAGTGCTTCACTGCGTCAAGATATTCAGGACGCGAGGACCTCGTCGAGCAGAGCCTCGGCCTTGTCTTCATTCGTGTTCTCCGCGAGAGCCAGCTCGCTGACAAGAATCTGCCGCGCTTTGGCGAGCATGCGCTTCTCACCTGCGGAGAGTCCACGCTCACGCTCCCGGCGCCACAGGTCACGCACGACTTCGGCGACCTTGATGACGTCGCCGGAGGCGAGCTTCTCGAGATTTGCCTTGTAGCGACGGGACCAGTTCGTCGGCTCCTCTGCGTACGGTGCCCTGAGCACCTCGAAGACCCGGTCCAGCCCGTCCTGACCGACCACATCGCGCACGCCGACGAACTCCGCATTGTCCGCCGGTACACGCACCGTCAAGTCGCCCTGGGCGACCTTGAGCACCAAGTAGGTCTTGTCCACGCCTTTGATCTGGCGCGTTTCGATGGCCTCGATCAGCGCGGCCCCGTGATGGGGATAGACCACGGTGTCGCCAACCTTGAACGTCATGTGACAGGTACCCCTTCCGTGGCTATCCAGGGTAACACGAGAATGGCATCTTCTGAATGGCGTTTTCGCAGGTCAGGGCGCATCTCGGGGCTTGACAACAGCGCCAGGAACGTGCTGCGAGCGGCTTCCGGAAGGGGGTATTCGCAGGTCGGAGCGGCTGCGCGGGCACACGGAAACACGCGCGTCACTCACCATGGAACCCCACCCGAAGAGGCTGAACGTCCCGATTTGCCGGATTCAAGGGGCCGATCTTCCCGTACTCCGTTCGGATGTCGGTCACTCGTACGACGGGAAGTGCTACGGAAGTACAACGGAAGTAGGAGGGATTCTGAATTTGATCACCATGGCCTCCCGCGCGGTATTCGTAAGGAATGCGCGACGCCCGGAGGAATTGATCACCGGCATTATGTGAACGGCGTGCGAAAGACCGAGATCACGTAGCTGATCGCAGATGTGATCAGAGGTGCGATCGGAGCCTGAGTCGGGGGCGGGATCAACGGGGTGACCGGTGCGCCCCGCGCGGCCGGGACCGGCCGGAACCCGTCGGGGGCGGGTCGGGTGCGGGGCCGCCACAACGGCTCGGTAACCTGAGGGCCGCTGACGCTTCTTTAGCCCGATCCCAGGTTGGTCAGCTCGTCCTGAGCCCCTCCGTCCGTACGTCCTAGGAGTTGCCGCCGCCGTGAGCCGCAGCCTTCGACGCGGCGCCCTCGCCGCTACCGCCCTCGTGTTCTCACTCGCCACGCTCTCCGCGTGCGGGGCCGGCAACAACGCGCAGACCCTCGGCGTCAGGCCGGACAACGCCGCCACCTCCGTCGACGTCATCACCATCCAGAACGCGACGGTCGTCACCCAGCCCGAGGCCGACGCGGAGGGCCTGGCCGTCGTCACCGGCACGGTCTTCAACAACGGCAAGAGCGCGCAGACCCTCGACTCGGTCACGCTGCCCGGTACCAGCGCGACGGTGAAGCTGTCGCCGGCCAAGGGCTCCGGCCCGGTCACCGTGCCGGCCCACGGCTCCGTCCAGCTCGGTGGCGCGGGCAACGCCTCCGCCGTGATCGAGAACGGCCGCGAGGCCGCGAAGAACGGCGACGCGCAGCAGGTCGTCTTCACGTTCAGCAAGACCGGCGACGTGGGGCTGCGTGCCTTCGTCTGGCCGGCGGACAGCTTCTTCAAGGATGTCGGCCCGAGCGCGCTGCCGACCCCGCCGGGAAGCTCGGTCTCGCCGTCGGGAACGCCCGCCGCGGGTGCCGAGGGCGAGAGCGCCGGGAGCGAGAACGCCGGAGGCGAGAGCACCGAGGGCGGGACCGGCCAGCAGGACGGCCTCACGGACACGCCGTCGGACTCCTCGTCCGCCTCGCACGACGCCGCGGGCTGAGGTACGGGCACGCCATGACATAGCTGTGGCGCCCCGCCCGGGATTCCGGGCAGGGCGCCACACCACAGCCACACGCCGCACATGACGCGCGTCACACGCCACGGATGACGCGCGTCACACGCCACGGATGACGCGCGTCACACGTCACGCGCCGCACGCGTCGCGCGCGGAACCACAGGCGCCGGGGAGTCCGGTTTACGGCTCGAACTTGTAGCCGAGGCCGCGGACCGTCACCAGATACCGCGGGGCACCCGGATCGGGCTCGATCTTGGCGCGGAGCCGCTTGACGTGCACGTCCAGGGTCTTGGTGTCGCCGACGTAGTCCGCGCCCCACACCCGGTCGATCAGCTGCATCCGGGTCAGCACCCGGCCCGCGTTGCGGAGCAGCATCTCCAGCAGGTCGAACTCCTTCAGCGGCAGGTCGACCTTGCCGCCGGAGACCGTCACCACGTGACGGTCCACGTCCATCCTGACCGGGCCCGCCTCCAGGGCGGCCGGGGTCACCTCTTCCGGCTCGCCGCGACGGCGCAGGACCGCGCGGATACGGGCGACCAGCTCCCGCGAGGAGAAGGGCTTGGTGACATAGTCATCCGCCCCTATCTCCAGGCCGACGACCTTGTCGATCTCGCTGTCCTTGGCGGTCACCATGATCACCGGGACATTGGACTTGCCACGCAGCTGGCGACAGACCTCGGTGCCCGGCAGGCCGGGCAGCATGAGGTCGAGCAGGACGAGATCGGCGCCGTTGCGTTCGAACTCATCGAGCCCCGCGGGCCCGGTGGTCGCGATCGCGACCTCGAAGCCTTCCTTGCGGAGCATGTAGGAAAGGGCGTCGCTGAAGGATTCCTCATCCTCGACGACGAGCACTCGGGTCACGGAAGGACCTCCGGGGCAGGAATCACGGTCGGGGTATCCAGCTCGATGCTGGGGTCAGTGTCATAGCTCCGGTCGACTTCGTCCGGGCCGGTGGGTGTGCGGTCCCGTCCGGCGCCCGCCTCGGGCAGCCTCAGGGTGAAGGTGGAGCCCTGGCCTTCCGAGCTCCATACGGTGACCTCCCCGCCGTGCGAGGCGGCCACGTGTTTGACGATGGCGAGGCCGAGCCCCGTACCGCCGGTGGCCCGGGAGCGGGCCGGGTCCACGCGGTAGAAGCGTTCGAAGATCCGCTCGCGGTCCTTCTCCGAGATACCTATGCCCTGATCGGTCACGGCTATCTCGATCAGGTCCCCGCCGGTGGCGGAGACGCGGTGCGCGGCGATACCGACGCGCGTGCGGGCCGGGGAGTAGTTGACGGCGTTCTCGACGAGATTGCCGAGAGCGGCGGCGAGCTGGCCGCGGTTACCCCATACATACAGATCGGCCGTACCGCCCGAGGCCATGGTGATCTGTTTGGTGGACGCGGGCTGCCGGGACCTGTCGATGGCCTCGGCGACCAGTTCGTCCACCCGTACGGACTCCGAGTCATCCAGCGGGTCGTCGTTCTGCACCCGGGAGAGGTCGATGAGTTCCTGTACGAGATTGGTGAGCCGGGTCGCCTCGATCTGCATGCGGCCGGCGAAGCGGGTGACCGCCTCGGGGTCGTCCGAGGCGTCCATCACGGCCTCGGAGAGCAGGGAGAGCGCGCCGGTGGGAGTCTTGAGTTCGTGGCTGACATTCGCCACGAAGTCGCGCCGTACCGCTTCGATACGGCGGGCTTCCGTGAGGTCCTCGACCAGAAGGAGGACGAGGCGGGAGCCGAGCGGGGCGACCCGGGCGGAGACGGCCAGGGCCTCCCCCCGGCCCGTACCGCGCCGGGGGAGATCCAGCTCCACCTGCCTTATCTCGCCGTCGCGCCGGGTGTCGCGCGCCATGTGCAGCATCGGCTCGACAGCGAGTTTGCCGCCCCTGACCAGTCCCAGCGCGTACGCCGCGGAGCTGGCCTTGACCACGGAGTCGCTCTCGTCGAGAACGACCGCGGAGGAACGGAGCACGGACAGTACGGTGTCGACGCCAGGGGGCAGTACGGCATCCGTGTGCAGGGAGGTGCGGGTGGGTCTTGCCTGGTCGCGTTCGCTCCAGCGAAACGCCAGCATGGCGATCACGCCGGTGCACACCCCGGCGATCGCTGCCAATGCGGCGACCGCCGCGTTCACGTCCATGTATCCCAGGTTATGCGCGGTCACGGACGCTCTCCCAGCCCTACGAGTGTCTCCTGCGACACTCGTCGCCCAGAGTTCACCGAGGGGAAAGTACCGGTTCATTTGTGAGGGAGGAGCCGGACGCGTAGTGGCCGGAACGTGGGAGCGTGGGGGCACAGCCCCCGGCCTCCGGCCCCGGGCAGGAACGTGAAGAGAGGGACAACCCCATGCGGGACGCGTACCACGAGGAACTGGACTCGATAGGCGAGGATCTGGTCGAAATGGCCCGGCTGGTCGGTTCCGCCATCGGGCGGGCCACCACGGCCATGCTGGACGCGGATCTCAAACTCGCCGAGAGCGTGATCGCCGCCGACCAGCGGGTCGACGACCTCCAGCACGACCTGGAGGCCAGGGCCATCGCGCTGCTGGCACGGCAGCAGCCGGTCGCGACCGATCTGCGGATCGTGGTGACCTCGCTGCGGATGAGCGCCGACCTGGAGCGCTCCGGCGACCTCGCGCAGCATGTCGCCAAGCTGGCCAGGCTCCGCTTCCCGGTCTCGCCGGTGCCGCACGATCTGCACGCGACGATCCTGGAGATGGGTCAGCTGGCGCAGCGCCTGATGGCGAAGGCCGCCGAGGTGATCATCACCAAGGACGTCGAGCTGGCGCTCCAGCTGGAGCAGGACGACGACGAGATGGACCTGCTGCACCGCACGCTCTTCCAGCACCTGATGGACGACCGCTGGAAGCACGGCATCGAGACGGCGGTGGACGTGACGCTGCTGGGCCGCTACTACGAGCGGTTCGCGGACCACGCGGTGGCGGTCGCCAAGCGCGTCGTCTTCCTGGTGACGGGTGAGCACGCGGACGAGATCCAGCCGGTGGACACGCCGGTCGAAGGGGCGTAGGGCCGGGCCGGGGGATCCTCCCTGGCGCGGGGAGGACGCGGAAACCCGCGCCCGGAGAACGTGGGCACCGCGCGGGGAGAGCGCGGAAATCGCGACGTGAAGCGCTGAGCGGCGCGCGGGACAGCGGGACGGCGCGAAGGAGCGCGCGGCAGCGCCTGCGCACATGCGCCGTTGATGCGCCCGCCCTCCTGGGCATGCAATGGGCTCAGGCGCCATCCACGTACGCCTTCGAGGAGGATCCCATGGCCGATTCCCCTACCCACATCCCCGGACAGGAAGCCCCCGCGGCCCCCGTCCCAGTGACCCGTCTGCCCGTCCTCGGCGCGTGCGGCTGCGGCTCGGGCTGCGGCTGCGGCTGCCAGTCGGGCGGCTCATGCCAGTGCGGCGGCGGCTGCGGTTGACGCGAAGGGCCCCGTCCACCAGTGCGTCGCACTGCGGACGGGGCCCTTTCGCGCGTCGGCGCGTCGGCGCGTGCGTCGGGCCTACTTCTTCTTGCCCTGGTTCTTCACGGCCTCGATCGCGGCGGCCGCCGCGTCCGCGTCCAGGTACGTGCCGCCCGGTGTGACCGGGTGGAAGTCCGCGTCCAGCTCGTAGACGAGCGGGATACCGGTCGGGATGTTCAGGCCCGCGATGTCGGCGTCCGAGACCCCGTCCAGGTGCTTGACCAGCGCGCGCAGGCTGTTGCCGTGGGCGGCGATCAGGACCGTACGGCCGGTCAGCAGGTCCGGGACGATCGCGTCGTACCAGTACGGCAGCATCCGCTCGACGACGTCCTTGAGGCACTCGGTGCGCGGACGCAGCTCGCTCGGGATCGTGGCGTAGCGCGGGTCGTCGCTCTGCGAGAACTCCGTGCCGTCCTCCAGGGCCGGCGGCGGGGTGTCGTACGAACGGCGCCACAGCATGAACTGCTCCTCGCCGAACTCGGCGAGCGTCTGGGCCTTGTCCTTGCCCTGGAGCGCACCGTAGTGGCGCTCGTTCAGCCGCCAGGAGCGCTGGACCGGGATCCAGTGGCGGTCGGCGGCCTCCAGCGCGAGCTGGGCGGTGCGGATGGCGCGCTTCTGGAGGGAGGTGTGCAGTACGTCCGGCAGCAGGCCGGCGTCCTTGAGCAGCTCACCGCCGCGGACCGCTTCCTTCTCGCCCTTGTCGGTGAGGTTGACGTCCACCCAGCCGGTGAACAGGTTCTTGGCGTTCCACTCGCTCTCGCCGTGGCGGAGGAGGATCAGCTTGTACGGTGCGTCGGCCATGGGCCAAAGCCTAATGGACCCGCGGGACGGGCTTCGATTGACGTCTGCCGTCAATTGAGTAGCGGTCTTGAGGCCACGGTACGTAAGTTGCCCCTGGCCATTCGGCCACTTACCAGGCCGTCCGGCCGCTACCGCTGTCTCCGGGGGAATTCCGCATGTCCGTCGCCACATCGGCCGCCGCGTCGGCCGCCGGTCTGAGACGCGCCGTGAGGGAGAGCGTCTCGGGGCTGCCCCGGGAGTTCTGGTGGCTGTGGACCAGCACGCTGGTCAACCGGCTGGGCGCCTTCGTCGCCACGTTCATGGCGCTCTATCTCACCCTGGACCGGGGCTACTCCGCCTCGTACGCGGGTCTGGTGGCCTCGCTGCACGGGCTCGGCGGGGTCATCTCGTCGCTGGTCGCCGGGGTGATGACCGACCGGTTCGGCCGGCGGCCCACGCTGCTGATCGCGCAGTCGTCCACGGCCGCGTCCGTCGCGCTGCTCGGCTTCACGCGGGAGCCGGCCGAGATCGCGGCCGTGGCGTTCCTGGTCGGCATGGCCTCGAACGCGTCGCGCCCCGCCGTGCAGGCGATGATGGCGGACATCGTGAAGCCCGAGGACCGGGTGCGGGCGTTCTCCCTGAACTACTGGGCGATCAACCTGGGCTTCGCGATCTCGTCGGCCGGCGCGGGGTTCGTCGCGCAGTACAGCTATCTCGCGGGGTTCCTGGGCGAGGCCACGATGACCCTCGCCTGCGCCGTGCTGGTCTTCCTGAAACTGCCGGAGTCCCGACCGGAACGGGGGCCGGGCGGGGCTCCGGCGCGCACCGCCGCGGGAAAGAACGCCGGGGCGGGAGCCGGAACGCGAACGGGAACGGGAACGCGAACGGAAATCGGAAGGGAAGCCGGAACGGCAGCGCCGCCCGAAGCGAAGATCGGGCTGGGGACGGTCCTGCGGGACGGCCGCTTCATGAGCGTCGTCTCGCTGTCCTTCGTCGTGTCGCTGATCTTCCAGCAGGGTTTCGTCGGACTGCCGGTGGCGATGGGGGCGGACGGGTTCACCAGCGCCGACTACGGTTTCGCCATCGCCGTCAACGGCGTCCTGATCGTGGTCATGCAGATCCCGGTCACCCGCTTCATCCAGCACCGCGACCCGCGCCGCCTGCTGATCGTCTCGTCGTTGCTCGCGGGGTACGGCTTCGGTCTGACGGCGTTCGCCGGATCGATCGCCGTCTACGCGCTGACGGTCTGCGTGTGGAGCCTGGCCGAGATAGTCAACGCCCCCGTCCAGACCGGGCTGGTGGTACGGCTCTCGCCGGTCCATGGCCGGGGGCGCTACCAGGGCATGTACACCATGTCCTGGTCGGTGGCGGCCCTGGTCGCGCCGCTGATGTCGGGCCTCGTGATCGACCGCTTCGGCGCGGCGTGGCTCTGGGGCGCGTGCGCGGCCCTCGGGACGGTGGCCGGGGCGGGGTACTGGCTGCTGATGCGAGGCTTGTCCGACCTGAGGGAGGACAAGGAGGAGACGGGCGGGGTCCCGTCGACGACACTGGCCGCGCCGTCGGCGGAGGCGCCACCCGAAGCCCCGGTCAGGGCACCGGCCGAAGCCCCGGTCAGGACGCCGGCCGAAGCACCGGTCAAGGCGGCCGCTCCGGAGGCGGGGGGCGCCTAGGCGCTGACGCGCCCCGGTTCAACGCCCCGTACTCCGGTCCCCGCTGATCTCCTTGTGTCCGCCCTCGCCGGGAGCGTGAGCTGGCGGGGCGTCCACACGATCACCACTCCGAAACGGACCTTCATCCATCATGAGCACCACCTGGATCACGCGTGCCGAGACCCGCGCCGACATCCCCGCCATCCGTGAGATCAACCTCGCCGCCTTCGGTACGGAGGCGGAGGCCGACCTCGTCGACGCCCTGCGTGCCGACGCCGACGCGTGGATCGAGGGCCTCTCCGTCGTCTCCACGGACGGGAACGGCCGCCCCGTCGGCCACGCCCTGCTGACGCGCTGCCACATCGGCGACATCCCCGCCCTGTGCCTGGCGCCGTGCGCCGTCCGGCCCGAGTCGCAGAGGAGCGGCGCCGGCTCCGCGGCCGTCGCCGCCGCCCTGAAGGCGGCCCAGGACATGGGCGAGCACTACGTCGTCGTCCTGGGCCACCCGGCCTACTACCCCCGGTTCGGCTTCACCCGCGCCTCCGCCCACGGCATCGGCCTGAGCATCGACGTCCCCGACGAGGCCCTGATGGCCCTCACCCTGGACGCCGGCCACCCGCTGCCCGGCGGAACCGTCCGCTACGCCGCGCCGTTCGGCATCTGACCCGCCCTGCTGTACGGGGCGCGCGTCAGCGCAGCTCGCGCTGCGCCTCGTACAGATTGCGCGGCCGGATGTCCGCCGGGCTGCCGTACGCCTCCAGCCGCGTGTGCAACTCACCCTGGAAGTCCGGCACATCGACCTGGTCGAACTCCCGCACCGCACTGATCCCGGCCGTCACGCTGTACGGAGCGATCTCGTCGATCTTGATCAGTCCGGCGCGCTCGTTGGTGACGGTGACGTTCCAGTGCGCGAACCGCGCCCCGTACAGCGGCCCCGCGATCGCGTCGCCGCCGTGCCGGCCGTCGTTGCTGACCGTGATCTCGGTCCGTACGTTGGCGAAGGGCATGCCCCGGTGCGTGTCGAACGTGCCCATCTCCATGCGCCCGCGCGACCAGACGTTGTAGCTGGACAGCCCCTCGACATTGATGCCGTGCAGCTGCGTGCCCGCCGGCGTCGGGACCGTACGCCGCTCGATCACGAAGTCCTCGATCAGATTGTCGTGCGAGCCCTCGCGGCAGTAGTAGGGGTGGTGCGAGCCGCGGCCCGCGACCCGGGTACGGCGCAGCGTGCAGGCGGAGGCGCCGACCAGGCCGAAGCCGTTGTCGACATGGCGTACGACGACATCCTCGGCCCAGCAGTCGTACGCGCACTGGAACGCGACCCCGTTGTAGCCCTTGTCGAGGAGGTGCGGGGACTGCGGGGTCTCGACGGCCTCCAGGGTCAGCCCCTCGACTCCGGACCCGGTGAGCGGGGTGACCGAGGTGGTGAACCTCGGGTCCCATTCCGGGCGCACGTCCAACGGGAGCGGACGTTCCAGGGTGACCTCGCGACCGCGTACGGCGGTGACGCGTACGGGCCACTCGTACGGTACGTACGACGTCAGCTTGGTCATGGCGGCCCAGTCGTACGCCTCGGTGCCGGGGCCGCCGCCCGCGATGTGCTTCAGGAGGGTGTGGTCCGCGTCGTCGGCGAGCTGGAGCAGGACGAACTGTCCGCGCCTGAGTTTCGAAGCGTCCCGGACGGTCACGGTCCGGTCGCCCCGGCTGCCGCGGGCGACGGCGGTGAGGGTGCGCCACTCGTCGCGCGCGTTGCCCGTCCAGCCCTCGAAGGGCCAGTCGCGCGCCTTGATGGCGGTGGTGAGCGTGTCCCAGCGCTCCTGCGGACAGAGCCAGATGAGGCCACCGGACCAGGACCAGCTGGACTTGTCGCCGCCGTAACGGCTGCCGTAGGGGCCGATCACCTCGGTGAGGCTGCGGGTCGCGTACAGCTTCGTACGGTCGCTGCCCGCGCCGCGCAGGACGACGCCGCTGTGCGCGATCCGGATCACGTCGTCGATCCGGTAGGTGCCGGGCGGGATGGAGACCGTGCCCCCGCCACGCTCGGCGGCAGCGGCGAGGGCACGGTTGATGGCGGGGGCGTCGTCCACGGAGCCGTCGCCCTTGGCGCCGTAAGCGCGGACGTCGGCCACGACCGGGTACCGCGGCAGGCCGCGCGCACCGGCGCCCCGTCCCGCGCGCCCCACGTACGGGATCTGCGGATGGGTGTAGGGCGACGCGGCGAACTCGCGCCAGAGCGCGGACGTCCTCGGCGGCCTGCGCTCACCGGCGGCGGCGGTTCCGGGGAGTCCGGTGGCCATCGCTCCGGCCGCGGCGGCGACGGCGATCGCGGTGCCGAGCACCGTCCGTCTGCCGACGGCACGTTGACGTCGGGGCTCCATCGACATGGTCTCGCCTCCATGTATATGAACGATGTTCAGGTGCGCGTCTGATGGTGAGCATGCCATGCCCTGGGGCGCCCGGGAAGATGTCGAACGCCGGGTGCTTCAGGGGAATGTCGGCCTGGACGGACAGTCGGGCCGGATCACTTCTAGCGAGGTCGAGCGGGGTCGAGCGAGGTCAAGTCAAGGCCGGTCAGGGCAAGCCAGGGCAGGTCAGGCGGGTCAGGCGAGTCAGGCGGGTCAGGGCGGGTCAGGCGGAAGGAGCGGACGGGCCCTGGGTCAGATGGGCGAACGCGTCCAGGTTCCGGGTGGACTCCCCGCGGGACACCCGCCACGCGTACTCCTTGCGGATCGCACTCGCGAACCCCAGCTCCAGCAGGGTGTTGAACGAACCGTCCGCCGCTTCGAGCACCGAGCCGAGCAGCCGGTCGATCTCGTCCTCGGTGACGGACGCCAGCGGGAGTTTGCCCGTCAGATAGATGTCCCCGAGCCCGTCGACGGCGTAACTCACCCCGTACAGCCTGAGGTTGCGCTCCAGCAGCCAGCGGTGGACACCCTCGGCGTTCTCGTCGGGGTGCCGGATGACAAAGGCGTTGAGGGACAGCGCGTGCCGGCCGACGCGCAGGGAGCAGGTCGTGGACAGCTTGCGGGTGCCGGGGAGGGTGACGACGTACGAGCCGGGCTCCGGGCTCTCCCACCCCAGCCCGGCGTCCTTCAGCGTCTGCTCGATGACCCGCGCGGCGCTCGCCGCGTGCGAGGAGTCCCGGGAGGTCTGCTGTCCGTCGGCCATGGGGCGAGCGTACGTCAGCGGGTGCCGGCGCGTGGGCCGCGCGACGGCGGTGGAGGTGTGCGGTGCCCGCGTGCCGCGTGTACGTGCGTCCGGTCAGCCCGTGCGCCCGCGTCAGCCGTGATGCGCGCGGGCGCGCCACCGGTGGTCGTGCACCGCGGCCGTGTAGACGTCCGCCGTCGCCGACGCCGCCGTGTCCCAGCCGAAGGACTGGGCGTGGCGCGAGGCCGCCGCGCCCATCCGGTCCACCAGCTCCGGGTGGTCGAGGAACTCGCGCAGCGCCCGCGCGTAGGCCGCCGGCTCGTGGCCCCTGACCAGAAACCCGGTCGACCCGTCCCGTACCGCCACCGGCAGCCCGCCCACGGCCGCGGCCACCACCGGGGTGCCCGCCGCCTGCGCCTCTATGGCGACCAGGCCGAAGGACTCGCTGTACGAGGGCATGACCAGCACGGACGCGGCCCGGAACCAGTCCGCCAGCCGGGCCTGGCCCACCGGCGGCCGGAACCGTACGACATCGGCGATCCCGAGCCGCGCGGCGAGCTTCTGCAGCCCTTCCGGCTTGGCCAGGCCGCTGCCGCTCGGACCGCCGACGACCGGCACGACCAGCTTGCGGCGCAGCGAGGGGTCCTGCTCCAGGAGCACGGCCACGGCGCGCAGCAGTACGTCGGGGGCCTTCAGCGGCTGGATACGGCCCGCGAAGACCGGGATGAAGGCGTCCCGCGGAAGCCCCAGCCGGGCGCGTGCGGCGGCGCGGCCGTCGGCGGGACAGAAACACTCCAGGTTCACCCCGGGGTGGACGACGGCGGCCTTGGCCGGGTCGGCGTCGTAGAAGCGGACCAGCTCCGCGGCCTCCTCGTCCGTATTGGCGATCAGCCGGTCGGCGGCGCGCACGATCTGGGTCTCGCCGATGACCCGGGCCGCGGGCTCGGGCCGGTCGCCCTCCGCGAGCGCGGCGTTCTTGACCTTCGCCATGGTGTGCATGGCGTGGACGAGCGGGACGCCCCACCGCTCGGAGGCGAGCCAGCCGACATGTCCGGAGAGCCAGTAGTGGGAGTGGACCAGGTCGTAGTAGCCGGGGCGCTGGCCGGCCCACGCCTGCATCACCCCGTGGGTGAAGGCGCAGAGCTGCGCGGGCAGCTCCTCCTTGGCCAGCCCCTCGTAGGGGCCCGCGTCCACATGCCGTACGAGCACACCGGGGGCCAGCTCGACCGCGGGGTCGAGGCCGCCGGTCGTGGCACGCGTGAAGATCTCCACCTCGATGTCGATGGCCGCCAGCCGCTTCGCCAGCTCGACGATATAGACGTTCATGCCGCCCGCGTCGCCCGTCCCCGGCTGGTGCAGCGGGGAGGTGTGGACGCTGAGCATGGCGATCCGGCGCGGCCTGCGGTGCTGGCCGGGGAGCCTGAGACGGGGTGGTCCCACGAACGTGCCTGCGATACGGGACACGTACTGGCTCACGTCTACGGTCCTCTCCCGGGGAGATCGGGGCATGACACAGAAGAGGGCCGGTGCACCCTCCGAAGGCGGACAACAGCGGAATCCCCTCCCGCATTTCCGTTTTGCCAAATCATTACCGGCGAGCGCTCAACCGCCCGCCGCCCCTCGCCGTGAGGTCCGGCCACCCGGTGTCGTTACGCTCGTTCCCATGGCGCCCGCGACCTCCCGTTCCCCCCGCCCGGTGGGCACGGTGACCCGTGGCACCACCCACCAGAACCGGCTGCGCCGCATGGACCGCTGGATCACCGCCACGCACGGCCCCGCGCTGCGCCGCTCGGCGGACCCGGTCGTGGTGGATCTCGGGTACGGCGCCGCCCCCTGGACGGCGGTGGAGCTGCTGCGGCGGCTGCGTACGGCGGAGCCGCGTACCGAAGTCGTCGGTGTCGAGATCGATCCGGCCCGGGTCGCCGCCGCGCTCCCGTACGAGCGGGACGGGCTCCGGTTCCGGCACGGCGGCTTCGAGGTCCCGCTTCCCGGGGGCGTACGGCCGGTGCTCATCCGCGCGGCCAATGTGCTGCGGCAGTACGAGGAGGACGAGGTCGCCGCGGTCTGGGCGCGGCTGTGCGACCGGCTCGCGCCCGGCGGGCTGCTGGTCGAGGGGACGTGCGACGAGATCGGCCGGCGGCATGTGTGGGTGGCGCTCGGGCCCGAGGGGCCGCGGACGGTGACCTTCGCCACCCGGCTCGGCTCGCTGGACCGGCCCTCCGATCTGGCCGAGCGGCTGCCGAAGGCGCTGATCCACCGCAATGTGCCGGGCGAGCCCGTCCACGCGTTCCTGCGCGATTTCGACCGGGCGTGGGCGGCGGCGGCCCCGTACGCCTCGCTGGGCGCGCGGCAGCGGTGGATCAGGGCCGTACGGGACCTGGCGGCCGACTGGCCGCTCGCGGACGATCCGCGCAGGCGGCGGCAGGGCGAGGTGACGGTGAACTGGTCGGCGCTCGCGCCCGGTCCGGGCGGCGCGGGCTGAAGGCGGGAACGCACGCGCCCGCCCGTTCGTCCTCACCGGGGCGGGCGCTTCCTGTGAGATGCCCGGTCCCTCTGTCCCTTTGCCCGAGGGCATGACACGATCGCGGCGTCGGATGCGATTGCTGACGATACGTCAGATTCGTGCGTGCCATGTGGTGTTGGCTCGGAGGGGGAGCTTGGTGAACCGACGTCGCAGTGTCGCTGCCGCGATCACCGTGGTCTGCGCGCTCGCCGTACTGGCGTCGCCGGCCCTGATGAACGGGGCGTACGCGGCCCCCGCCCCGCCACCCGCACCGTCCACGTCGGCCGTCGCCCCGCCACCGGTCGAACTGCCGCCCGGCGCCGCGTCGTCGACCGGCCCCGGCGCCACCACCGGCTCGGGCGAGAAGTCCCTCGAAGACATCCGCAAGGAGATCGAGGCCCTCTACCAGAAGGCCGCGTCCGCCACCGACGCGTACAACCTCGCCGAGGAAGAGACCAAGAAGCAGTCGGCCGAGGTCATCGAGCTGGCGGAGGACATCGTCACCGGCCAGCTGCGGATCGACGAGCTGAAGAAGCGCGCGGGCGCCGCCGCCCGCGCGCAGTACCGGGGCGGCGGGCTGCCGCCCGAGGCGCAGCTGATACTCACCGACGATCCACGGCTCTTCCTGGACGCGGTGGGGCGAATACAGCAGGGCCAGAAGGCCACCCACGATCTCATCGGCGAGCTCTCCCGGGCGCAGGAAGACCTCAAGACGTACACCGCCGACGCGTCCACGCAGTGGCAGCGGCTCGAAGCGGGCCGGGCCAAGAAGGAGAAGGCGAAGAAGGAGATCACGAAGCGGATCGCCGCCGCCGAGAAGCTCGAAGCGAGCCTGGAGAAGGAGGAGCGGGCCCGGCTGGCGCGGCTGGAGAGCGACGCGGCGCTGAAGGCGCAGACGGCCTGGCTCGGCTCCGGCGCGCTGAAGGACATCAACCGCTCGTCGAGCGAGCGGGGCAAGAAGGCGATCGCCTTCGCGACGGGGGAGATCGGCAAGCCGTACGTCTGGGGCGCGGAGGGACCGGACTCGTACGACTGCTCCGGGCTCACCTCCCAGGCGTGGGCGGCGGCGGGGCGGCCCATACCGCGCACCTCGCAGGAGCAGTGGCGGCTGCTGCCCAGGATCGACATCAAGGACATGCGCCCCGGCGACCTGATCATCTACCACCAGGACGCGAGCCATGTGGGGATGTACATCGGGGACGGCGCGATCGTGCACGCGCCCCGTCCTGGCCGGAATGTGACGCTGGCGGGGGCGGGCTCGATGCGGATTCTCGGAGTCGTACGCCCGGATAAGTAGGCATAGCTCCCCACCGAACGCCTCGATACGGGCGGACCGGTACCCTCGCTGACGCATTGCGACTTATACCGATTCGCCTGCCGGGACGGTGTGACCGGAGAGCCGTACGTGATGTTTGTCATGCCCGCCGGACGCCCGATCCCGCCAGATGCGTGGCGGGAAGCGGCATATGACGGTGGCTCTTCACCGGTACGCCATTCCGCTGGGGCGGCGGCTAACGCTATGGTCCCCGTCTGGTGAGGCGTCGATCGTCGCCCCGCCCGCGCCCTCGGGGGGAGGGAAAGGAATCCCGGACCGATGCCCGTACCCGTACCCGTTCCGCGGCAGCGCACAGGTGCAGCAGTGGAGAGACAGCCCGCCGCGGAGACCTCCAAGGGCGGCGACCTCGTCCTCCTCGTCATCGAGGACGACCCGACGGGCATCTTCACCGCGCCGGAGCTGCCGGAGGGGACCGGCACACGCCTGCGCATCCGCACCGCCCGCAACCTCACCGAGGCCGAGCGGCTGCTCACCGACGACATCCACTGCATCCTGGTGGACCTGGCCCTGCCTGGCACGGACGACGGCGACGAGCTGGCCCCGCTGAAGGACGTCCTGCGGCTCGCACCGCGCCATGCCGTGCTCGCGCTGGCGGCCGAGGGCGACGCCGAGCGCGCCGCCGCGGCGGTACGGGTCGGCGCGCAGGACTATCTCTTCCGCGACGAACTGGACGGCCGGCTGCTGAGCCGCGCCATCCGGTACGCCGTCGAGCGCAAGCGGGCGGACATCGCGCACCGCCAGCTGACCGAGTCCCGGCTGCGCGCGCAGGAGAACGCCCGGCTGGAGCGCGGACTGCTGCCCACTCCCCTGCTCCAGGGCTCGGACCTGAGCTTCGCGGCCCACTACCGGCCCGGCCGCTCCAGGGCCCTGCTGGGCGGGGACTTCTACGACACGGTCCGTACGCCGGACGGCACGGTGCACGCGATGATCGGCGACGTCTGCGGCCATGGCCCCGACGAGGCGGCGCTCGGTGTGGAGCTGCGGATCGCCTGGCGGGCACTGACGCTGGCGGGGCTCTGCGGCGACCAGCTGCTCTCCACGCTCCAGCAGGTCCTGGAGCACGAACGGGAGAGCGAGGAGATCTTCGCGACGCTCTGCACGGTCGACATCACGCCGGACGGGCGGCGGGCGGGCCTCTGTCTGGCGGGCCATCCGTCCCCGCTGGTCACCCGCCGGGGGCGGGCGGCGCAGCTGCTCCCGTACGAGGAGGGCGGCCCGGCGCTGGGGCTGCTGCCGCGCGCACGCTGGCCGCGCCGCCAGGTCGAGCTGGGCGGCTCGTGGAGCCTGATGATGTACACCGACGGCCTGATCGAGGGCCGGATCGGGCCCGGCGCGAAGCAGCGGCTCGGCCAGGAGGGCATGGTCGAGGTGATCAACGGCCAGCTGGCCGACGGCCTGAGCGGGGACGACCTGCTGGAGGCGGCGGTCGCCCGCGCGCGCGAGCTGAACGGCGGGGAGCTGACCGACGATGTGGCGGTGCTGCTGCTGGGGCGGGACGGCGCTCAGCCACCGGCGCGCGCCGCGCGCACCTGACCCGCGCGTGCCTGACCCCCGCGTGCCCGGCCCTCGCGCGTCTGGCCCTGGCGTGCCCGGCGTTCGCGTGCCCGGCGTTCGTGTGCCCGGCCCGGACGAGAGTCCTCAGCGGCCGCCGTTGTAGGGCCCGTAGGGACCGTCGCTGCTGGAGCCGCCGCCGCGGTTTCCGCCGCCGGAGATCGCGTGGACGGCCGGCCGTACGTCGACCATGAAGACGATCGTGGCGACGAGCCCGGCGATCTGGAGGAACAGCATCGGTACGAAGAGGTTCACGGCGACCGTGACACCGAGAATGATCAGCCAGAACTTCTTCGTCTGCTTGTCCGCCGCGCGATAGGCGTCCTCACGAGCCGTGGCGGAGAGGAACAGCGCGATGACGGCCAGGACGAGCATGGCCAGATTGAGCAGCCAGAGAAGAGTGCCGAATCCTTCGAGCAACATGCGGAGCACCGCCTAAGGGGTGGAGGAGACGTCGCGGCCCGTACGCCAAGGTACCTGGATAACGGGCCGGGCACCCCCGAGGTGCCCGGCCCGCCTCCGACGCGGGTGTGCTGTTCGCGGTCGCGGCTACTTCCCGGCCGGCGGCGTGGCCTTCTTCGCCGTCGTCTTGCGCGGGGTGGACTTCTTCGCGGCGGCGGTCCTGGGCTCGGCCTTCGGCGCGGGCTTCGCGGCGGGCTTGACGGCGGGCTTCACAGCGCCCTTGGTCTGCGCCTTCGGCTCCGTCCTCGTCTCCGTCCTCGGAGCCGGCCGGGGGGTGGCCTTCGGCGCCGGCTCGGGCTCGACGGCGACGGCGATCTCGGTGATCTCGTCGGCGGCCTCACCACGCCAGGCGCGTACGGTCTGCTCGCCGCGCTCGGCGACCTTCTCGTACGTCTCGCGGGCCCTGACCGCGTACTCCGCGGCCACGCCCACGCTCCGCAGCGCCAGGTCCTGAGCGGTCTCGCCCAGCTTCTTCAGGTCGGTGTCGAACGAGCCGATGACTTCGGTGACCTTGGCCTGCACCGTCGCCTGGGCCTCCTTGGCCTGGACGGTGACCTTCTCCTGGACGGCCTTGGGGTCGGAGTTCCGCACGGCCTCGAACCGCCCGGGGGCCTCGGCCCGCAGCTGCTCGATCAGACCGGGCACCTTCTTGGCCTGCTCGACGGCGATGTCGGCGGTGCCGGCCGCGAAGTAGAGGGGCGTCGGGTCGGTGAGGGTCTTGCGCAGGTCATCGGTGATGGCCATGACTGTGGTCCTCCCGGATCAGTGTGAGGGTGGGGTGGCAGCACTGCCGTCTGTCGTACTGGAGCCGCCGGAGGAGCCCCGGGGACGTCCGGAACCACCGGTGCCACCGGTATCCGCGTCCTGTTCGGCGGTGTCCCCGGTCCCCGCGGTCACCGCGGTTTCCGAGGCTGCCGTGTCCTCCGGGCTCTCCGAGTCGAGCGCGTTCTCCTTGCGGAACGACTCGTAGATCTGCAGAAGCACCTGCTTCTGCCGCTCGTTTATCGAGGGGTCGGCGAGGATGACGGCACGCGTCTCCAGCTCCTCCCGCTCCCGCTCGTCAAGCATCCCGGCCTGCACGTACAGCGTCTCGGCGGAGATCCGCAGCGCCTTGGCCAGCTGCTGCAGAATGTCCGCGCTCGGCTTGCGCAGCCCGCGCTCGATCTGGCTCAGATACGGATTGGACACCCCGGCGGCATCGGCGAGCTGCCGCAGCGACAGCTGCGCGTTGCGCCGCTGCTCGCGCAGATACTCACCGAGATTGCCGACGTTGAGTGATGCCATACGCCCCATACTGCGTCGCCTTGCTAACTATTGCAAGCGCATGCTTGCAAAAGTGACTCACAGCATGCTGCGGCTTCTGTGACCGCCATAGCCCCTGTGGCACGATCCGCGACTGGCTCCGACAAGCGTGGCAACTCGCCGCAGGTGCCAAGAAGACTGTCCTGCCGGTTCCCACTCCGCTGTCCCCTGAACGAAGAAGTGCGGGTCACCGTGGAGCAGGCCGACCGGGAGGCAACAGCAGTACGGCACCGCTTCACCTGGTCATCTTCGACGCCTTGGAGCACTCCACCGGGTCCGCGCCCAGGCCGACCGCCTCGTCGGCGGCATCCTGGAGCGCGCTCTCGCCATGCGCCTCGGTACCCGCGATATCCGCTATATCCGCTATCAACACACCAAGTCGTAGGCGTTGAGGCTCAGGCATGCCCCGCATCATGCCCCTTCATGTCAAGCGGACACGCATCCGCGCGAGGGGTGCACTCGCCCGTACGAAAGCATTCTTCGAACGAGGTGCATCGGGTGAGCCCGAAGTCGTCGCCAGAGTGAGAGAGCAACTTGCGGACGCGAGCAGGACGCACTCCGCACCTGGTGACAACTCGGCGCCGGCAGCCGGCCTAGGATCCGGCTACGCCGGCGGAGTTTCCGGAGGGGCGGGTGACGGCCCAAGCCGCCTCGACCATCTGGAAGATCTCGTCGAGCGCGGCCTGCGGATCGGCCGCCTCACGGGCCAGTGAATAGGCATCGATCACGAACCTGGCGATGGTCCGGCACGCCGTGGTGGTCTGCGACAGGACGGGATCGGCGGCGATGGCCGTTGCCAGCGCCTCCGCATGGCGCAGCCTCATCGACTCCTCGTACTCCCGCAGGGCGGGTGACGCCTCGATCATGCGCCAGATCGGGGTGGCACTGTCCGCCGTGCAATGTCGCACCAGGGCCTCGACCTCGCGGCGCAGCGCGGGGATGAGCGGCTCGTCCGCCGCCCGGCCGGTGACCGCGCGCGCGAGGCGTAGCTCGAAGTCCTCGTCCTGCTCGAACACCAGGGCCTCTTTCGAGGCGAAGTGGGAGAAGACCGTGGTGACGGCCACGTCGGCCTCAGCGGCCACGTCACGGATTCCCACGGCGTCGAAGCCGCGTTCCAGGAAGAGCCGCAGGGCGGTGTCGGCGATCTTCTGACGGGTCGCGGCCTTCTTGCGCTCACGGCGTCCGGACGGCTCGGTCATGATCTGACACTACCAGATGCAAAAACAAAACGAATAATAAACCCTAACCGTTAGTGTTACTGTCTGCCGTATGAAGAAAGTGAGCTTCGCCGAGTTCGGCGGCCCGGACGTACTGCGCCTCGTGGACGCCGAGGAGCCCCACGCGGGCCCCGGTCAGATACGCATCGCCGTGCGGGCGGTGGGCGTGAATCCCGTCGACTGGAGAATCCGCGAAGGCCAGATCCTGGGGGCGCATCCGATCGAGTTGCCCTCCGGAGTCGGGCTGGACGCCTCCGGGGTGGTGGACGAGGTCGGCGAGGGCGTCGAGGGGGCCGAGGCCGGCGACCATGTGTTCGGCGAAGGCTCAAGCACCTACGCCGAGTCCGCCGTGCTGTCGGCCTGGGCCCGTATGCCCGAGGGGCTGACGTTCGAAGAGGCGGCCGGGTACCCCTCCGTGGTGGAGACGGCGCTGCGCGTCATCCGCGAGGTCGGCGTGCGGTCCGGGCAGACGCTGTTGGTCAGCGGAGCGTCCGGGGGAGTCGGATCGGCGGTTCTGCAGATCGCCCACGACCGCGGCATCACGGTGATCGGCACAGCTGGGGCCGCGAACCAGGGCTATCTGCGCGGCCTGGGCGCCCTCGCCACGACATACGGCGAGGGATGGGTCGAGCGAGTGCGGCGACTCGGCCATGTCGACGCTGCTCTCGACCTGGCCGGCTCGGGTGTGATCCGCGAGCTCGTCGAGCTGACCGGGGATCCGCGGAAGGTGATCTCCATCGCCGATCTCGGTGCGCCGGCGCTCGGTGTCCGGTTCTCCGGCGTGGCCGGGAGCGTACCGGAAGCGCTCGCCGAGGCCGTCGACCTCATCTCCCGGGGAAAGCTCCGGATCCCGGTCGAGAAGTCGTACACGCTGGCCGAGGCCGCGGCGGCGCACATCGACAGCCAGGCCGGCCACACGCGAGGGCGCCGGGTCCTGATCATCTGAAAGCCGGCCCCGCCCGCCATCTCATACGCGGAGCGCTCTTAGCGGCGCGGCTCCCAGCGGAAGAGGCGGGAGGCCAGCGCGACGGCGACGACGACCCAGGCCAGGGTGGGCAGCAGCAGTGGCAGGGACTCCGCCACGGGAACGCCGCCGTTCCAGGCGTTGATGGCCAGTTCGGTGGCCGAGCCGCCGGGGAGCAGCCGCTTGAGCAGGGTGAGTTCCTCGGTGCCGGTGATGCCCACCCAGTTGGTGACCGCGATGGCGCCGAGGCTGATGGGCAGCGTGGTCACCTGGGCGTGCTCGGGGGAGTTCGTCAGTCCCGCCGTGGCCAGTCCCAGGCCGAGCATCATGATCACCGTCGAGACGACCGCCGCCGCCAGGAGGAAGCCATTGGCCGGCTCGCCGGCGACCGCGGCCAGCACGGCGAGGATCGCGGCCACCTGGATCAGGGCGAGGACGGTGACCGGGAGCACCAGCCCGGAGAGGATGCCGGCGTCGCTCGCCGGGGTGGAGCGCAGCCGCTTGAGGAAGAGGGTCTGCCGGCGCGAGGCCAGCGTGGTCACGGTGGTGGCGTAGAGCCCGAACGCGGCCACGGTGAACACCACCACCGCCGCGATGTATCCGAGGCTGCGCAGCTCCGCGAAGGTCTCGTGCCGGTAGACGAAGAACGCGCAGGCCGCGATGGGAATGAGGAAGCTGTTGAGCAGAACCAGCCGGTTCCGGAAGATCTGGATCAGCTCGCTGCGAGCGATGGAGAGCATGGTGGGAGTCCTCTTCTCGGGAAGTGGCGGGAGCGGGGTCGGGGTCTACGCGTTGCCGATGGCGCGGAAGACGTCGTCGAGCCGCGTCGGTCCTGACTGGAGTTCCCCCAGCTCCACCGCGTTGTCGTGCGCCCAGACGAGCAGGATGTGCAGGTCCTTCTGCAGCTGGAAGGTCTTGATGAGGAACTTCCCGTCGCCCTCGCGCGTGGCCCGCAGCGGCAGCGCCGGTACGGAGGCCGGGAGGGAGAAGCGGATGGCGGCGGGCAGGGTCCGCGTCAGCTCGGCGACGGTCCCTTCCTGGTGGAAGGTGCCCTTGTGCATGAGCCCGATGCGATCGGCGCGCTGCTGGGCCTCTTCCAGGTAGTGCGTGGTGAGCACGATGGTGGATCCGTCTTCGCGCAGCTTGTCCACGGCGTCCCACAGCGCGTCACGGGACTGGATGTCCAGGCCGGTGGTGGGCTCGTCCAGGAAGATCAGCTCGGGGTTCCCGTACACGGCGGTGGCGAAGTCCAGACGTCGCTTCTCACCGCCGGAGAGCTGGGACACCTGGGTGCCGGCCTTGTGGGTGAGGTCGACGACGCCGAGCACGCGTTCGACCCTGTCCGTACGCTCGGAGAGCTTTCCGATCAGCCGGACCGATTCCCGTACCGTCAGATCCGGCGAGAAGCCGCTCTCCTGGAGCATGATCCCCATCCGGGGCCGCACGGCGCGCCGGTCGCGCGGGCTGTGCCCGAAGACCCGCACGGTGCCCGAGGTGGCCGTACGGTGGCCTTCGATGGTCTCCAGGGTCGAGGTCTTGCCGGCCCCGTTCGTGCCGAGCAGCGCGTACAGCTCCCCCTTCCTCACCTGGAAGGACAGGTCTTTCACGGCGTGGAAATCGCCGTAGCTGAGGTTCAGATGGTCAACGTCGATGACTGGTGTCGAGGTCATGCCCCGATCTCAGCCGCCGGCGCGCTCGTCCGGCAGTGGCGTGGTGTCATCACCCCGCCGTGACATTCCTGGGGGCGAAGACATGACACGGCGTCACTGGTGCCGGCCAGGGAGCCGGAAGAATACTGCGGGGCAGACCCCGCTGTCCGATCCCGGAGAACCGCACATGGACGCCAGGCCCCCGCGCCTTTCGCCGACGGCCGGTACGGCCGTCCCCGGCCTGCCCGCTCCGCGACCCGGTGACGACCGGTGAGGCCGGCCCCGCGAGCGGCGCACACGATGCCCGAGCACACCGGGACGGCGCAGGGACCGCTGCACCGGTGGAACCGCGTCACGTTCGTCCCGCCGCTGGCCGCCGTGGGGGCGTTGCTGGTGGCGACCGACGCCCGGACCTGGTGGGACGCCGTCGTCCTGAGCCTCGGCGCGATGGCGGGCCTGGTGGTCATGGCGCGGTGGACGGAGGACGACACCTCCCGTGTCACCCTGCCCTGCCTGGTCGTCGCCGCGGCCGTGTGGCCGTTCGGCGCGCTGGTGGCCGACAGTCGCACGGCGTTCTACGGGCTGACGATCGTGGGCCCCTACCTCATCCCCCGGCTGCCGCGTCACCGCGTCGCGGCGGCCCTGGGGCTCACCGCCTATGTCGCCGCGGCAGGGGCGACGAAGCTGACGGAATCACCGGGCGACGTCCGCGGCGTGCTGATCGACTACGTCCTCGTCCCCACGGGCATCATCGTCGCGGTGATCGGCCTCCACTTCGCCAACCGCCGCTTCTACAAGGTCATCGAGCAATCACGGGAGCGCGAGGCGGAGCTGGCCGTCATCCGGGAACGGATACGTTTCGCCAGTGATCTGCACGACATCCAGGGCCACACCCTGCATGTGGTGAAACTGAAGATCACGCTGGCCCAGAAGCTGGTACGCGACGACATCGAGCGCGCGGAGGAGGAACTGCGGGAGGTGCGTGCCCTGGTCAGCGACACCATCACCCAGACCAAGGAGCTGGCCTACGCACAGCGGCGGCTCAACCTGTCCGTGGAGCTGGAGAACGCGAAGAACCTCTTCGAGGCCGCGGGCATCCGCGTACGCGTCAACCGTGAGGCCGACATCGATGAGGCCGACGAGACGGTCAACGGGCTGCTCGGCCAGGTCCTCCGCGAGACGACGACCAACATCCTGCGCCACGCGCAGGCCACGCGGGTGCGGATCACCCTCTCGGAGTCGGGCATCACCATCGTCAACGACGGCGCGGGGGAGGGCCCCCTTCCGGTGCTCAGCGGGCTGGCCGCCCTCAGGGAACGCGTGGGCGACGACGGAGGCGAGCTGACGGTGGAGCAGGAGGGCGGGCGCTTCGTCACGGCCGCTGCGTTCCCCGGCCATCGCCCGGCGACGGCCGAAGGCCCGCACCCAGCGACGCCGCCCTCCGCGGCACGGAAGGACGACCGATGACCACCGTGGTACTCGCCGACGACGAGGCTCTTCTCCGCAAGGCGCTGGCGTCGTTGCTGACGCTCGAAGGCGAGATCACCGTGCTCGCCGAGGCGCAGGACGGCGAAACGGCCGTCCAGGCCACCCTGCGGCACCGGCCCGACGTGCTCGTCATCGACCTGGAGATGCCCGGCGTGGACGGACTCGGCGCCGTCGCGCGGATCCGCCGCGAGCGGCCGGACCAGGTGATTCTCCTGCTGACCCGCCACGCCAGACCCGGCGTGCTCCGCAAAGCCCTGAAACTCGGAGTCCAGGGCTTCGTCAGCAAGTCGGCGGAACCCGCGCACATCACGTCGGTCATCAACACCCTGCACGAGGGCAAGCGGTGGATCGACCCGGATGTCTCCGCGCTCGCCGTCGTCGACGACTGCCCCCTCACCGACCGGGAGATCGACGTCCTGCGAGTGACCCGCGACGGGTACTCCGTCGCCGACATCGCCGCCCGCCTCCATCTGGCGGAAGGCACCGTACGCAACTACCTGTCGCACGCCATGCAGAAGACGCAGACGCGGACCCGGCACGAAGCGGCGCGCTACGCGCGGGAACACGACTGGCTGTAGAGACGGACGGTAGGGACCGGCAGTCGGGACCGGCGGCGGGGACGGCGGCGGGGACGGCGGCGGGGACGGCGGCCCTTCGTCAGAAACGGCCTTCGTCAGGGACGGCCTCTCAGCGCACGGAGTGGTGCCCCGCCGGGCGGCCTCCCCTCCAGTGGGACGCGTCAGTCGCGGCTCATGACTCCCCCGTGTCCGGCACCGGCGACGTCGTCGCACCGGCGGACAGCAGCCTCTCCGCCAGCGCGCGGCAGCGGTCACCGAGCTCCGGCGGATCGAGCACCTCGAAGTCGTGCCCCAGCAGGAGCACCCGCGTGAGTACGTAGTCGAGGTCTCCGGCGCCGCTGAGCACCTCGCACCGCTCACTCCCCCGCCCTCGCACGACGGCCGCCGACGCCGGAATCCGCGCGCGCACCGTGTCGGCCGGCGCGTGCACGAGGAAGCGCGCCTGGTGCCGGTAGACCCGGCTCGCCACGCCCTCCTGTACGTACGCCGCCGCGTCGGGTGCCTCGCGCGGGCGGAAGCGCCAGGTCCGTGCGGACACCTCGGTCATCCGGTCGACACGGAAGCTGCGCCAGTCGTCGCGATCGAGGTCGTAGGCGAGGAGGTACCAGCGCCGGTCGGAGGCGACCAGGCGGTGGGGCTCGACCCGCCGCCGTCGTACCTCGTCCCCCGACGGGTAGCCGAAACCGGCCTCGACCTCGTCGCGGCAGGCTCTGGCCAGTGTCATGAGCACCTCGGGGTCGACCGGCGCGCGGCCTCCGCCGAAGAACTCCACCGAGCCGGAGAGCGCGCGCACCTCGTGCCGCAGCCGGATGGGCAGCACCCGGTCGAGCTTGGTCAGCGCCCGGAGCGCCGCGTCGCCGGCGCCCACGACCGCGCCACCCGCGCCACCCGCGCCACCCGCGCCGACGAGCAGCGAGACCGCGGTGGCGATCGCCTCCTCGTCGTCGAGGAGCAGCGGCGGCAGGTCCTGCCCGGGACCGAGCTGGTAGCCGCCGCCGACGCCCTGGCCGGCCCGCACCGGATAGCCGAGCGCGCGCAGCCGCTCGACATCACGCCGTACCGTGCGCGGGGTGACCCCGAGCCGGCCGGCCAGCTCGGGGCCGGTCCAGAGCTGACGCTGCTGAAGCAGCCCGAGCAGGGTCAGCACCCGCTCCGTCGTGCCCCGTCCGTCACCGCTCGCCGCGCCCATGGCGCGAACCCTGCCAGAGATAGCGGACCGATCCTGTCCGCTCTCGGTGCCAGGGTGGCCCCATGGACCCGGACGAACTCGACGGGAACCGGACACCGCGCGCGCACCTGTCCGAGGTCCGCCTGCCGCGCGACCACCGCACGCACACGACATCCGCTACGAACGGAGCGACTCGATGAG
Source organism: Streptomyces sp. NPDC039430 (assembly GCF_055639435.1). Lineage (NCBI taxonomy): Bacteria > Bacillati > Actinomycetota > Actinomycetes > Kitasatosporales > Streptomycetaceae > Streptomyces > Streptomyces sp. NPDC039430. The sequence goes on along the minus strand of NZ_JBVKAK010000010.1, from coordinate 88,422 downwards.
CCGTCAAATCCAGATCACCTTCGACGCCCACGACCCGCGTGCGCTGTCGTCCTTCTGGCGCGACGCCCTGGGCTACGTCCATCCCGGCCCGCCCGGAGTCGACCTGCCCGAGGACGCCGACCCGCTGGCCGCGTGGGACGACTTCCTTGAGCGGGCCGGCGTACCGGAGGAGGAGCGCAACTCACGGTCCGCCGTGGAGGACCCCGACGGGCACGGCCCACGGCTGTTCTTCCAGCAGGTGCCGGAGGACAAGGTCACCAAGAACCGCGTCCACCTCGATGTGCGCGCGGCTCCCGGACTGCGGGGAGAGGAGCGGATGGCGGCGCTGGAGGCCGAGTGCGACCGGCTCGTCGCGCTGGGAGCGACGCGGGTACGCCGCCACGAGCCCGCTCCCCCGCTGAACGCCGGATTCCTCGTGCTGACGGATCCCGAGGGCAACGAGTTCTGCCTGGACTGACGTCCGTCCGGGCAGGTTCTAGTACGGCCGGGCCCGCTTCGCGAAGGCCGGGGCCACGTTGTCCTGCGAGGCGCGCGGGAAGGAGACCGTGTTCGGGTCGCCGTCCGACACGTACCAGTTCTTGCCGTCGGCGAGCTTGTCCAGCCACCGCGACGAACCGAACTCGGCGTCCGCGTCCTTCGGGCCCGCCGAGCGGATCCGCGGGATCGCGCCGGGTGTGAAGGTCTTGGCGAACGGCGAGACCGAGGGGTTGGCGCCCACGAGATACACCCCGTCGTTGCGGTAGCCCGTACCCCGCGCGGCGACCTCGGGCGGCTTGGGCATGGACCCGAAGGGCAGGGCGAGGGAGGTGACCTTGGTCCCGGGCGCGGCCTTCACGATCGCCTGCTGTCCGCCGACGATGGCCTTCGCGGCGCCCGCCTGGTCCAGGGAGCCCAGGTTCGGGTGGCGGTCGGTGTGGTTGCCGATCTCGTGCCCGTGCTCCTTCAGCCATTTCAGCGCCTTGGCGGAACCGGTGGCCGAGAAGGCGTCCGCGTTGACGAAGAAGGTCGCCACCGGCTTGAACCCGGGGTGCTTCTTCGCCGTCTCCGCCAGGATGGCGATGGCCGAGTCCTTCGCCGGGTTGCCGCTCGCGTCGAGGTTCACCTGGCTGTTGGTCGAGTCGTCGAACGTGAGGACCACGGGGTGCGTGCCGGCCGGGATGTCGATATGGCCCGTCTGGAAGTCCCGGGCGGTGACCGGTACGTACTTCTCCCGGGCGAGGCGCTCCAGTTCGGCCCGGAAGTCGGCCGGGGTGCGGTCGTAGACGCTGGCCGGTTTCGCGGTGAGCTGGTGGTACATCAGCACCGGCACCTGGCCGAGTTCATCGGCGCCGACCTCCGCCGGGGCCTTGAGGGCGACGGCGCTGGCCGCCGCGGCCGAGGCCCCCCGCTGTTCCCCGGCGGCCGGTGACGACCCTGGGGAACAGCCCGAGGCGAGCAGGGCGGCGCCCGCCAGGGCGCAGAGCGGGGCGAGAGGGTGGCGCATGAGGGTCCTCCAAGGCGAAAGTGTCGCGCCATCCCTACCGGCCGGGAGAGCCCCTGTATCGCATCGTCGCCTGGATGGCGCAGTCACCACGCCGGGGCCGAAAGCGGCCGTTCGTGTGACATCCGGTCAGAACAGGAGGTGCGACACGCCGGTGTGGCAATCAATGGAGGAACCACCCCGGCCCACTGCACGAAGGACATCCTGATGACCACGAAGCACATATCGTATGCCTCCTCCTCCCCCTACCGTCCCCCTCGTCCGGGCCGCCGTCGCGCCCTCATTGCGACAGCCGTTGCGCTCGCACTGACGGGAGCGGGCGTCGGAGCCTGGACCTTCCTCGCGCCGGGCCCGGGAGTGCACGGTCTCACCGACGGCGCGGTCCTCGACGGGCGCAAGGCCGCGCAGGTCAGCGCCTACATCGATGCCGAAGCGGCCGGTGGCAAGGACAAGGTGCGCGCCACCCTGGACGGCGCGGTGGTCCCCATCAAGGCCGAGGGAACCCGGCTGAAGCTCGCCATCCCGCGGCTGACCGAGGGAAAGCACGTCCTGGTGGTGGAGGGCGACAGCAGTCTCCCCTTCGCCTCGTACCGGGAGGTCGTGGGCTTCACCGTGGACACCCACGCTCCCGATCTGAACGTGGCCGACCCCGTGATCAAGAACGTCGCCGACCCCGTGACCGTCACCGGCAAAGCCTCCACCGACGCCAAGGTCAGCGTCGACGGCAAGGAGATTCCCGTCGACAAGGAGGGGGCCTTCAAGATCACGGTGCCCAAGGGCACGCCCGTCGTGAACATCACCGCCGTGGACCGCGCGGGAAACCTCACCGCCAAGGCCGTGTCGACCCGGGGCCGTCGCCCCATGATCCGTGCCGCGCACATCACGGCCATCGGCTGGGCCGACAAGACCCTGCGCACCAACGTCCTCGCGCTGGTCCGCAGCGGCAAGCTCAACGCCGTCGAGCTGGACGTCAAGGACGAGGACGGCGAGGTCGGGTACGCCTCCCAGGTGCCGCTGGCCCGTCAGATCGGCTCGGCCAAGGGCTACTACGACGCCCGCAAGGCGATAGCCGAGATCCACGCCGCAGGCGCCCAGGTCATCGGCCGTATCGTCGCCTTCCGCGACCCCCTGCTCGCCACGGCGGCCTGGAAGGGCGGCAAGCGCGACCAGGTCGTGCAGACCCCCGAGGGAGAGGCGTACGCCGGCGGCGGCCACTACGGCAAGCTGGCCTTCACCAACTTCGCCGACCCCACGGTCCGCAAGTACAACCAGGACCTCGCCGTCGAGGCGGCTCAGCTCGGCTTCGACGACATCCTCTACGACTACGTGCGCCGTCCCGACGGCCCGCTGTCGAAGATGCGCTTCCCGGGCATCGGGTCCGCCACGCCCGAGCAGGCCATCACCTCGTTCGTCGGCGACACCCGGATCGCGATGCGCCCGCACGCCAAGTACCTGGGCGTCTCGGTCTTCGGCATAGCCGCCACCCGGCCCAAGGAGATCGCCCAGGACATCGCCGCCCTGGTCAAGGTCAGCGACTACATCGCACCGATGGTCTACCCGTCCCACTGGGGACCCGGGGAGTACGGCGTCTCCAACCCCGACACCGCGCCGTACGCGATCGTGCAGCGCTCGCTCGCCGACTTCGCCCGCCTGGCGAAGGGCACCCAGACCGAGATCGTCCCGTGGCTCCAGGACTTCTCGATGGGCAGCCACTACGGGCCGACCCAGGTCGCCGAACAGATCAAGGCCGCGGAGGCCAACAAGATGAACTCCTTCATCCTCTGGAACGCGGGGGCCCGCTACCAGGGGGCGGCGCTCAAGCAGATCTCCGCACACTGACAAGGTGCTGACGCGGCGAGCGTGCCTGCCCGGCACGCCCGCCTGCGAACCCGGAAGCGCGCCCCACCGGTACGAACATGTTCGTTAAGGTGGGTTCGTGACTCCCAGAACCCCGGCGCCCCGCAGCCGCCGCGAACGGCCCGCCAAGCCCGCGCTCACCTATGAGGGCATCGTCGCCACCGCGGTCCGCCTGATGGAGAGCGAGGGCCTTCAGCGCGTCACCATGCGGCGGCTGGCCCAGGAACTCGACACAGGCCCGGCCTCGCTGTACGTGTACGTGGCGAACACCGCCGAGCTGCACGCGGCGATCCTGGAGGAGCTGCTCGGTGCCGTCGATCTGTCCCCGGCCGCGGGCAAGGGTGCCGCGGGCGAGGGCGGGAGCGAGAGCGGGAGCAAGCGCGAGGGCGAGGGCGAGGGCGACAAGCGCGAGGGCGACTGGCGCGAGCGGCTGGCGCGGCTGCTCGGCTCGTACACGCACGTCCTGTTCGCACACCCCAGCCTCGCCCACTCCGCGCTGATCGCCCGTCCCTCGGGCCCCAACTACCTGGCCCTGGTCGAGGCCGTGCTCGCCCTCCTGCACGAGGGCGGGGTACCGGACGCGCAGGCCGCCTGGGGCGTCGACGTACTGCTCCAGGTAGCCACCGCCAACGCGGCGGAACACTCCACCCGCGACCGGACCGCCGGGGCCGAGGCCGAACACCACGCTCTCGTCGCGGCGTTGCGCGACGCGTCCCCCGGCACGCATCCGCGTATCGCCGCGCTCGGCGGCGACCTCACCTCCGGCGCCCCGGAGCAACGTCTCGCCTGGACCTTCCGCATGGTGATCAACGGCACCGCGACCACCCCGCGCCCCGCGCGGTGAGCGCGGGGCCACCGGACGGAGGGCTACGGGAGCGGGGCCACCGGGCGGAGGGCTACGGCACGGAGGGCTACGGCGCGGAGGGCTACGGCGCGGAGGGCTCGCGCCAGACGAAGACCTCGGTGCTCGGCTGACGTTCGGAGAACCGGCCGGACGGCGAGGTCTCCCGCAGCAGCCGTCCGAGATCCGCCTCGAACTCGCCGCGTCGCGTGCCGAAAAGGTGCGGCGCGGAAGAGGACATCGAGAACGCCCACGCCAGGACGTCACCGCTGGAGCGCTCCAGCGCCTGCCCTCCGGGCACGACATACCGCTCAGGTCCCGCGAAGCCCGCCCGGCGGAGCACGGCGGCCTCGTCGCCGGGCGTCCCGTACCGCAGTACCCCGCGGCCGGCGCGCCGGACCGGGCCCAGGTACCGCGCGACCAGCTCGTCGATGGCCGCGTAGGGGACGGCGGGATACGGGAGACCGTCGACGCCTCGCGTCTCCGTCTTCAGGTCCGCGATATGCACCAGGGCACCGGCCGGCCGGAGCATGTCCCTGACCGTCGCCGCCACCAGATCACGGTCCATCCAGTGGAAGGACTGGCCGAAGGTCGCGACGGCGAACGCCCCGAGCCCCGCGGGCAGTTCCTCGGCCCGCGCCCGCACCCACCTCGCCTTACGGGCCACGCCCGCCGTGCCGGCCCGCCGCGCGGCTTCGGCGACCATCCCGCCGTCCGGGTCCACGCCGACCACCTCGGCGAACAGATCCGCGAAGCTCAGCGCGAGCGTGCCGGGCCCGCAGCCCACATCGAGCAGACGCCCCCGGCCGTCGAGCGCCAGGACCTCGCCGAGCAGCTCCGCGAGTCCGGGCGCGTACGGGAGCCGCCCGCGCCAGTAGTAGGGAGCCGACCCCGAGAACAGCGTGTCGTCCCACTCCCAGCCCTCAGGCATACCGCCCCTACCGCCCTTCTCGACACTCGTTGACCCACACACTCGTTGACCCACGGACTCGTTGACTCACGGACTCGACGACTCGCGGAGTCCCGGACTGACGGACTGACGGACTGACGGACTGACGTACCGCCCGGCCACCGTCAGGGCATCAGCCTCGCACCGCCCCCGGACGCGCGGCCACGTCGAGCACGGCCAGTTCGAGCCGCTGAAGGCGGGCCGGGGCGGCGATCACCTCGTAGCCGGTGATCCTCTCGCCCTCGATCGTGAAGGTGAGGGCGAGGAGCAGCCGGCCGCGCGGGGCGACGACGACTCCCACCGTTCCGTTCACGAGCGCCGCTTCCGCGAACCGTGCCCTGCGGCCCAGGACCCTGGTCTCCTCGGCCACGACGCGCGCCCCGCGGACCTCCGTCGCCACGCCCGGTGGCAGGGCGGCGGGGTCGGCCCGGCGTACGACGTCCGGGGCCAGCACCGCGAGAAGCGCGTTCAGGTCGCCGCCGCGCGAGGCGGCGAGGAAGGCTTCGACGACGTGCCGGTACCGGCCGAGATCGGCCGCGGGCACCGCGGGGGTGCCCTGTACCTTGTGGCGCGCGCGACTGGCCAGCTTCTTCGTGGTGACCGGTGAGCGCTCCACGATCGGCGCGATCCGGTCGAACGGAACGGCGAACAGGTCGTGCAGTACGAAGACGATCCGCTCGACCGGACCCAGCGTGTCCAGCACCACGAGCAGCGCCCGGCCGACCGAATCGGCCTGCAGCGCCTCCTCTTCTGGGTCGCCCCCGGCACCGCCCCCGCCCCCGCCCCCGCCCCCGGCACCGGCACCGCCGCCGCCGCCGTCACGGGCGGCCTCGATCCGGTCCGGCAGCCGCTCCCCCACCGGGTCCTCACGTCGTGCCGTACGGGAGCGCAGCATGTCGAGGCAGACGCGCGAGACGACCGTCGTCAGCCAGCCGGCCAGGTTGCCGACACCGTCGGCGTCGACGCGGCTGAGCCGCAGCCACGATTCCTGGACCGCGTCGTCCGCCTCGCCGACCGAGCCGAGCATCCGGTAGGCGACCGCCCGCAGCCGGGTGCGGTGCGTCTCGAAGCGTTCCGCCAGCCGGTCCTGGTCTCGTTGCCCGCCCATCGGTCACCTTTTCTCGTCGCGCTCCGTCAACTTCAGCACACCCCTGTTGACGGGGAGAGACAAGAAAAGGTGACCGATGACCACGACGACGGATCACACGACCAGTACGACACCGGCTGCCGCTCTCGACCAGCCGCTGCTGCGGCCCGCCCGCCTCGGGGACCTCCGGCTCCCCAACCGCGTGGTGATGGCCCCTCTCACCCGCGCCCGCGCGGCCGGCCCGGAGCTGCTGCCGACCGAGATGCACGCCGCCTACTACGGCCAGCGGGCCTCCGCCGGGCTGATCATCACCGAGGGGACCTGGGTGAGCGAGCGCGCGATCGGCTTCGCCCGCGTTCCCGGCGTCTACAGCGAGGAGCAGGTCGCCGCGTGGCGCCGGGTGACCGATGTCGTACACGCCCTCGGCGGCCGTATCGTCCTCCAGCTCTGGCACACCGGCGCCGCCTCGCACCCCGATCACCTCGGGGGAGACCTGCCGGCCGGACCCTCGGCGGTCAATCCGCACGAGCGGTCGTACACCCCGAGCGGCTTCAAGGCCACCGTCACCCCCCGGGAGATGACCACCGCCGGCATCGGGACCACGATCGCGGAGTACGGCGCCGCCGCGGCGAACGCCCGGCGCGCCGGGTTCGACGGGGTGGAGGTCCATGCCATCGGTCCGTTCCTGATACCGCAGTTCCTCAACCCGCGGCTGAACCGCCGCTCCGACGGGTACGGCGCCGACCGCGCCGACCGGCGGCGTCTGCTGTGCGAGATCATCGACGCGGTCGCCGCACCCTGGGACGAGCGGCGGGTCGGGGTGCGGCTGTCGCCCCACTGGGACGCCGGTGACCACTTCACCGCCGACGAGGCAACGCTCGCCGACTACGACGCACTCGTGGCGGAGCTGAGCGCCCGCCCGGTGGCGTATCTGCATCTGCGCGGACCGGCCCCCGCCGCGCCGGGTGACGGCCCCGACTTCGACGCGTTCGCGCGCTACCGGCGGCTGTTCAGCGGTCCCCTGATCGCGAACCTCGGATTCGGCCGCGAGTCGGGGAACGCCGTGATCGAGGCGGGAATCGCCGACGCCGTCTCCTTCGGCGCGCACTTCATCGCCAACCCGGACCTCGTCACGCGGTTCGCGCTGGGCCGCGAACTGGCGGCCGGTGACCCCGGTACGTACTACACCGCCGGGGCCGAGGGGTACGTCGACTACCCCGCGAGCGCCTGGCGGGACGACGCGCGGTAGCCCGGGGCCGAAGGGCCTCCGGGAGCCACGGGCCTCATGAGGTCAGGGACGCCTCGCGGGCGGCGGCCTCCGGGCGGTTGTCGTCGCCCCGTACCGTGTCGAGGTAGTCGGCGATGGCGTCCCTGTTGCGGACGAGGCATCTGATGCGTTCGGTCATCCGGTCCCGTTCGCGCTCCAGCGTGGCGAGCATCTCCGGCGTCGCGTCGGAGAAGTAGATGACGCGGGGCTTGTCCAGGCACGGAAGGATCTGCTTGATGATCCGGGTCGGCAGTCCGGCGTCGAGCAGCCCCCTGATCTGTACGACCCGGTCGACGTTGTACTCGTCGTACGCGCGGTAGCCGTTCGCGCAGCGCTCGGCGACGATCAGGCCCTGCTCCTCGTAGTAGCGCAGCAACCGCCGGGATGTGCCGGTGCGTTCCGACAGCTCTCCGATGCGCATATGACCGCCCTTCGCGCCGTCGCCCGGCCTGGCCGCTTGACCTTCACATCAATGTGATGGTTCGAGCATACGCGGCATGCGAAACCACACCGAGCAGTCCACCGAACAGTCAACTGACGCCCGCGCAAGGGCCGCAGGAGCCGGGGCCGGAGCGGGAGCACACGGGGCCGAGGACCGGGGACTCCCCCTCGCCCCGCTGCTGGCCCTCGCCACCGCCGCCTTCATCACCAGCCTGACCGAGACCCTGCCCGCGGGTGTGCTGCCCGCCATGAGCAGGGACCTCGATGTCGGCGAGTCCACGATGGGGCAGTCGGTGACGATCTACGCGATCGGGACCGCCCTCACGGCGATCCCGCTGTCCGCCGCCACGGCGGGGTGGCGGCGCAAGCGGCTCCTGCTGACGGCCATGGCCGGATTCGCCCTCGCCCATACGGTCACGGCGGTCTCCGGGAACTTCCCCCTCACCATGGCGGCCCGGTTCGTCGCCGGGGTGGCCGCGGGCCTGGCCTGGGCGCTGCTGGCCGGGTACGCCCGCCGTATGGCGCCCGTCGCTCTCCAGGGCAGGGCGATCGCGATCGCGATGACCGGGATCCCGGTCGCGCTGGCGCTGGGTGTGCCCGCGGGGACGTTCCTCGGCGAGGCGCTGGGCTGGCGGGTGACCTTCTCCCTGATCACCGCGGTGACGCTCGCCGTCATCGGATGGATCGTCGCGACGGTGCCGGACTATCCGGGGCAGCGGCGGGACGGCCGGACGGCGACGACTCCGCGCACGCTCACGATCCCCGGCGTGGCACCGGTCCTGTTCGTCACGTTGGTGTTCGTCCTGGCCCACACCATCCTCTACACCTATATCGCCGCGTTCCTGGACCGGCTCGGCATGGGCGGCTCCACCGGCCTCGTACTGCTGGTCTTCGGCGCCGCCTCCATGGTGAGCATCTGGATCGTGGGCATCCACATCAACCGCCGGCTGCGCGCCCTCACCCTCGCGGGCGTCGTCCTGGTCGCCGCCGCCTCCGCTCTCCTGGCGGTGGCGTCGGGCAGTCCCGTTCTCGTCTACGCCGCGGTGACGCTGTGGGGGCTCGGGTGGGGAGGCGCACCCACACTCCTCCAGACCGCCGTGGGCGACGCGGGCGGCGAAGCGGAGGACGCCGCGCAGGCCGTACTCGTCACCTTGTGGAACGCGGCCATGGCCGGTGGCGGGGTCGTCGGCGGAATACTCCTCGGTCTGCTCGGCTCCGGCTCCCTCCCCTGGAGCGTCCTGGCACTCCTGCTGCCGGTGCTGATCGTGGTGACCGGTGCTCGTGCGCACGGTTTCCCCGCCCGGCGCGCCGGGCGCGAATAGGCCACGACTCGGGCCACGTCTCGTGGCACGACTGGGGCCACGTCTCAGGGCACGACTCGGGCCACGTCTCGTGGCACGACTGGGGCCACGTCCATGTCACGTCCGCCGGGATCCCATCCGTCACCGTGCTGACGGATGCCGACGGAGGAATGTGACCATGGACGACGAGAACGAATTGCTGACGGCGCGGTTCGAGGAGAACCGGAACCACCTCAGAGCGGTGGCGTTCCGGATCCTCGGCTCGCTGAGCGAGGCGGACGACGCCGTTCAGGAGACCTGGCTACGGCTCAGCCGCTCGGGCGCGGCCGGGGTCGAGAATCTCGGCGGATGGCTGACGACGGTCATCGGCCGGATCTGTCTGGACATCCTGCGCTCGCGCGCGTCGCGGCGCGAAGAGCCGCTGGACACGTACGTACCCGGGCCGGCGGACAGCCGCCCGGACGCGCTCGGTCCCGAGCACGAAGCGCTGCTCGCCGATGCGGTGAGCAGCGCGCTGCTGGTGGTGCTGGACACGCTGACGCCCGCGGAGCGGCTGGTGTTCGTCCTGCACGACCTGTTCGCCGTGCCCTTCACCGAGGTCGCCCCCATCGTGGACCGCACCCCGGCGGCGGCGCGGCAGCTCGCCGTCCGGGCCAGACTGCGGGTGCGGGGCGCGTCCACCGCCACCGACGTCGATCCCGCCCGCCGCCGGGAGATCGTCGCCGCCTTCCTCGCCGCCACGCGCGACGGCGACTTCGACGCGCTCCTCGTGCTGCTCGACCCGGATGTCGTGATCCGGGCCGACCGGGCGGCCATGAAGGCCGGCGCGGCGGGCGAGATGCGGGGCGCGGCGGCCGTGGCCCGCACCATCCTGGGGCGCGCCAAGGCCCTGCGGCCGGCACTCGTGAACGGAACGGCCGGAGCCGTATCGGTGCGGGACGGACACCTGCGCGTCGTGTTCGGCTTCACGATCACGGGCGGGCGGATCACCGGAATCGACCTGCTCACGGACCCGGCGTGGCTCGGCGGTCTCGATGTGACGATCCTCGACGACTGAGCCGCTCGGGGGCGGCGGCGAACGGCGGCGCGACGCTCTTCCTCCCGACGGGTGGGAAGAGCGCCTCCGACCGGGGGGCGCTCGGTGTGACGCCAACTCGCCCTGGCGCACCCCCGGTCGCGTCGCTTCCCACCGTCCCCCGGGCCGGTCATACGGGACGGCGTCTCATCAGGTCAGCGCGTGGGACGTCCCGCAAAAGCGTCATTTCGGCGGCGCCTGTGGCGGCCCCCGCCCCCCGGCCCGCAGTGTCATTGGCGAGCCGGCCGGTGCGGTCGGCCCACCCACATCCCGGAGGGGACAACAGCATGCGCATGACCAAGAAGTTCGCGGCCGTGGCCGGCGGCATCGCACTGACCGGTGGACTGCTGACCGGAAGCGCGGGTGTCGCCGGTGCGGCACAGACCGCTCCGCAGGCGGCCGCCGACTGCCCGTCCGGCTACTTCTGCGTCTGGTCCGGGCAGAACTACACCGGCCACCGGCAGCAGGTCGCGGGGACCAACACGAACCTGACCCAGTACCCGGTCTTCCAGTCCTTCAAGTCCTGGTACAACCGCGGCGCTTCCTGTGACTTCAAGTGGTTCTCGGCGACGAACCACGGCGGGTCCAGCGGAATCATCCCGAAGGGCTACAAGACGTCCGACACCGTGTCCCACTACATGAAGTCCAACACCTGGGTCAACTGCGGTTGAGCCGCGGCCCGTCGGACACAAGAGGGCGGCGCCCCACGGGGGGGCGCCGCCCTCGGGCCTGGCGCGCTCGCTCGTGCGGACCGTCAGGCCGCCGACCCACTGTCGATGACCAGGTCGGTGCCGACCACCGCGCCGGCGTCGGGCGAGGCGAGGTAGAGCACCGCGGCCGCTACTTCCTCCGCCTCCGCGACCCGGCCGAGCGGGTTCTCCGCCTTCATCCGCTCGGCGCGGCCGGCTTCCGTCTCGCCGGGCCGCAGCGACATGGGAGCGGCGGAGGCACCGGGGCTGACCGCGTTGACGCGGATGCCCTGGTGGATGTGGTCGAGAGCGGCGGCGCGGGTCAGCGCGGCGACCGCGGCCTTCGAGGTGAGGTACGCGCCGAGGTTCGGGATCCGCAGGTGTGCGCCCAGGTTGGAGGAGATATTGACGATGACGCCCCCGCCGTTCTCCTTCATGTGCGCGATCTCGTGCTTCATGGCCAGCCAGACGCCGGTGACATTGGTCCGCAGCACCGCCTCCCAGTCCGCCTCGCTCACCTCGCCGACGGGTACGGCGCCACGGAGTATCCCGGCGTTGTTGACCGCGATGTCCAGTCCGCCGAAGCGGGTGACGGTCTCACGCACGAGGTCCTGGAGCCGGCCGGAGTCGGTGACGTCGGTGGTGACGGCGGCGGCCGTACCGTGGGCGGCCTCGATGAGGGCGACCGTCTCGTCCAGGGAGGCCGCGGTGCGTCCCGCGGCGACCACGGAGGCGCCCTCGGCGGCGAAGGCGAGCGCGATCGCGCGGCCGAGTCCGGAGCCCGCGCCGGTGACGAGGACGGTCTTGCCGGTAAAGCGGTTCATTTCGGTAACTCCCCTGAGAGACGGATTACTTGACGCGGACGGATCGCTCGGCGCGGACGGGTCGCTCGGCACGGTGGTTCAGGAGGGCGACGGCGGCGAGGGCCGCCGCCGTCACGGCCAGGGACCAGGCGTCGCTGCCGAGCGTGAGCAGAACGGCCAGCAGGACGGTCGGGCCGAACTCCATCGCGGTGTTCAGCACCCCGGCCGCGAGCCCGGTCCGCGCCGGCGGCACACCGTCGGTGGCGAGCACGGCGGCCCCCGCGAAAGAGGCCGCGGCGCCGGCCGGCAGCAGGACAAGGCCCGGCAGCAGTCCGTACGCGTACGCGGTGTCCGCGTCGAGCCCGGTGAGTGCGAGCAAGGCGAGCCCGGCCGCGCCGGTGCCGAGTCCGGCGGCCGTGACGGTGCCGGCCCCGTACCGGCCGATGAGCGGTCCTGCCGCCCGGCCCGAGGCGATCAGCGCGACGGCGAACGGTACGAAGGCGGCCGAGGTCCGCATGGGCGACCAGTCGCGCGCCTGCTGGAGATGGAGCGAGAGGATCACGAAGGTCATCGCGGTCCCGCAGGCGCTCAGCGCGATGGCCATGAGGGCGAGGCCCCGTCGCCGGTCGAGCAGGAAGCGCGGCGGCAGCAGCGGGTCGCGGGCGCGGCGCTCGGCGTACCAGAACGCCCCGAGCAGCGCGGTCCCGCCCAGCAGCGGCACGAGCACACCGGCCGACGACCGGAGCGGGGCGCCGGTGACGACGACCAGCCCGTAACTGGCGAGGGTGGTCCCGGCGGTGGCGAGCAGAGCACCCGGCAGGTCGAGAGCCCTGCCCCGGTTCGGCGCGGTGTCCGGCAGCAGCCGGGGCGTGAGGGCGAGTGCCGCGCCCGCCACCGCGAGGGGTACGGCGAAGGTCCAACGCCACGAAAGCAGCTCCGCGATGACGCCGGAGAGCAGATTGCCCGTGGTCGCGCCGAGCACCGAGAGCCCGCCCCAGGTGGCCATCGCCCTGCCGTACGCGGTGGGTGCGGGGAGGACGGCGCGCAGCACGGCCATGGCGGCCGGCGCGATGAGGGCCGCGCCCGCGCCCTGCGCGAAGCGTGCCGCGAGCAGTGCCCCGATGCCGGGGGCCGACGGGGCGGCGGCCGAGGCGGCGGCGAAGAGAACCAGGCCCGCGGTGAGGGCGCGCCGCCCGCCGTAACGGTCGGCGAGGCGTCCGCCGAAGAGCAGCAGCCCGGCGAACGTCAGTCCGTAGGCGGCGTTGAGCAGGATCAAGTCGGCCCGCCCCAGGGCGAATTCGCGCCCGATGAGAGGCAGCGGTACGGCGATCGCGGCAAGCGTGAAGATCAGCGTGGCCTGGACGCTGCCGAGAAGGACGAAGACCCCTCGCCGCCGCATGGTGGCGGCGAGGGCGGTGTCCGTGGCGGTCATGTCCCCCCTTTTTTTGACTGATCGGTCCATTATTCGGGCATGCCTCACCGCGGCCCGGTGGCCGCGGTGAGAGTGATTCAGTCCAGCAGGGCCAGCGCCTGCTCGGCCGCGCCCCGCACCCGCGCGGGGTCGTCCGACGCCTTGCCGACGATCCGCACACCCTGGAGCAGGACGAACAGCATGCGGGCGAGGGCGCGCGGATCGCGGCCCTCGGGCAGCTCGCCCTGGGCCTGGGCCCGTACGAGCGCGGAGTGCAGCGGGGTCTCGACATGCTCCCAGCTGATCTCGACCCGGCGGGCCACCACGGGGTCGTGCGGGGCCAGTTCAGCCGCGGCGTTGGTGACGAAGCAGCCCGTCAGCCGGCCCTCCGGGGAGGCCGCCTCCGCGGCGAAGCGCCGCACCACCTCCCGTACCGCGGGCAGTGCGGGGCCCGGCTGGGACAGCTCGGCGAGGAGGAACGGATCGCGCGTCTCGGTGTACCGGTCCATGGCCTTCAGATACAGCTCGTGCTTGCTGCCGAAGGTCGCGTAGATGCTGGCGCGGCCGATGCCGAGGTGCTCGACGAGGTCCGCCATCGACGTCGCCTCGTAGCCGCGCCGCCAGAACAGCTCAAGAGCCGCCTGCAGCGCGGCGTCCGGATCGAATTCCTTGGTCCTGGCCACGTCGACGACCATAGACGCGTCTGGAACGATCGGTCAATATTGCTTGCCGTGAGCCCAGCCCTCCCCCCGTTGGTACGGCAGCACATCACCATCTGCCCCTGAGTCCGCGCCCGTTCCTCAGCGGGCCGGGTGGTTCCCCGCCCACACCTGGGGAGTTCGGCCGGACCACGGGCTCGCCTGTTCGAGTTGTCCGGCGAGGCGGAAGAGAAGGCCTTCGAGCCCGTAGCCGGCGGCGAACTGCATACCGACCGGGAGCCCCGTACCGGCGTCGGCCGTCACGGGTACGGACATGGCGGGCGTGCCCGCCACATTGAACGCCGCGGTGAACGGCGAGAGGTCGAAGAGGCGGCGCAGCCAGCCGAGGCCGTCCAGCTCCTCCGCGCCCTCGGCGTGGGTGCCCAGGAGTACGGGAAGCTCCGGCACGGTCGGGGTGAGCAGCAGGTCGTAGGCGTCGAAGTACCGGGCCAGGCTCCGGGCGACCCGGTTCCGGATCTCCAGAGCCGTGACGAACTGCGCGCCACTGACCCGCTGCCCGTAGTGGTAGGAGGCGAGGACGGGCGGCTCAAGGGTCGAGGAGTCGACGGGCCTGCCGAAGGCGGCGGCCAGCTCGTCGACCGAGGCCGTGAGATTCGCCGTCCACTGACGGGCACTGGCCAGGACGAACTCCTCCCAGTCGGCCCCGAGGCCGACCTCGGCCTCCGCCACCCGATGGCCGAGAGATTCGAGCAGCCGCACCGTGCGGGAGAGCGCGTCGGCCACCGGTGCGGTGGTACGGCGTCCGCCCCACGCGTGGGTGAGGACACCGATCCGCAGCGAGCCCGGGGGGCGGGTGACCTCCTCCGCGTACGGCCGCGACGGCTCCGGGGCGAAGTAGGGGTCACCCGGCTCCGGGCCGCGGATCCGGTCGAGCAGTGCCGCACTGTCGCGGACGGTACGGCTGACGCTGCCGTGCACGGCCAGACCGTTGAAGACCTCGTCGGACTGGGGGCCCATGGAGACCCGGCCACGGGTCGGCTTCAGCCCGAAGAGGCCGTTGCAGGCGGCGGGGACGCGGATCGAGCCGGCGGCGTCGGTGGCGTGTGCGACCGGGACCACCCCGGCGGCGACGGCCGCGCCCGCGCCCCCGCTGGATCCGCCCGCGCTCCGCTCCGGATCCCACGGGTTGCGGGTCGCGCCGTACAGCACCGGTTCCGTCGTGTTGCTGAAGGCCATCTCCGGTGTCGCGGTACGTCCGAACGTCACGAGCCCGGCACGGCGGAAGCGCCGCATCAGGAAGGAGTCGGCGCCGGCGACATGGCCGGCCGCGAGACGGCTGCCCAGCTCCATCCGCCGCCCGGCCATGGCGACTCCGATGTCCTTGATCAGGAAAGGGACCCCGGCCAGGGGTGTGCTGCCGGGGTCGGGCTCGTCGTCGGCCGGCCATGTCTCCACGATGGCGTTGATCCGCGGATTGACCGCCCGCGCGGCCTCGCGCGCCACCGCTTCCAGTTCGGCGGGGGTCACCTCGCCCTTGGCCACCAGCTCCGCGAGCCCGACCGCGTCGAAGCGCACGTACTCGGTAATTCTCACTGTCACTCCCAGCGCAACGAACGATACCGTTGAGTACCTGACGATACCCAACGGTATCTCATGGAACGGACTGGTACCGTAACAGGGAGTGGAGGGCCCAGCGGTGGAGGGCCCGTATCGGACCGGACGTCACGGAGCAGGCATGGCATCGACCGCCGGAAGGCCGAGCAGAGTGGCGAAACTGCCGCCTCGCGAGCGCATCCTCGACGCGGCGGAGGAGCTCTTCCAGAGCGAGGGGATCCGGCGGGTGGGCGTCCAGGCGATCGCCGAGAGGGCCGAGACCACCAAAATGGCGATCTACCGGCACTTCGGAACCAAGGACGCGCTGGTCGCGGAGTGGCTGCGGATCGTCGCCGCCGAATACCAGGCGGCCTTCGACCGGGTCGAGGCCGCATACCCCGGCCGGCCGGGGGAGCAGATCCTCGGCATGGCCCGCTTCATCGCCGAGGGACTGCCGGCGATCTCGCACCGGGGCTGCCCGTTCATCAACTCCATCGCCGAACTGCCCGACCGCTCCCATCCCGCACGGCAGGTGATCGAGGAGCACAAGGCCCGCCAGACCCGCAGACTGGTCGGCATGTGCGCGGGGGCCGGGCTGCCCGACCCCGAGCAGGCCGCGGCCGAGATCACCTTCATCCTCGAAGGCGCGCAGGTCAGCACGCAGAACGGAAGCATCGACCAGACGGGGGACCGGCTGATGAGGATCGTCCAGGCGATCGTGGATCAGCACCGCTAGGCGTATCGCCAGGCGCTGTCCTCAGAATCCCGGGGGAGCGTCGCGGGCGACCACCGGCCGGCCGCCCCGTCCCCGCGTCACCGCCCCGTCCCCGCGTCACTGCCCCGGTCCCCGTCCCCGCGTTACCGCTCCTGCCTCCGCATCAGCGCCTCGACCCCGTCCAGCACGCAGTTGAGGCCGAAGGTGAAGTCCACGTCCGGGTCGTCCTCGCCGCTCAGGCCACCGGACGCCAGCAGTTCCGCGACCGCCGGGTAGCGGGCCGGGTCGGCCAGTCTGCGGAGGGTGCGTTCGTAGCCGGCCATGACCTGCCGGGACGAGAAGCCGCTCGCCTTGATGGCCGTGTCCAGTTCGGACATCAGCGTCGCCTCGTTCCGTACGAAGCCGTTGACCAGCAGGATCACCGACAGTTTCGTGCCGTCGTCCAGATCCGTGCCGGCCAGGGCACCGAGGCCCAGCTCCCACCACGCCACCGAGTTGGGGGTGGCGGGCGGACCCGAGATCGGGATGCGCAGCGCCCAGAGGTTCCGGTGGTACGCCTCGCGCTGCGCCCAGGCCCATTGGGACAGCGCCTCGCGCCAGCCGGTGCCGGGGGGCGGCGGGGCAGGGGGCTCGCCGATGGCCGCCTCCTGCATCAGGACGTACAGCTCGTCCTTGGCCGCGACATAGCGGTACAGCGACATCGTGGAGGCGCCCAGTTCCTTGGCGACCCGCCCCATGGAGACCGCGCCGAGCCCTTCCGCCCGCGCGATGCCGACCGCCGCGTCGACGATCCGCGTCAGGCCGATGCCGGGCTTGGGTCCTTTGGACGGGCGCTCGCGCAGCCCCCAGGCGGCCTCGATGCTGGCGGGCAGCCCCGTCCCGGCCCCATCACCGTCGTCGCCGGCGCCGCCACCGGCGCCGTCACCGCGGTCCGTCATCGTCTCCGCCCTTCTCCGCCCACTCCCCGCTTGACGTCCATCCTAGTAATGCGTAACTCTTACACAGTAACGCGTATGTCATACGCAATAGATCTGGGACAGGTCAGCAGCACCAGGGGGATGTCCATGACGTCACAACCAGCCATCGAGGCCCTCGGCCTCGAAAAGTCGTACGGAACCGGAAACGCGCGGGTGAGAGTCCTGCGCGGCATTGATCTCCGGGTCGAACGCGGCACGGTCTTCGCGCTCCTCGGCCCCAACGGCGCGGGCAAGACAACAGCCGTACGGATCCTCTCCACCCTCACCACCGCCGACCGCGGCACCGCCAGGGTCGCCGGGTACGACGTCGTCGCCGACCGGCGCCGGGTACGCGGCGCCATCAGCCTGACCGGGCAGTTCGCCGCCGTGGACGAGAAGCAGACCGGCGAGGAGAACCTCCGCATGATGGCCCGCCTCAGCGGGCTCTCCAGGGCCGGCGCCCGCCGCCGCGCCGCCGCGCTCCTCGACCGGTTCGGTCTCGCCGACGCGGGCGGCAGGCTCGCCGTCACCTACTCCGGCGGCATGCGGCGCCGGCTCGATCTGGCCGCCGGCCTGGTCGGCGACCCCCAGGTGGTCTTCCTGGACGAGCCGACCACCGGCCTGGACCCGCGCAGCCGCCAGGAGCTGTGGCAGGTCGTACGGGATCTCTCCGCGCGGGGCGCCACCGTCTTCCTCACCACCCAATACCTGGAGGAGGCCGACCAGTTGGCGGGCCGTATCGCCGTGGTCGACCACGGCCGGGTGGTCGCCGAGGGTACGGCGGAGGAGCTGAAGAACCGCGTCGCGGGCCACCGCCTCGACCTCGTGCTGACCAGCCGCGAGGCCTATCTCCGCCTGGCGTCCCGGGCCGTCCACCACGCGCCGGAGAGCCTCACGCTCGGGCTGCCGACCGACGGCACCGCGGCGCGGGTGCGCGCCCTGCTGGACGAGATCGATCCGGACGGTACGGAGGTGGCGCGCTTCGCGCTCCGCGGCGCCACCCTCGACGACGTCTTCCTCGCGCTGACGGGCGCGGCCCCGGCCCCGGACCCGGGCCCGGACCGGGACCCGGACCCGGCGACCGGTCACCACACGGAGCAGGAGCCCACCCATGTCTGACGCGCTCGCGTCGTCCCGTACGCACGCCCTCACCATGGCCGGCCGCGGCATCCGTCTCAGCAGACGCAATATCGACGCCGTCATCACCGCGATGATGCTGCCGATCATGCTGATGCTGATCTTCGTCTACCTCTTCGGCGGCGCCATCGACACCGGTACGCGGTACGTCACGTACGTCGTCCCCGGCGTCCTGCTCCTGTGCGCCGGTTTCGGCTCGGCCGGCACGGCCGTGAGCGTCAGCGAGGACATGAAGGGCGGGATCATCGACCGCTTCCGCTCCCTCGACATCGGCGGTACCTCGATCCTCGCCGGGCATGTCACGGCGAGCGTCGCCCGTAACGTCGTCTCGACGGCCCTCGTGCTCGGCGTCGCCCTCCTGATCGGCTTCCGCCCGTCGGCCACCCCCGCCGCCGCGCTCGCCGCCGCCGGCATCCTGTTCGCCTTCATCGTGGCCATCTCCTGGCTCTCTGCGGCGATCGGCCTGCTCGCCAAGTCCCCCGAGGCAGCGAGTGGGTTCACCTTCTTCATGATGTTCCTGCCCTACCCGAGCAGCGCCTTCGTCCCGATCGACACGATGCCGGACTGGCTCCACGGCTTCGCCGACCACCAGCCGGTCACACCGGTCATCGAGTCCCTGCGCGGACTGCTGCTGGGGCTGCCGGTCGGCTCGGCCCCCTGGGTGGCGCTGGCGTGGTGCGCCGGGTTCCTGGTGCTGGCGCTCGGGCTGTCGAGGGTGCTGTTCAGGGTGCGGACGGCGTGAGGGCCCCGGGCGGCCGGGCCGTACGGAACCAGTTCCGGTACGCGGCCACCACCTGCCGGTACGAAGGCACCCCGGCCGCCCCGGCCGACCCGGCGGCCCCGGCCGGCTCCGGCTCCTGATCCGCGCCGCCTGACG
The DNA here is from genome assembly GCF_055639435.1 of Streptomyces sp. NPDC039430. Taxonomy (NCBI): domain Bacteria; kingdom Bacillati; phylum Actinomycetota; class Actinomycetes; order Kitasatosporales; family Streptomycetaceae; genus Streptomyces; species Streptomyces sp. NPDC039430. The sequence continues at coordinate 69,284 of NZ_JBVKAK010000010.1, read as the reverse complement.
TGTCCCGGGCCGCCGCCAGCACGCGCTGGATCCGCCAGGCGGCCCGGGGCAGCGCCCCCCGTGCCCGGCCCCGCGCCTCGCCGAGCAGCAGCGCCGTGCGAATCACGTCCGTATAGACGGACTGGACGCGTTTGTACGCGAGGAGCAGCGGGAGATCGTCCTCCCAGCCGTACGAACTCCCCTCCCTGGCCCGCTCCACCGCCCGCTGCCACCGGCGCACGACCCCGGCCTCCTCCCGCCGCGGATAGCGCATCAGATGGAGATGGGTGGCGAGGTCGTAGAGCGGGTCGCCGATCATGGCGAGTTCCCAGTCGATGATCCACAGATCGCCGTGCCGGTCGACGATCAGGTTCTTCCTGTGCAGATCGCAGTGGAGGAGCGAGAAGGGGCGGCGACGCAGCCCGACGGCCCGCTTCCGCAGCCGGACGAGCGCTTCGGCACCGACGCCCAGCTCCTCGAAGAGCCGCTGATACGGCTCGCCGTGGCGCCGGTAGACCTGGTCCTCGGTGAATCCGATCAGCCGGTCGAGGAAGGCGGCCGAATCCCCGTCGTCCGTACGGTCGCCCGGCGCGCAGACCCGCTTCACCTCGCGCTCTTCCAGCGCCTTCGGATCGATGGACACCAGCTCGTGGAAGAACCGCTCCAGTTGGTCGTGGTGACGGCGGGACAGCCCGCGGCCCGGCAGGCACCGGCCCGGCAGATCGCGGCCCGGCAGGCGGCGGGCGCCGGCGTCCAGTGTCACGCCCTCGATGAAGCCCTGGAGATGGACGCCCCCGCCGACCTCGATGATCTCCGGAATCCGGGTGACGCGCCCCTGGAGCGCGGTGAGCAGCAGATCCTCCGAGGCGAAGCACCGCCGGTCGAACCAGAGCAGCCCCGGCCTGGGCGCGCGCAGTTTGGCGCGCGCGAACCGTGCGCTCAGCTCGCTCTCCTCCGGCAGCGGAAAGGCGTAGGTCTCATGGTGATAGCCGTTGAGCGGGCCGATGACCCGCCGGCTGTCGCGGCTCAGCTCGCCCGCTCGCAGACGGACCTCGGATGCCGGTGCCGCATCGGCTGTCATCGCGCGTATGCCCTCGGTGCTCATGATCATGATGCCGTCGGCGGTCCCGCTCACCGGGCCGCCGGGGCCCGTCCCACAGGCGGCCCCAGACGCGGAACGTACCTCTCCGAGGGGCGTGGCGGTGGGAAGTTATGCCATCTTCACCAACTCGGACCAGCGCGTCGTGGCAGCTGACACACCGTACCGGACAGGAATTCGACGATGCCGCGCTACGGCAGTCGGCCATCTCTGCTGAGTTGGTCGGCCAGTGCGGCCAACTCCTGCGCGCTCCGGGGAAGTTCGTCGGCCACCACGCGCGCCCCCACCTCGTACAGCACCTCGCTCTTGCTCTCACGCGTCGCGTATCCGAGGAACCGGATGCCGAGCTGCTTCGCCGCGAGGAAGTCGGCCACCGCGTCCCCGATCATCACCGACTCCCCGGCCGCCGCGCCGGTCGACGCGAGGGCCCGCGCCAGGCAGTCGGGGTGCGGCTTGAGCCTGCGGGGATCGTGCGGGTCGTGCGTACGGCCGTGGATGTGCGGGCCGAAGCAGTCGGCGAGACCGGTCCGTTCGAGATAACGCCGCACCGCACGCGGTGAGTTGTTGGTCGTCACCGCCAGGACGACGCCCGCGTCGCCGAGCGCCCGTATCAGCTCCGCCGCTCCCGGGGACGGTACGGCGGACTCCGTCGCCAGGACCTCTTCCTCGGTGAGCCGCGCCTCCAGCCCGGACACCAGCGCGCTGCCCGGATCCAGCTCCCCCACCGCCCGCAGGATGACCTGCGGATCGGTCACGGGACCGCCGTCCTCGGCCCGTACGAGGCGGCGCACCCCGGCGGGCAGCCAGTCGAGCAGCCGGCCGGCCACCCCGGGCGCCGGGTGGTTGCGGAAGAGCGCGCAGACAGGTCCGTCGAAGTCGAAGAGCACGCACCTGACCGAATCCGGCGCGGCGATCGAATCGGGCGGTGCCAGCGCGCCGAGCGGCGCCATCGCGTCGAGCGGCGCCATCGGGTCGAGCGGCGCCAGCGCGTCGAGCGGCGCCAGCGCGTCGAGCGGGTCGAGCGGGTCGGTCACGTCGCTCCGTCCGTCGGGGCGGAGGGCGGGCGGGCAGCACCTCCGGACCCCATCTTCCCCCAACCGCTCCCCCGAAGCGGGCAGTCGGCGCCCGGCGTCAGCCCAGCGCGAGATCCGTGGCGATCGTGTCCCAGAGGGCGTCGAACCACGCCTGCGACTCCGCCACGAACGCCTCGTCCCGTCGCAGTCGCGTCTCCCCCGACACGAAGGAGAACAGCGGCGACTTGTCCCCCAGCGCGTCATACATCTCCACGGACGTCCGCCCGATCTCGGCCTCGCGCACCGTGACCTTGTAGTACGCGAGCAGCGCCTCCGTGCCGTTGAGCACATACAGCTTGACGGACGGGGTGAACGGCAGCGCCTTGAACCGTACGTCCACATCGATGCCCGCCGAGCGCATCCCCACCAGATGGTCGCTCAGTACCGTGCCGTGCGAGTTGCGCTGCTGGAGCCAGCGCTGATGGACGAGATCGCCCTCGTCGGGGTGGGTGTCCGCGGTGCTGACCGAGCGCGGGAAGGCCAGCTCGATGTCCCGGTTGGGCAGCAGCACCCGGACGGTGACACTGCTCGGCGCCACGGAACGGTCCTGGATCCGCAGCCGCTGCTCCCCGAGAGCCGCGCTCAGGGACTCGGCGGTCAGGCAGAGGGCGTCGACCCGTACGTGGTCGGCCCGGAACGCCTCCGTGATCCGGGGCCGCAGCGCCACCATGGTCTCCTGGGGCGCCTCATCGGCGCCGACGCCGACGGTGCCCACCGCCCCCGCCACGCCTGCCACGCCCGTCCCACCCGCCCCGCCCGCCGCGCGCGGGACGGCGGAACGGTCGGCGATACGCGGCGGAGCACCCCTGGTGACCTCGGTCAGCAGCCCGTCCTCCTGAAGGCTGCGCAGGGCGCGGCGGATCACCCCGCGCTGCACCCCGAACGTCTCGACCAGGCTCTTCTGTGTCGGTATGGGCTGACCCGCGGCCAGCTCGCCCGACTCGATACGGGCGCGCAGAGCCCCGGCCACCTCCTCCGACGTGGGCTTCCCGATGCCGTTCACAGCGGCGCTCCCACTCTCTGAGGTCACCTCGTCACCCTGTCATCCCTCCACGTTACAACTTCCTGCCATCCAAGGGGAGTTGTCGGGGAAGTTGTCAACGCAGTTGTTTATGGATCGCGCCACAGCGGGACAACTCCCTTGGTTGGCTAATAGTTGGCGACCAACTAGGGCCAAGTCCGCTGCGAGTTCTCCGCCTTCGAAGGAGCCGCCGCCATGCCTCTGCTCGCACTCGTCATCGCAACCTTCGGCCTCGGACTTGAGCAATTGGTCCAGTGGCGCTTCGGCCCCATGGGCATCGTCGCACTCGTCCTGCTCAGTATCGGGATCAAGTCCAGGAACAGCACGTGCGCGGGGATCGGCGCGGTGGTCCTGGTCCTGCTGGTCATGCGTCCGGGCCCGGGATGATGTCCGGGCCCGGCGAGATCCCGCGGCGCGTCCGAACCCCGAGTCCGAACTCCGAGTCCGAACTCCGAGTCCGAACCCCGAGTCCGAACCCCGAGTCCGGGGTCCGGGGTCCGGGGTCCGGGGTCCGGAAGGCATCCGGCGTCAGAAGCCGTCCGGCGTCAGAAGATGTCCGGGCACCAGGGGCGCCGCGCCGTACGGAACAGCGTCTCCGCGACCGCCGCCGCCCCCGGCCGCTCCTCGGTCAGCAGACCGAGCGCCGCGAGCGTCACCGCCGACTCGCCCCCCAGGTACAGCGCGCCCAGCTCCCGCACGTCCAGCGCGATGTCCGGCGACTCCGTGGTCGGCGTACAGACCCCGCCCTCCGGCGTCCCCTCCAGCCGGAAGCGCCCGCCCGCCAGACCGTCCTTGTCGTGGATCTCCAGCGTCAGCGTGGCCGGCACGGCGTACGTACGCGCCTCCAGGGCCCGTACGGTGTCGAGGATCCGCACCCACAGGAAGTCCGCCTGCGTCACGATGCGCGCGGCGCGCGGGTCCGGGAGGAACCGGGTCAGCAGATCGTCCGCGGCACGGTGCCCCGTCCTGACCGTGGTGACCCAGTCGATCGAGCAGACGAAGCGCCACAGCGCGCTCTCCGCCGCCGGGGTCAGCGCGATCAGCTTCCGCACCGACACGGTGTTCAGCGGCTGCTTGGTGTCATCCCAGCGCTCGTCACTGGCGTAGGTGACCAGGCCCTCGACCTCACCGGCCGCCGAGCGGTACACCGCGTTGAAGGGCTCCGTCCACGGCTGGTTGCTCACCGCCTGGCCGGTGTTGGCGCGCCACCACTGGCCGTCACGGCTGACCGCGCCTGGCTGGCGCACCCGGAAGCCCTCATGGAGCTCCGGGCCGGTCTTCCGTACGTCCGCGAGGTCGATCAGATCGATCCTGCCGCCGTCGCCCGGCCCCGGCCACCGCGGGTCAAGCCCCGTACGCGCCAACTCGATCGCCCACTCCGTGACCGAGGTGGCGTGGCCGAACCCGTACCGTCCGTAGATCGGGTACTCGGCGGCGATCAGCGTGGCGACGGCGTCCCCGCGCTCCTTCGCCGCCGCCAGGTCCGCGGCCATCATCCGGCCGAGCAGGCCGCGCCGGCGGTGGGTGGGCGACACGGTCACGTTGGTCACCGCGTCGGCGGGAAGCACCGCGCCGCCGACGGCCGTGAGCTGCTGCTCGAAGGTCCGGAAGGTGGCGACACAGCGCCCGTCGTCGAAGACCCCTCGCGTACGGGCCAGATCGAAGTGGCCGAGCTTGTCCGCCACATACTCGTCCGGGACGTGCGGCGACCGGAGGAACCCGGTGTCAACGGCCCGCAACCAGTCGGGAAGCTCGGATTCGGTGACCGTACGGACGTCAAGGCTCATGGCCGTCACGCTAGGCGGTCCCGGTGGCCCGCCGCACCCCGATTTTCACCGGGTCCCCGGCACCCGCCGGCTCAGAACGCGGCGCGCACCGCGCCGACCTCCACACCGCCGCCGAGCAGCGGCGCCCGTCCGATCCGGCCCAGCACCTCGGCCTCCACGCCCAGCAGTTGGAGCGCCCGCGCCAGGACGGGCCCCAGCGCCCTGACCCCGCCGTCCTCGATCTTGAAGGCCAGCGCACGGCCGTCCGGCAGCGCCACCGCCTGGACCGCCTCCGCGCCCGTCTTGGCGAGCGTGCCCGGTACCTCCGCCATCAGCCACGTGTCGGACCTGCGCGTCCCCCCGACGTACTCGGGGTGGGCGCGCATCGCGTCCGCCACCCGGCACTCGGCGGACCCCGGAGCGGCGAGCACGAAGTGACGGAAGGCACGGGCGAGACCGGTGAGGCTGATCGCCATCAGCGGGGCGCCGCAGCCGTCCCTGCCGATCGTGGAAACCCGCTCGGCCGCCGTCTCCTCGATCACCGCCCGGACGAGCTTCTGCAGCGGATGCTCCGGGTCGAGATAGCTCTCCGTCGGCCAGCCGTTGCGTACGCAGGCCGCCAGCATCGCCGTGTGCTTGCCCGAACAGTTCATGACGATCCGGTCCCGCACCCCGCCTCCGGCGAGATACGCCTCCGCCTCGACGCGGTCGACCGGCAGATCCGGCGGCGTCCGCAGATCGTCGGCCGTCAGCCCGTGCTCGGCGAGCATCGTACGGACGAGGGCGAGATGGAACTCCTCGCCCGAGTGGCTCGCCGCCGCCAGCGCCAGCCGCTCCCCGGACAGCTCCACCCCGGCCCGCAGCACGGCCGCGGCCTGCATCGGCTTGTTGCTGGAACGGGGGAAGACCGGCGCCTCGGGGTCACCGAGCTCCAGCTCGACGGTGCCGTCCGCCGCCAGCAGCACCAGCGTTCCCCGGTGACTGCCCTCGACAAAGCCGGAGCGTACGACCTCGGCGAGAACCGGCGGCACGACCGGGGATATGACGTGGGGACTGGAGGACATCATCGGCCTTCCGGGGGCTGGGGTACCCGCTCGCGCGGTCCGGCACGGATCCGCGCGGATCCGCCTGGATCCGCCTGGATCCGCCTGGATCAACAGTGATCAGCGGGCGGTTCGGACGGTGCGGAACGGTACGGATCCACACAGAATCAGGCGGGCCCACACGGAATCACTACGTCAGCAGGTCGTCCACCTGGGCTTCACCCTCACGGTACCTGCGGGCGATCTCCGCGCTGCAGTCGTCCGCCGTCCGCTGCAGCTGATGGCGGCGGCGCGAGAGCTGCTGCTCGTTGCGGACCAGCCGCCCCATCGCCGTGTGCAACTCCTCGTCCGTACGCGCCGCCAGATCCGACAGCTCCACCTCGGCGAGCGTCTCGGCGGCCAGCAGGCGGTACTCCTCGCTGCGCGGTGTGGAGAGCGTGACATGGCGGGCGGACGAGCGGTGCCGCGAGGGCGAGTCGGCCAGGATCTCCGACAGCCGGTCGACCACCGGCGTCTCCGGGGCGGTACGGCGGGCCAGTTCGGCCCGCAGGATGTCGATCCGGCCCTGGAGCAGCCGCCGCAGATAGCTCAGATCGGCCTCGTCCCGCTGCGAGTCACGGCGCAGCGCGCGCAGTTCGGGCAGCCGCAGCACACCGAAGTCGTACGGCCGGGGCGCGGGCAGCGTGCCCTCACCGCCGGTCCGCTGCACGGGCGGCCGGGGCCCCCCGCCCCCCGGGCCCGCTGCCGGCCCCACCGCTCCCGGCCCGTGGTCCGCACCAGGACCGGCGGCCGGTCCGCTGCCTGTCCCGGTGGTCGTACGGGTCGTCGGTACGGGACCGGGCGGCTGCCCGGCGCCAGATGTGCTCATCGCGCGTACTTCCCCTCACTCCGCTGGAGAGACCCCTGCCCCGATCCGCTGGGAACCCCCATCCCTCGACAGGTACGCAGAACGCACCGCCTCCGTGCATCGTGCCACTCCCACGGCCACGCGTGCGGGCACTCTGCACCCGTTCGGCCCCCGATAGGTTGGTCCGTATGCGTGCAGTGGTGCAGAGAGTCGACGGCGCGAGCGTCGTGGCCGTCACGGAGTCCGGACCGGAAACCGTCGGCGAGATCATCGGTGAGGGCTTGTGTGTGCTGGTGGGAGTGACCCACGAGGACACCGTGGAGCAGGCGGAACGGCTGGCCCGCAAGCTCTGGTCGATACGGATGCTGGAGGGCGAGAAGTCCTGTTCAGAGGTGAACGCGCCGCTCCTGGTGATCTCGCAGTTCACTCTCTACGGGGACGCCCGGAAGGGCCGCCGCCCCACCTGGAACGCGGCGGCACCCGGCCCGGTGGCCGAACCGCTGGTGGACGAGGTGGTGGCACAGCTGCGCGCGCTGGGCGCGACGGTGGAGACGGGCCGGTTCGGAGCGGAGATGCGCGTCTCGCTCACGAATCACGGCCCGTTCACGGTGCTGCTGGACATGTGAGGCGCGGGGGTGCGGCGCCGCGGAGACCGGCGACGAGGCGCGAGCCCGTAGCGGAAGGAATCCACTACGGGCTCGCCAGAAGGAACCCGCTACGGGCCCGGCGGAGAGAAACGACCACGGGCCGGGCGGCAGGGATCCGCTACGCCTCGACCACCGTCTCCTGCGCCGCAGCCGTGTCCCCGGCCAGCAGTTCCGCGTCCAGCGGCACATTGCGCTTGATCAGGGCCAGCGCGATCGGCCCCAGCTCGTGATGGCGGGCCGAGGTGGTGATGAAGCCCAGCTGGCGCCCCTCGGCACCGTCCGCGGCGAGCCGGACCGGCGTACCGTGCCCCGGCAGATGGACATCGCTGCCGTCCAGGTGCAGGAAGACCAGCCGGCGCGGCGGCTTTCCCAGGTTCTGGACGCGGGCCACCGTCTCCTGGCCCCGGTAGCAGCCCTTGTCGAGATGCACGGCCGTACCGATCAGCCCCACCTCGTGCGGGATGGTGCGGTGGTCGGTCTCGAAGCCGAGGCGCGGCCGGTGGCCCTCGACGCGCAGCGCCTCGTACGCGAGGACGCCGGCGACGGGGCCGTGCGCGGCGGCGTACGACTCCAGGTCGGCGCGGGGCAGGAACAGATCCCGGCCGTACGGGGTCTCCCGTACGGCCACGCCCTCGGGCGCCTCGGCGATGGAGCCCGCCGGCAGATGGACGACGGCGATGTCATCCGTACGGTCCGCGACCTCGACCCGGTAGAAGAACTTCATCGACTCCAGGTAGGCGATCAGCGCCTCCCGCGTGCCGGGCTCGACATGCGCCCAGACCGTCTCGCCGTCGTCCACGAGATACAGCGCGTGCTCGATATGGCCGTTCGGGGAGAGGATCAACGCCTCGGTGGCCCGGCCGACGGGCAGTTCGCTGACGTGCTGGGTGAGCAGCAGATGCAGCCAGCTCAGCCGGTCGTCCCCGGTGACGGTGACGACTCCGCGATGCGAGAGATCCACCAGCCCCGTGCCGTCGGCGAGGGCCCGTTGCTCACGGAACAGGTCACCGTAGTGTGCGGCGACACCTTCGTCCGGTCCTTCGGCGGCGACGGCTCCGGGCAGGGACAGCAGAGGGCTCTTCATACTGATCAGCCTACGACTCGCCGTTCGCGGCGCGAGCGGCGCAGTTCCGGCACCGGCCGAAGATCGCGAAGTGCTTCATGTCCGTCGTGAACCCGAAGTCCTCGCGCAGCTTGGCGGTGAACTCCGCGGCCACCTCGACATCCGCCTCGATGACATGCGTGCAGTCCCGGCAGACCAGGTGGATGTGGTGGTGCCGGTCGGCGAGGTGGTACGTGGGAGCGCCGTGCCCGAGATGGGCGTGCGAGACGAGGCCCAGCTCCTCCAGCAGCTCCAGCGTCCGGTAGACGGTGGAGATGTTCACACCGGAGGCGGTCCTGCGCACCTCGCACAGGATGTCGTCGGGTGTCGCGTGCTCCAGGGAGTCGACAGCTTCGAGCACAAGCTGTCGCTGAGGGGTCAGCCGGTACCCACGCTGCCGCAGGTCACTCTTCCAGTCGGTGCTCACCACGCCCCCAGTGTAGGCAGGCGCGGCGGGGAGGCGGCTCTACTTGGCGGAGGCGGCTCTACTCGAAGAGGGCGATGCCGTCGTCACTTGAAGAAGGCGATGCCGTCGTCCGGGAGGTCGCCGAGGTCCTTGGCCCATGCCTCGACCTGGTCCGGGGACACGACCTTCTTCAGATGCGCCGACATGTACGGGCGCAGCGGCACCTCGGGGGTGGACTTCTCGCCCACCCACATCAGGTCGCCCTTCACATAGCCGTACAGCCGCTTGCCACCGCTGTAGGGCCCGGAGGCCGCCGTACGGGCCACCGCGTCGGTCACCAGGTCGATCTGCGGCTTCTGGTCGGCCAGCTCGCCGTACCAGACCTCCACCACACCCTGGTCCCTGACCATCACGACCTCGACCTTGCGGTCCTTGTCGATCCGCCAGTAGCCGGCCTCGGACTCGATCGGCCTGATCTTCCTGCCCTCGTCGTCGAGCGCCCAGGTGTGCGAGACGTACTCGACGAAGTCCCGGCCGTCGTGGCTGAAGGTGACCTCCTGGCCGAAGTTGGCCTTCTCGTCACCGGGGAAGTCGAAGACACCGACGCCCTCCCAGTTGCCGAGGAGGAAGGCGAGGGGAACAAGGTCCGGGTGCAGGTCGGACGGGATCTCGATCATGAGCGGCTCAGGCGATCTGTAGGGGTGAGTACGGGGTGAGCGGCGTGCGGCGACCGGCGCGAGGCGTCAGCGCTGACCCTGGTACAGCTTCTTCACGGCCAGAACGGTGAAGGCGAGCACGCCGACGCAGACGAGGACCAGCAGGGAAGTGAAGAAAGCCTCAAGCACGGAGTGCTCCTCGGATGAGCGGAATGAGCGGTAAGGGCCGGGCCCAGCCTAATGGGTGGGGGCCGGGCCCTCTCGGCGAGGTACTCCGAGGCACCCGGGGACGCTCCGGGACGCCCGGGAACGCCCGGGGTGACGAGCAAGTGGTCGTATCCGCGCGGATTAGAGTGCCGCGTATGCACTCCGCGAAGAAGCTCGTGATCAAGGTGACCGCCGGGGCCGACGCCCCCGAGCGCTGCTCCCAGGCCTTCACGGTGGCGGCGGTCGCCGTGGCCAGTGGCGTGGAGGTCTCGTTGTGGCTGACCGGCGAGTCCGCCTGGTTCGCGTTGCCCGGCCGGGCGGCGGAGTTCGAGCTGCCGCACTCCGCGCCGCTTCCCGAACTCATCGAGTCGATCCAGGCGGCGGGCCTGATCACGCTGTGCACGCAGTGCGCCGCCCGGCGGGACATCACGGAGAAGGACGTGCTCGACGGGGTACGGATCGCCGGGGCGCAGGTCTTCGTCAGCGAGATCATGGCGGACGGCGTGCAGGCGCTCGTCTACTGACGGCGTGCTCCGGGGGCACGGGTACCCGGCGGCGGCTTCCCGTCCGGTCTGCCGCCCTGCCCCTCCCCCTGCTCTGCTCCGCGCTGCTGCTCACCCGGGCGCTCATGGTGCTTCCCGTGGCGCGTTCTGTGGTCCAGCTCGTCCAGCCACTTCTCGGACTCGGACGGCTCGCCCTCGGGCGGATCGTCCCACCAGTGGTCGGTCTTGTCCTTGGTGTTGCCCACGATCGCGGCCATCGGCGGGATGAGCATCGCGACGAGGCAGAGACCGACGGCGGCCGGTACCGACCAGTCGCGCACGAAGGTCCAGGCGGAGACGAAGAGGACCAGGCATCCGCCCATGAGCAGAAAGTACCGACGACGGCGTCGCGCGTACATGTGCTCAGTGTACGACCGGGAATGCCCGGAGATGCCCGGATCCGCCGGCTCTCCCCGCCGTACGGCACGCACCGCGGGGAGGGCCGCACCCGTGAGGTGCGGCCCTCCCCGTCGGAAGAGCGGAGCTCAGACCGCGATCGCGACCTCGGAGAGGCCCCCGGTCTGCGCGACGACCGTACGGTCCGCCGTCGCGCCCGGCACGAGGGCGCGCACCGTCCAGGTGCCCTCGGCAGCGTAGAAGCGGAACTGGCCGGTCGCCGACGTCGGGACCTCCGCGGTGAACTCTCCGGTCGAGTCCAGCAGGCGTACGTAACCGGTGACGGGCTCGCCGTCACGGGTCACGGAACCCTGGATGGTGGTCTCGCCGGGCTTGATCGTCGAAGCGTCGGGGCCGCCGGCCTGTGCTCCACACATACTGTTCAGTCCTCCGGGTCGGGGCGTGATTACTTGTTGGCGCCGAGCTCGATCGGCACACCGACGAGCGAGCCGTACTCGGTCCACGAGCCGTCGTAGTTCTTGACGTTCTCGACACCGAGCAGCTCGTGCAGCACGAACCAGGTGAGCGCGGAGCGCTCGCCGATACGGCAGTACGCGACGGTGTCCTTGGTCAGGTCGACCTGCTCCTCGGCGTACAGCTCCTTCAGCTCGTCGTCCGACTTGAAGGTGCCGTCGTCGTTGGCGTTCTTGGACCACGGGATGTTGCGCGCGGTCGGGATGTGGCCCGGACGCTGCGACTGCTCCTGCGGGAGGTGCGCCGGAGCGAGCAGCTTGCCGCTGAACTCGTCGGGCGAGCGCACGTCGACCAGGTTCTGCGTGCCGATCGCGGCGACCGCGTCGTCACGGAAGGCGCGGATCGAGGTGTTCTGGGCCTTGGCCTTGTACGTGGTGGCGGCGCGCGTCGGGACGGCGTCGACCAGGTCGCGGGAGTCCAGCTCCCACTTCTTGCGGCCGCCGTCGAGAAGCTTCACGGAGTCGTGCCCGTACAGCTTGAAGTACCAGTAGGCGTAGGACGCGAACCAGTTGTTGTTGCCGCCGTAGAGGATGACGGTGTCGTCGTTGGCGATGCCCTTGGCCGACAGGAGCTTCTCGAAGCCCTCCTGGTCGACGAAGTCACGGCGGACCGGGTCCTGGAGGTCCTTCTTCCAGTCGATCCTGACAGCGTTCTTGATGTGGTTCTTGTCGTAGGCCGAGGTGTCCTCGTCGACCTCGACGATGACCACCTTCGGGTCGTCGATGTGGGCCTCGACCCAGTCGGCGTCTACCAGGACGTCGCTGCGGCTCATGCTGTTCTCCTCCGGGGCAGTGTGCGGCGGGGTGCTGCGAGGTGGGGGCGCGGCCGCCGCCACGGCTTCCTGGCACGGGGCCCGGCCTGCGTACGGCGCGCGAGTGGCCCTGAGAGACTCGAAGGGCCCGGCGGGGAAACGGGACGCGAATGTCCCGCTCAGACGGTGCGACAGAGCATGGCGGCGACGCGGCACAGGTCAACTGCCCGCCGCTTCGTGAAGTCCGCCTGTTGCTTCATACGTCCGATCGTAGGGACGTCCCGGCGGACATGTCACCGGTGTGTCACATGCTGAGACTCGATCGTCCAGAAAGCGAGACGATCCTATGGTCGGGGCGGTGTCCGCCGACCGGCCGGGGGTCGGCGTCCCGCTGTCATCTGAGGGACGGACGCCGACGTCTCACCATCCGGTTACCCGCCGTCCGGAGCCCGCTAACCCGCAGCTCACGGTCAGCCGTTTCAGGCCCGGGGCGGCGGGGCGCTCGGGCCGGCGCGCTCGCAGTCGCGACCGGCACGCTCGCAGTCGCGGTCGTGGTCGTGGTCGTGGCCGGCGCGCTCGCGGCCGGCCCGCGGTCAGCCGGTGAGGGAGATGTCCGTCCCGGCGCCGGAGAAGTGCAGACCGTCCTCGGCCGCCGTGACCTGGTCGAGCTTGACGGTCGACGGCAGTCCGTCGATCTTGAGGTCGTAATCGATCACCTCACGCACCTGCTCGTCCATGCCGGGCACGGGCAGTTCGGGAAGGGACGCGGCCTTCAGCCGGACCGTGTCACCGCCGTCCAGCGTCACCGTGCTGTACGCCGTGACGCTCCGGGTGCCCAGCAGGGCCTTGACGGTGTCCGGGATCTCGATGCCCGCGCCCTCCAGCACGTCCGTCAGCGACCCCGAGAGCTTGACCTGCCCCTTCGCCGCCCGCTCGGCCCCGGCGTAACCGACGGTCGCGCCCTTCGGCGCCGACTTGGCGAGGTCCGCGTACGAGATGCGCGCCGAGCCGGTGGCCTGTCCCGCGACGGCGGACGAGAAACTGCTGTCGATCTTGACGTCCTTCAGCTCCGCCTTCACCTGGGTCACCCGGACCGCGTGGCCGTCGGCCGTGGCGTTGACGCCGTCGAGGCCGATCTCCACCTCGTCGATCGAGGTGCCGAGGACCTGGGTCAGGAAGGGGAAGCCCTTGATGGAGACGTCGGGCTGGGAGCTCAGTCCAGCGCTCGACCTGACGCGGTCGGCGACCTCGCTCTCGGCGAAGTACACCGCCGCCCGGTCCGCGGCGACGAACAGTCCGCCGAAGATCACGACGAATATCAGCAGTATTCGCAGTGCGCGCATGGTTCCGTGACCCCCACCTTGATCGGTTCTGCCCCCTGACGACCGTGAGCGTAACGCCAGTCGGGTGGGCCGCTTCTCGGACTGATCGACGTCCGGCGCGCCCGTACGGTTCCCCGCCGCGCCCCGCCCGGCCGTGCGTCACGCGCGGCTCGGACCCCATCGGGCCCGAGCGGTCATGCCCCTGGGCGGCCGGGCCCAGGGGCAGGCTCCGGCTCAGGCCAGCACGCGGCCCAGCAGATAGACGGCGGGGGCGGCCGCCGTGAGCGGCAGCGCCACTCCGGCGGTCATGTGCACGAAACGGGACGGATAGTCGTAGCTCGCCGCGCGCAGCCCGACCAGCGCGCAGACCCCCGCGCCGAGCCCCAGCAGCGCGCCCTGGCTGCCCAGGTCCGTCATCCCGCCCGCCACGATCCCGGCGCCCGCGCCGGCCAGCAGGGCCACCACGACGGAGACGAACCCCGGCAGCGGAAGGGCACGGGCCACGGTGGCCGCGGCGACCGCGACCCCACCGACCGCCACCGCGTCCGGCTGGGCCGCGAGATGGCCGGTGGCGAGGATGGCGAGCGCGGCCGAGGCGACGGTGGCCATCAGGCCCGTCATCCGCTCGTCGGAGCTCGCGCGGCTGCGCAGTTGCAGGACGACGACCAGCAGCACCCACACACCGAGCGTGCCGATGATCGCGGCGGGGGCGTGCTCCTTGCCCGCCGCGAGCAGAACGACATCGGCGGTGATCCCGCCGAGGAAGGCGAGCGCGATGCCCTGCCTGGCCGGCCACATCCCGTTCAGCCGGAACCAGCCGGCCGCCGTGACGGCCTGGAGCAGGACGAGCGGGACGAGCAGCGCGTACGGCCCGATCGCCGCGCCGCCGGCCAGCAGCAGGCCGAGCAGAGCGGTCAGCCCGGCGGGCTGGATGCCCGGCGGGATGATCGGCGAGCGGCCCTCGGCACGGGCGCGCTGGGCGTCGGTGATGCGGGCGTTGCCCATGGTGGTGGGCGCGCTGTAGCCGTCGGCGGAGCCGGGAGGGGTGGTCCCGGGAGCCGGGGTGACGGGAGCCGCGGCGGCCGGGGCGGGAGCCTGGGGCGCGTACGGCGCCGAGGCGGCGGGCGACGGCATCCCCGGCGACGACCCCGACGGCACCTCCGGAGGAAGCGGATAGGCGCCCTGCGGCGGCAGATACGCGGTGTCGGCGGCAGCGGCCTGCTGGTGCTGGTGCTGGTGCTGCTGCTGCTGATACCCGTGGCCGTGGGCCTGGCCCTGCTGCGAAGGGTGGTACTGGCCCTGCGGCTGCACGTACTGGCCCTGCGACTGGACGTGCTGTGGCTGAACGGGCTGTGGCTGAACGGGCTGGCCCTGCGACTGGACGTGCGGCTGGTACTGGGTGTCCCAGGTCTGGCCTTCCCACGTCTGCGCGGCGGGCTCCTGGTGGGCCTCCGGCCGGTACTGGGGCTCGGCCCAGCCCTGCGAGGCGCCCGGATCCTGGTACGCCCCGTCCGCGCCGTAGGACGGCTGCCGCGGGCGCCCGTACTGGTCGTACGGGGCCTGGTTCCCGATCTGGTCCCCGTACGCCCCCTGGCCCTGGCCCTCGCTACGCCCCTGGCCCTGGCCGTGCCCCTGGCCCCGGTCCCCGTACCCGCCCTGACCGTACCGATACTGCTGATCGTCGTCGCTCATATGCTGCGGTTCACCCTCCTGCGAACGGCGGGAGCACCTCGACCGTGCCGCCCTCGGCAAGCCGTACGGTCTCATGCCCGCGGGTCCCCACGGGGTCACCGTCGACGATGAAGGAACACCTCTGGAGTACGCGGACCAGCTCGCCCGGGTGCCTCACCCGCGCGGCGGCCAGCGCGTCCGCCAGGTTGTCCGCCGCGTACGGCTCCTCCGCGGTGCCCGCGGCGGCCTTGGCCGCGGCCCAGTAGCGGATCGTGCCCGATGCCATGGCGGCGCTCCTTTCGTCGGCTCCCATGATGGCCGACGGCCCGCGCGCCTCCGTCAGCCACTCCCCGAGACGGGCCAGCAGCGCGTCGTCGGCGGCGTTCTCGGCGTGCCCCATGCCCGGCTCCAGCCATAGTTCGGCCGCGCCCGGCGCCGCGGCTCCGGCCAGCGCGCGGGGGTGGTCCAGCGGGAAGTACGGGTCGCGGTCGCCGTGGACGACGAGCAGCGGCACCGGCGCGATCAGCGGGACGGACTCGACCGGGGAGAGCGGCACCGGGTCCCACTGCCGGTCATGGATACGTGTATGCAATCCGTAGCGGCCCACCAGCCGCCCCAGGGGCCGCGTCACCACCCAGTGCAGGCGCCGCATCGGGGCCGTTCCCCGGTAGTACCAGCGCGCGGGGGCACTCACGGCGGCCACGGCGTCGGTCCGCGCACCTGTGCGCCCCCTGTGCGACGCGGCATGGCGCAGCACCACGGAGCCGCCCATGGAGAAGCCGACGGTCGCGACACGCGCATGGCCCAGCGCGCGGGCCCATTCCACGGCCGCCGCCAGATCGAGGATCTCGCGGTCGCCGACCGTCGAGCGCCCGCCCGAACGGCCGTGCCCGCGGAACGAGAAGGTGACGACGGCCGCACGCTGCGCGAACGCCCGCGCCGCCCGTCGTACGGCCGGCCCGTCGACTGATCCGGTGAACCCATGTGCGAGCACGATCGCGGTCCCGCCGCCCGCCCGGAAATCCTGCCCGAAACCCGCCGTACACGGCTCGTACACCGCCTCGATGGGGACCCCGTCCGCGGTCCTGAGGACCGTGCGCCGGGTGCCCCGGGCACCCGGGGAATCTGGTGATCTGCGGGATTGACCCTCTGTCGCCGAGCACATGTGGGTTATTCTGCTGCGAAGAGGATCCGGGCAATGTAGCCCCCGGGTCCTTTTGTGTTTCCCGTCCGTTGTTACAGACAGATGACACAGACGGAAGACACGGACATCACGGCCGCGGCCTCAGGGCGAGGGATCCGCGACCGGCACCACGCAGGACCAAGCAGTGCCGCATACGTCCTCGCAGGGACCGAGGAGGAACCGACGTAATGGGCAAGCGAACCGTGTATGACAACAGTCCGGCCGAGGCAGGTGGGCGGCGATGAGTTCTCTGCTGCTTCTGACCAACGCACTCCAGCCCTCGACGGAGGTGCTGCCGGCTCTTGGACTGCTGCTCCACAACGTGCGGGTGGCTCCCGCCGAAGGGCCCGCTCTCGTCGACACCCCTGGTGCCGATGTCATTCTCATCGACGGCCGGCGCGACCTTCCGCAGGTGCGGTCGCTCTGCCAGCTGCTCCGGTCCACCGGACCGGGCTGCCCGCTGATCCTCGTCGTGACGGAGGGCGGCCTCGCCGCCGTCACCGCGGACTGGGGCATCGACGACGTACTGCTCGACACGGCGGGGCCCGCCGAGGTCGAGGCCCGGCTGCGGCTCGCGATGGGCCGGCAGCAGATCTCGACCGACGACTCCCCGATGGAGATCCGCAACGGCGATCTGTCGGTCGACGAGGCGACGTACAGCGCGAAGCTCAAGGGGCGGGTCCTGGACCTGACCTTCAAGGAGTTCGAGCTGCTCAAGTACCTCGCGCAGCACCCCGGCCGGGTCTTCACCCGGGCCCAGCTGCTCCAGGAGGTCTGGGGCTACGACTACTTCGGCGGTACGCGGACGGTCGACGTCCACGTACGGCGGCTGCGCGCGAAGCTCGGCCCCGAGCACGAGTCGCTGATCGGGACCGTACGGAACGTCGGCTACCGCTTCGTCACCCCGGAGAAGGGCGAGCGCGGTTCGGACAAGGCCGACCGGGCGAACGCCGCCGAGGAGACGACCCGGGCGAACGCCGCCGAGGAGCCTTCCCGCAACGGGTCCCGCAACGGTGCCCACCCCGAGCCGCGGCACGAGAAAGCCGAGGCGCACCGGGGCGACGACAGGGCCGCCCAACTGGACGCCACACAAGAAAGTGCCGTGCGACCTGCCAAGCGGTAGGTCACCACGCGTAGACTCCGCGCGTGGCCAAGGTGACGCGGGACGATGTGGCACGACTGGCGGGTACGTCCACCGCCGTCGTCAGCTATGTCATCAACAACGGACCGAGGCCGGTCGCCCCGGCCACGCGCGAGCGGGTGGTCGCCGCGATCAAGGAGCTGGGGTACCGGCCCGACCGGGTCGCCCAGGCGATGGCCTCGCGGCGTACCGACCTCATAGGGGTCGTCGTGCCGGACGCGAGACAGCCCTTCTTCGCGGAGATGGCGCACGCGGTCGAACAGGCCGCGGCCGAGCGCGGGAAAATGGTGCTCGTCGGCAACTCCGACTACCGCAATGAGCGGGAGGTCCACTATCTGCGGGCCTTCCTGGGCATGCGGGTGTCGGGGCTGATCCTGGTCAGCCAGGGCCCGAGCGAGCGCGCGGCGGCCGAGATAGAGGCCTGGGACGCCCGGGTCGTGCTGCTGCACGAGCGGCCCGAGGGCATCGACGACGTGGCGGTCGTCACGGATGACATCGGCGGCGCCCAGCTCGCCACCCGCCATCTGCTGGAGCACGGCCATCCGTACGTGGCCTGCCTCGGCGGGGTCGAGTCCACCCCGGTCGTCGGCGACCCGGTGACCGACCACGTCGAGGGCTGGCGACGGGCGATGCTGGAGGCCGGGCGGCCGGTGGAGGGCCGCCTCTTCCGGGCGCTCTACAACCGGTACGACGCGTACCAGGTCGCGCTGGAGCTGCTGTCGGGCCCGGACCGCCCGCCGGCGATCTTCTGCTCCACGGACGACCAGGCGATCGGCGTGCTGCGAGCCGCCCGTGAACTGCGCATCGACGTCCCCGGCGAGCTGGCGGTGGCGGGCTTCGACGACGTCAAGGAAGCCGGGCTCACGGACCCGCCGCTGACGACGATCTCCTCGGACCGGCCCGCGATGGCGCGGGCCGCGGTGGATCTCGTACTGGACGACGGGCTGCGGGTGGCGGGGTCGCGACGGGAACGGGTGAAGCAGTTCCCGTCGGCGCTGATCGTGCGACGCTCCTGCGGCTGCGCGTAAGCGGTCGGGGCCCGGCCACCAGCCAGCCGCCGGCGGTCACTCGGGCGTGAACTCGTACCGCAGCTCGTACAGGTGCCCCGCCTTGACCATCACCGTGGCCTCGATGGGCTGCTCGTCGTCGGCGTACACCACGCGCAGCGTCCGCAGCACCGGCAGATCGCCGGGCAACCGGAGTGCTTCGTACTGCGCACGCGTAGGTATGCGGGCGGAGACGTGGTCGACGCTGAGCCGGGGCACGTAGCCCAGTCCGGCCAGGAGAGTGGGCGTTCCGCCCTTGATCCGACGGTGTTCCATCAGCGCGGTACCCCGGGCGATGCCCAACGGGTAGTAGGCATGCACCAGTTCCACCGGCTCGTCATCGAGCATGAGCACTTGGTGGCGGAGCAGCGCCGTACCTCCGTCGGGCAGGCGCAGGGCTGCCGAGACATCCGCGGGCGGAGTGATCTCGGCGACGGCGAGGAGCTTGCTCCGGGCCTTTCCGCCACACTTCGCGGTCTCGGCGAGCCAGCGATACGGTTCACCGGTATCGGCCGGGGCCATGGTCGAGGCGGGGCGCACGGTCAGCTGTCGGTGTTCCCGTACGGTCACGGCGGCACCCGCACGGCCGACGACCAGCCGCTCGTCCTTGAGGAGTCCCAGCGCCTTCTGCACCGTGGCGTTCGAGGCGCCGAATCTCTCCTTGAGCCGCACGGTGGACGGCAGCCTGGCCCCGGGAGCGAGATCGCCGGTCATGATCTCATCACGCAGATCGGCGGCGATCCGCTCATGGAGCGACCGGCGATCGTACACATTCTCTTCCGCTTCTTCTCCGGGCCCGGTCACGGCGGTCATCCGATCCTCATCTCGTAACGCAGTCGCTGCCGGTGTGCGGGCATGGTCATTCTGTCGAGCTGGACGGGGCGGTCCTCCTTGTCGAGCGTGACCCGGGTCAGGCGCAGCACCGGCTCGCCCGGCTCGACGCGCAGGGCTTCGCACTCTTCCTCTGCGGGCATCCGGGCGGTCACGTCCTCCCGGACGCGTACACCGACGTACCCCAGCTCGGCGAGGAGGGTGACGGCTCCGCCGGGGATCTTCGCTGTCCCTGCGAGACGCGTGCCGCGCGCGATGGAGGCGGGGTAATACGTGTCGGTCAGCTCGCAGGGCAGGTCTTCCAGGAGCATCACCCGCCTCCGCACAACGACCGGTTCGCCTACGGCGACCCCGAGCAATCCGGCCACCTCGTCCGACGCCGCCACCTCGCCCGCACCGACGATCCGCTGACCGCCCCGCCGGCCCCGAGCCGCCAGCTCCGCGCTCCACGCGTCGGGCTGTCCCTTACCTGGCGGTGTCAGATACGGCAGCGAGGTACTGACCCATTCGCCGGCGCTCATGACGTCCTCCTGTGCTGCTGACACGACCTCGACCTTACCGCTTTTCGCGAATAGCAGTATGCCTGGGATCGTACAGCTCACGACCAGACGGCGACGCACTGCGTCTTCGTCCGATGGTGTGGGCGCAGTGGCGTTCCGGTGAGGCGGACGGCGGAGATTGGTATGGCTCCTGAGCGGAAGCGCTGGTCTGTGAAGGTTGACCGGTCACCGGCCCGCCCCGTCCCGACCGAATCGGTCCCGGTCGAACCGGTGGCCGGAGTCGCGGGACACGAGAAGCAGCCGCCTCGACTCGCCCGGCGCACGGCCTTTATATGGGGCATACGCGCTTTTGTTGCCCTTCTCAGAACGTCCTCAGCTCGTTCTCATCTGCGGCGCGGACAGTCGTTCCCATGACCGACTACTACCGCGGCAGCGGCGACACAGACAGCACGCAGCAGCACCCCACCCAGGGGTCCCAGGGCTCGGCGTACCCGCCGCCGCCCGCGTACGGTCCCACCGTTCCCGGTGACGGCACCGCTGCCGTCACCGCCACCCCTCACCGGCGCGCCAAGCGGCCCGTGGCGCTGCTCGCCGCCGTGGCGCTCGCCGCGGCGGTCGTCGGCGGCGGTACGGCGGCCCTGGTCGGGAACTACACCGGCGGCGGCACGGACAGCATCGGCACGACGGTCAGCGGGACGACGGTCTCGCAGAGCAGCGCGGGCACCGTGGCGGGCGTCGCCCAGGCGGTGTCCCCCGCCATCGTCGAGATCAACGCGACCTCCACGGGCGGTGAGGCCACCGGCTCCGGCGTGATCATCACGTCCGACGGCGAGATCGTCACGAACAACCATGTGATCGCCGGCGCCACCTCGATAAAGGTCCAGCTCAGCACGGGGAAGACCTACACCGCCCAGGTCGTGGGCACCGACGCGGACAAGGACCTCGCGCTGATCAAGCTGGAGGGCGCGAGCGGCCTCAAGACGGCCACGCTCGGCAACTCCGACCAGGTGAAGGTCGGCGATCAGGTCGTGGCGATCGGCTCGCCCGAGGGCCTGACCGGCACCGTCACCAGCGGCATCATCTCGGCGCTCAACCGCGATGTGACCGTGGCCAAGGAGCAGGACCAGGGTCAGGGGCAGGGGCAGGGGCAGCAGCAACCGCAGCGCGGCGGCGGCAACTGGCCGTTCGAGTTCGGCGGGCAGCAGTTCAACGGGGACACCGGCTCCTCGAAGACCACGTACAAGGCGCTCCAGACGGACGCCTCGCTCAACCCGGGCAACTCCGGTGGCGCGCTGATCAATATGAACGGTGAGATCATCGGGATCAACTCCGCTATGTACGCGC
Source organism: Streptomyces sp. NPDC039430 (assembly GCF_055639435.1). Taxonomy (NCBI): domain Bacteria; kingdom Bacillati; phylum Actinomycetota; class Actinomycetes; order Kitasatosporales; family Streptomycetaceae; genus Streptomyces; species Streptomyces sp. NPDC039430. The sequence continues at coordinate 48,237 of NZ_JBVKAK010000010.1, read as the reverse complement.
CGAGTTCGTCCTCCGCGGCCGGCGGTTCCGACGCCGGGAGCGTGGGGCTGGGCTTCGCCATCCCGGTCAACACCGTCAAGTCGGACCTCGCGGCGCTGCGCTCCGGCGGCACCGACTGATCCCCCGGGAACATGGCACGAGCCACCGTGAGGGAGGCGTGCGACGCTGATAGCACGGGTCGCACCCCCTCATCGTGCGACCGTTGACCATGCCCGACCGTTCCGCCGAGCCGACTGACGAGGTAGCAGCGACATGAGTCCCGCCGAAGGCGATCCCCAGCGGATCCTGATCGTCGACGACGAGCCCGCCGTACGCGAGGCCCTCCAGCGGAGCCTCGCCTTCGACGGATACGGGACCGAGGTCGCCGTCGACGGCATCGACGCGCTCGGCAAGGCCGCCGCCTACGATCCGGATCTGATCGTCCTCGACATCCAGATGCCGCGGATGGACGGTCTGACGGCGGCCCGCAGGCTCCGGGGAAGCGGTTCGAAGGTGCCGATCCTGATGCTGACGGCCCGCGACACGGTCGGTGACCGGGTCACGGGGCTGGACGCGGGCGCCGACGACTACCTGGTCAAACCCTTCGAGCTGGACGAACTGTTCGCCCGGATCCGCGCCCTGCTGCGGCGCAGCTCGTACGCGGCGGCCACGGCCGGCGAGGTGCCCGAGGACGACGTGCTGGCCTTCGCGGATCTGCGGATGGACCTGACGACACGCGAAGTGATGCGCGGGAACCGGCGGGTGGAGCTGACCCGTACCGAATTCACGCTGCTGGAGATGTTCCTCGCGCACCCGCGGCAGGTACTGACCCGCGAGCAGATCCTCAAGGCGGTGTGGGGCTTCGATTTCGAGCCGAGCTCCAACTCCCTGGACGTGTATGTGATGTATCTGCGCAGGAAGACGGAGAGCGGCGGCGAACCCCGGCTGGTCCACACAGTGCGGGGCGTGGGGTACGCGCTGCGCGCCGACGGCGGAAGCGGCGCGGGCGGCGGGGCGGGCTCCGGGTCGGGCGGCGGCACGGGCGGCGGCGCGGGCGGCGGGGCGGTTCCGGGCTTCGGTACGGGCACGGGGACAGGCTCCGGGTCGGGCTTCGGGACAGGCACCGGAACGGGCTCCCGGTCGGGCGGCCCGGCGTGACCGGTCCGACGGGCCCGCTCCACCGGCTCCGTACGCTGCCACTCCGCTCCCGGCTCGCGCTGCTGGTCGCCACGGCGGTCGCGGTGGCGGTCGCCGTCGCGGCGGTGGCGTGCTGGCTGCTGACACGCACGCAGTTGGAGAGCGAGCTGGACAACTCGCTCAGGAACACCAGAGCCGAACAGCCCGCGGTGCAGGACGCGCTCAACAACTGCGGCGCCCCGACCACCCCCGAGAACACGACCGGCTTCGCCTATGTCCAGGTGGTCCTGAGCGACGGCACCCGCTGTGTGGCCTCGTACTCGGAGCCTGTGAAGGTCCAGCCGCAGGATGTGGCGGTCGCCACCGGCACCCTGCGTGACTCGCTTCACAACAGCGTCACCGACAGTGGGGCCAAAGTCCGCGTCTTCACCAGGGCCACCCTCTACCGGCCCGGCACCCAGGTCGCCGTCACCGTGTCCCGTCCCCTCGCCGAGATCGACGCCTCCCTGAACCGGCTCGCCCTGCTGCTCACCGCCGTCGCCGGTGTCGGCGTGCTCGGCGCGGGCGCGGCCGGGCTCTGGGTCGCCAGGTCCGGGCTGCGGCCCGTCGACGGGCTGACCCGGGCCGTCGAGCATGTGGCGCGGACCGAGGATCTCGCCGTCCGTATCCCCGTCGAGGGCGAGGACGAGATCGCGCGGCTGTCCCGCTCCTTCAACTCGATGACCGCCGCCCTGGCGTCCTCCCGGGACCGGCAGTCCCAGCTGATCGCCGACGCCGGGCACGAGCTGCGGACCCCGCTCACCTCGCTCCGTACGAACATCGAGCTGCTCGCACGCAGCGAGGAGACGGGCCGGGCGATCCCGCCCGACGACCGCAAGGCACTCATGGCGTCCGTCAAGGCGCAGATGACCGAGCTGGCCGCGCTCATCGGTGACCTCCAGGAGCTGTCGCGCCCGGACGCCGCGGATCCGGGACCCCTCCAGGTCGTCGCGCTGCACGACGTCGTGGAGAGCGCGCTGGAGCGGGCACGGCTGCGCGGGCCCGATCTGGCCATCGGCGCGGAGCTGAACCCCTGGTACGTACGGGCCGAGCCGGCCGCCCTCGAACGGGCGCTGGTCAACGTCCTCGACAACGCGGTGAAGTTCAGCCCGTCCGGCGGTTCGGTGGAGGTGTTGCTGAGCGCGGACGGCGAGCTGACCGTACGGGACCACGGGCCGGGAATCCCGGCCGACGAACTGCCCCATGTCTTCGAACGGTTCTGGCGCTCGCCGTCGGCCCGCGCGCTGCCGGGCTCGGGGCTGGGTCTCTCGATCGTGGCGCGTACGGTCCAGCAGACGGGCGGCGACATCGCGCTGCGCCAGGCGGCGGGGGGCGGGACGGTGGCGGCGATCCGTATCCCGGGGGCGCCGACGCCACCGCCGGAGACCCCCGGAACCGGCAGCCGGGATTTCTGAGCGGCCGGTCCCGGGGGGGGCGCCGTCAGGCGTTGGTTCTCACCCGTTCGTTCTCAGCCGTTCGTTCTCAGCCGTTGTGCCGGATGAGCGATTCGACCAGTCCCGGCCGGGTGGCGGGGAAGTCCAGCGGCACGATCCCGAGCCCGCGCCAGCCACTCGCCTCGGCTCCGTCGAGGAAGGTGTGGACCTGCGGGTTCAGCCGGTCGGAGTTCCAGCGGGGCGGCAGCAGGGCCGCCGTGCTGACGTAGTTGATGTACATCTTCCCGGGCTGCTGGGCCGCCTTGCGGAAGTGCGCCTCGATCTTGGGGTACTTGGCGCCGGGCTCCGCCTGGTAGTCGTCCTGGATGTCGAAGAGCCCGGAGTCCCCGTACCGCACACCGGGCAGTCCCCCGTTGTCCGCGAGCAGGACGACTCGCCCGCGCGCCTCGCCGAGGGTCGGGAGATTGCCGTCGAGCCGGAAGAGGGAGCGCCAGCCCTTGCCGTCGAGATAGGTGTCGAAGATCCGCCGGAACTCCGCGTCGCTCTCGCCGGAGTACTCCTGCTTGACGCGCATCAGGACGGTCTCGGAGGGGTTGGCCCGGAGGAAGTCCCGGCACGCGTTCAGCACATCGTCGAAGTTCAGGTTCTGGTAGAACGCGGCGTGGTGGATGGTGAACGCGTTCTCGAACGCCCGGCAGCGGACATCGAGGAAACGGACGCCGCTGTTCAGCTGCTGGGCGATGCTGGTGTCCTGACAGGCCACGTAGAGACCGCCGACGCGCGCGCCGGCGTTGTGCGTGCCGGGGATGGTCAGCCGCTGTACGGGGGTGGAGTCGGCGAAGCCGCCCATCCAGTCGTACGTGGCGAACGCGCGCCGCGGTGCGGCCACGGCCGGGGCCGCACCGATCAGGGCAGCGGCGGAAACAGCGAACGCGCCGGCCAGAAAGCCCCGGCGCGTACCGGCGCTCACGCCCGTGCGCGGGCTCATACCCGCGCTCGTACCCGCGCTCGTACGCGGGCTCGTACGCGGGCTCTTGGGCGTGCCTAGGGGCGTGTTTATGGACGTGCTCATACGAGGGTGCCTCCGTCGGGCGTGGGGGGTCAGCCCTCGGATTATGACCGGTACACGACACGCAAGGAACAGTGCGCGGCCGGACGCTAAGGTTGATCATCATTTGATCGGTGATCGCGGGAGGGGCGTCGAATATCCGTGGAAGAGTTACCGGCCGGGGCGGACGGCGGAGGGTCCCGGATGCGGGAGGGCGTCGTGACGGCCGGCCCGAGCCTACGGGTCTACCCGGAACCCGCGGACGTGTTCGTCGCCGACCAGGTCGGACTGGCCCGGCATCTGCACCCCTTGATCTCGATCGACCTCGCGCAGGTCGACCCGGCCTGGCACGGGTGGATCCATCTGGTCAGCCCGCTGGAACCGGCTGAGGGCTATCTCGGCGACCACACCCGGGACTTCCACTCCGCACTGCAGACACCCAACTGGCTCGGGTTCGCGCTGGAGGACGACCGGTACCGGCTGCTCGGCGACGTACGGTACTTCGCGCGGGCGACCACCCCCGAGGAGGTGCCGGAGCCCTGGCCGGGGTTCCGCGCCGCGCTCGACGAGCACTGCGAGACCCAGGAGCGCAGCTACCGGACCCACCGGGACGCGTTCCGGCGCGAGGGCCGGCTGTTCATGCGGGACGACGACGGGGCACCGCTGTACGGGGCGACCGACGGGGTGGCGCTGCTCGACCAGCTCGGCGGCTACGCCGACCAGGGCAACTGGGCGGATCCCGACCTGTTCCGGCTCGAATTCGACGAGGACCGCGCGTGGCCGGTGAGCCAGGCCGGAAACCCGTTCCGGTTCGTGGCGGCGGTGCCGGGCTGGCACTACCGGCGCAGCGGCGCCGACTGGATCCTGCTGTTCTTCGAGCCGGTCGACCGGCTGGCGCTGCTGACGTTCGACTGGAGCTGAGGGGGGCGGGGCGGCGGGGCGTCGGGGCGGCGGGGGCAGCGGGGGCGGTTCCGCTGTCAGCCCTTCGTACCCCCCGGCGGCGCTCCTGTCAGTGCCCCCTCCTGTCAGTGCCCCCTCCTGTCAGCGGCGCTCCGTCAGCCCTCTCGCTCAGCCCTCTTTGTTCAGTCCTCTTGTTCAGTCCTCTTGTTCAGTCCTCGAAGTCGACTGAAGTGGCGACATGGGCCCAGCGCTTGTCCTCGGCGCTGGTCCGCTCCAGCTCGGCGGTGCCGTACTGGAGGGCGTCGCGCCCCAGGAGCAGATGCAGCGGCGGCTCGTCCTCGTCGGCGATGTCGATCAGGGCGCGGGCGGCCTTGACGGGGTCGATGGGCTCCTTGCCGCTGCCTGCGCGCAGGCGCTCGGTCATGGCGCCGACGGTCGGCCGATAGGCGTCGTCGAAGGCCGGCACCTCCATGGACGAACCGGCCCAGTCGGTACGCATGCCGCCGGGCTCGGCCACGGTCACCTTGATACCCAGCGGCGCGACTTCCTGCCGGAGTACGCCGGAGAAGCCCTCGACGGCGAATTTGGCGCTCTGGTAGGCGCCCAGACCCGGCGCGGTGATCCGGCCGCCGATGGAGGCGATCTGGATGACGTGACCGCTGCCCTGGCGGCGCAGGACCGGCAGGGCGGCCTTGGTGACGAGGACCGTACCGAAGAACACGGCCTCCACCTGCGCGCGGAAGTCATCCATGGTGACCTCTTCGATGGGCGCCATATTGGCGTAACCGGCGTTGTTCACGACGACATCGATCCGCCCGAAGCGCTCGACGGCACGGCGTACGGCGCTCTCGGCCCCCGCCTGGTCGGTGACGTCCAGGGCCACGGGCAGAACGCGGTCCCCGTACGTGTCGACCAGCCCGGAAAGCGTCTCGGTACGGCGCGCGGTCGCGACGACGCGCTTGCCGGCCGCCAGGGCCTCTTCCGCGAGGGCGAGTCCCAGCCCCCGGGAAGCGCCGGTGATGAACCAGACCTGCTGCTGCTCCTGCTCGGACATGCCGCTCTCCTTCATCGTCAAGTCTTCCGCAATAACGCATGACGCTTGCGTTAAAACCATAACGCATTCCGCTTGCGTTACGCGACCCCCGTAGGGTGAGGGCATGGAAACCATTGAGCCCGGCTTCCAGCGGGCCCGCACCCCGGAGCGAAAGCGACAGCGCGCCGACGATCTCCTTGACGCCGCCCGCCGGCTGGCGCGCGACGAGGGCGTGCGAGCGGTGACCCTGACCGAGATCGCCACCAGCGCCGGCGTGCACGTGTCCGCCGTACGCAGGTACTTCGAATCGCGCGAGGAGATCTTCCTGCGGCTCGCCGAGGAGGGCTGGCGGGAGTGGGCCGAGGCTCTACGGAACCGGCTCGGTACCGGCGCGGCGGTCACCCCGTCCGGCCTGGCGACGACACTGGCGGACACGCTCGGCGAGCGGCCGCTCTTCTGCGACCTGCTGGCCCACGCTCCACTCAGTCTGGAACGGGCGGTCTCCGCCGACGTGGTGCACGCCTTCAAGCTCAGCGCCGTGACGGCGGCGCAGGACATCGCGGAAACGCTGGCCACCGCGCTCCCGGACCTCAGCAGGGAGGCCGCGCTCGACCTCGTGACGACGTCCATGGCGCTGGCGCAGTCTCTCTGGCAGATCTCGCACCCACCGGAAACCCTGGCCAAGCTCTACCGAGAGGACGCCCGCCTGGCCCACGCGGCCATGGATTTCACACCACGCCTGACACGCCTGCTGCATGCGGCGGTGGTGGGACTGACGGCGATCGAGCCAGGAACCAAGACCGGGGGGTAGTGGGTGGGCCCTGCGGGGCTGCGCGGGGCTGCGCGGGGGTGGAGTGGGGCGGCGGGGCTCCGGCTCGGCGGGCTGGTGTGGGTGGGTGGTTGGGATGCATGCCCCGCTGGTCCGGGAGGGTTCTTCGACGACCGGTCAGGACCAAGAGGTAACCGTGGTGACCCGGAATTGATCATGGCGGGTGGGGGCCGCCCCTGAGGTTTCAGTTTCGCGGCTCCGGGCCGGGCGTCAAGGGCGCTCCTCCGTCGCGTCGGCTGCGCCGATTCCGCTTCGCTCCACCCTTGACACCCAACCCTGCACCGCAAGTGCAGCTTCGAGGGGGGCGGCCCGGGGGGAGGGGTCCCCGGAGGGGATCCGTGGGTGGGGCCCGGTCCATTGCCGACCGCCGCCCGGTGGGTGGTCTGCGCAGAAGTGGAGTGGGGCGGCCCGGCACCGGCTCAGCGGGCTGATGTGAGTGGGTAGTTGGGGCGCATGCCCCGCTGGTGAGGGCCCATTGTCGGCTGCTCCTGTCGCCCAAGGCGGACGAGACCCACAGCTTGCCCCCTATGCCCCAGTTCGGCGGGCCTCTCGGGAAGTGCTGCGACTGGTCATGCGTCCTGATGCCGACTAACCGGGCCCCTGGCATTCCACGGCCCTCTGACCAGCACACCGCCGCCTGCCGGGGCGCAGCAGTGGAGTGGGGCGGCCCGGCCCCGGCTTAGCGGGCTGACCCCGGTGGGTGGCGGGGATTCATGCCCCGTTGGTGACGATGTGTGGGTGGTGGGGCGGGTGTGACTGGGGAGGCCCCGAGTGGGCCTCTGGGGGGCCGTGATGTGTCGTGGTGCCAGGTGAAGTAGTCGCAGGACGCATCACCGGTCCGAGGACCCCCCAAGGGGCCCGCCAAACTGGGGCATAGAGGGGCAAGCTGCGGGTCTCGTCCGCCTTGGGCTACAGGTGCAGCCGACAATGGGCCCTCACCAGCAGGGCATGCGCCCCAACTATCCACCCACGCAGGCTCGCCAAGCCGGTGCCAGGCCACCCCACTCCACTCCGCGCGCCAGCAGACGGCAGTGCGCCGGCCAGAGAGCCATGGAACGCCAGGGGGCCCGGTTAGCTGGCACCAGGACGCATGACCAGTCGCAGGACCCCCCAAAAGGCCCGCCAAACTGGGACATTAGGGGCGGGTGGCCGCTTCCATCCGCCCCGGCCTACAGAAGCAGCCAACAATGGGCCCTCACCAGCGGGGCATGCGCCCCAACTACCCACTCACATCAGCCCGCTGAGCCGGTGCCGGGCCGCCCCACTCCACTGCTGCGCAGCCCCGCAGGGCCCACCGACCTGCGGTCGGCAACCGGAGCCCGGGAACATGGGTGCTTCCCCGGGGACCCCTCCCCCGGGCCGCCCCCCTCAAAGCTGCACTTGCGGTGGAGGGGCGGGGGTCAAGGGTGGAGCGAAGCGGAATCGGCGCAGCCGACGCGACGTTAGGAGCGCCCTTGACGCCCGGCCCGGAGCCGCGACACTGAAACCCAAGGGGCGGCCCCCACCCGACACCACACCCCCCGGGTCACCACGGTTACCTCTCGGTCCTGACCCGCAGACAAAGAACCCTCCCGGACCAGCGGGGCATGCATCCCAACCACCCACCCACCCACACCAGCCCGCCAAGCCGGAGCCCCGCCGCCCCACTCCCCCCCCCGCACGCCAAAGGGCGGTGAGCCTGTCGCCCACCGCCCTCTGAACGGGTAAGTCCGCCGACGTTACCCCTGTAACCCCTGTAACCCTTATATCCCTGCCCGTACCGCTACTTCAGGATCGTGATCCTGTTCGCGGCCGGCGGGGCCAGCGGCGCCTGGGCCGTGGAGTTCGCCGCCAGGTAGGCGTTGAAGAGGTCCAGGTCCGACGGGCCGACCAGCTTGTTCTTGCCCTGGCCCAGGGCCGGGAAGCCGTCGCCGCCGCCGCCGAGGAACTCGTTCATCGCGACGCGGTACGTCTTCGCCGGGTCGATCGCCGCGCCGTTCAGCTTCACCGAGTCCGTGACGATCCGGGCCGCGCCCGTCTTCGTCATGTCCAGGGTGTAGGTGAAGCCCTTCGAGACCTGAAGGATCTTCGGGGACGCCTCGTTCACACCGCTGACCTGCTGCTGGAGCGCCGTGATCAGCTGGGCGCCGGTCAGGTCCACCACGTTCATCATGTTGGTGAACGGCTGGACCGTGAACGCCTCGCCGTAGGTCACCACGCCGTCGCCCTCACTGCCCGACGCCTTGTAGACCAGGTCCGACCTGATCCCGCCCGGGTTCATGAAGGCGAGCTGCGCGCCGCCCTTGTCCGCCGGTGCCGTGCCCGCGAGCTGCGCGTCCGCGATCACATCGCCGAGCGGCGACTCCGGGCTCGTCGCGCCGCGGCCGTTGATGTCCGCGGAGATGAAGCCCTGCGGGGCGTTGGCGATCGGCGCGGCCAGCTTGTTCCAGCGCCCGATCAGCGACGTCATGTCCGCCGCCTTCGGCTGCTCGCGGCTGACGATGTGGTTCGCCGACTCCACGCTCGTACGCACGATGTCGTTGGTGCGACGGTCGTAGGTGAGCGTGGTGTCCGTGTAGAGCTTGCCGAACGACGAGGCCGACGTGACCAGTCGCGGCTTCCCGGACGGGTCCGGGATCGTGCAGACGTACGCCTGGTGCGTGTGGCCGGTGACCAGCGCGTCGACCTGCGGCGTGATGCCCTTGGCGATCTCGGTGATCGGACCCGAGATGCCGTCACCGGCCCCCGGGCTGTCGCAGTCGTAGTTGTACGCGGTGGACGCGGGCGATCCGCCCTCGTGGATCAGCGCGACGATCGACTTGACGCCCTGCCGGTCCAGTTCCTTGGCGTACTTGTTGACCGTCTCTATCTCGTCGTGGAACTTGAGTCCCTTGACGCCCTCGGCGGTCACGATGTTCGGCGTGCCCTCCAGGGTCACTCCGATGAAGCCGATCTTGACGCCGTTCTTCTTCCAGACCGTGTACGGCTTGAGGACCGGCTTGCCGGTCTTCTCCGACGTCACATTGGCCGCGAGGTACGGGAAGTCGGCTCCCTTGAACTTCTTCCCCTTCTCGTAGCAGCCCTCGGTCGGGTGGCAGCCGCCGTTCTGCAGGCGGGCCAGCTCGACGGCGCCCTCGTCGAACTCGTGGTTGCCGACGGTCGTGACATCGAGGTCGATCTTGTTGAGCGCCTCGATGGTGGGCTCGTCGTGGAAGAGGCCGGACAGCAGCGGGCTCGCGCCCACCATGTCGCCGCCCGCCGCGGTGACGGAGTACGCGTTGCCCTTGCGGGCGTTGCGCAGCGAGGTCGCGAGGTACTCGATACCACCGGCGGGGATCGCCTTGGTCGTACCGTCGGCCTGCTTCTCGGTGACCGTCCCGGCGGAGCCCGCGGGCGCCTCCAGGTTGCCGTGCAGGTCGTTGAAGGAAAGAAGCTGTACGTCAACGGTGCTCGGCTTGTGCGAGCCGTGGCCTTGGCCGTGCCCCTTGCCGTTACCGGCCTCGGTGGCGGTGGCGGTCGGCATCGCGGCGAAGAGTGCGCCGACGGTGGCCAGACCTGCGGCAGCGGCGAGCACCCGCCGTGCCGCGCGGTTCTTCTGCGGTGTCGCTGACATCGATCCCCTTGGTGAATTCAGCGTGCGATATGAGAGGTGAAGCGTGAGGGGGGTGAAAAGGCGCGGAGTGTAAGGAAGCCCCGCGAGCCGCAGCCTAGAGTCAACGCGCGTAGCACGACAGGGGGTACCGGGTTACGAGCTGGTTGCCGTTGCGGGTGCGGCAGCTGTCGCGACCCGGACCATACGCCGTCCCCGCGCCCACCGCACGCCCGCGCGGACCGTACGCCGTACCCGCGCGGACCCTGCGCCGTACCCGCGCGGACCCTGCGCCGTACCGCCCGGACCATACGCCCCCCGCCGCGCCCCCGCCGTACCCTCGACCCATGACTGACGCAGTAGCCCGCGAGCCCGGCCGGCAGATCCAGACCCTCGACGCGCTCACCCCCGAGCAAGCCGAAGACGTACTCGCCCTGTTGGCGGAGGCCGCAGCCTCGGACGAGGTGCAGGCCGTCTCCGAGCAGGGCCGGCTCCAGTTGCGCGGCGGGCACCGGGAGGGCGTACGGCACTTCCTGCTGACCGTGGACGGTGAACTCGTCGGGTACGCGCAGCTGGAGGACACCGATCCCATCGAGGCCCCGGCCGCCGAGCTGGTCGTGCGCCCCGGATGCCGGGGGTGTGGCCACGGGCGGGCGCTGGGCGCGGCGCTGCTCGGCGCGTCCGGGAAGCGGCTGCGGGTGTGGGCGCACGGCGGCAGGTCGGCCGCGCGGCATCTGGCCCAGGTGCTCGGGCTGACCCTGTTCCGTGAACTGCGCCAGCTGCGGAGGCCGCTGGTCCCGCCCGCGATCCCGGAGCCGGTGCTGCCCGCCGGGGTCACCGTCCGTACGTTCGTCCCCGGTCAGGACGACGCGGCGTGGCTCGCGGTCAACGCCGCCGCCTTCGCCCACCACCCCGAGCAGGGCGCGCTGACCCAGCGGGACCTGGACGACCGTTTCGCCGAGCCGTGGTTCGATCCGAAGGGCTTCTTCCTGGCCGAGCGCGACGGCGAACTGATCGGTTTCCACTGGACCAAGGTGCACGCCGGGGAGCAGCTCGGTGAGGTGTATGTCCTCGGCATCAGGCCCGACGCGCAGGGCGGCGGCCTCGGCAAGGCGCTTACCGCGATCGGGCTGCGGCATCTGGCGGCGCAGGGTCTGCCGACCGCGATGCTCTACGTGGACGCGGACAACACGGCGGCGGTGACGGTGTACGAGCGGCTCGGCTTCAGCACGCACGAGGTCGACCTGATGTACCGCACGGAGTCCTGAACCGACGGACAAGGGGAGTCGAGGGGCGGCGCGCTTGACGCCGCCCCTTCTCTTACGCCACCCTTTCACTACTTGCCTAGTGAAAGGGTGGTTGCGGGTGATCGAATACCGCATCGACCGGCGCAGCGGGGTGGCCACCTACCTCCAGATCGTCCAGCAGACCAAACAGGCCCTGCGCCTCGGCCTGCTGGAGCCCGGCGACAAGCTGCCCACCGCACGCGAGGTGGTGGCGGCCACCGCCATCAACCCCAACACCGTCCTCAAGGCGTACCGCGAGCTGGAGCGCGAGGGGCTGGCCGAAGGGCGGCGCGGCCTCGGCACGTTCGTACGGGGCACCCTCGGCCGGGGCTCCGCCGACAGCGCGCTGCGCGCCGAGCTGGCCGCCTGGGCGGACCGCGCCCACGCCGGCGGGCTCGACAAGGACGACGTGACCGCGCTCTTCACCTCCGTGGTCGAGGAGCGCTTCGAGGAACGCCCCAAGCACGCCAAGGGCACCAACGGCACCAACGGCACCGAAGACATCACACGCACCGAGCGCATCAAGGGGGACCACGCATGACTGTCGCGGCGATCGAGGCGACCGGCCTCGGCAAACGCTTCGCGGGGGTGGGACGACGCGAGCACTGGGCGCTGCGCGGCTGCTCCTTCCGCGTACCCGCAGGGCGCGTCTGCGCCCTCGTCGGCCCCAACGGCGCCGGCAAATCGACGCTGCTCGCCCACGCGGCCGGGCTGCTCGCCCCCACCGAGGGGAACGTACGAGTCCTGGGCGCGGCACCGTCCGACGCCCGCGCGCACCTCGCGTACGTCGCCCAGGACAAGCCGCTGTACCCGCAGCTGACGGTCGGCGAGACGCTGCGCATGGGCCGCGAGCTGAACCCGGAGCGCTGGGACGCGGCGGCGGCCGAGCGGATCATCGAGGGCGGCGGGCAGGTGGGCGCGCTCGATCACGGCCTGCGGGTCCGTTCGCTCTCCGGCGGCCAGCGCACTCGCGTCGCGCTCGCCCTCGCGCTCGGCAAACGCCCCGCGCTGCTGCTGCTGGACGAGCCGATGGCGGATCTCGACCCGCTGGCGCGCCATCAGCTGATGGGCGCTCTGATGGCCACCGCGGAGGAACACGGCACCACCGTCGTGATCTCCTCGCACATCCTCACGGAACTGGCCGACGCCTGCGACTATCTGCTGCTGGTGGACGGCGGCCGGGTGCGGCTCGGGGGCGAGGTGGAGGACATCCTCACCGCGCACCTGCTGGTGAGCGGAGCGGCACGGGATCTGGACGACCTGGCGCCGCACACGGTCGTCGAGTCCCGTACGGCGGGGCGCGGACGTACGGCGCTGATCCGGCCGGACGGACCGCTGGACAGCAGCTGGCAGATCACCGAACCCTCCCTGGAGGAGCTGCTGTTGGCACATCTGCGCTCCCCGGACGCGCCCGTCCTGCTCACCCCGAGCGCCGAACCGCCCCACGGCGACGGCGACGGAAACGGCAACGGCGAGCTCGGCCGTACGGCGGTGGCGGCATGAGCGCGCCGACCCTGCGCGGCCCGGTCTGGGTCGCCGTACGCCAGCACCGCCGCGTGCTGTGGGCGGGGACCGCCCTCCTCGTACTGACCGCCGTGATCCTGCTCTACCAGCGGTACCTCGCGACGAGCGCGGTGGGTGATTTCGCCGGAACGGGCTGTTCCATCCAGGTCACCACGGCCGACTGCGGGGACACCGTACGGGGCTTCTTCGACACCCAGTACGCGTTCCACCAGTGGCTCAGCAACACGGGCGCCCTGCTGTTCGCGCTCCCCGGGATAGTCGGCGCCTTCGTCGCGGGTCCGGTGATCGGCAGGGAGCTGGAGTCCGGGACGTACAAGCTCGCCTGGACCCAGTCCGTCTCCCCCGCCCGCTGGCTCGTGGCGAAGCTGGCGGCTCCCGTGGTGTGGACGGTCGTCGGCGGTACGGCGCTGGTGATCCTCTACCGCTGGTCCAGGTTCCAGGGGCCCGAGGGCGTGTACACCGTCTACTGGTACGACAGGCTCGGCTTCGCCGGGATCGGCCCGCTGCCCGTCGCGTACGGCCTCCTCGGCATCGCGCTCGGCGCGCTCGCCGGGCTGCTGGTGCGCCGTACGGTCCTGGCGATGTCTGCCACCGCGCTCGCCGTGGGCGGGGCCATGATCGCCATGATCACGTATGTGCGCCCGTATCTGTGGCCCATCGAGACCGTCACGGGCGACGGGCGCCTCCCCGACCTGGCCTGGACGCTCCAGGACGGCGTCATCCTGGCCTCGGGCGCGCGGATGACCCGTGAGGAATGCGTGACGACGGGCTGGTCGTCGTCCCCGTGCCAGAGCCTGCACGAAGGCAGTAAGCACTTCACCGACTACCACCCCGCCTCCCATTTCTGGCCGCTCCAGCTCATGGAGACCGGGATCGTGCTGGTCGTGGCCGCCGTGGTCGTCTTCGCGGCCTTCCGGGTGCTGCGCCGCAGCCACGCCTGACGCCGGGCGGGAGACGGAACCGGCGGCCGGGCGCCGGAGCTGAGGGCCCGGCGCCGGGGCTGAGGGCCGGGCGCCGGGGCTGAGGGCCGGGCGCCGGTTACGGCCCCCACCCGTGGCCACCGGCTCACCCACGGCTACGGTGGGGCTCCCCGGAGGCGGTACACCGCCCCCGGGGAGCCCCACCCCGCTTCCCTTCACGTCATGTCGCCGTTACCGGCCATTCAGACGCTCTTGCGAGTCTCTGTGAATGCAGCCCGCTGTGCCCCCCACGCCTAACGGCAGGACCAACGGCAGGATCCACCTCGCCCCCGCTCTCTCCGACGCGCCCGTCGTGCCCTCAGCGCGGAACAATAGGGACATGAACCAGCAGCCCGCCGAGGTACCGGTCCAGCATCCCCAGCCGTCCGTCGGATTCATAGCCGCCCACCGGCCCCACACCGTGGCCGCCACCAGCTCCGACCTCGAACCCGATCTCGACGCCGACCTGGACGCGTACGAGGAGGAGAGCGGCCCGGACGGCACCGATCTGCCGCAGGGCAGGTTCCTCGACCGCGAGCGCAGCTGGCTCGCCTTCAACGAACGGGTCCTGGAGCTGGCCGAGGACCCCACCACGCCGCTCCTCGAACGGGCTAATTTCCTCGCCATCTTCGCGTCCAACCTGGACGAGTTCTTCATGGTCAGGGTGGCCGGTCTGAAGCGCCGCATCGCGACCGGTGTCGCCACCCGCTCCGCGTCCGGCCTCCAGCCGCGCGAGGTGCTGGATCTGATCTGGACCCGCTCACGCGAGCTCATGGCCCGGCACGCCGCCTGCTACCAGCAGGACGTCGCCCCGGCCCTGGCCGACGAAGGCATCCACATCATCCGCTGGCCCGAGCTGACCGAGAAGGAGCAGGCGCGCCTCTTCACGCTCTTCCGCCAGCAGATCTTCCCGGTCCTCACCCCCCTCGCCGTGGATCCGGCGCACCCGTTCCCGTACATCTCCGGCCTCTCGCTCAACCTGGCCGTGACCGTACGCAACCCGGTGAGCGGCCACCGTCACTTCGCGCGGGTCAAGGTGCCGCCGCTGCTCTCGCGCTTCCTGGAGGCGTCCCCCTCGCGGTACGTGCCGCTGGAGGACGTGATCGCCGCCCACCTCGAAGAGCTGTTCCCGGGGATGGAGGTGCTGGCGCACCACATGTTCCGGGTCACGCGCAACGAGGACCTGGAGGTGGAGGAGGACGACGCCGAGAACCTCCTCAAGGCGCTGGAGAAGGAGCTCATGCGGCGCCGCTTCGGCCCGCCCGTCCGGCTGGAGGTCGAGGAGGACATCGCTCCCGAGGTCCTCGACCGGCTGGTGCGCGAGCTGAAGGTGACCGACGCGGAGGTCTATCCGCTGCCGGGGCCGCTGGATCTCACCGCGCTCTTCGGGATCTCGTCGCTCGACCGGCCCGAGCTGAAGTTCCCGAAGTTCATCGCGGGTACGAACCGGCAGCTCGCCGAGGTGGAGTCCGCGTCCGCGCCCGACATCTTCGGGGCGCTGCGCAACCGCGATGTGCTGCTGCACCACCCGTACGACTCGTTCTCGACCTCCGTCCAGGCGTTCCTGGAGCAGGCTGCGGCCGACCCGGACGTGCTGGCCATCAAGCAGACGCTGTACCGGACGTCCGGCGACTCCCCGATCGTGGACGCGCTGATAGACGCCGCCGAGTCGGGCAAGCAGGTCCTCGTCCTCGTCGAGATCAAGGCCCGCTTCGACGAGCAGGCCAACATCAAGTGGGCGCGCAAGCTGGAAGAGGCCGGCTGCCATGTGGTCTACGGCCTGGTCGGGCTGAAGACGCACTGCAAGCTCTCGCTGGTCGTACGGCAGGAGGGCGAGTCCCTGCGTCGCTACAGCCACGTCGGCACCGGCAACTACCACCCGAAGACGGCCCGGCTGTACGAGGACCTCGGCCTGCTCACCGCGGACCCGCAGGTCGGCGCGGATCTGTCCGACCTGTTCAACCGGCTGTCCGGCTACTCGCGCCGGGAGACCTACCGGCGGCTGCTGGTCGCCCCGAAGTCCCTGCGCGACGGGCTCGTCTCCCGGATCAACAAGGAAGTCGCGCACCACCAGGCCGGCCGTCCCGCCTCCGTCCGTATCAAGGTCAACTCGATGGTCGACGAAGCGGTCATCGACGCCTGCTACCGGGCCTCGCAGGCCGGGGTGCCGGTGGACATCTGGGTCCGCGGGATCTGCGCCGTACGCCCCGGGGTCGCCGGCCTCTCCGAGAACATACGGGTCCGCTCGATCCTGGGCCGCTTCCTGGAGCACTCCCGGATCTTCGCCTTCGGCAACGGCGGGGAACCCGAGGTCTGGATGGGCAGCGCCGACATGATGCACCGCAATCTCGACCGACGTATCGAAGCCCTGGTCCGGATCACCGACCCGGCCCACCGCGCCTCGATAACCCGGCTGATGGAGACCGGGATGTCCGACACCACGTCCTCCTGGCACCTCGGCCCGGACGGCAACTGGACCCGGCACTCGACGGACGCCGACGGCCAGCCGCTACGGAACATCCAGGAAATGCTCATAGACGCCCGGAGGCGCCGGCGTGCAGCACCATGAAGTGGACACCGACCGGCTTACCTCGTCCGGCCCCGGCGGGCTGACCGCGGGCGAGGTCCTGGCCGGCTACCTGCACTCCCACGCCGCTGACTTCCTGCGCGGCCTGCGGCTGTACGGGGAGAGCGGCGCGGACACGGCGGCGGCGGAGTCGGCCGCCCTGGCACTGCGCGGCGCGGCCCGCAGGATCGGGGGCGGCCTGCATACGTTCCGGCCACTGCTCGACCCCGGCTGGGCCGACCAGCTCCGTACGGAACTGGGCTGGCTGTCCGGCACGCTCGCGCAGGAGCACGCCTGTACGGCGCGGCTGCACCGGCTGGTGGGGGCGCTGGCCAGGCTCTCGGGCGCGGCGCCCGTGCCCGTCGCCGTACCGGCCACGGCGCTCGGTCCGGCACCCGGCGCGCGTGCGGGGGCGGAGCCCGGCGGGCCGCGGCCCGGGACGCTCACCGTCGGCGCGTCCCGCGCGGGCGCGCTGCTGGAACGGCAGCTGACCCTCGCCCGGACACGCTCGCACTCGGCCGCGCTCCAGGCGCTCGGCTCGTCCCGCTTCCACGCGGTGGCGGACGCGGTGGCCGTACTGGCCTCGGAAGTACCGCTGGCACCGCTCGCGGGCGCGCCGGCCGTCGAGGTGCTCGCCGGTCCCGGCGAGGCCACCGAACGGCAGCTGCTGGACGCCGTCGCCGCGCTGCCGCTGGCGCGGGCCGCCCATCCGTACAACGCGGACGCGCTGGTCCACGGCCTGGCGACGTCCTCGGAGGGCGAGGCGCAGGACGCCCCCTGGCATCACGTACGGCAGCTGTTGCGGCTGCACCGGTACGCCCAGGAGGTCTGGTGTCCGGGCGGCGCCCCCGACCCGGTGCTGCTCGGCGCGGGCCAGGCGCTGGACCGGCACCGCGACGCGGCCGAGGCGGCGGCAGCGGCGGCCAACGCGGCCCGCACCCCGCGGATCGCGCCGACGACGGCGTACGCCCTGGGCGTGCTGCACGCGGACCAGCGCCACGAGGTGGAGGCGGCGCGCTTCGCGTTCCAGCAGGTCTGGCAGAAGGCGGCGGTGGCACGGTGACCGCGACGCCGGGCGCGGAGCCGGAGCGGCCCACGGGGCACCCGGGATACTCGGGGTACTCGGGGCACTCGGGGCACTCGGGGCACTCGGGGCACTCGGGACCAGCGGAATCGCCGGGGCCCGAGGGGCGCGGGCAGGGCATCGTCCGCGCGGGCGGGTGCGTGCTCTGGCGCCGCTCGCCGTACGGGGGCGGCGGCACGGAGATCTGTCTGGTGCACCGGCCCAAGTACGACGACTGGTCCCACCCCAAGGGCAAGCTCAAGCGCGCGGAGGACCCGCTGGCCGGGGCCCTGCGCGAGGTCCTGGAGGAGACGGGCCACCACTGCGTGCCGGGCACCCGGCTCGGCACCGTGCGCTATCTGGCACAGGGCCGCCCCAAAGAGGTCACGTACTGGGCGGCCGAGGCGACGGACGGCACGTTCGTCCCGAACGACGAGGTCGACCGCATAGCGTGGCTGTCCCCACCGGCGGCCCGCGACCGGCTGACCCAGCCCCGCGACCGACTGCTGGTGGACGCGCTCCTGAACGCGCCACCCGCGACGTAGCGCCTGCCGGCAGAAAGCGGGCTGGGTCACGGGCCCAGGCGTCGGGGTCCCGCGGATCACGTCGTGTACTCCAGCTCAGTCACGGCGGCCTGCCTTACGAGCAGGGCGAGTTCGGCCACGTCCAAGGCCGCGAGGAACCGCACGAGCGCGTCGCGCGTCTCGTGCACGCGCTCGGCCAGCGCCGCACCGCTGATTTCGCCGGGCAGAATGATCCGACGGAACGCAGGCTCCTCTATCGCACCCGCGATCAGCTTCTCGGCCAGCCACACCGGGGTGCGCTCCCGGATGGCGAATGTCAGGCGGACGCTGTCCTCGCCAGTGTCCGCCACGTACGGATTGTGGACCCAGCCCCTCGGCAACAGCGGCGATTGCCCTGCGTGGAGATCGAACTCGGCGTCCGGGCCGGCGGCCTCCCAGTCCGGGATGTAGTTCTCGCGCCACACCCGCCAGGATTCGCTGAACTCCCTCATCGGCGCTTCCACGGGCGGGCGCCACCCGCAGCCGCCGCCAAAGCGCCTGCCGTCATGCCGGAGTCCTTCCGCATCTCACGGAGGCGCGATCCGAGGGCTTCCTTGGCTTGCTGGACGCTCGACGACGGCGACGACGGGGCCACAGGAGAAGTGCGCCTGTTTCACTTGTGGCTCAGGACGGCCTGTACTCCTCGTGCGGCACTGCCCGTTGCCACACCGCCTCGAAGGCCGCCGAGCAGAGCTGTGCGACGGCGGGATCAGTCGTGCGCTCCTCGTCCCCTTCCGGGGACAGCTCCCCTTCCCCAGTGAAATGGAGAAATACGACCAAGCTGTCGTCAAACAGCCAGAAGTCGTTGCCGGGGAGTGCCAGATCCGACGCCTGACGGCGCGGAAGCCAACGGACCTGCTCGCCGCCGGCGGCGTTGCCAGCCGTCAGGTGGTGCTCGAACCGGATGTAGTCGCTGATCGGCTCGGAGACGATCCGAGCCCGGCGAACCGCTACTCCGCGGCCGGTGATCTCACGCATCAGCTCCATCCAGGGACGCTGATCCGGGTCGCTGTCGGCGGAGCATGTGCAGAGCCATGACGGCCTCCGGCTTCGCGGCCAACGATGTCTGTACCTCAGCTTGCGGCGAAATCACCTGAGGAGACAGGAACTTGCATGAACTTGCACAGATTCACCGGTCGGCGGCCCGCGACCGGCCGACACAGCCCCGCGACCGGCCGCTGGTGGACGCGCCCCTGAACGCGCCGCCCGCGAGGCAGCACGGGCCCCTGCCAGGAGTTCAGCAGGGGCCCACGGTGCGGAGAGCCGCGAAGGGCCGGGGCCTGTCCTTGATGAGCGGCTGTGCCGGCCCGCATCAGCTACCGTCCGCTGCCGGTCCGGCGGCCCGGCCTCACTTCAGATGCCGGGTGAAGAACTGGGCCGCGGTGTCCCCCGCGAAACTCGGGACACCGGTGTGCCCGCCCATATTGGCGTGCAGGGACTTCTCCTTGGAGCCGAAGGCGTCGAACAGGTCCAGGGCCGCCTGCCGGTCGTTCCCCTCGTCGTCCCACTGCAGCAGGACGTGCAGGGGGATGGTGACCTGCCGGGCCTCCTCGAACACGGCGCGAGGCACGAAACTCCCGGCGAACAGAACGGCGGCCGAGACGCGGGGCTCGACCACCGCCAGCCGGATGCCGATGGAGATCACTCCCCCCGAGTACCCGGCCTGGCCGCCGATCCCGGGCAGCGGAAGGAGGGCGTCCAGGGCGGCCTGCCACTCCGGGACCGCCTTGTCGACCAGCGGGAGGATGAGGGCGTCGACGATCTCGTCGCTGACCGGCTCGCCTGCCTCCATCGCCCGGCGCAGGTCGGCGCGGGCCTGCTCGACGGCGGGCCAACGGGGCCGGTCGCCGCTTCCGGGGAGCTCGATGGTGGCCGTCGCGAAGCCCTCCGCCGCACACTGCCGGGCCCGGGACACCAGTCGGGGGTACATCGTGCGCAGCCCGAGGGGAGGGTGGCCGAGCAGGATCAGCGGCGCCGGTGCCGACGCGGGTGTCCACAGGATGCCGGGGATCTCGCCGAGGGTGAATTCACGTTCGAGGACGTCGTCGTCGAGGCGCCGCTCGGAAATGAAACGCATGGTCGTGCCTTTCGGGAGTGCGCTGGAACGGCGCTCCCGGACGACCCGCCTATCGCCCGACCGTGACCCCGGAGGGGAGCACCCATGTCGATACTGCGTTCACGGGTACCACCTCCTCGGTCTCTCGCACGGCCTCCGGGAATGTAGCAGTGGCCGCGCTCGTCCCCAACGGGTTTTCCCGGAGTCTCCAGGCCGGATGCCACGGCGACACCACACGGAGCTGCACACGGAGCCGCTCGGGGTCGCGTCGCGGCTTCGCGCCGGCGCTGCCGTTCCTCCTGAACATCGAACACGACGTAGCAGTCATACGCGGCATATCGGTCCGTACCCGACACGAGGCCACGTAGCGCGCCCAACGCGGCGCCCCGCCGCTCAACATGTGGCGCTTTCGTGATCGCGAGTGCGCCCTCTGTACACCCGGCCGGGTGTACGCCACGCGCGCCAAAACCACACCGCCCCGCGAGGTTCACCTTCCGTTCACTCGCCCCCGTTGGCGGCTTCACCTGATCTGCCTAATTTCGGCCTTACACGGTGACGGTCATAGCGCCGCACCGGCCACCCCGACGCACGCCGCCGTACAAAGGCTCAGACCGGCGGCTCCTGGAAGGAAACACCCGAAGTGAAGCTTCAGCGCAAGAACGGGCTGCGCGCCACCGCGCTCGGTGCCCTCGCCGTCTCCGGCGCCCTGGTTCTCACGGCGTGCGGTTCGGACGACAACGCCCCCGAGGGCACGGCGACGAAGTCCTCCGCCGCCACGAGCGCGGTGTGCAAGGACGCCAAGGGCCAGCTGCTGGCGTCCGGTTCCAGCGCGCAGAAGAACGCCATGGACCTCTGGATCAAGAACTACATGGCCACCTGCACCGGCGTGGAGGTCAACTACAAGTCCTCGTCGTCCGGCGAGGGCATCGTCGCCTTCAACCAGGGCACGGTCGGCTTCGCCGGCTCCGACTCGGCGCTGAAGCCCGAAGAGGTCGCCGACTCGAAGAAGATCTGCACCGGCGGCCAGGGCATCAATCTGCCGATGGTCGGCGGACCGATCGCGATCGGTTACCGCCTGGAGGGCGTGGACAGCCTCGTCCTCGACGCCCCCACGCTCGCCAAGATCTTCGACAGCAAGATCAAGAGCTGGGACGACGCGGCGATCAAGGCGCTCAACCCCGACGCCAAGCTCCCCAAGAAGCCGATCCAGGCCTTCCACCGCTCCGAGGACTCCGGCACCACGCAGAACCTCGGCAAGTACCTGGGCGCCACGGCCGCGTCCGACTGGAAGTACGAGGCCGAGAAGAAGTGGCCCGCCCCCGGCGGCCAGGCGGCTTCCGGCTCCTCCGGTGTCGCCACCCAGGTGAAGCAGGTCGACGGCGCGATCGGTTACTTCGAGCTCTCCTACGCCACCTCGCAGCAGATCTCGACGGTCAAGATCGACACGGGCGCCAGCGCCCCGGTCGAGGCGACCTCCGAGAACGCCTCCAAGGCCATCGCCGCCGCCAAGATCAAGGGCACCGGCAAGGACCTGGCCCTGGACCTCGACTACACCACCAAGGCCGACGGCGCCTACCCGATCGTCCTGGTGACGTACGAGATCGCCTGCGACAAGGGCAACAAGCCCGAGACCCTGGCCACGGTCAAGTCCTTCCTGACCTACACGGCCGGCGCCGACGGTCAGGCGCTGCTCTCCGAGGCCGGCTACGCGCCGATCCCCGCCGAGATCAACGCCAAGGTCCGCGAGACGGTCGACTCCCTCTCCTAACCACAGAGCGACAGGTAACGGCCGCCGGTCCAGCGGGATCCCTCAGGACCGGCGGCCGCCACCTCATCCGGTGCACCGCCGCCAGGGGAGCCAGCCCTCCCCCACACAGACCGGAAAGACCATGGCTTCCACCACATCGATAGACACCCCACCACCCCCGCGGCCCCCGCGTGCCGGCCCGCCGTCGGCGACCACCTCCACCGGGCGTGCGGGCGACAAGATCTTCTCGGGCCTCTCCAGAGGCTCGGGCATTCTGCTGCTCGTCATCATGGCGTCGATCGCGGGGTTCCTCGCCTACCGCGCCTCCATCGCCATCTCCAAGGACGAGGGCAACTTCCTCACCACGTTCGACTGGAACCCCTCCGCGTCCCCGCCGGTCTTCGGCATCGCGGTCCTGCTCTTCGGCACGGTCGTCAGCTCGATCATCGCGATGGTCATCGCGGTTCCGATCGCTGTCGGCATCGCGCTGTTCATCTCGCACTACGCGCCGCGCAAGGTGGCCGCGCCCCTCGCCTACGTCGTGGACCTGCTGGCCGCCGTGCCGAGCATCATCTACGGCATCTGGGGCGCCCTCGTCCTCGTGCCGTACCTCGGCGGCCTCAACTCCTGGCTCGACCAGTACTTCGCCTGGACGTACATCTTCGACCAGACGCAGCCCGGCGTGGCCCGCAACATGCTCACCGTCGGCATCCTGCTGGCGATCATGATCCTGCCGATCGTGACCAGCGTCAGCCGGGAGGTCTTCCTCCAGGTCCCGCGCATGAACGAGGAGGCGGCGCTCGCCCTGGGCGCGACCCGCTGGGAGGTCATCCGGCTCTCGGTCCTGCCGTTCGGACGCTCCGGTGTCATCTCCGCGTCGATGCTGGGACTCGGCCGCGCGCTCGGCGAGACGATGGCCGTCGCCACGGTCCTCTCGCCGAACTATCTGATCTCGCTCCATCTGCTCGACCCGGGCGGCGGCACGTTCGCCCAGAACATCGCGGCGAAGTTCGACGAGGCCGATGAATTCGGGCGCGACGCCCTGATCGCGTCCGGTCTGGTCCTCTTCGTCCTCACCCTGCTGGTGAACGGCGCGGCCCGTCTGATCATCGCGCGCCGCAAGGAGTACTCGGGGGCCAACGCATGAGCCACGCAGCTGTCAAGGACGCACCGACCCAGGTGCCGCCCCCGGGCGGCCCTGGCAGCCTCAGCCAGCGCAGCCTCCCCCGCTGGGCACCGGCCGGCTTCGCCCTCCTCGGCGTCCTCGTGGGCGCGGGCATCGGCGCCGCCGCCGGTCTCGACAGCAAGGTCCAGTGGGGCCTGATCGCGGTCGTCGCCTTCGTCGTCATCTCGTACGTCGCCACGACGGCCGTCGAGAACCAGCGCCAGGCCAGGGACCGGCTCGCCACCAGCATCGTCTGGGTCTGCTTCGTCCTCGCCGTCATCCCGCTGTTCTCGCTGCTCTGGACGACGATCAGCCGCGGCATCGAGATCCTCGACGGGTACTTCCTGTCGCACTCCATGGCCGGTGTGCCCAGCGCCGAGGTGGGCGGCGGTGTCTACCACGCGCTCCTCGGCACGCTGGAGCAGGTCGGTATCGCCACCGTCATCTCGGCGCCGATCGGCCTGCTGACCGCCGTGTATCTGGTCGAGTACGGCAAGGGCGCGCTGGCCAAGGCCGTCACGTTCTTCGTGGACGTCATGACCGGCATCCCGTCCATCGTCGCGGGTCTCTTCATCCTGTCGATCGTGCTGATGTTCAAGATCGAGCCGTCCGGTCTGCTGGGCGCGCTCGCGCTGGCGATCCTGATGATCCCGGTCGTGGTCCGCTCCACCGAGGAGATGCTCAAGCTCGTACCGAACGAGCTGCGCGAGGCGTCGCTCGCCCTCGGCGTACCGAAGTGGCGCACGATCCTCAAGGTCGTCCTGCCGACCGCGATCGGCGGTATCACCACCGGTGTGATGCTCGCGATCGCGCGTATCGCCGGTGAGACCGCGCCGATCATCCTCCTCGTCTTCGGCAGCCAGCTGATCAACCCGAACCCCTTCGAGGGTGCGCAGTCCTCGCTGCCCTTCTACATCTACGAGCAGTACAAGGCCGGCGAGGTGGCCTCGATCGACCGTGCCTGGGCAGCGGCCCTGGTGCTGATCGCGTTCGTCATGATCCTCAACCTGGTGGCGCGCGGCATCGCCCGCTGGAAGGCCCCGAAGACCGGCCGCTGAGGCCTCGATATCCGGCTCCGCCGCGCGGGGCCACGAAAGAAGCAGTGATTGACATGGCCAAGCGAATCGACGTCAGCGGTCTGACCGCCTACTACGGCTCCCACCGGGCCATCGACGACATCTCGATGACCGTGGAGCCCCGCTCCGTGACGGCCTTCATCGGCCCGTCCGGCTGCGGCAAGTCCACCTTCCTGCGCACCCTCAACCGCATGCACGAGGTCACCCCCGGCGGCCGGGTCGAGGGCAAGGTCCTGCTGGACGACGAGAACCTGTACGGACCGAACGTCGACCCGGTCGCGGTGCGCCGTACCGTCGGCATGGTCTTCCAGCGTCCGAACCCGTTCCCGACGATGTCGATCTTCGACAACGTCGCGGCGGGCCTGCGGCTGAACGGCAAGGTCCGCAAGAACGAGCTTGCCGAGGTCGTGGAGAAGTCCCTCAAGGGCGCCAACCTCTGGAACGAGGTCAAGGACCGCCTGAACAAGCCCGGTTCCGGCCTCTCCGGCGGCCAGCAGCAGCGGCTGTGCATCGCCCGCGCGATCGCGGTCGAGCCGGACGTCCTGCTGATGGACGAGCCCTGCTCCGCCCTCGACCCGATCTCCACCCTCGCCATCGAGGACCTGATCGGGGAGCTGAAGGAGCGCTTCACGATCGTCATCGTGACGCACAACATGCAGCAGGCGGCGCGTGTGTCGGACCGTACGGCGTTCTTCAACCTGGCCGCCGTCGGCCAGCCCGGCAAGCTCATCGAGATAGACGAGACCGAGCGGATCTTCGCCAATCCGTCCGTACAGGCGACGGAGGACTACATCTCCGGACGCTTCGGATAGGCGGCAGCCGTCCTGCGGTGCTGCATGGCGGTGCCACCGCACGGCGAAGGGCCCGCCCCCTCTCCCAGGGGGGCGGGCCCACTTCTTTGTACGGGTGACTCAGCCGAAGGCGAGGTTCACCAGCCAGAAGCTCACCGCCGCGACGAGTGCCGCCGCCGGCATCGTGATGAACCAGCCGAGGATGATGTTCTTGGCGACCCCCCAGCGGACCGCGTTGACCCGCTTCGTCGCCCCCGCGCCCATGATCGCCGAGGTGATGACATGCGTCGTGGAGATCGGCGCGTGGAACAGGAACGCCGAGCCGAACATGATGGACGCGCCGGTCGTCTCCGCCGCGAACCCCTGCGGCGGGTCCAGCTCGATGATCTTCCGGCCGAGCGTCCGCATGATGCGCCAGCCGCCCGCGTACGTACCGAGCGACAGCATCAGCGCGCAGACGATCTTCACCCAGACCGGGATGGCGTCTCCGGAGTCCTCCACATCGGCGATGACCAGCGCCATCACCACAATGCCCATCGTCTTCTGCGCGTCCTGCAGACCGTGCCCGAGCGCCATACCCGCCGCCGAGACGGTCTGGGCTATCCGGAAACCGCGCTTGGCCTTGTGCGGGTTGGTCCTGCGGAACAGCCACATGATCGCGACCATCACCAGATATCCGACGACCAGGCCGACCACCGGGGAGACGAACATCGGGATGACGATCTTCTCCAGCACCCCGCCCCAGATGACATCGGTCCCGCCGGCCAGCGCCGCGCCCACCATGCCGCCGAACAGCGCGTGGGAGGACGAGGACGGAAGCCCGAAGTACCAGGTGACCAGGTTCCAGACGATCGCGCCGACCAGCGCGGCGAAGAGGATGCCCATCCCCCGCGATCCGTGCGGCGTGGCGATCAGGCCCTCGCTGACGGTCTTGGCGACCCCCTGGCCGAGGAACGCGCCCGCGAGGTTCATCACCGCGGCCATCGCCAGCGCCGCACGCGGGGTCAGTGCCCGGGTCGAGACCGAGGTGGCGATGGCGTTGGCGGAGTCGTGAAAGCCGTTGGTGTAGGTGAAACCGAGCGCGACGGCGACGGTCACGATCAGCGCGAAGGTGTCCACGTGGTTCAGGACTCCTTGACCGCGATGGTCTCCACCGTGTTCGCGACGTGCTCGAACGCGTCGGCGGCCTCTTCGAGCACGTCGACGACCTGCTTGAGCTTGAGCACCTCCATGGCGTCGTACTTGCCGTTGAAGAGATGGGCCAGCAGCTTGCGGTGGATCTGGTCCGCCTGGTTCTCCAGCCGGTTGACCTCGATCCAGTACTCGGTGAGGTTGTTCATCGTCCGCAGATGCGGCATGGCCTCGGCGGTCAGCTCGGCGGCGCGGGCGAGCACCTCGATCTGCTGCTCGACACCCTTGGGAAGCTCTTCGATGTTGTAGAGGACGACGAGATCGACGGCCTCCTCCATGAAGTCCATGATGTCGTCGAGCTGGGACGCGAGGCTGTAGATGTCCTCACGGTCGAACGGCGTGATGAAGGAGGAGTTGAGCTGATGGAAGATCGCGTGAGTGGCGTCATCGCCCGCGTGCTCCGCTGCCCTCATCCGCTCCGCGATCTCGGCCCGGGCGGAGGAATCCGCCCCGAGGAGTTCCATCAGGAGCTTGGAGCCCGTGACGATGTTGTCCGCGGACGCGGCGAACATGTCATAGAAGCTCGTCTCCCTGGGGGTCAGACGAAATCGCACGTGGGGTCCTCGGGTTACATGGGATTCGGTCAGGGGTGATGCTAGGCGCAACATCCGGCCACGGCTAACCGGCAAGTTCCCAGTGTCACTCATGCCGGCAAGGCGGAAAGCACAGGCCCCTGCCCCGGGCCCCAGAGACGGGTAACATATACCCAGGTAGGGTATACACCCCTTTTCGGACAGCACCATCACAGCACCACCATCATCACCATCCACCGGCATCCACCGGCATCCATCGGTATCAGCTGACAGCACAACGGGAGGACGCGATGACGACCACTGAGGCGGCCGGCGTGACGGGCACCGCCGACGCCGTCACCACCGCCGCCGTCACCACCGATCACGACCGCGGGGTGCACGGCTACCACAAGCAGAAGGACGAACACCTCAAGCGGCTGCGCCGGATCGAGGGCCAGATCCGCGGCCTCCAGCGGCTGGTCGACGAGGACGTCTACTGCATCGACATACTGACCCAGGTCTCCGCCTCGACGAAGGCGCTCCAGTCCTTCGCGCTCCAGCTCCTCGAAGAGCACCTGCGCCACTGCGTGGCCGACGCCGCGGTCAAGGGCGGCGAGGAGATCGACGCGAAGGTGGAGGAGGCGACGAAAGCGATCGCCCGGCTGCTCCGCACCTGACGCGCCTGTGACGCACCCGACACGTCAGACGGACGTGACGTACCTGACGTACGTGACGCACATGACGTTCGCGACGCCGACCGCCAACCCGCCAACCCGCCGGCCGCCCCATGACCACCGGGGCGGCCCCGGCGGTCACTCCCCGCAGGAGTCTCTTCGCCTGGGCCCCCGTGACGCCCCTGGATGGCGAGGGGCGGCGGGCCGTTCCGCCCTCACGTTCAGCACCTCGTCGATACGGTCCGGGCTGAGCCGTTCCCCGTCCGCGGCCGACGCCGCGATCATCAACTCCCCGCACCACTCGATCTCGGCGAGGGCCACGTGGTCCTGGACGTTCGGCGTGCGCAACAGAGCCACGTGCATTCACCTCTTCCTGCCGGTGTCGACTTCCTAGCGTAGGGAGCGTGATACACACCGCGCATGGCACGTCCGGACCATTTCCGCCTTGGTCCTCTGTGGTTACGGCTTGATTTGATCTTGCCGATCGCGCCATGAGGTCTTCGCGTTCCACACACCGAGCATCACACCCCGCGGCGCGGCGCGGCTCGGCTCAGGACTTGATCTCTCCGGCGAAGATGTCGTCCTGCGGGGGCAGTGTGACGGCGACCCGCTCCCCGAACGCGTACAGCAGCGTCGTCGAGGCGACCGCGACCGTACGCCCCTGGTTGACATAGCTGAACCGGTGCCTGACCTTGCGCAGCCGCCCGGCCTCGTCCAGATACGCGTCGAACGGCACCGCGTCCTCGCCGAACCCCTTCGCCGCCGCGCCCAGCGCCCCGCGCGCGTACGGCGACGCGGCCTTCGCGGCCCGCCCGATGTCGGTGACGCCCTTGTAGTGCCAGACGCGGGTGCCGGCGAGATCCTGCTCGCCGACAAAGGTCACATTCCTGGCGGCACGCAGCAGTTCGGCCGCGGTCAGCGGATCCGTGGCCCCGCCCGTGACCAGATTCCCGTCCTCCAGCGTGGTCGAGTCGACCCTGACCCACTTGTCGGCGGGCACTCCGGCGCCGCGGTTCTTCATGTACAGCGCGCCGGGCGAGAGCAGTTCGGTGATCGGCCGGTGCTCGCTCGCGCCCGCGGGCTCCTTGGGCAGGACGACCCGGAGCCGCCCCATGCGCTCCCCGAAGTCATAGCCGCCCTCGCCGCGGATGGTCACGCGCGTCCCGCCGGCCGCCATCTCCATGGACGTACTGGCCTTCGAACTGCCCGACGCGAGCAGCGCGTCGGCCGCCCTCAGCACGGCCGCGGGATCACTGCCGGGCCGGTCGTCGGCCACGGCTCCACCAGTCCCGGAGCAGCCGGCGGTCGTGGCCACGACCCCCGCCATGGTCACGACGGCGAACGCCACGCCCCTGCGTCTGTGCTGCTGCACCACCATCGCCTGCCAACCCCCAACGCCTGACCGCCGCTTGTCCGAAGCCCACCCGCTCCGGATAACGACGCCCGGCGTTCCTCGTCACGCCGGGCCGGTCACGGGACGCCTACGCCCCGGTACCGTGGAGATGTGTGCGAGCAAGACACCTCTGATCCCCCCACCGCCGCCTCGAAGCCCCCCTCTTCTCCCTCTTCGTCCAGATCCCCCGGAGCCTCTTCCCGTTCCGTCCCGGCGCACCACGAGACCACGACCGTCGAGCGTGGCTCCTTCTGCACGGCCCGCTGCGCCTGCGGCTGGTCGGGCCATGCCCGCAGATCGCGCGACCTCGCCCGTACCGACGCCGCGACGCAC
Organism: Streptomyces sp. NPDC039430; assembly: GCF_055639435.1. Taxonomy (NCBI): domain Bacteria; kingdom Bacillati; phylum Actinomycetota; class Actinomycetes; order Kitasatosporales; family Streptomycetaceae; genus Streptomyces; species Streptomyces sp. NPDC039430. Next base: position 19,411 of record NZ_JBVKAK010000010.1, on the reverse strand, counting down.
GCGGCCCACGCGGCCCACGCGACGGCCCAGCCACCGGCCCGGACGGCGAAGAGCTGAGGCGGATGGAACGACGCTCACTGCTCACCGCGGCGGCCGGTCTCCTGGTCACCGCCGCCACGGCGACCGCGTGCACCGGCGACGGCGTCCCGGACGGCAAGCACGGCGCGGGCGGCCGTACGACCAGCACGCCCGCCAAGAGCCCCGCGAGAACACCCCCCGGTGGTGCCCCGAGTTGGGACGCGCTGGCGCGGGGGCTCGACGGTGATCTCGTACGGCCGGACGACGCCGCGTACGAGACCGCCCGGCAGCTCTACAACACCCGCTTCGACACCCTGAGGCCCGCGGCCATCGCCTACGCCCGGGGCGAGGACGACATCACGGAGTGCCTCGCCTTCGCCAGGACCCACGGCACGCCCGTCTCCATCCGCGGCGGCGGCCACTCGTACGCGGGCTGGTCCAGCGGCAACGGCCGGCTCGTCATCGATGTGACACGGCTCGACTCGCTGCGGGGCGCGGCCACGGACGGCACGGTCGGAGCCGGAGCCCGGCTCGCCGATGTCCACCGGGCCCTCGCGGACGCCGGCCGTACGATCCCCGCCGGTTCCTGTCCCACCGTCGGCATCGCCGGGCTCACCCTCGGCGGCGGACACGGCGTGGTCGCCCGCGCCTACGGCCTCACCTGCGACAGCCTCGCCTCCGCGACCCTCATCACGGCCGACGGCACACGGCTGACCGCGGACTCCGAGCAGCACACGGACCTGTTCTGGGCGCTGCGCGGCGCGGGCAACGGCAACTTCGGGGTCGTCACCGAGCTGCGCTTCCGTACGCACCCGGCGCCCCCGGCCGTCGCCGCCTCCGCGAGCTGGCCGTGGTCGAAGGCCGACGCACTGCTCGGCGCCTGGCAGGAGTGGGGCCCCGACCAGCCGGACGAGATCTGGTCCGCACTTCATCTCAACGCCGGTCCTGGCGGCGTCGACCCGACCCTGTCCCTCTCCGCCTTCTCCCTCGGTGGCGAGGACGAGCTGAAGAACGCGCTCGACCGGCTCGCCGACGGACCGGGCGGCCCCGGCCCGGCGCGGTTCATCTCCGTGCGGCAGCGCGACTACCAGGAGGCGATGCTGATCTACGCGGGCTGTGCCGGCCTCACGGAGGAGCAGTGCCGGCTGCCCGGTACGACCCCCGGCCGCGGCGAACAGGGCGCGCTCCGGCGCGAGACCTACTCCGCCGCCTCCGACTTCTACGTCCGCCCGCTCTCCCCCGCCGGCCGGGGCGCCCTCATCTCCGCCTCCGAGAGCTTCACCCGGCTCCCGGCGTCCGGGGGCGGCAGCGGCTCCCTCACCCTCACCGCGCTCGGCGGCGCCGTCAACCGGGTGGACCCGCTCGCGACGGCCTTCGTCCACCGGGGTTCGCGGGTGCTGGCGCAGTACATCGCGGGGTGGGAGCCGGGCACCTCCGGATCCGCCCAGCGCGCCTGGCTGAAAAACACTCATGGAGCGATGCGCCGGCACGCCTCGGGCGCGGCGTACCAGAACTACACCGACCCGATGCTGACCGACTGGCGTGCGTCGTACTACGGCGCGGCCGCGGACCGGCTGGCCCGGCTGAAGACGCGGTACGACCCCGACCGCCTCTTCGATTTCCCGCAGGCGCTGTGAGCCTTGGGGCCCCGGATCCTTGCGGCCCCGGATCCTTGCGGCCCCGGGTTCTTGCTGCCCGGGTTCTTGCTGCCCGGGGTCCTTGCTGCCCGGGGTCATCGGCTGCCGCTCGTAGCCCGTACGGCTCACCGAGGTGGCCGTGAGGGCCAGTTGACGATGGCCTGTATCTAGCAGGCGGGGGGCCGGCAAGCGGGGGGCTCATCCCGACTCGCAAGGGCGTACCCATGCACGGACCCATGCACGGACACGGATCCCGGATAGCCGCGCTGGCCGCGGCCACCGTTCTCCTTCTCGCGCTCGGCGGCGGCGCCGCCACAGCTGTGGACAGGCCCACCGAACCGGGTCAGCTGACCCTCATCAACACCGCAGTCGGCCGGGTGATCGCGGACAAAATCGGCAATCCGCTCTATATGCGGACGGCTGATGAACCGGACAACCCGGACTGCACGGGCGAGTGCGCCGACGTCTGGCCGGCCGCGACCGGCTATCCGACGAAGGGACGGGGTGTCACCAACGACACCGCGCAGACCGTGCTGAACGCGGAGAACAGCGATCAGCCACAGGTCATCTACAACACGCACCCGCTCTACTACTACTCGAAGGACAAGCCGCACCTGCCGCGCGGGCAGCACGTGGACGGCTTCACGCTCGTCTCCCCGAACGGCAGCGCGATGGTGCTGCCGCTGAGTGCGGGCCCCGATCCGGACCCGGACCCGGCGGTGTCGGGGACGACGTCGTCCACGTCCAGGGCGAAGCCCCCGGCGACGCCGACGCGCACCAGAGCGGCCCCCACTCCCCCACGCACCCCCACACGTGCTCCGACACGTGCCGCCACCAGGGCACCCACGAAAGCGCCCACGAGAGCGGCGCCGAGGACACCCACGAAAGCGCCCACGAAGGCGCCCACAAGGGCGGCGACACGGGCGGCGACAAAAGCGCCTACGCGAGCCGCTACGAAGGCGCCGGCAGCACCGGCGACCAGGGTGCCCACGCCCGCCGCCCGCGTGACCCCGGCTCGTACGGCCGCCCCGGCGGTCCCCCGTACGACCACCGGCACCTCCACCACCCCCTCGGTCGGGGGGCTGACGATCACGCCGTCCGGCGCGGCGCGCGGAGGCGCGGACCACCCGACCGCCGCCAACCCGTCGGGCAGCTACGGCGCGGCCGAACTCTCCCTCGCCATCGGTGCCACCGCCGCGGCCTCGGCCGGCACGGTCCTCGTGGTGCGCCGGTTCCAGCGCCGTTCGACGGGGGGACAGCACTGACCGGCACGGCGGGCCGGGCGGGCATATCCAGCAGCGACGGCGGCACCGGCCGGCCGGCCGGTCCGAACGGACTGAACGGACTGAACGGACTGAACGGACCGAACGGACCGAACGGGCCGACCGGACCGGTGAAGCGGCCGGCCAGGACGATCAAGGTCCTCTTCGTCATAGCGGCCCTGTGCGCGACGGCCGCCGTCCTGCTGCATGTGTTCCCGCTCCGGCCCGCGCCACGGACACCGGCCCTTCGCGAACCGCGTACCGTCCAGGTCACGGACCCGCCGTCGGCCCCCGTACGACTGCGCATCCCGGCGCTCGGGGTGCGGGCGGAGGTCCTGCCGCTGGCACTCGACGACGAGGGCACGCTGGACGCACCGGGCTTCCGGAACGCGATGAAGGTCGGCTGGTTCGCACTGGGACCGCGCCCCGGAGAACGCGGCCCGGCGGTCCTGATCGGCCACCGGGACGCCCCGGCGAACCCCGGGTCCGTCCCGGTCCGCAACGGACGCGACAACATCAAGAACGCCGTCTTCGCGAAGCTGGGCCGACTGCGCCCCGGCGACGCGATCGAGACGGAGCTGGGCGACGGGCGGCGGCTGACGTTCCGGGTGACGGCTGTCGATACGTACCGTACGAAACGGTTCCCCACGGAACGGGTCTACGGTCCGGTGCCGACCCCGGAGCTACGGCTGATCACCTGCGGGGGAGTCATCGACGCCAATGGCCACTGGGACTCGAACGTGGTGGTCAGCGCGGTGGCCGACTTCTAGGCCACGTCCGGTATATGACATGAATCGGCTGAGCCGCTGAGTAGCCGGGCGGCTGAGCGGCCGGGCGACTGAGCGGCCGGGCGGCTGAGCGGCCGAGGGCTCATGACCGGCTCAGGCCGCGAGGTTGTTGTCGTCGGGGCGCGGCTCGGGGATACCGAGCGACCGCGTCCCGCCGACGGCCCCGGCGCCCGTGGCGGCGGCGAGATCCGCGTCGCGGGCGGCCCGCGCCCGTACGAACCACCCGACGCGCGGCGACCGGGAGATCGCCGACACCAGCGGGGTGAGCAGGGCGAGGGCGAGCGGGGTGAGCAGCAGCGCGACCGCCGTACCGAGGGCGAAGCCGCCGATGACATCGGTCGGGTAGTGGACCCCCATATAGACACGGGAGAAGCCCGCGAAGAGGGCCAGGCCGATCGCGACGAGCCCGAGCTTGCGGTGGGCGATGAAGATACCGACGGCGAGGGCCATCGCCATCGTGGAGTGGTCGCTGACGAACGAGTAGTCCGTCTTCCCCGCCACCAGGACCTCCAGGCCCTTGTGGTCCAGGAACGGTCGCGGCCGTTCGACGAAGCCCCGGATCGGGATATTGATCAACAGCGCGATCCCGGCGGCGAGCGGCGCCCAGACCAGCCCGGCGACGGCCGTGACCGAATCCTCCGCGGACCCGCGCCGACGCACGCTCCACCAGCCCCAGAGCCCGATGAGCACGAGCCCGAACATGATCCCGTACTCACCGACGAACTCCATCACGCGGTCGAACCACGTCGGGGCGTCCTTGGCGAGTCCGTTGATGTCGTAGAGCAGGCTGACGTCGGGGTTCGACCCATCCAGTACGAGTCCAGCCATCTGCCGCGGCCCCTTGCCTACTTGTCGCCCTGCCGCGCCACACCTTCGTGCGCGACGCCTCTACCAACCCCCGTGGTCAGTACGGAACATGCCGCGTGATCAGTACCGCGGCTGTCGTCCAGGGAACGGCCTGCGCGCCGCGTACGTTCCTCTCTCCACCGAACGATCACCATGACGTTATCGAAGAGTGACACATAGTCGCAGCTCAGGGCGGCGACCGGACGGAGAGTTCCGGCCACGGCCGCTGTCGGACCCGCCGTCCCACCGGCCCTCCGGAGCCGGTCGGCCGGCCGGAGTCAGGCGGCCGGCCGGCTCGGGGGCAGGTCGGTGGGCAGCGATTTCGCGCCGTCCTCGGTGACGCGGGTGGCCCCGAAGTAGTCGGGGGTGTCGATCTTGTCGAACCGGATGACGGCGCCCGTATACGGCGCGTTGATCATGTAGCCGCCGCCCACGTACAGCCCCACATGCCGGATCGCCCGCGAATTGGTGAGATCGTCCGAGAAGAACACGAGGTCACCGGGGAGCAGCTCGTCCCGCGAGGGATGCTCGCCGGCGTTGTACTGATCATTGGCCACTCGCGGCAGCTCGATCCCCACGGTCCGGTACGCGGCCTGCGTCAGCCCGGAACAGTCGAACCGGCCACCCTGCTCGGGGGTCCCGTTCCCACCCCAGAGGTAGGGCGTGCCCAGCTTCTGCTGAGCGAAGTAGATGGCCGCGGCGGCCTGCTTCGAGGGCTCGACCCGCCCGATGGGCCTGGCGAAGCTCTTCTCCAGAGTCCGGATGATCTTGACGTAGTTCTGCGTCTCCCGGTACGGCGGCACACCGCCGTACTTGATGACGGCGTACGCCCCTGCGTTGTACGCCGCGAGCATGTTGCTGGTCTTGTCACCGGGCACGTCCTTGACGTATCCGGCCAGTTCGCAGTCGTACGAGGCGGCCGAGGGAATCGCGTCACGCGGATCCCAGATGTCCCGCTTCCCGTCCTTGTTCCCGTCGATCCCATGGGCCTCCCAGGTACCGGGGATGAACTGCCCGATGCCCTTGGCGTTGGCGGGACTCTGGGCGCTGGGATTCCAGCCGCTCTCCTGGTACAACTGCGCGGCGAGCAGCGCGGGGTTGATGGCGGGACAGAGATTGCCCCACTGCTGCACAAGCGGCTGATAGGCGGCGGGCACGGCCCCCTTCGCCAACCCCACAGCCCGCCCGCCCCCACCCACGCCCCCGACGAGCCCGGCGGCGGCGGAGTAGGTCCCAACGACGAGGAGAGCGACAAAACTCAACCCCAGCCCCCCGACAGCGGCCACGAGGAGCCATGTCTTACGCACCGTCACACACCCTCCGCGTCAGGGCCACTGTCGTGGGCCAGTGTAGGCGCGGAGGGGACGGATCAGGAGGCGGACGACGAGGACGTCGGAAGAGGCGCGTTGGATGACCAGAATTCGTCGTGGACGTCAGGACGTGGGATGGGACCGCCTGAGTAATCGGGGCCGTTGGGCCGCGAGGCGGGGGCAGCGACGGGGGACTCCTGCACGCAGGGGGTGGCGACCTCGAAGAACGCCTGCCCCTTTCCGGCGATGCTCAGCCGAAGCCCAAAGCCGTCGGGAGACTTGGCATAAATAGCGGGGAACTCCTGACTGCTGTTCACGGAGGTGATCGCGTACCCGCTCTTCTGCCAGAAGCGCTCAACCACCCCCAGGAATCCACCGCGCCTCTGCTCGGAAATAATGGTCATCACGGCGCGACGACGCGAAAGATCGCAACTTCCGACCGTGGTCTCTCCGTGAGTCCAGCGAACTTCGGGCCTGATGGCCACGAATGTTCCGTCAAGGATGGAATCCGCCCGTTCGGCAGCTTCCCGCATATTCATACCTAGCCCGCCTTCCCGCTCCGTGGGAGAACTCCCGAAAACGCCACAAGAAGCCAGCAGCAGACACGCGGCAGCAACCCCCAGCGCGTTTCGCAAAACTCTGCTCATCTCCATTCCTCGACTTGGATCCCCCTGGACTTACCAGAAACAATTTTCGCGATGTTGTCAGCCGACACCGGGTCCTTCTTCGGGCTGAAGTAATTCGAGTGTGCGGGCGTGAGCCCTTCGCCACCCACAACAGGAGCGGGGCCCTCACCGACCTTGAAGCGCTGAGCGCCGAAGTCCCTGTGTGCCGGATCCGTTCCGAACCAGACCTCTCCGTCGCGTGTCTGCGCATCTTGCGCGATGTAGCCGGCTGCTCCTCCGCCCAAGCCACCGACAACTGCCCCGACCGGGCCGGCCACAGCGCTCCCCACCACGGCCCCGCTGACGGCTCCGGTTGCCATGCCACGCACCTCGCTCCTCGCCGGAGTCAACGTCACGGGATCGTTCTCCGCCGCGCCCACATACACATGCTCTCTGCCCACACCCAACTCATCCGCGGACTTCGCGCCGGTCCCCGGACTGCCGAGCAGAATGATGTCGTCCGCCCCCGGCACACCCCCCGGCCGCTGCGCCGCCTGGCCGACCGTGAGCGATCCGTAGGAGTGGCCGACCGCCGTCACATGCGGATCATCGTTCTCGTTCGTCGCCGAGATGCCCGACATGAACTCGTTGTACGCGACCGCCCCGACCTGTGCCTGATCAGCGAACATCACATCCGTATTTCCGATGATGTCCGCGGCGGACAACTGAGGGGCGTCGTACCCGAGCCAAACGATCGAGGCACTCGAACGGTCATATTCCTGCGCCCCGATCGCCGTATCCCGCGCCCTCTTCATGTCGTTCTTCACGAAATCCTCGTCCAACGCCGTCCCCAGCCCCGGCACATACGCCGAAACATTCCGCGCCGTATCCGGATTCCCGTACGAGACAATGGCCCGCCCATTCCCCTCGTCCCCGATCCCCAGCAGATACATCGGCGGATTTCCCCCGGCCCGTAACTGCTCGTCGATCGCTCTCAGCCCCGCCAACCGCGTCCGCACCCGCTCGTCGTCACCGCCCCGCCCCTCGGCCCCTTCCAATCCTTCCAACCGCCCGATCAACAACCGCAGGTTGTCCCTGTTGGCCGCGTCCCGCACCTCCGCCGGGATCCCGTCCAAGTTCCCGATCTCCGCCGGGAAAACCGCCAGGTACTCCTCGCGCCGCTCCCGCGTCAGCCCGTCCCACCACGCCCTCCGCTCCGCGGGGGACCTGTCCGCCGGGATGGCCTCCCGCAGGTACTCGTCCGCCAGCCCGCGTACCGCGGTCGCGTCACCGCTCACGTCCGCCCACATGGCGTCGGTCACGCGCAGACCGTCGGGCGCCGTCAGCTTCCGCAGTGCGCGTGCGTACCGCGCGTCGATCTCTCTCGCCTCGGCGACCGCTCGCGCGATGGCGTCGGCGATCTCCTGGGCCCTCGCCGCATGGGGGTTCGGGCTCCTCAGTGCCTGCGGCGGGGCCAGCAGCGGCGGTGCCGCGCTGCCGGCGGCCGTCCCTCCCGGGAGCTTCTCCTTCGTCAGCGTGTTCTCGCCCGCCGCCGGATAGCTCACCGAACCGTCCTCATGGACCGTGAACTTCAGACCACGCGCGTCCTCCAGCGCCTCCCGCAGCCTCCGCTGAGGCGCCCTCAGCTCGGCGGCCAGGCTGTTCAGGGTCGTACGGACCAGTCCGCACTCGGTGTAGACGAACTGGAAGTTGTGGCTCAGTCCGCGCAGCCGTGCCACCGCCGCGTCCGCCGCCTCGCCCTCCTGCGTGGCGGCGAGACTCGCGACGAGCTGTTTGTCGATCCGGTCGCGTGCCGCGTCCGCCCGGTTGCTCGCCGTACCCCAGCCGTCGGCGGCCCCCTCCAGCGCCGAGCACCTCACCTCGCCCAACTGACTCCAGGTCAGCAACCCACCCACGGCCCCGGCCCCGCCCCCGGCCCCCTCAACGCCCCCGCTCACCGTCCACCACCACCGGCCGCCTTCGCCAAGGTCGCGGCGATCACCTCGTCGGTCTCACCCAAGTCCCTCGCGACCGCGCGCAGCTGCCCCGCCAGGCTCCCGCACTCCCCCATCGCCGCCTCGATGCGCCGCTCCCACGACCCGCGCACCGTGCGCAGCACCGCCGCGACGCCCAGGCCCTCCGTACCGGCGGCCAGCCCCTCGTGCGCGGCGGCGAACTCGGCTCGCACCGGGCCCATGTGCGTACGCAGCGCCTCGGCGGCCCCCGCCGCCCGGATCCAGGGCCCTCCGCTGTGCCTCAAGCCCGGACGATCGCCATCTCCGCCACCGCCATCTCCGCCACTGCCACCGCCGCCAACGCGCGGAGCCGGGACGCCCCCGGTCATATCGATCAGCCGCTGCCAGCTGTCCGAATACGTCGATCTCTCCGAGAACTCCCCGAACTCCTCATGTCCCGTCATGCCGCACACCCCTGTCCGTTCCTCAGCCCGGGATCTCGACGGCACTTTCCCAAAGCCGGACACAAAGGGATCCCGCACGGGAGCGCGGCTCCACAGGGCGTACGAGGGGTACGTACGGCGCGGACGCCTGCGGCCCAGGGCATCCGGCGGCCGGCCGGACAGCGCGGCGGCGGCGCCAAGTTCACTCGTACGGTGGGCGAGGAGCGGGAGCCGGACCGAGTCCGGGCCCAGCGGTTCGAGGCGTCCCGGACGTGCCGTGAACCACAAGGGTGTAACAACGACAGTCATTGCCCGGAGTCACGCTCCGTGATACACAGAGTAACCATACGCGTCTTCGCATACCCGATCCGTGACTGATCGGGGCACCGTCGTCGGTCATATGTGCGGGGATCGGGTAAAGAGAGCCGCCAAGCGGCTTACGAGGGCGGTTCCATCAGCGAAGATAGAGCGTGACCCGTGCCATGGGGGCTCGGGCGTGAACGACCCAACAGGGGCGGTGAGTTACATGTACCTGGCGGCCGAAAAGGGCGACATCACCACCATCATCGGTGGCATCGCCCCGAACTGGGGCCCTTTCGGGACACTTGGGAACGAGGCCCGGATCATGATCGAGGTCGTGATGGCGGTGGCCATCCTGCTCTGCCTCGGCATCGCGATCTGGGGCGCGGCCAAGCAGCGGATCGGAGCGACAGCGCTACGGGACACGTTCAGCGCTGAACAGGGCAAGGGCCTGATCGTCGCCGGACTCACCGGCGTCTTCATCATCGGCTCACTGGGCACACTCTTCACGATCGTGTACGGGATGGCCGTCTGACCCGCGTCCACCTCTCCCCAGCCCTCCGTCCGCCCTGTCCCTTCTCTCCCTTCGCCCTCGTCCCTCCCTCGTCTCTCCCTCTTCTCTCCCGTCCCGCCGGTCCGCACCGGGCGTGCCCGGGTTCACCCTCAACACCACCCGTCCGTCGCACCCACCGGCTGAGGTTGCGTCTCCCTGATGTCGAGTCACCACACCGCGCCCGCGCGGGAACCAGCACGGCTACCGTCGTACTACGCGGACACCGCGGGCACCGCGGAACCGCAAACGTCTGAGGGGGCGCACGCGGCATGAGCTTCGGCGACGAGCACGGCTACGGCGGCGACTCGGGCCGTACGGACGACGGCTTCGGCGGTACGGGCCAGACCCGTACCCGCCTGCCCGACGGCAGAAGCGGCGACATGTACGGCGGCCCACGCCGCCCGGCGCGCAGCTCGCGCTCGCTCATCACCGTGGTGGGCGTCGTGGTCCTGCTCATCGCCGCTATCGCGTTCGCGAACCGCGACGGCGGGGGTGGTACCTCCGCCGGCGGCAAGGGCGCGGCCGGACCGGGCGCGGACCCGACGACGGCGACGGGGGTGGAGCCGGTGACGGGGAAGAACGGGGAGATCCCCTCGGGTTTCGCGCGGAACGAGCAGGGGGCGGCGAGCGCGGCGGCGAACTACGCGGTGGCGCTCGGTTCCGACGGCATGTTCCACGCTGCCTCCCGGCAGGACATCATCCGCGCCACGCACGACCCCGCCACGGCCGAGGGTCTTCTGAGCGATCTCGACAGAGCCTACTCAGCTGCCTTCCTCGCGAACATCGGCCTCAATGAGGACGGCTCCACACCCGCGGGTCTCACCTTCGTATCAAGGTCCATGCCGGTCGGTACCAAGGTCACTGAGGTGAGTTCAGCCGCAGCGACCGTCGAAGTGTGGTCCACCGGGCTCGTGGGGCTCGCCGGCGAGGGCTCGACCAAGCCCGTGACCCAAACCTGGTTCACGATCACAGAGAAGCTCAAGTGGATCGACGGTGACTGGAAGATCACCTCCTCCAGCCAGACCGAAGGTCCCACACCGGTCAACGGCGACAACAGAGCCTCCAGCGCCGACGAGATCGCCAAGGCCGTTCAGGGATATGGAGGCTTCACCTATGCCCGGTAGCCGCCGTCTCAGCGCTTCCTCGCTCGCAGCGTCCGTGGCCGGTGCGTTCACGCTCCTCGTCGCTCTCGCCACACGCGCGTCCGCCGCGCCGACCCCTTCCCCCGCCCCGTCGCCCAGCTCCAGCGACAACCCGTGCGACCTCATCGTCGGGCTGGCCAAGGACTACTGCGAAGACGGCGAGAGGGCAGCCGGCGCCCCGCGCAGTGGCACCTCCGACCCAGCCGGCGCCCTCGACCCCCTCTCCTCCCTCGCCCGCGGCTGCGCCGACGCCGCCGCCTGGATCGTCGGGAAGCTCAGCGACGCCGTCAAAGAGACCGCCAACGTCGACTTCACCAACCCGTCCTTCCTCCGCCAGTACGCCGTCGTCTTCGCCGCCTCCACCGTCCTCACCCTCGTCCTCTGGCTCCTCGCCGTCGCCAAGCGCGCCATCCGCGGCGTGCCCCTCGCCACCGCGATCTCCGAGGCCATCGGCTTCCTCTGGCTGACGGTCCTGGCCTCCGCCTTCACCCCGCTCATCCTCTTCACGATCGTCTCCGCGACCGACGGCGTCACCCAGGTCGTCTCCAGTTCCACCGGCGGCCAGACCGACGTCTTCTTCGGCGGCTTCGCCGAGGCCCTCAAGAAGGGCGACGACATCGGCGGCGGCCCGATCATGCTGATCGTCGTCTCGCTCGTGTCGATCCTCGCCGCCGGTGTGCTCTGGCTGGAGCTGGTGATCAGGGCAGCGCTCCTGTACGTGGGGGCGCTCCTCGGCACCGTCGTCTACGCCGGGCTCGTCGACAAGAACATGTGGGGGCATGTCCGCCGCTGGGCCGGGATCATGATCGCCGTCATCATGGTCAAGCCCGTCATCGTGATCGTCCTCGGTCTCGCCGGGGCGCTCTCCGCCGACAGCGGACCCGACGCGGTCTCCGCCGTCGTGTCCGGTCTCGCCATCATCCTGCTGGCGATCTTCGCCTCCGCGATGATCTACCGCTTCGTGCCCGGCTTCGGCGACGAGATCGCCTCTTCCCGTTCCAACCGGAAGCAGGCCACGGACGGCTCCCAGGCCGCCGCCCTCATCAGCTCCCCCGCCGCTCTCGTCTCGCAGGGCATCAAGACCCACAGCAGCCGCAGCCACCAGCAGGGCGACGGAAGCGGAGGCGGCGGCGGAGGCGGCCGTCCCTCCAGCGGCATCTCCGGCGGCGTCGCCGCGCACAGTTCGCGCGGCTCCTCGTCCGGCGGCGGTGGCGGCGGGGCCGTCCCGTCCCCCGCGCCCCCGCCCCGCGGCGGAGGCGGCCCGACCAGCGGCACCCCGCACGGCTCACGCGGCACCGGTAACGGCAACAACAGCACAGGAGGTAGAGGGCGTTGACGACCCAGTCACCACCGATCGCGCCCCGTCGTACGTATCTCATCGGCCGTGCCAGGCCGAACGCGATCGTCGGCAAGAACCGCGAGACCGGCGAGATCGCCCTGATCATCGCCGGGGCCTTCGTCGGCATGATGTGCGGCCTGCTGGTCCCCGTCCTGTCCGTACGGATCGCGACGCTGACGGGGTTCCCGCTCCTCGCGCTCGCCGCCGTGTACGTGCCGTACAAGCACCGCACGTTCTACAAGTGGTTCGAGATCAACCGCAGCTACAAGCGCAGCCTGCGCCGCGGCACGGCCTACCGCTCCGCCGCCATGGAAGCCGGTACGAGCCTGGACGGCCGCGAGGTCGAGGTCGGCCCGCCCCCCGGCATCGGCCGTATCAACTGGCTGGCGGCGCCCTTCGGCCCGGACGAGATCGCCGTCCTGCTGCACGCCGACCGCCGGACCGTCACCGCCGCCATCGAGATCGAGGGCCCCGGCGTCGGGCTGCGCGACAGCGAGGACCAGGAGGCCCTCGTCGACCGCTTCGGCACGCTCCTCAAGCATGTCGCCAACGGCGACGGCTTCGTCACCCGGCTCCAGATGCTCGCCCGTACGCTGCCCGCCGACCCCGACGCGCACGAGAAGGACGTGGCCCAGCGCGGCGACTCCTCCTCCCCCGGCTGGCTCCGGGATTCGTACGACCAGCTCCAGTCGATGGTCTCCACCTCCAGCGAGCAGCACCGCGCGTATCTCGTCGCGTGCATGCACTACACCCGCGAACTGGCCGCCGAGGGCCAGGCCATGGCCCGCGCCGCCCGCCAGGCCGGCGGTACGAAGAAGCTCGACCGGGACGCGGGCCTCGCCGTCGTCATGGCCCGTGAGCTGACCGACATCTGCGCCCGGCTCGCCGAGGCGGACATCCGCGTACGCCAGCCGCTCGGCCAGGGCCGGCTGTCCTCCCTCGTGCACTCGATGTACGACCCCGACCACCCCATCGACCACATCCAGGCCATGACGAAACGAAACGCCTGGCCCGCCGAGCTGGACGCGATGGAGCCGACGTACCTCCAGGCCAAGACGCGCGAGTCGTCCACCCGCGCGCCCTGGTGCCACTCCACCGCCTGGGTCAAGGAGTGGCCGATGACCCCGGTCGGCGTGAACTTCCTGGCCCCGCTGCTCGTCCACACCCCCGATGTGATCCGTACGGTCTCGGTCACCATGGACCTCGAACCGACCGAGATCGCCATCGAGCGGATGCTGACGGAGAAGACGAACGACGACGCGGAGGCGAGCCGCGCCGCGAAGATGAACCGCACCGTCGACCCGCGCGACATCGCCGCGCACGGCCGGCTGGACCAGCGGGGTGAAGATCTCGCCAGCGGCGCGGCGGGGGTCAACCTCGTCGGGTACATCACAGTGTCGTCCAGGTCGCCCGAGGCCCTGGCCAGGGACAAGCGGACGATCAGGGCGTCCGCCGGCAAGTCGTATCTGAAACTGGAATGGTGCGACCGCGAGCACCACCGCGCTTTTGTGAACACCCTGCCGTTCGCGACCGGCATCCGCCGTTAGCCCGGCTCAACGCCACCGACCGAGCGATACCGTCACCGTCACGTTCACCGTCACCGTCACCGTCACCGTCAAGATCACCATCACGATCACGATCACGATCACCGACTCTGACACCGATACCGATACCGATACCGATACCGCCGACAACCGATACCGCCGATAGCCGACGAGCCGAAAGGGGCCTGTGGTGCGCGATCCGCTGTCCGTCCTCACGGATGCCTTCACCAGCTTCCTCTTCGGGAAGGTGGAGACGACCCGGCTGCCCGTCCGTACGTCAACGGGCCAGGCCCAGGCCGTCTATCTGCCCACCGCCGCCCCCGGCCTCGGTGACTCCGGCGTGATCATCGGCCGCGAGGTCTACAGCGGCAAGGGATACATCTACGACCCCTTCCAGCTGTACGGGCAGCAGCTCCCCGCCCCGCACTGGCTCGTCCTCGGCGAGTCCGGCAACGGCAAGTCGGCGCTGGAGAAGACGTACGTCCTGCGCCAACTGCGCTTCCGCGACCGCCAGGTCGTCGTCCTGGACGCCCAGGGCGAGGACGGCGCGGGCGAGTGGAACCTCATCGCCCAGGAGCTGGGTATAACCCCCATCCGGCTCGACGCGATGGCGGCCCTGGACGACGGCATCCGGCTCAACCCCCTCGACCCGGCGATCACCACCACCGGGCAGCTCGCCCTGCTCCGTACGATCATCGAAGTCGCCATGGGCCACGGCCTGGACGAGCGCTCCGGCTTCGCGCTCAAGGTCGCGCACGCCTATGTGAACGAGACGATCACCAACCGCCAGCCCGTGCTGATGGACATCGTCGAGCAACTGCGCCACCCGGAGCCCGAGTCGGCCGAGGCCATGAACGTCGACCTGGACGACGTACGGGCCTGGGGCCTGGACGTCGCGCTGGTCCTCGACCGGCTGGTCGACGGCGACCTGCGAGGCATGTTCGACGGACCGACGACCGTCGGGATCGATCTGGACGCCCCGCTGATCGTCTTCGACCTCTCGCACATCGACCGCAACTCGATCGCGATGCCGATCCTGATGGCGATCGTGGGCGTCTGGCTGGAGCACACCTGGATCCGCCCCGACCGCAGGAAGCGCATCTTCCTGGTCGAAGAGGCCTGGCACATCATCAACTCCCCGTTCGTCGCCCAGCTCTTCCAGCGGCTGCTGAAGTTCGGCCGACGGCTCGGTCTGTCGTTCGTGGCGGTGGTCCACCATCTCTCCGACGTGGTCGACGGCGCGGCGGCCCGGGAGGCCGCGGCCATCCTCAAGATGGCGTCGACCCGGACGATCTACGCCCAGAAGGCGGACGAGGCGAGAGCGACGGGCCGGGTGCTGGGCCTGCCCCGGTGGGCGGTGGAGATCATTCCGACCCTCACCCCCGGTATCGCGGTCTGGGACGTCAACGGCAACGTCCAGGTCGTCAAGCATCTGGTGACGGAAGCGGAACGGCCCCTGGTCTTCACCGACCGGGCCATGACCGAGAACTCCCAGGAATCGGACGCCGCTGACGCCCTGGAACTGGAAGGCAGACTGCCGGACGACATGCGGGCCGCGGAGTGGGAGGCGGAACAGCGGGCGGCCCTCCTGGAGAGGCAACGGCGGTTGAACGAGTCCTCCGAGTCGACGGTGGCGTGACCATGCCGCGCCACCACGACGGCCAGCGCCACCACGACGGCCAGCACTACCAGGGCGGTCAGCACTACCAGGGCGGCGCCCGGGGCGGGATCCCCGACGGACTGCTGGTGGGCCTGCTCGGTTTCCTGCTCGGGCTGGCGCTGCTGACCTGGACGGCGACCGGACTCGCGGGTCTGTTCACCCACGGCGCCTGGCCCCAGGGGGTGACCTTTACGCGTACGCCGCTGGCGATACGTCAACTCGCCCAGGCGCCACACGACATCGCGGGCGCCTGGCCGGACACCCCGCCCGGCGAACTGTCCGGGTACGGCCTGTTCTGGGGCCTGCTGATCAGTCAGATGATGGTGCTGGTCGTGCTCACGGTGTTCGTGCTGGGCGTGATGGCCCGCTACCGCATGGTGCGAGCGCGCCGACGGGCGACCGTACCGACGCCGCCCCCGGCGCCGAACCAGGCACAGAGCCAGGCACAGAGCCAGGCACCGAGCCGGACACCGGCGCTGAGCAAGGACCCGTACCCGCCGGACGCCGCGACGACAGCCGCACCCGCAGTTCCCCAGCCGTCACCAGCGCCTGCACCTGCACCTGCACCTGCACCTGCGCACGTACCGGTTCCGGCGCAGGCTCAGGCTCAGGCACCGACCGCCGCCGCGGCACCTGCCCCCGTAGAAACCGCCGTGCCCACCCCCGCACCGACACCCACGCCGGCACCTACGCCGGCACCCACGCCCATCGCCCCGCCCGCTCCCGCACACGCCGCTGCCGTGCCGGCCCCTCGCGTGCGATACGGCGCCCCTCTCACCCGCCGCCCGGCCGCCGTCCAGGCCGTCCTGGAGGCCGCGGGCCCCGCCCTCGTCATCACCTCCGACCCGACCGTGTGGGCCGAGACCAAGGACGCGCGGGCCAAGCTCGGCCCCGTCCTCGTCTACGACCCCGGCCATCTCTGCGACACCCCGGCCCGGCTCCATTGGTCCCCCACCGCGGGATGCGACGACGCCACCACCGCCGCCGCCCGCGCCACCGCGCTGCTCTCCCCCGTACGCCCGCACGCCCTGCTCGACGCCGCCATGGCAGACACGGCGGAGACGCTCCTGCGCTGCTGGCTGCACGCCGCCGCGGTGGAGTCGAGGCCGTTCAAACAGGTGCACCGCTGGGCGCAGGGCGGGAGCGCCCATGAGGCCGTGCGGATCCTCCGTACCCACCCCAAGGCCGCCTCCGGTCTCGCGGGTCTGCTGGAGTCCGCGCTCACCGCGCATCCCGAACGCCGCGAGGTCTCCCAGCAGTTGACGGCCCGTGCGCTGTCGTCGCTCTCCTCGATCCATATCCGCGACTCCTGCACACCGAACCGAACCGATTCCCTCGCGCTGGATTCTTTTGTGAACGAGGGGGGCACTCTGTATGTGGTGGGCGAGCCGATCGAAGATCCGCGCTCCCGCCCGGGTGCGATGCCTCTGCTCACCGCACTCGCCTCGAACGTGGTCGAGCACGGCCGCCGCATGGCCGCACGGTCATCTGACGGTCGGCTCGACCCACCAATGACCTGTGTCCTGGACGATGTCGCCGCCGTGGCCCCGCTGCCCCAGCTTCCGGAGCTGCTCTCCACCGGCCATGACCGCGGGCTGCCGACTCTGGCCCTGCTCCGGTCGCGGCAGCAGGGCCTGGACCGCTGGCCGCGCTGTGAGCTGCCGGTTCCCGACAGCGCCAACAGCGCCTGAGGGTACGGAAAGCCCACCGGCCCGCACACAGGCACGGCGCAGGCACGGCGCAGGACCGCACAGAGGCACACAGGACGCCGTGGGGCCTCCACCGGCCCCCGCACACGCTCAGGAAGGCCCGTACACCTTCAGGAAAGCCCACACCCCGCTCGCCACGAACGTCTCCACCTCGGCCGCGCCCAGCCGCACGGCGCCGAAGAACGACTCCAACGTGATGCCGCCGATGAGCAGGCTCAGATGTCGTGCCGCGGCATCGGCGTCGTCGATGTCGAACACCCCCTGAGCGGCGAGCACGCGCAGCCGATCCGCGAGATCGGCGCGTACCGCCCGCGGCCCGACGCGCTGCCACTCCTCGATCACATCGGCCGGCATCCGCGGCCCCTCGGTGATGATCTGGCGTACGAGCGCGAAGTGTTCGGGGTGCTTGGAGTTCTGGCAGACCCATTCGCGCCCGAGGGCCAGCAGGTCCGCCTCGATGTCGGCGGATCTCCCGAAGTGCCGGAAGTGCCGCTCGAAGAGGTCCGTGGAGGCGGCCGTCACGGAAGCGGCGCTCTCCAGGAAGACCGCGCGGAAGAGCTCTTCCTTGTCGGTGAAGTGGTTGTAGATGGTGCGCGTGGAGACACCCGCCTCGGCGGCGATCGCGTCGACGCTCGCCCGCGTGTACCCCTCGCGCCCGAAGACCGTACGCGCGCCACGCTCGATGGCCTGCCGCTTCTCCAACAGCCCCTTGCGCGGCGGCTTTACCACCGGCTTCCGCTCTCGATCTCCGCTCGCCACGGTGGGTACGCCCTCCTCAGAAGTTACAACGATCGTTGCAGTGTTTGCCATACACGTTGTACTTTACCTTCGGTCGCCCTGCCTCGACCACAGCGCCCGTTGAGGAGCAACGCCATGTCCACTCTGTCCACCATGTCCATCCAGCCGGCCGACCCGATACGGCTCGTCGTCATCATCGGCAGCACCCGCGAGGGCCGTCTCGGCCCTACCGTCGGCCATTGGTTCACCACCCTGGCCGCCGGCCACGGCAGCACCGAGGTCGACCTCATCGACCTCGCCGACACCGAACTCCCCGCCGTCCACCCCAACTGGGGTACGGAACCCACCCCGGCCCTGGCCGAACTGTCCGCCCGCCTCGGCGCGGCCGACGCGTTCGTCGTCGTGACACCCGAGTACAACCACAGCTTCCCGGCGGTCCTGAAGCACTTCATCGACCTCCACCGCAAGGAGTGGCGGGCCAAGCCGGTCGGCTTCGTCTCGTACGGGGGCGTGGGTGGCGGGCTGCGCAGCGTCGAACAACTGCGGCTTGTCTTCGCCGAGCTGCACAGCACGACCGTGCGCGAGACCGTCAGCTTCCACAAGGTCACGAGCGATGTCTTCGCCCCTGACGGCATGGCCCATGACCCGGAGGGCGCGGCCGGCGCAGCCAAGGCGATGCTCGACCAACTCGACTGGTGGGCCCGCGCTCTGCGAACGGCGCGGACGGAGCACCCGTACAGCGCTTGACGACGCACCCGCCCTCTCCAGGAGGAGCAGCCTCAGGGGCGGTCGATCGCCAGCTCCAGTTCGTTCCCGGCGGTGACGGAAGGACTGCCCTCCAGCGGCAGGGAAACGCCGGTCGGTACGAATCCCAGCTTGCGGTAGGCGGCCCGCGCCCGCGGATTGCCCTCGTGGACATGGAGCCGGACCCGCGCGAGCCACGGCTCCTCCAGCGACCAGGCCCAGTCGAGCGTGGCATCGACCAGCGCCCCGAGCAGTCCGATACCGCGCTGCTCGGGGCGTACGAACACCCCGACGAGATGCCCCTGCGCCCGCTCGGACGTGGCCCCCATGAAGACCGTGCTGCCGGCCTCCTCGATCAGTAGCGTCACCGTGCCCGACCATGTCCCGTCCGGCGCCTCTGCGATGAACTGCACCGTCCTGCCCCCATGGCCTGGCGCTGCCCCGGCCACCCGCGCCTGCCAGAAGGAATCGGGCTGTGCGAGGGCTCCCTCGTACGTCTCCAGGAAAGCGACCGGCGCGGCGGGGTCCTGGAGCGCGGCGAGACGGATGTCCTTGGCCTTGGCCCATTCGTCGGGCCGTACGGCACGAATCACATGGTTCATCCACCGATCCTCCGCGCCACGCGCCCTCTCACGCAACGAGATATCACCCGTGGCACCCCACGAAACTTCCGTAGAACGCAGAAATGCCCCGCGCCGAAAGGCGCGGGGCATTCCCCTAAAAATTGTTCGGCGGCGTCCTACTCTCCCACAGGGTCCCCCCTGCAGTACCATCGGCGCTGTGAGGCTTAGCTTCCGGGTTCGGAATGTAACCGGGCG
>NZ_JBVKAK010000009.1:436989-446149 GCF_055639435.1 Streptomyces sp. NPDC039430 | reverse complement strand
GGTCACCAGATCCACCGCCATGGCCTCACGGCGCAGCCCCGCCACCAGAGCCCGCCCCATCAGCGGCTCGTCCTCCACGACGAGTACGCGCACGTGCTTTCCTCCCTCACCTCTCCGGTTCACATCGGGTCGACAGCCGGGAGCCGCGACCGGATGGCAGAGCTCACGGCGCCATCTCATCGCAGAGGTTGTTTGGCCGGTGTATGCGAATTTCCTTATGCTCACCACATACGGCGCCTGCGGGCCCCGTGGTCAGACCATGCGTTGCACGGCGACCATCGCCACGTCGTCGGTGGGCCGCGCGCCGACGTATCGCAGCAGGTCGGACCGTAGGGCGTCGAGCATCTCGTCCGCGTCACGGTCGGTCCACCGGGCCACCCGGTTGGCCAGCGGGTAGAAGCAGCCGGCCGCGTCGCGTGCCTCGATGACGCCGTCGGTGTAGAGCAGCAGCCGGTCGCCGACGGCCAGCTCATAGGTGTCCACGTGATGCTCTCCGGCGCGGAGATCACCGAGCCCCAGCGGCAGTGCGGATTCCATGGGATCGAGGGGGAGCACCTTGTCCCGGCGGATGAGCAGTGGCGGCGGGTGGCCGCTGTTGGCGATCCGGACCACGTCCTCTCCCTCCTCGAACTCCACCATCACCGCGGTGACGAACCCCTCCAGCGCCCGGCGGCGGGAGACGGAATCCGGTGCCTCGCCGGAGATGGCCTGCACGTCGACGAGATCGTCGCGCAGGCTGCGGTCCAGGAAGTCGGGCAGCTCCGCCAGTGGGGTGCCGTTCCTGGCCGCCTGCCGGAAGGCCGTCAGCAGATAGACGACCACTTCGACCGCGCCGATCCCTTTTCCCTGCACGTCACCGACCATGACGCGGACAGCGCGTGGCGTGACGGCGGCCGCGTACATATCGCCGCCGATATTGGCCTCCTTCTCCGCCGCGATGTACACGGAGGAGATCGACAAGGGGCCGAGCCGAGGGGGAAGCGGTCGCAGCAGCAGGTCCTGCATGACGGTGGCGACCCAGCGCGACTGCGCGAGTTCGCGTTCGCGCCGTTGCCGCAGTGAGGCCGTCACGACGGACGCGACGCTGATCAGCGCCACGGTGGCGAACGAGATGGGGAAGGCCTCGGTGCCCAGGGTGTCGTTGCTGACCGCCGCGACGGCGACACTGGCCAGCGTCAGCACCACGACGAAGAGGACCTGCCCCGGGGCCAGGAAGGTCGCCGAGAGTGCGGGCACCGCCACCATCAGTCCGCCGATCCGGATATTCGGAGTCGTCAGCAGATCGAAGCCGAGCAGCCCGGCCAGGCACACGAGCGCCGCCGCCAGCTTCACGTACGGCCGGCGCAAGAGGCGCGACGACGTGGCTGCCCCAGTCGTGCCCATGCCCCCAAACTACGTCTCGACTGCCCGCCCCGCCTCCCACGCACCGCCTGCTCCGCGCTGCCCGTCCGCGCCCTCACCGCTCCAGGCCGGCTTCGAGGTCGTCCAGCGTCCGGCGTGCTTCGGCGATCCGAGCCCGTAGTGCCGCGGTCGGGTCGTCCGCGGGCACCGGTCGCGCGGGGACGGGGTGGTCCTGTCCGGCTTCGAGTTCGCGTGCCTCTTGCAGGGAGTTGATGACGACACCGATGAGGAGGTTGACGAGGACGAACGATCCGAGCAGGACGAAGGAGGCGAAGTAGACGATGGACCAGCGGGAGATCTCCAGCCCGGCCCGGACCGCGTCTCCGAGGCCGTCGAGGGTCATGAGGAGGAAGAGGGTGAGGACGGCGCGGCCGAAGGACCCGTAGTGCTCGGGATCGTCATCGGCGAAGAAGACCCAGCCGATCATGGCGTACACATACAGCAGGAGTGCCCCGACGAGCAGGAAGCTCAGCGTGCCGGGCAGGCTTTTGCCGACAGCGACGATCACGACGCGCAATTGGGGGAGGAATCGCGCGGCGCGCAGCACCCGGGCCAGCCGCAGGAGCCGCAGCACGGTGGCGTTCTCGCGGGCGAACGGCATGAAGGCCGTGGCGACGACGAGCAGGTCGAAGATGTTCCACGGGTCGCGGAAGAAGTCTCCGGGGCGGTCGGCGTGGGCGGCGGCGCGCAGCAGTATCTCGGCGGTGAAGGCGGCGAGGAAGAGATGCTCGGCGGCCTTCAGGACCGTGTGCCATTGGTGTACGACACCGGTATAGGTCTCGATGCCCAAGAGCGCGGCGTTGGCCGCGATGAGGCAGAACACGGTGGCTGTGAACGCGCTGGAGTCCACCATGCGGCGGGCGCGGTCGGCGAGCCTGCGCCGTAACCGCGCAGCGGTCCGTTCGGACATGGGGTGAGTCGTTTCCTCGCAGACCTGTTCCTGCTCTCCAACAGGTGTGGATCTTAGAGGGTGTTGGTGCCGGGGCGGACGGTCGGCCAGGATCTGGCCGCTCCCGCTCTTTCGCGATGGCGTCGGCCGGCGAGCGGCCGCGTGACCGGGGGGCGTGGACGGCGCGTACGGCGTATGTACGACCGTCCAGAAGCAGCCCGGCCGCGTCCGGCTCGATCGCGTCTTCCCGCGCGGAGCGCCGGGACCGAGACGGGCAAAGCCCCCCTCGGGGGGCGATCTTCTCCACCGACCGGGGCGCTTTTCGGACGTTCCCCGGCGAGCCGCCGGGATGCCGCCTGCGCGGGGCACCCGACCTCTATGCTTCTACACGCGTGTAGAAAACACGAGGGGTGACCCGGACGTTCCCGGCTGCCCCGCGGGCGACGGGCAGTCGGCCGGGAGGGGTGCCGTGCGCCACATCGCGCAGGGCATCGGCCACCGGAGCTGTGCGTCGCCCGGATCATCCATCGTTTCCCTGGGAGGGCCGTCGTGGCTTCGATCGACCTGGACAAGGTGCTGGACAAGGCGTGGGCGGACAAGAGTCTGCCGGAGATCCTCGCCGCGCCGGTGGCGGCACTGAAAGGAGTCTCCGACCGGGACGGCGAACTCCTCCAGGAGGCGTTCGGCGTCAAGACGGTCGCCGATCTGGCCGACTTGAAGTACGCGCGCTGGGCTCAGGCCCTGGCCGCGCTGGACACCTCCGCCAAGTAACCCTGGCTCGTCCACTGGTGGGCTCCACCCCCTTCGGGGCCCACCGGCCGGCGACGGAAGAACCACACGGACACATGAAGGAGTGAACGCCACGATGGTGTTCAAACGGCTGCTCGGCTCGCTCGGCGTGGGCGGGCCCACGGTGGACACGGTCCTCGCTCCGGGCGCGGTGCTGCCCGGCGGCGCCCTGAGCGGACAGGTCCATCTCAAGGGCGGCAACACCGACTTCACGATCGAGCACATCACCCTGGAACTCGTGGCCCGCGTCGAAGCGGAGCACGACGGCGGGGAGTCCGAGGGCGCGGTTGTCTTCGACCGGGTCAGCGTCGGCGGGAATTTCCGCCTCGCCGCCGGTGAGCCGCACAGTGTGCCCTTCAGCGTGATGCTGCCGTGGGAGACCCCGGTCACCGAACTGTACGGGCAGAGCCTGGGCATCGTCCTCGGAGTGCGTACCGAGCTGGCGGTGGCCGGCGCGAAGGACAAGGGCGACCTCGACCCGCTGGCGGTACGGCCGCTGCCCGCCCAGGAAGCGATCCTGGAGACGCTCGGACAGCTCGGCTTCGGCTTCAAGTCCGCGGACCTGGAATACGGGCACATCGGCGGCACCGGCCAGCAGCTGCCCTTCTACCAGGAGATCGAACTCGCCCCGTCCCCGCGGTACGCGCACCAGGTCAACGAGATCGAAGTGACCTTCCTGGCGAACCCGGGCGGACTGGAGGTGGTCCTGGAGGCCGATAAGCGCGGCGGCTTCTTCTCCGGGGGCCACGACGCGGTGACCCGCTTCACCGTCAACCACCACGACGTCGAACAGATCGACTGGCACGCCGAAGTCGACTCCTGGATCCGCCGGCTGGTCGAGCACCACGCCCCCTCCGGCGGTCACGGCTCGTACGGACAGGGCGGCCCGTACGGACAGGGCGGCCCGTACGGGCACAGCGGGTCGTACGGGCACGGCGGCTCGCACCACGACGGCCACTACGGACACGGCGCGCCCCATAACGCCCACAGCGGCCCCATCCACAAGGACGAGCACGGCCACGGCGAGCACCACCACGACGGCGGCCACCGCTCCGGGCCCGGTATGGGTACCGCGATCGCGGCCGGCGCCGCGGGACTCGCCGTCGGCGTCGTCGGCGGCATGGTCGCCGCCGAAGTCATCGACGAGGTGGGCGACTTCTTCGAAGGCGACGACGAGGAAGAGGGCGATGAGGGCTGAGACGTCCTCGCCCCCCTGGTAACTTCTACATCACTGTAGAAGGAGTGGTTGTCCGGGCCGTCTCCCCTTCGGCCCGGACCGCCTCTGACACGTACGGAGTTCTCATGGCCCTGTGGGACCGCATCAAGGAGTCCGCATCGACGATGCAGACCCAGCTCAACGCCAAGAAGAACGACCTCAAGAGCGGCGCCTTCCGCGACGCCAGCATGGCGATGTGCGCGCTGGTCGCCGCCGCGGACGGCACCATCGACCCGTCCGAGCGCCGCAAGGTGGCACAGCTCATCTCCACCAACGAGGTGCTGCAGAACTTCCCCGCCCAGGACCTGCAGCGCCGCTTCGACGACAACTGCGACAAGCTGGCCGCCGACTTCGACTTCGGCAAGGTCAGCGTCCTGCAAGAGGTCGCCAAGGCCAGGAAGAAGCCCGCCGAGGCCCGTGCCGTGATCCAGATCGGCATCGTCATCGGCGGCGCCGACGGCGACTTCGACAAGGACGAGCAGGGCGTGGTCCGCGAAGCGTGCTACGCGCTCGACCTGCCGCCGCACGAGTTCGACCTTTAGGCCGTGTTGCGCGGCGGCCCGGCTATATCGGGGTGGCCGCCTGCAGGATGAGGAACAGCGTGACGGCGGAGTTCGCCGAGGACAGCGCCGAGATGGTGGTGCCCGCGGCGGCTCCCCAGGCGGCCAGGCCCACCGTGGTGAAGACCGGCGGCCAGACGCGTCCGGCGGGCGCTGGGCCGAGCAGGGCGGCGACCCGGCGCGGCACAGGGCCCGCGGCCGCGAATCCCGCGAGCGTGGCGATCGGCGCGCCCCGGGAGATCAGCGCGGACTTGCCGATCGCCAGTGCCACGGTGCGCCGGCTGCCGATGTGGGCGGCCGCTTCCTCGTCCGCCCACCGCTCGGCCGTGTAGGCGACGGCGGTACGCAGCGGCCTCAGGAACGGGTTGGCCCGCGCCGCGAGCTGCACGGTGAGCAGGAAACGGTGGTGACGGCGCGCCAGATGGATGCGCTCGTGCGCGAACAGGGCCCGCCGCTCGCCGGCGTTCAGCCCGGCCAGCATGCCGGTGGTGACCACGACGCGGTCCCGCGTACCGGGCAGCGCGTAGGCGTACGGCATCTCATCGGGCAGCACCGCCACCTGTGTGGCCGGCAGCCCCGCGAGGGCACGCTCCGCCCGGCGGCGTACGCGGTGATGGCGCCACGCCGCCCGCCCGCACGCGGAGAGCACCGCGATCAGGGCGGGGATGGCGGTCTTGCCCGCGATCTCGTCGTGGGGCACGGCTTCGCGTACCTCCGGGTCCGACCACGCGTCCGGCAGCGGATTGCCCGGTAGTTGGGCGGTGCCGACCACCACCAGCAAGGCCAGGCACAGGGTGCTGCACACCGCGAGCACCCCGGCGACGCCCGTCAGCAGCCAGGTCGCGGCCCGCGGGTGCAGGTGCTGTTCGGCCAGCCGGGCGATCGGCCAGGCCGTCAAGGGCAGGACCAGCGGCAGGAAGACGAAGACCCCCATGGCGTCAGTCTTCCCCCTCCGCGGGTGCCAGGGCCAGCAGGCCGCGCAGCAGTTGTTCGTCGCCCGGCGTCAGGGCGGTCAGGAAGCTGGCCAGGACCGCCTCCCGGTCCGTCTCGGCGTCCAGGACCTTGCGCATCCGCAGCGCCGCCAGCCCGGCCTCGTCGGCGACCGGGGTCCACTCGAACGACCGGCCCGCCCGCTTGCGGGCGACCGCGCCCTTGGTGTGCAGCCGGGTCAGGATGGTCATCACCGTGGTGTAGGCAAGGTCGCCGCCCAGGCGTTCCTGGACCCAGGCCGCGGTGACCGCCCCCGGGGCCTGGCGCAGCGCGGCGAGCACCTGTGCCTCCAACTCGCCCTGGCCGCGCCGACGGGGCTGCTGCTCCGGACCGCCCTTGTTCTGGTCCGCCACGTCCATCTCCCTCCCCGCCCAGGTGCCCCGCACGCCGTCGCAGGGGTGGTTCATCGTACTGAGTCGCGGCCCGGTCACCGGACGGTCTTCCGGCGTGCGCACGGGGTCCGGCGGTACGGCGGAACGGGCCGCGCCGCCGACCGATCCCAGCCCCCGCCCCGCCCCGCCCCGGCCCCCGCCCCCGCCCCCGCCCCGGCCGCCGCAGACTCCCTTCCGCACACCTCCGTGCACCTTCGTACACCTCCGCACACCCTGCCCGGGAAGCCCCCAGCAACTTCTACAGTGCTGTAGATTTAAGGGACCGGTACGCACGGTCCGGCCCTCGACCGGGGGCGGGGTGCGGGAACACGCGAAGGGAACAGCGACATGGGTGTGAGTCTGGCCAAGGGCGGCAACGTCTCGCTCAGCAAGGAGGCGCCGGGCCTGACCGCCGTCCTCGTCGGGCTCGGCTGGGATGCGCGCAGCACCACCGGCACCGACTACGACCTGGACGCCAGCGCCCTGTTGGTGGACGACAGCGGCAAAGTGCTCTCCGACCAGCACTTCATCTTCTACAACAACCTGAAGAGCCCCGACGGTTCGGTCGAGCACACCGGCGACAACCTGACCGGCGAGGGCGAGGGCGACGACGAGTCCCTCAAGGTCAACTTGACCACCGTCCCCGCCGGTGTGGCGAAGATCGTCTTCCCGGTCTCCATCCACGACGCCGAGAACCGCGGCCACAGTTTCGGCCAGGTACGCAACGCCTTCATCCGCGTGGTCAACCAGTCGGGCGGCGCCGAGCTGGCCCGCTACGACCTGAGCGAGGACGCCGCGACCGAGACCGCGATGGTCTTCGGCGAGCTGTACCGGCACGGCGAGGAGTGGAAGTTTCGCGCCGTCGGCCAGGGCTACGCCAGCGGCCTGGCCGGGATCGCCGCCGACTTCGGCGTCGGCGTCTGACGCCACCACCACCCCTCTTCGGCGCTCGGCACCCGCGGCCGCCCACCCGAGGAGAACGCCACCGGCGCCCCGGCCACCGGCCGGGGCGCCGCCTCACCGCCTCACCGCCTCACCGCCTCACCGCCTCACCTGAACGAGACGCCGGCATCAGGCCGGCATCCACGACGGGCCTCTCCGGCTGCGGGGTCCATGAAGCGCGACAAGGACCACGGCCACGGGCGGCGGGCCGTGGGCAGACACGATCGGGGGACTTCTCATGCACGCGTCCGACCGCCGCGAGGCGGCAGACGGAGCGGACTTCGAGCAGGTGCTGCGCCTCGCCCTGGACACCCCGGAGATCCGCGAGTCCCTGCGGCGCTCCGGCGTACGGGCCGATGCCGAACGCCTGCGCTCCCGGGCGCTGGCGGCGACCGAGACCATCTCGGCCGCGGCCGCCCCCGAGTACGCCGTCTACCTCCGGCTGCGGGACACGACCGGGCATTCCACAGCCCGCCGCCCCGATCGTCCTCAACGGTTTCAGCAGCCTCAACAGATGGACGACGCGAAGGGCGGGCGCGGGCTGCTCGCGGCGCTGGCCGTACTCGCTCCGGTCCTGTCCGTCATGGCGGCGACGATATTCCTGCTCATCGGCTACGCCCTGCGCCTGGCCGATTCCCAGCAGCCCCTCGCGGACGCGTTGGTGGGCACCGGCTGGCTCACCGCGGCCCTGGCGGCGCTCACGGCGCTCATCGCGGCCGCGGCGCTGGTCGTCACCGCCGTGCGGCACCGCTCCGCGCCCGGCGGACACCCGCACCATCAGGCCCCGGCCGTCATCGAGGCTCGCGCGGCGTGGCGTCAAGCACTGCTGGAACGCGGCATGCTGCCCTTCCTGCGCCAGCAACTGCACCTGCCGGCACCCGCCCGTGCCCCGGCCCCGGCTCCGGGCCCAGCCGCCGATGCCGACGCACAGCCGTCGCCGCCCCGGCCGGCCGCCCGCGATCCGCTCCCGGAACGCCGCACCCCCCTGGGCTACACCAGCCCCGATTTCGCGAGCCCGGACTTCACCGGCCCCGCGGCGCCTCGCGGGACCGACACCTCCTGAACCACCCCGGCCGAGAAGCCGTCGCCACCCCCTGCCACCCGACCACCGGGGAGAAGAGGAACACCCATATGGGCATCAGCGAGATCGCCATCATCCTCATCGTCGTCATATTGGTCTTCGGTGCCAAGAAACTCCCCGAACTCGCCCGCTCCATGGGCAAGTCGGCGCGCATCCTCAAGAGCGAGGCCAGGGCGATGAAGTCCGACCGGACCCCGCCGGCCGCTGAGGGCACACCCTCCCCCGGAACCGCGGCCCCGGGCGTCATCCGGCCCGCCCCCGGCGACGTCACCAGCCCGCACCCCACCGCGCGGCCGGGCGACGACGCACCGCGGCCCTGACCAGCCCGCGAACTCCCCTGTGCGCGTCCCTTCCACGCGTTCCTTCCGTGCGCGTCGCTTCCGTGCGCGTCCCTCCGTCGTCCGCCACACCGAGTCGTCCGCCACACCGAAACGAAAGCAGCGTCACGTCATGGGCATCGTCAGCTGGATAATCCTCGGGCTCCTGGCCGGAGCCATCGCGAAGTTCATCCTGCCCGGACGCGATCCGGGCGGGCTCATCGTCACGACCCTCATCGGTATCGCCGGCGCCTTCACCGGCGGCTGGCTCTCCGCGAAGTTCCTCGACCGACCCATACAGAACGAGTTCTTCGACCTCGCGACATGGGGTGCGGCAATCGGCGGCTCCCTGGTCCTGCTGATCGCGTACCGCCTCCTCTTCGGCAGTTCCCGCGACTGACCCGCAGGCAGCACGCTTCACGGCCGGGGCGCGTTCCGGCCAAGTTTGTTGCGCGTTGAACGAATACTGACCGTGCTCCGTACTCACAAGTGGCCCGGGGCCGCCCCGGTTCTTGTGGGGGCGGGGAGAGGGCGGTCTCGCCTTGGGGGGGGAACATCCATGGACTTCTTCCCACCCCCGACCGACCCCCCCCACGACCGAACC
>NZ_JBVKAK010000009.1:221787-436979 GCF_055639435.1 Streptomyces sp. NPDC039430 | reverse complement strand
ACGGTGGGGGGGGTGTTTAGACGGGGTTTTTGGCGGGGAAAGGGACGCCTGCCGTGTTTCTTGACGAGAAGTATCCCGGCCCCCCTCGGGGCCGGGGCGGGCCCGGGCCGGATCCGTCCGTACTCGATGGGAGAACTCGCCGTGACTTCTGCCGCCTCCTGGCGCACCCGTACCGCAGCCGTACTCCTGACGGCGCTGACCGTCGCGGGCTTGGCGGGAACATCCGCTTCGGCGGCCGCCGTGCCCGTGATCACCTGCCCCTCGTCCTCCTGCACGAGCCTGGTGACCGGCCTCGGCGAGCCCGTCGACGCCGCGTACGGCACAGGCGACAACGCCTACCTCACGTACCAGAACGGCGAACTGCGCACGGTGAATCTCGTGACCGGCGCGCGCTCCACGGTCGCCGCGGGCCTGGGCAATCTGCGCGGCATCGCCCTCGACGGCACCGGCAGCGCGTACGTCGGAGACTTCGACGGCAATCTGCGCGAGGTCGATCTGGCCACCGGCCGACAGCGCCTACTCGCCTCCGGGCTCGGCGCGCTGCACGCCATCGCCCACAGCGGCACCACCATCTACGCGACCGGTGGCAGCGGCAAGCTGTACGAGGTGCAGGAGAGCGGCACTGTACGTGTCGTCGCGTCCGGCCTCGGCCTGTCCCAGGGCATCGCGCTGGACGGACGCGGCGGCGCCTACACCGCCGACATGTTCACGGGCCGGATCCTGCGGACGGACCTCACCACCGGGGCGACGAGAACTGTCGCCACCCAGTTCTACGAGCCCACGTCCATCTCCGTGGCGGCGGACGGCCAGGTCTACTTCGCCGTCGGCAACGAGGTCACGCGCCTCAACCCGGACACGGGCGTGGGCACGCAGGTAGCCAGTGTGCGCGGCCTCAACTTCTTCGCCTTCGAGCTGGACCGGAACGGCAACGCCTACACGACCCAGGTGACCGGCACGGGCTCGCTCTGGAAGATCGCCAACCTGGTCCCGCAGCGCTGATTCCCGCCGCCCGCGCCTGATCGCCGAACCGGCCGTACTCGACCGCCGCCGCCCGCCGGCGAGTCCTGATGCCCGCCGATGTAAGCAGTGTGCACATCGGCTCCTTGCCGAAGGGACGCATGGCTGTGAGGGACCGGGCCGGGATGACCGGACAGGGGTGACCGGACAGAGGTGACCGGACAGAGGTGACCGGCCTGATTCCCGGGCCCGTCATGGAGTCGCAGCGCCTGTCGGATCAAGGTGAGCCGGATGGCGGCTTCGTATCGGACGGCGTTTTGCCGTACCGCGTCGCGACGCGACGCCTCTGGACTGCTTCAACAGCCCGATCCGGTTCGTCGGTCTGCCGGCGCGCCGGCAGACCGGATACGCGGCTCCGGCCGCTGTGCCCCTGCCTTACAGGGACGCGGCTTCCTCGATCAGGAGTGCTACGCCGGGGCGGTCCCTGTAGGGGCGCAGCACCTGGCGCATGGTGGTGAGGGAGTCCGTGGCACGGGCCGAGCGGAGACCTGGGTAGTCGCCGAGGAACCGTTTCCAGGTGGTGAGGGACTCTTCCAGGTTGCCTTGGCGAAGTTGTGATGTGGCCAAGAGGGCTGTGGTCAGTGCCCTGCCCCGCCGTGCCTGTGGGGCGCGGGCGCGTAGCGAGGCTTGGAAGGCGTGGCCGGCCGCCCGGTGGTCCCCGAGGGCGGTCAGTGTTCGGGCCCGCTGGTGGTGCAGAGCCGCGGTCGGGTAGCTGTCGAAGGGATCGGCTGGGTCCTGATCGGCGCGGCTGTGGAGGAGTTCAGCGCTGTGGAGGGCAAGAAGTGCCCGGGGGCGGTCGCCGGCGTGTGCGTGGGCCAGGGCCAGTTGGGTCTGCGTGAAGGACTGGGTCAGTTCTGAGGAGTACCGGGCCGCTGTGCCGGCGGCTTGCTGCGCCAGCGTGAGTGCGGGCCGCTGGTGGCCAAGTTCCAGTGCGTGGGAGGCGAGGGCTCGAAGGGCGATGGTGTGGGTGTGCGGGTCCTCGGCTTCGGCGGCCAGATGGGCGGCGGTGCGGTGGTAATGCTGGGCGAGGGCGACGGCGCCGTCGTCGGCGGACATGTTGCCCAGGAGGATGGTGAGCTGTGCCGCGTGCGTGAGCAGTTGTCCGTGGATCCGCTCGCCAGCGCCGGAGAGCAGCCAGGGGGTGACGTCGTCGGCCAGGTAGGTGGTGAGTGCGGTGCGGGCGTGCCCGCCGCCGAAGGATCCGATCGAGGCCGCGAAGAAGGCCGTCATGCTCCGCAGGGCCTCAACCTCTACGCGGCCGACACGGCGTCCCGGCACGATGCCGGCACGGTGGGGCGTGCGACGTGAGAGCAACTCCTCCCATGGTGGAACCGTGAGTGCGGCGAGGCTGTAGACATCAACCCCCAGGAGTTTTCCTCGGCCGGGGTCCAGCTGACTGTTGGTGAGCTTGGCCAGATGGTGCACGGGGTTCGCCTCCCAGGACCAGTCCGGAATACGTGGGGGAGCTCGGGTCAGGCCGGCGTCTTCGCTGGCGAGTGGTCTGCCCAGGCGGCGCGCCAACGCCTCCAAGATGTATGCGGGCGCAGGGGGACGAGGATGGCTTCCGGCAAGCCATCGCGTCACTGTCGAGCGGTATACGAGCAGGTCGTGGCCGTGTTCGGAGGCCACTGACGAGATGGCGTGAGCGAGTTGGGCCGTGTTCCAGCCCGCCTCCTCAAGAAGCCGCGCGAGCTGTGTGTTGCGTTGCCGGGACACCTCTTCCCCACTCTCAGCCCGGCCAGGCTCGCCTGGGAGCCGCGCCTTTCACAAGGGCGCATAGGGGGAGCACGCGCAGCACACCCGGGCGCCAAAGCCCTTACTACGGGGCCGATCTGGGGGATCTACTGACAAATGGTTACCCGCTCGGATCGGCCGCTCAATCCCGGTGCACCACCGGGGCGGCCCGGGTTCGCGCGGTGTCCCTCGACAGTGAGGAACTGCTGATGCCCCCGGTTTCACGTGTCGGTGCCGTACCGGTGCCCGGCCTTCACATGGCGGTCTTTCCCGCCCCGTTTGTCCGTGCAGAAGTCGGCACTGGAGGCCGGTGAGATGTGTACCGACACAGGCGGGCACATGGCTCGCGAGACCGGGATACGCCCGGGGCGGATGGTGGCGTTGCGGGGTGGCCCGCCGGAGCTGCCCCGTCTGTACCGGCTGCCGGATGACGCTGCTGACGCCGCTGACGCTTCGAGGGTCGTTGTGGCCTTTTACGGGCAGCACCAGCGCTTTGAGGCCACCGCGGAGACAGAGCTGGTGAACGGGCAGCAGGTGCCGGTCTTCCGGTTCGTCTACAGCACCGCGATCGCGGAATAGCGCGGAACAGAAAGGAGAATGTGCCATGTCGGCATCGAACGCAGAACCGGTCGCAATTGTGGGTATGGGCTGCCGCTTTCCCGGGGGCGTGGAGTCGTCGGGAGGGCTGTGGAGGCTGGCCGCCGAGGGACGGCAGATGGCAGGCCCGGTACCCGCCGGCCGCTGGGAAGCCGCGGGTCTGGCGGCGATTCACGATCCGGGCCTGGCCGCCCGGGCCGGGTACGGATGCTTCCTGGACGGTGATGTGTGGGCCTGGGAGCCGGAGGCGTTCTCGGTGGCCCCGGTGGAGCGTCGATGGGTGGACCCGCAGTTCCGGCTGCTGATGGAAGTGGCGTGGGAAGCGGTGGAACACGCGGGCATTCCGATGGACCGGATGCGCGGCTCGCGGACCGGGGTCTATATGGGCACCTACGCCCCGGACAATCTCTTCCGTGAGGCGCGGCCGGTCCAGGACGCTCCGAACAGCCCGTACTTGTTCGGGAATTTCACCGCCGGGGCGGCGGGACGAGTGGCGTTCGCGATGGATCTGCGCGGCCCGGTGATGGTGGTCAGTACGCACTGCTCCTCAGGACTGGTCGCACTGGACACGGCGTGCGGGGCGCTGGCCCTGGGCGAGTGCGATGCGGCGCTGGCGGGCGGTGTGCTGCTGATGCTCTCACCGGAGACGCACTTCTACGAGGCACCGCTGCTGCTTTCCGAGCGCGGGGCATGCCACGCCTTCGACGCACGTGCGGACGGCTATGTGCGCGGAGAGGGCGCGGGCGTGCTGCTGTTGAGGCGGTTGAGCGATGCACAGCGGGACGGTGACCGGGTGCTGGCGGTGATCAGGGGCAGCGCGGTCAACAACGACGGGCAGGCCAGCCGGCTGACCGCCCCGTCCACACAGATGCAGCAGGAAGTGTTCCGCCGGGCGGTGGACAAGGCCGGGATCGATCCGGGGGACGTGGGCCTGGTCGAGGCGCACGGGCCGGGCACAGCGGTAGGTGACCCCATTGAGTACACGTCGATCAACGCGGTCTACGGACGGGGCCGGGGACGGTGCGCGCTGGGGTCGATCAAGACCAACATCGGTCACAGCGAGCCGGTATCGGGGATCGCGGGAATGATCAAGGTGGTGGAGTGCCTGAGGCGCGGCGCCATTCCGCCCAACCACGACTTCCAAGAGTGGAATCCCTCCATCCCCCGGGACGAGGACTCACGGCTGTTCGTGCCGACCGAGCTGACGAAGTGGCCGGTGCGGGACGCGCCACGGCTGGCGGCGGTCTGTTCCTACGGGGTGACGGGTACGAACGTGCATGCCGTTGTCGAGTCCGCACCGAGGACTCCACAACGCCGCACCACACACGCTGCCCGGCAGCGGGAGGATCAGGCCAGGCTGTTTCTGCTCTCGGCCAACTCCTCCCCGTCGCTGACCGCTGGTGCCGTACGCCTGGGAGCTTGGGCGGAGAGCGAGGAGGGCCGGTCCCTCGCGCTGAAGGATGTGGCGCACACCCTCGCCCTGCACCGCTCGCACGCGGACCACCGGGCCGGTGTGGTCGCCCGTGATCACCAGGAATTGGCCACGCGGGTCCGGGCTGTCGCCGCCGGGGAACATACCGATGGGGTGACCACCGGGGTACCGGTGCTGCCACCGGAACATGCCGGACCGGTGTTCGTGTTCACCGGCCAGGGCTCCCAGCGCCCCGGTATGTGCCGGGGGCTGCTGGCCACCGAACCGGTATTCGCGGCCGCACTCGACGAACTGGAGCCGCTGATCCAAGCCGAAGCCGGCTTCTCGCTCCGGGAGATGATCACCAAGCCCGAACAGCCCGTCGGCATCGACAGGATTCAGCCGGTGCTCTTCGCGGTCCAGGTCGCACTCGCGGCGCTGTGGCGGTCCTGGGGTATCGAACCCGCCGCGGTGATCGGCCAGTCCCTGGGCGAGGTGGCCGCCGCGGTCGTGTCCAAAGCACTCAGTCCCGAGGACGGGGCGAAGGTCATCTGCCGCCGCTCCGCGCTGCTGGCCACGATCTCCGGCGGGGCGATGGCCTCGGTGATGCTGGGCGCGGCCGAGGTCCAGGCCGCGATCACGACCGCCGGCGCCGAGGGGGTGGCGCTGGGTGTGCTCACCTCGCCGCGGAGCACCGTCGTCTCCGGGGACGCCGCGCAGATCGCCGGACTCGTCCGGGCGTGGGAGGCGGCCGGCATCCCCGCCAGGATGATCGACGTCGATGTGGCCTCGCACTCGCCGCAGGTCGACCCCATTCTGGCAGAGCTGCGCACCGTACTGCGCGATCTGCCCGCCACCGAGCCGGGCCGCGGCTTCTTCTCCACGGTGAGCGAGAACCCGTCCGTGCCCGGTCCGCTGGATGCCACGTACTGGGCGAACAACCAGCGTGGGACGGTGCGCTTTCAGGCCTCGGTCTCCGCGGCGCTCGCCGCCGGGCACCGGTTGTTCATCGAGTGCACAGCCCACCCGCTCGCGGTCCGCCCCGTCCTGGACACCGCCCGCGCGGACGGCGTCACCGACGCCGTAGCGGTCGGTACCCTGCGCCAGGGCACCGACGACATGGACGCCTTCCTGACCCATCTGGCAGCCGTGCACTGCGCCGGGTATGACGGGACCCGGTTCGCCACCCGCTACGACCAGGGCGAGTTGGTCGAACTGCCCACCACCGCCTGGCACCGCACCCGCCATGGTGGGGACGAACGGCCGTACCAACTCGTCGCTCCGCAGCTTCCCGCGGCCGGCCAGCACCCCTTGCTCGGCGGACACGTACATGATCCAGAGGACCCGGAGCGCCATCTGTGGCAGAGCCCCATCGGTCCGGAACGGCTCCCCTGGCTGGCCGATCACAAGGTGGCCGGCGTGCCCGTGCTGCCCGGTACCGGGGCAGTGGAGATGATGCTCGGAGCTGCCAGGCAGGCATTCGGCACGGATGCCGTCGCCGTCCGCGACGTGAACGTCGTGAGCCCGCTGGTCCTGGAACCGGAACCCGTGGTCACCACCCGGTTCGTCCGCGACGGCCGCCGCGACGACGCACGGGTCGAGATTGTCTCGGTGACCGACGGCGAGGTGACCGTGCACGCCCGTGGCACAGTGCGTCCGCTGCCGGAGGGTGACCGCCCCGCCCCGCTGACCCGCGCCGAGCGCAACCCTGAGGACTGGCAGGACAGCGACCCCTCCGCGCTGCACCGTACCTTCCGCGAACGGCACAACGTCTTCCACGGCCCGGCCTTCGCCGCGATCGACCGCGTTCTGGTGCACCCCACCCAGGACCTGGCTCTGGCCATGATGCGAACGCACGAGTCCGCCCGGGTGTCGGCCTGGACGATGCTGCTGCACCCCGCGCTGGCGGACCAGGTGGTGCAGAGTGCCGTCTCGGCGTGGCTGGCCCATTACGTCCTGACGCCGGGCCCGGTGGTGGTCGCCGGCATCGACGAGGTACGGGTCCACGGCAACACCGCGCACACCCGTCTTGCCGCCATCCGCCTGCACCGGGCCGACGACCTCGGCTGTGCCGCGTCCGCCCGGCTGGCCGCCGCCGATGGCACGGTCCTGGCCGAGATCCGCGGCCTGCGCGTCAGCAACATCACCCCGCCCGCCGAACGGTTCGCCACCCGCCTGTGCCACCTTGGCCGGCAACCACAGGAGGCGGCCGGCGACCGCCACCGTGCGACGGACGGCCGGTGGCAGGTCCTCACGCACCAGCAGGCCGCCTGGCCCGCGGAGCTGGCTCAGGAACTCAAGGACCAGAGCGCCGACTGTCGCCTGCTGCCGATGACCACCGCGCTGACCGACGAGACGGTCCTGGCGGGTTCAACCGGCATCATCCTCGCCCTTGACCTGGAAGAGGCCCGCGCCGGGGCCGCTGAGCAGGCACGCGATCTGGTAGCCCATACCGTCAGGCTCATCCAGAGCCTGACCCGGCTGGAGCGGCCACCGCGGGTGTGGGCGGTGATGCCCACACCGAGCGCTCCGGCCGCGGGCGCGATCCGGGGCCTCATACGGTCGGTGGCGTACGAGCATCCCGAACTGGCCCCCAGCGTATTGGAGTTCACTCACGAGACTCCGTACGGGGAACTCCTGGCGGAACTCCTCGATACGGCGCAGCCGGTCACGGAAATCGCACTGCGGCCCGGTGAACGCTCCGTCGCCCGGATCACTCCCGGCCCGGACCTCAAGGAGCCGCCGAGGACCCGCCCCGAACCCCTCATACGTCCCGGAGCCGCCTATCTGGTCACCGGAGGTCTGGGCGGACTCGGCCTGCTCACCGTCCAATGGCTCGCGCGACGCGGCGCGGGCCGGATCGTCATCAGCGGCCGCTCCGCACCCAGCGCCCGGACCCGAGCGACACTGAACGCACTGCGTACCCCGCACACCTCGATCGACCTGATCCAGGGAGATATCTCCGCCCCCGTCACCGCCGCACGAGCGGTGACCGCGGCACAGGCCGGCGGGCTCGAACTGCGCGGAGTCCTGCACGCCGCAGGTGTCGTCGAGGACACCACCCTCGCCGGCCTCGACCCCCGCCTGCTGGAGCGCGTCTGGCAGGGCAAAGCCGCGGGAGCCTGGTCTCTGCACCGTGCGACCCAAGACCTCGCACTCGACTTCTTCGTTCTTTACTCCTCCATCGCCTCCCTGACCGGTTCGCCCGGCCAAAGCGCCTACGCCGCCGCCAACGGCTTTCTCGACGGGCTGGTCGCCCATCGCGTCGCCCTCGGCCTGCCCGCCACCGGAATCCATTGGGGGGCGTGGAGCGAGGTCGGTCGCGGACAGCATCTTGCCGAGCGTGGCTTTCTCACCATCACCCCGGCAAACGGCATCGACGCGCTGGAACGCATCCTGACCGCCGGCTACCAGCACATCGGCTACTCCCCGTTGGACATCGCCCAGTGGATCGCTCCCTATCCGGCGCTGCGCGGCTCCACCCTGTTCGCCTCCCTGCTCACCGAATCCGACCCGGATCAGGATGACGCCTCCGCAGTACGCGAACAGCTCCTGGCGGCCGAAGGGGAACAGGGACGCCGCGAAATCCTGGAGACCCTCATCATGACGGCCGTACGCGACCTCCTGGGCGGCACTGACCGCCATATCGGCCCGCACAGCAGCTTGGTCGCTCTGGGCCTCGACTCCCTCGGAGCGGTACAGCTCCAACAACACCTCCAACGAGCCCTGAAGACAGAAATGAAACCCGGAGTGATCTGGGTCAAACCGAGCGCGGCGGCACTCACCGACTGGCTCCTCGACCATATGGGCCTCACAGGGCCCGCCGAAGCGAAGTAAAAGCACACAGTCCGCTCGCTCACGCCCTCGCTCACACCCCCGCCCCCGCCCCCGCCCCCGACGAGCAGTTGGCTTCCGCGAGCCGCGGAGAAACAACCGCCTCGCACCCCGCGGCCTGCGGCGCCATCCGCTCGCCGGGCACCGCGGAAGCCCCTGCTCCGGGCTCCCGGCCGGAGTTCCTGTTCCCGCCTCCCGGCCGCGCGCTCCGCCCTTCACTCCCTGTGCATTCGCTCGTTCGAACCGAGGAGGAATTCCGTGACCATCACTCTGCGACAGGCGGGTCTGGCACTGACGGACCCGGCTGCCTACACCGACGAGCCGTCCCTGTACGAGGCGCTGGCCCTGCTGCGCCACAAGGACCCGGTTCACTGGTGCGCCGCACCGGGCTACCGGCCGTTCTGGGCCATCACCCGCCACGCCGACATCCGGGAGATCGAGCACCGCCACGACGTATTTCTCAATTCCCCCCGGGCCATGCTGATGTCCTCGGCGCGTGACCGGACCACCCAATGGACCCGGCGTCTCCTGGGGCTCAACATGCTGGTTCAGATGGACGGCCCCCGCCACCTGGCCTTCCGTAAGATCAGCGCCGACTGGTTCCGGCCGAAGATGATGCATCAACTGGAAGCTGACATCGCTTCCCTCGCCAGGCACCATATCGACGCGCTCATCGGCCCCGGCGAAGACATTGGATTCACCGGATTCAGGGGATTCACGGGGGACTTCGCCCAGCACCCGGCTGCCCGCTTCCCGCTGGCGGTCCTCCTGTCCATGCTCGGCTTGCCCCAGGGTGATTCACCCCGCCTGCTGTCCCTGACTCAGCAACTCCTGGGGACCGACGACCCGGAACAGCAGCGCAACGCCGGCCCCTTCGCCCAGCCGGCGGTCCTGTTCGACCTGTTCACGTATTTCCGCAAAATCGCCAGGGACCGGCGCGCCCACCCCACCGACGACCTGGCCTCCGTGATCGCCAACGCCCGCATCGACGGTCGACCTCTGTCCTGGGGTGACACCCTCTCCTACTACGCCGTGATCTCCACCGGCGGTCATGACACCACCTCCGCCGGCATCGCCGGCGGCCTGCTCGCCCTGGCCCGCCACCCCGAGCAGCTCCGCCTTCTGCGGTCCCGGCCCGACCTGCTCCCGCACGCCGCTCAGGAGATGATCCGCGTCACAGCCCCTTTCAAGGGGTTCATGCGCACCGCCGCCCGCGACTACGAGCTGCACGGCACAACCATCCGCCAAGGCGACGCGGTATTCCTCTCCTACGTCTCGGCCAATCATGACGAGGCGGTCTTCGACGAGCCCGAAACCTTCGATGCCACCCGCAACCCGAATCCGCATCTGTCCTTCGGCCATGGAGTCCACGCCTGTTTGGGCGCCAGGTTGGCTCACATGGAAATCTGCGCGTTCTACGCCGAACTCCTTCCCAGGATCAGGACCATCGAAGTCATCGGCGCACCCCGACTCATAGCGACAACCTTCACCGGGGGCTTCAAA
Organism: Streptomyces sp. NPDC039430; assembly: GCF_055639435.1. Taxonomy (NCBI): domain Bacteria; kingdom Bacillati; phylum Actinomycetota; class Actinomycetes; order Kitasatosporales; family Streptomycetaceae; genus Streptomyces; species Streptomyces sp. NPDC039430. The sequence continues at coordinate 426,883 of NZ_JBVKAK010000009.1, read as the reverse complement.
AGCCTCCCGGTCCGTCTTACTCGGAACGACCCCGTCGGTCCCCTGTCCGGCGAGGAGCACCGATGAGCATCCCCGCTCTCACGTCCGGCGTCTGCATGGCCACAAGGAATCAACTTCCAGACGGAGGCAAACAGTGAATACCGACAAATCCACCAGCAGCACTCCGGCGGGCTCCGACAGCAACAGCGCCGGCGGATCGCGCTGGAAAACACCCGTCATGGCATGGGCCATTCTCGGCCTGCTCTTCCTGGTCGTCCAAGCGTTTATTTTCGGACACTGGCTCATGGAATCCGACATCCGCCCCGCACCATACGTCGGCCATGAGATCGCGACCTCCCGCCGCGTCTACTCATGGGTCCATCAAGCGGTGATGTCGGTAGCATTTCTGGGTATCGCAGCATACTTCCTGCACCATTGCCGGAAGAACCGGAAAGTCACCTTCATGGCGGCGGTGTACATCGGCTGGATATTCACATTCTGGCAGGACCCCATCGCCTACTACAGGACGAAAGTGGCCATCCTCAATCACTCCTTCATCAATGTCTCGACCTGGGGACCATCCATTCCGGGTTTTCACGGCCCTGACCCGCAGAGCCAGATCCAGGAAGTAGTCGGCAGCACGGGATTTGGGTATGGCATTACCATATTCGCGATTTTAGGAGTGCGGGCGATCCTGGACCTGGTATGCAATCCCCGACGGCAATGGAAACTGCATACCCTGATCCCTGCCGCGTTCATCCTCTGCGTCATCGCGTGTATCGCGGTGGAGATGTACTACATCCGTGGGGCGCACGCATGGGCGTGGATAGCGACCTACCCTGGGCCAACCCTCTTCGAGGGGCACTGGTACCGAATGAGCGTCCTCGGAGACGTGCTCTACGGACTTGCCATGCTTCCCATGGTCGTCATGGATCGAATCGCCCGCGACCGTGGCACAGAGGTTGCCGCACTACGTGGCACCGACCGTCTCCCGACGCGCGCCCAGCCCTGGTCCAGGGTTCTGGCCGGGATAGGCCTCGTCAACGCGTGCTTTTTGCTCTACATCATTCCGATCGCTTTCCTGGCCCAAAGCGGCTCCCCCGTCCCCGGCACCCCGGTCGAACTGTGGTGACGCGGGCCATCCCTCGCCAACCCCAGCCGTCGGCGGGCCGACACCGGGCGGCCTGAACCGGACCAAGCCCGGCGACGGCCCGGGCGGGACCGGGCGGGCCCGGACCTCAAGGCCTTTCTCCGACCGGACGGGAACCCGCGACGACCGGGAGCGGCGGAAGGCGGACTCCCCCGGGGCTCACCCCTCATCGATGGGCACCGACGTACCCACCGACGGGCACGAAAAACGCCCTCCGAAACTGCGTTTCCGCAGGTCAGAGGGCGTCTCATTGTGGAGCCTAGGGGAGTCGAACCCCTGACATCTGCCATGCAAAGACAGCGCTCTACCAACTGAGCTAAGGCCCCTCGACGGGATGGAACGACCGAGCCTCGCGAGAGCGCTCGTCCATCGCCGGGACCAGGGTACCGGGTGTACCGCGTGATCCCGCAAAAGGATTGGGACTCCCCGTGCACGACCACGCTCCGTAAGATGCCCCACGAGGTTCGCAGCAGCGAAGCTGCCGCATTGGGGAAGCGATGGGGAGACGCGTATGGACGCCGCACAGCAGGAATCGACTGCCAGAGCCAGAGAACTTCAGCGGAGCTGGTACGGAGAGCCATTGGGGGCGCTCTTCCGTCGTCTCATAGATGACCTGGGCCTGAACCAGGCCCGGCTCGCGGCGGTCCTCGGACTCTCCGCGCCGATGCTCTCCCAGCTGATGAGCGGTCAACGCGCGAAGATCGGCAACCCGGCCGTGGTCCAGCGGGTCCAGGCCCTGCAGGATCTGGCGGGGCAGGTGGCCGACGGAAGCGTCAGCGCCGGGGAGGCCACGGACCGGATGGAGGAGATCAAGAAGTCGCAGGGCGGCTCCGTCCTCACCGGTACGAGCCAGACGACGAACAGCTCGGGCGCGCCGACCGTGCGCCGGGTGGTCCGCGAGATCCAGTCCCTGCTGCGCTCGGTCGCGGCGGCCGGCGACATCATCGACGCCGCGGACTCCCTCGCCCCGACCCAGCCCGAACTGGCAGAGTTCCTCAGGGTCTACGGCGCCGGGCGCACCGCTGAGGCGGTCGCCCACTACGAGGCGCATCAGAGCTGACGGCGTACGGGACGACGGGGAGCGAGCGCGGCGCATGGGTGAGGTCTTCGCGGGACGGTACGAGCTGATCGACCCGATCGGACGCGGTGGTGTCGGCGCCGTCTGGCGCGCCTGGGACCACCGGCGCCGGCGCTATGTGGCGGCGAAGGTCCTCCAGCAGAGCGACGCCCACACCCTGCTGCGCTTCGTACGGGAGCAGGCGATGCGGATCGATCACCCGCATGTCCTCGCCCCGGCCAGCTGGGCCGCGGACGACGACAAGGTCCTGTTCACCATGGATCTGGTGAGCGGCGGCTCGCTGGCGCATCTCATCGGCGACTACGGGCCGCTGCCGCCGCGCTTCGTCTGTACTCTGCTCGACCAGTTGCTCGCGGGTCTGGCCGCGGTGCACGCGGAGGGGGTCGTGCACCGCGACATCAAACCGGCCAACGTCCTGCTGGAGGCCACCGGAACGGGGAGGCCGCATCTGCGGCTGTCCGACTTCGGCATCTCCATGCGCAAGGGCGAGCCGCGCCTGACGGAGACCAACTACGTGGTGGGAACGCCCGGTTACTTCGCGCCCGAGCAGATGATGGGCGCCGAGCCGGACTTCCCCGCCGATCTCTTCGCGGTCGGTCTCGTCGCGCTCTATCTGCTGCAGGGTCAGAAGCCGGACGCCAAGGCCCTGGTCGAGCACTTCACCGCGCACGGCACCCCCGGGGCGCCCCAGGGCATCCCCGAGCCGCTGTGGCAGGTCCTGGCGGGCCTGCTGCAGCCCGACCCGCACGCGAGGTTCCGTACGGCCACGGGCGCCCGCAAGGCGCTGACAACGGCCGCGGAGCTGCTGCCCGAACCCGACATCGACGACGAGATCGTCGAGGTCTTCGACCAGATCGGTCCGCTCCCCTCGGCGTTCGGTCCCGAAGGCCCCGAAGGCCGCGTCGGCCCTGTAAGCCCCGCCGGTCCCGCGAGCCTCGCCGGTCCCGCCACGGATCCCCACACCGGCGGCCACACCAGCGGCCACACCGGCGCTCCGTACACCGGTGCTCCGTACACCGACGCCACCGGCGGCCCGTACACCGATCCGCGCGGGGCTCAGCCGCCCGCCCCGCCCGCCCCGCCCGCCGGACCGGCGACGGCCGCGTCGTCCGTCACACCGCCGCCCACACCGCCGCCCACGCCGTCCCCCACCCCGGCGCCAGGGCCCGCCTCCATGTCGGAGACCGGCAGCTTCCACCTCCCCCCACCGCCCGGCCGGGACCACGTGTCCCAGCAGACCCCGCAGACCCCGCAGATTCCGCAGACCCAGCAGGCTCAGCACCCCCCGCAGCCTCAGCCCGCCCCGCGACAGGCCTACGTCCCGCCGTACCCGGCGCAGCACGTCCCCCCTCACTACGGCTACGGAACCCCGGCCGACCTCTCCCACGCGGAGACGGCGGCGGTGCGGCACGAGGAACAGCCCCACACCCGCCCCTACACCGCTCAGAGCCCGCGGATCCCCTATCAGCAGCCCGCGGTTCCCCAGCCGCGGACACCGGCCCACCACGGCCCCGGCAAACGCCCGGGACCGCCCCCGAAGGTGACGGTCCCGGTCCTGCTGCTGGCGCTGACCTGTTTCGCCGTGGGCATCTGGGCCCTCACCCAGATCCAGAGCTGAGGGCCCGGCCCCTCAGCCGGGTCCCGGTGCCGCGCGCCGCCGCGCGAGCAGCGTCCATACCCCCAGGCCCACCACCAGCACGGTGCCCATGCCGATCCCGCCCGCCGCGACCAGCGTCATCGTGCCGCTGTCCGCCGCGGCGGTCCGGGACGTGCCGTCGCCCGTCGCCGCCTGCCGGGCGCCCGGGTCCACGGTGAAGTCGCCGGCGGGCCCCGCGTACGCCGGAGCGCCCTTCGGGTCGCCCGTGACGTCGACCCGCAGCGTCAGTCCGTACGGCCCCGGGCCGAACTCCTGGCCCACCAGCGGGCTGAGGCTGACGCGCAGGTAGTACCAGCCCGCGAACCTCATCTCCTTGTCGCCGCTCCGTGAGCCGAAGCGGTTCTCGTACGCCACCGGAGGCAGCGGGTCAAGGGCCGTCGTCTTCTGCTTGCCGTTGTACGAGAGCGAGTTGCTGGTGTCGACGAGACCTCTCGCCGGGTTGTAGAGGGCCATGGAGAACGCGCCGCTCACAAACCCCGGCCCGGATCCCGATCCCGCCGCGCTGCCCAGGTCCGCGCCGGCGAAGATCTGCTGCCCCCAGTCCACCGGCACCCGGTAGAAGAGCGAGGCACCCGGCTCGATCTCCGTCGTCCACTCGCCCTTCCCCAGCTCCGCCGCGTCGTAGAAGCCCGTACCGCCCGCCTGTGCCCGAGGCTCGCCGCCGACCGGCTCCGGCGAGGCGCTGGGCCACCCCGAGGGCGCCTCGGACGGCCCGGGACTCGTGAGCTCCGGCTCCGAGACATGGCGGATCTCCAGCTCCCACGGCTCGGGGGTGGAGGTGTCCTCGCCGGTCCGCTCGATGACGACGTAGTACGGGCCGGCCTCCTGGCAGGAGTACGCCCCCTTCTCGACCAGCCGGTAGGCGTAGGCCGCGAGCGGCCGGGGGTATTTGCTCGCCGTGCCGAACTGCGCGTCGTTGGAGCTGCAGTCGCTGCCCCGGCTGTTCTGCAGCGAGATCTTGATCTTGTCTCCATAGGCGACCGTCGTCGCCGGTCCGGGCACGGCGACGGCCGAGACATAGGCGTTCGTCCGCGCGTCGAGGTTCAGCCGGTAGACGAGCGTGCCCCCGGGCTCGATCGAATCGCGGTAAGTGCCCTCGGCGTCGAGCTGCTTGGCCTCGCTCGTGGTCGCCGCTCCGCTGATCCGCTTCGCGCCGGGATCGAAGACGTACGGGCTCGGCTCACCGTCCGCCCTGGCCTGGCCCGGCAGCGCCGCCAGCACGCACACCGCCGCGCCCACCGCCGCCCCCCTGGCCGACGCCGCCCGCCCCCTGCTGCGCTGCCACTTCACGCGCTTCCCCTCGCCCTCTCGGCCCGCCTGGCCCCCGTCCGGTCGGTCCATCCTGCCCCGGTGCTCCCTCCGCTGTCTGCGGGGTCCGCGCGGTCAGCCGGATCACTCCCGGTCTACCCACCCAATTCTTTGCGCAAGCAAGTCAAAGATTCACGTAAGTGAACCCTCCCGGTGGGCGCACGAAGCGGGCAGCGCCGGGTCCCGACGGTATCGATTCCGGACGGCACGCTTCCGGACGCCACCGGGTCCGGACGCCACCGGGTCCGGACAGCACAGAGCCCCGACCGCTCGGCGGCCGGGGCTCGTATCAGGACTACTGCGTCTCACACACCCGAACCTGCGGGCACGGAGTCGGTCTCCTCCGTCCACAGATCCTGCTCGGCGCGGTCCGCCTGGATCTGGCGGTACACGAGGAGCCCGCCGATGGCGGCCAGTGCGACCAAGAGAAGCTTCTTCACCGCGCGACCTCGTCTTTCCTTGACGTAGGGGACTTCTGGCGCCCGACTATACACACCGACCGATACCGATCGGTGACCTGCCCGCAACGCGACGCGGGGCCGCCGCAGGTACCTCACGATCGTCGTGCAGCTCCATCAGATAAAGAGGTCACGCGGATACAGAGGTCACGTCGACACGCCGTCCCTGATCACCCTCGCTGGTCGCCGATGCGCGCATCGCGCGCAGTGCCAGAACGATGAGCCAGGTCCATCCGATCACGTTGGTCAGGCGCTGCCAGATGCCGAGGGTCTCGGTCGCCCCGGTGGCGACGACGAAGGTCAATGGCATGGCGACGCCGACCACGAGGGAGTACCAGCGCCAGAGAGCGGTGGTCCGCCACCGTGCGGCCACGAAACAGGCGGCTACGAGGGCTGCGGAGCTGAGCGACCCCACCACGTTGTGGATCATCCCGTGCCAGGTCGCATCGTCGGTCGGTACCGGATCGGACACGAAAACGCCGGCAAGCGCCAATCCGGCTCCGACCAGGCCGACCAGCATGCCCGTCCAGCGGTTCACCACCTGCGATATCGCCACGGAGGAGGCGGTGATGAGTAGCCCGGATACGGTGAAGTTAGCGATCTGCAGCCATCCGCCGCTGCCGATCCCGGCCTCGCTGACTGCGTCGCGAACGGGGTCGTAATCGGGCTTGACCACATCATTGATCAGGAAGATCAAGATGAACAATCCCGATCCCGCCACACCGCACCAGAGCAACCCTCGCCGAACTGTCATGGGGCCCAGAGTAGGCACCACCGCCGGCCTCGATCGGGATCTGACGAGAGCCCCCGGCCCCGCGAGGGAAGTTACGGGCAGTAGCGGGAGAGCAGGCCAACACACGCAGAAGCCCGGTAGACGATTTCCGTCTGCCGGGCTTCTGACCCTGCTACGCGATCCTGGTGGGGCTAACAGGATTTGAACCTGTGGCCTCATCCTTATCAGGGATGCGCTCTAACCAACTGAGCTATAGCCCCGCGCTGCCCCTGAAGATTAGCGCACTTCAGGGCCAGCCCCAAAATCGATACCCGGCCCTCACTCGTCCTCGGCGAGCGTGAGCTCAACACCGCCCACAAAGCCCGCGGACAGGTTGTAGATGAAGGCGCCGAGCGTCGCCAGCGCCGTCGCGAGCACCACGTCGATCACCGCGATGACCGACGTGAAGATGATCACTCGCGGCAGCGACAGGAACGACTGAAGGTCGAAGCCGTTGCTCTCGTTCGAGCCCGTGGCCTCACTGATCGTCCCGCCCACTGTCGAGAAGACGCCCATCGCGTCCATGACCATCCACAGCACGGCGGCCGCGACGATGGTGCACAGACCCAGCGCGATGGAGAGCAGGAAACTGACCTTCATCACCGACCACGGATCGGCCTTCGCCACCCGCAGCCGTGCCTTGCGGGTACGCGGAGTCGTCCGCGCGCCCGTCCGCGGCCGGCGCACCGCGGAAGCGGACGAAGCCGCCGAAGGACCGGTCCCACCGGAAACGGCAGATGTCACGGGAGCCCCTTGCTGGATCTGCTGTCCGCCCTGACTCGGCCCGCCGCCCTGTGGCGAGGGATACGCCTGCGGCGGGTGGTACGGCTGAGCGGCCGGCTGCGGCTGCTCGGGGCCGTACGTCTCGTAAGGGGGCTTCTGCCCCCGGGTGTCGGTCACCGTTACCCCCTGGGAGTCCGTGGCAGGGCCACGGGCACCGTTCGCTCCGGAAGCGGCCGATCCGGCGCCCGTGGCTCCACTCACGCTCTACTCCTCGTGCTCCCCGGCCGAGGGCTGAGTGCCCTCGGCGACGACCTCGGCCGTACCAGCCTCGTCGGTCCCCGGGTCATCGGTCCCGTCGACCTCTTCGGCTTCACGTCCCGCCTCGGCATTGCGCGCGATACCGACGACGGCATCCCGCTTGCCCAGGTTGATCAGTTGGACACCCATCGTGTCACGGCCGGTCTCCCTGACTTCGTTGACTCGCGTGCGAATCACACCGCCGCCGAGAGTGATGGCAAGGATCTCATCCGTTTCCTCCACCACCAACGCACCGACGAGAGAACCCCGATCCTCCACAATCTTGGCGGCCTTGATACCCAGACCGCCACGACCCTGGACGCGATACTCGTCGACACCGGTCCGCTTCGCGTATCCGCCATCTGTAGCAGTGAAGACGAACGTACCGGGCCTGACGACATTCATCGAGAGCAGTTCGTCGCCCTCGCGGAAACTCATGCCCTTCACGCCCGAGGTGGCACGCCCCATCGGCCGCAGCGCGTCGTCCGTCGCGGTGAACCGGATCGACTGCGCCTTCCGGCTGATGAGTAGCAGATCGTCCTCCGCCGACACCAGCTCCGCGCCGATCAGCTCGTCGTCCGCGCCGTCGTCCGTCTCCCGGAGATTGATCGCGATGACACCGCCCGAGCGGGGTGAGTCGTAGTCCTTGAGCGGGGTCTTCTTCACCAGACCCGCCTTCGTGGCCAGCACCAGATACGGCACGGCCTCGTAGTCACGGATCGCCAGGATCTCCGCGATCTGCTCGTCCGGCTGGAAGGCGAGCAGATTGGCCACATGCTGGCCCCGCGCGTCGCGCCCGGCGTCCGGCAGCTCGTACGCCTTCGCCCGGTAGACCCGGCCCTTGTTCGTGAAGAACAGCAGCCAGTGGTGGGTCGTCGAGACGAAGAAGTGGTCGACGATGTCGTCTTCCTTGAGCTTCGTACCGCGTACGCCCTTGCCGCCGCGCTTCTGCGAGCGGTAGTCGTCGGTCTTGGTGCGCTTCACATAGCCGCCACGCGTGATCGTGACGACGATGTCCTCCTCGGCGATCAGGTCCTCCATGGACATGTCGCCGTCGAAGGGCACCAGCTTCGAACGCCGGTCGTCGCCGAACTTGTCGACGATGACGGTCAGTTCGTCATGGACGATCTGGCGCTGCTTCTCCGGCGAGGCCAGGATCGCGTTGTACTCATTGATCTTCTGCTGGAGCTCGTCGTGTTCCGCGACGATCTTCTGCCGCTCCAGGGCCGCCAGCCGGCGCAGCTGCATCTCCAGGATCGCGTTCGCCTGGATCTCGTCGATCGTGAGCAGCCCCATCAGGCCCTCACGCGCGATCTCGACCGTGTCACTGCGCCGGATCAGCGCGATGACCTCGTCGATCGCGTCGAGTGCCTTGAGCAGACCGCGCAGGATGTGTGCGCGTTCCTCGGCCTTGCGCAGCCGGAACCTCGTACGCCGGACGATGACCTCGATCTGGTGCGTCACCCAGTGCCGGATGAACGCGTCCAGCGAGAGCGTGCGCGGCACGCCGTCCACCAGCGCCAGCATGTTCGCGCTGAAGTTGCTCTGCAGATCGGTGTGCTTGTACAGGTTGTTCAGGACGACCTTGGCGACCGCGTCCCGCTTCAGGACCACGACCAGCCGCTGGCCCGTACGCGAGGACGTCTCGTCGCGGACATCCGCGATGCCGCCGATCTTGCCGTCCTTGACCAGGTCGGCAATCTTCTGAGCGAGATTGTCCGGGTTGGTCTGGTACGGCAGCTCCGTGACCACCAGGCACTGGCGGTTCTGGATCTCCTCGACCTCGACCACCGCGCGCATCGTGATCGAGCCACGGCCCGTGCGGTACGCCTCCTCGATGCCCTTGCGCCCCACGACCAGCGCGCCGGTCGGGAAGTCCGGGCCCTTGATCCGCTCGATCAGCGCGTCGAGCAGCTCCTCGTGGCTCGCCTCGGGGTGCTCCAGCGCCCACATCGCGCCGGCCGCCACCTCCCGCAGATTGTGCGGCGGGATGTTCGTGGCCATCCCGACGGCGATCCCGGCGGAGCCGTTGATCAGCAGATTCGGGAACCGCGCCGGCAGAACCGTCGGCTCCTGGTTACGGCCGTCGTAGTTGTCCGTGAAGTCGACGGTCTCCTCGTCGATGTCCCGGAGCATCTCCATCGACAGCGGCATCATCTTGCACTCGGTGTACCGCATCGCCGCGGCCGGGTCGTTGCCCGGAGAACCGAAGTTGCCGTTGGAGTCCACCAGCGGCATCCGCATCGACCACGGCTGCGCCAGCCGGACCAGCGCGTCATAGATCGAGGAGTCGCCGTGCGGGTGGTACGTACCCATGACGTCACCGACGACGCGGGCGCACTTGTAGAAGCCCTTCTCGGGCCGGTAGCCGCCGTCGTACATCGCGTAGAGCACACGCCGGTGGACGGGCTTGAGACCGTCCCGTACGTCCGGCAGCGCGCGCGACACGATGACGGACATCGCGTAGTCCAGATACGAGCGCTGCATCTCCGTTTCGAGCCCGACCGGCTCTACGCGCATCGCGAGACCCTCGGCCGCCTCGACGGCCTCCTGGACCACAGGGGTACCAGGGGTGCCGGGCGCGCCGGAGCTCTCGGGGATATCAGGGGTGTCAGGGGTGTTCTCGTCGGCCATTGCTGGTCAGTGTTCCTTTCGGCCTTGTCGAATCCGTCAGCTGAGACCGACTCAGATGTCGAGGAAGCGGACGTCCTTGGCATTGCGCTGGATGAACGACCGCCGTGCCTCGACGTCCTCGCCCATCAGCACCGAGAACAGATCGTCGGCCTGGGCCGCGTCGTCCAGCGTGACCTGGCCGAGCACCCGGTGGTCGATGTCCATCGTGGTGACCCGCAGCTCCTCGGCGTTCATCTCGCCCAGACCCTTGAAGCGCTGGATCGAGTCCTCGCGGATGCGCTTGCCGTTCTGCTTGCCCAGCTCCACCAGGGCGTCGCGCTCCCGGTCGGAGTAGGCGTACTCGAAGTCGTCCCGGCCCCACTTGATCTTGTAGAGCGGCGGGCGCGACAGATAGACGTGCCCGGCCTCGACCAGGGGGCGCATGAAGCGGAAGAGGAACGTCAGCAGCAGCGTGTTGATGTGCTGGCCGTCGACGTCGGCGTCCGCCATCAGGATGATCTTGTGATAGCGGAGCTTCTCGATGTCGAAGTCCTCGTGCACACCGGTGCCGAACGCCGAGATCAGCGCCTGCACCTCGGTGTTCTGGAGGATCTTGTCGATCCGCGCCTTCTCGACGTTCAGGATCTTGCCCCGGATCGGCAGGATCGCCTGGTACATCGGGTTACGGCCCGACTTCGCGGAACCGCCGGCGGAGTCACCCTCGACGATGAAGATCTCGCACTTCGACGGGTCGTTCGACTGGCAGTCGCTCAGCTTGCCCGGCAGCGACGCGCTCTCCAGCAGACCCTTGCGCCGGGTGAGGTCCCGCGCCTTACGGGCGGCGACCCGGGCCGTGGCGGCCTGGATCGACTTGCGGATGATGTCCGCCGCCTCGTTCGGGTTCCGGTCGAACCAGTCCGTGAGGTGCTCGTGCACGATCTTCTGGACGAAGGTCTTCGCCTCGGTGTTGCCGAGCTTCGTCTTCGTCTGACCCTCGAACTGCGGCTCGCCCAGCTTCACCGAGATGATCGCGGTCAGACCCTCGCGGATGTCCTCGCCCGCCAGGTTGTCGTCCTTCTCGCGCAGGAACTTCTTCTCGCGCGCGTAGCGGTTGACCAGACCGGTCATCGCCGCGCGGAAGCCCTCCTCGTGCGTACCGCCCTCATGCGTGTGGATCGTGTTCGCGAACGAGTACACGCCCTCGCTGTACTGCGCGTTCCACTGCATCGCGATCTCGACCGAGAGCAGCCGCTCCTTGTCCTCGGCCTCGATGTCGATGACCGTCGGATGGATCAGCTCGCCCTTGCGCGAGTTCAGGTACTTCACGAAGTCGACGATGCCGCCCTCGTAGAAGTACGTGACCGTACGGACGGGCTCCTCGCTCGTGCCCTCCGTCGCGTCCGTGCCCGCGACATCGGCGCCCACGACGGCCTTGGCCGACTCGCGCTCGTCGGTCAGCGTCAGCGTCAGGCCCTTGTTGAGGAAGGCCATCTCCTGAAAACGCCGGGACAGCGTCTCGAAGGAGTACACCGTCGTCTCGAAGATGTCCGGGTCGGCCCAGAACGTCACCGTCGTACCGGAGTCCGAGGTCTCCTCGTTACGGACCAGCGGAGCCGTCGGCACACCGAGCTTGTAGTCCTGCGTCCAGCGGTAGCCGTCGGTCTTGACCTCGACCGAGACCTTCGTCGAGAGCGCGTTGACGACGGAGACGCCCACGCCGTGCAGACCGCCGGAGACGGCGTAACCGCCGCCGCCGAACTTGCCGCCCGCGTGCAGCACCGTCATCACGACCTCGACGGCCGGCTTGTTCTCGGACGGAACGATGCCCACCGGGATACCGCGGCCGTTGTCGACCACGCGTACCCCGCCATCGGCCAGGATCGTCACGTCGATGGTGTCCGCGTGGCCGGCCAGGGCCTCGTCGACGGAGTTGTCGACGACCTCGTACACCAAGTGATGCAGCCCACGTTCACCGGTGGAGCCGATGTACATACCGGGCCGCTTGCGGACCGCGTCCAAGCCCTCGAGCACGGTGATGGCACTGGCGTCGTACGAGGCGGTGACCTCGCCGTTCTCTCCAGTGGCGGTGGACGGAGTCTTCTCATTGGAGTTGCCGGAATCGGCCACGAAGCGCCCTTTCTGGCACAGCACAGGCCGTTCTCCGGCGAGCGGGAGCGGCTGCGTCGTTCGGCTTGTATCGACGGGTCCCGCAAGCAGAGCGGGATTTTCCACCAGTCTACCGGTAGCGCCGACCCGAATGGGGGTTTGCCGGTACCTGAGTCCGCATGTGCCGCCCTGAATGAGCGCCCACCGACTCCCCATATTCGGGAAGGGGCTCCAAGAGGCTCACACCGGCATTGAGCGCTTCGGCCTGTCAACCTCCCACTACGGTGAGGGACACCTCAATCTCCACAGGCGTCCCATCAGGACATCCCGGACTCGGAGAGAGGGCCGCGGCGGCCGGGCGACCGGCCCGCGGCGGGCCACGCGAGGGCACGCCGGACCCGCCGCCGCGGAGCGGACGGGGATCGGCAGCCGCGTCCCGCCGAAGCCGAAAGGCCTGGTCAGAGCCTTCTTCCAGCTGTCAAGGCGGAACCGGCGCCATCAGCCGTACGTGTCACCCGGGCCCTTGCTGCCCGGCGCCCGCAGCCGACCGAACCGCTGCGGCGGACCACCCGGGCCCAGCACCTTGATCATCCGTACGGTGCCATGCCCCAGGTCCTCGTTCAGCCGCGCCACCAGCCGCGGCGCCAGCAGCCGCAGCTGCGTCGCCCACGCCGTCGAGTCGCACTGCACCGTCAGCACCCGCTCGTCATTGCCGTCGTCGTACCGCTGCGGCACACAGTGCTTCGCCACGTCCTCGCCGACGATCTGCGGCCACCGGCCCATGACCCCGCCCACGGCGGCCGGCGTCTCCCAGCCCCGCTCCGTGATCAGCCGGTTGATCGCCGCACCCAGCGGCAGCGGATCACGGCCGTCCGCCCGCGCTCCCGAGCGCAGCCCGCCGCCACGCCCCGCCTGCCTCTTCTGCTGTACGGCGGCGCCCCGCGCCCGCGCCTGCTCCTTCGCCGCGCGCAGCGCCACCCGCGCGAGATCCACCCCCGACGACTCCGGGGGCAACGGCGCACCCGGCGCTCCGGAGTCCCCGGAAGCACCCGGGACCCCAGGGGGAGCGGAGCCCGGCAGCTCGGCGGCTCCCCTGGATCCGTCGGCCCCGGACGGCCCGGACAGCCCGGACGCGCCGGTCGGCCTGCGTGAGGTGCTCATACGCGCTCCACCGCACCGTCGGCCACCGCGAACCGCGCCCCGGCCAGCACTCCCGGCACATCGTCGTCCACGGCCGCCGTCACCAGCACCTGCTCCCCCGGAAGCACCAGCTCCGCGAGCCGCTCCCGGCGCCGCGCGTCCAGCTCCGCGAACACGTCGTCCAGCACCAGCACCGGCTCATTGCCCTCGGCGCGCAGCAGATCGTACGAGGCCAGCCGGAGCGCCAGCGCGAAGGACCAGCACTCGCCGTGGCTGGCGTACCCCTTCGCGGGCAGCCGGCCCAGCTTCAGCACCAGGTCGTCGCGGTGCGGGCCGACCAGCGTCACCCCCCGCTCGATCTCCTGCTTGCGCACCCCGGCAAGAGCCGCCAGCAGATACCCGTACAGCTCGTCGCGCGACGTCACTCCCGGGGCCACGAGCCCGTCCGCCGCACCGGGCCCCGAAGCGTCGTCGCCGGAGGCGCCAGGCGCCCCCGGATCGCCAGGATCACCGGCGGAGGAACGGTACTCCAGCGCCACCGGACCGCCGCCGGGCGCCAGTTGCTCATACGCCTTGTCCGCCAACGACTGGAGCGTCGCGACCAGATCGACCCGCTGCGCCAGCAGCTCGGCCCCCGCGCGCGCCAGATGCTGGTCCCACACATCCAGCGTCGACAGATCCATGCCGCGCCCGCCGTGCCGCCGCGCCATCGCCGCCGACTTCAGCAGCGTGTTGCGCTGCCTGAGCACCCGGTCGTAGTCCGAGCGCACCCCGGCCATCCGGGGCGAGCGCGCCGTGATCAGCTCGTCGAGGAACCTGCGCCGCTCACCCGGATCGCCCTTCACCAGCGCGAGATCCTCCGGCGCGAACAGCACGGTCCGTACGATCCCCAGCACATCGCGCGGCCTGACCTGCGAAGACCGGTTGATACGCGCCCTGTTCGCGCGGCCGGGATTGAGTTCGAGCTCCACCAGCTGCGAACGCTCGCCCTGGGTGACAGCGGCCCGGATCACCGCACGGTCCGCGCCCATCCGTACCAGCGGGGCGTCCGACGACACCCGGTGACTGCCGAGGGTCGCGAGATAGCCGACCGCCTCGACCAGATTGGTCTTCCCCTGCCCGTTCGCCCCCACGAACGCGGTGACGCCCGGATCGAGCGGTACCTCGACCCGGGCGTAGGACCGGAAGTCGGCCAGCGACAGATGCGTGACGTGCATGGATGTACGCGGGCCTCCCCCGGCTCAGGGCTCTACTTCTTCGGCTTGTTCGTCTCGACCGCGTGGCCGCCGAACTGATTGCGCAGCGCCGAGACCATCTTCATCTGCGGCGAGTCGTCCTGCCGGGACGCGAACCGCGCGAACAGCGACGCGGTGATCGCGGGCAGCGGCACCGCGTGGTTGATGGCCGCCTCGACCGTCCACCGGCCCTCGCCGGAGTCCTCCGCGTAGCCCTTCAGCTGCTCCAGGTGCTCATCCGCGTCCAGGGCGTTGACCGCCAGGTCCAGCAGCCAGGAACGGATGACCGTGCCCTCCTGCCAGGAGCGGAAGACCTCACGGACATCGGTGACCGAGTCGACGCTCTCCAGCAGCTCCCAGCCCTCGGCATAGGCCTGCATCATGGCGTACTCGATGCCGTTGTGGACCATCTTGGCGAAATGGCCCGCGCCGACCTTGCCGGCGTGCACGGAACCGAAGTTGCCCTCGGGCTTGAGCGCGTCGAAGACCGGCTCGACCTTCGCCACGTTCTCCGGGGTGCCGCCGTACATCAGCGCGTAGCCGTTGTCCAAGCCCCAGACGCCGCCGGAGACACCGCAGTCGACGAAGCCGATGCCCTTGATGCCCAGCTCGACCGCGTGCTTCTCGTCGTCCGTCCAGCGGGAATTCCCGCCGTCCACCACCACGTCGCCGGGCGACAGCAGCTCGGCCAGCTCGTCGATCGTGGCCTGCGTCGCGGCACCGGCCGGAACCATCACCCACACCACTCGCGGACCCTTGAGCTTGCTGACCAGCTCCTGGAGGCTGTGGACGTCGGCGAGGTCCGGATTGCGGTCATATCCGATGACGGTGTGGCCTGCGCGGCGGATTCGCTCGCGCATGTTGCCGCCCATCTTGCCGAGACCGACGAGACCGAGCTCCATCAGGTGTTCCTTAAGCGTTGAGGCGATTCGTACCCGGGTTCGTACCCGGATCCGAGCCTACGCCCGGACCCGGCCACTCACCTGTGGGGTCAGCCGCTCAGGCGTACCGGCATGATCAGGTACTTGTACGCCTCGTCCGCCTCCGCGTCGACGGCCGGGCGGCCGCTGAGCAGCGCCGGCTTCGTGGACGTCGTGAAGGAGAGCTGTGCGACCGGCGAGTCGATCGCGCTCAGCCCGTCGAGCAGGAAGGTCGGGTTGAAGGCGATCGAGATGTCGTCGCCCTCCAGCTGCGCGTCGACACGCTCCACAGCCTGTGCGTCGTCGCTGGAACCGGCCTCCAGGATCAGTACGCCCTGCTCGAAGCTGAGCCGTACCGGGGTGTTGCGCTCGGCGACCAGTGCCACACGCTTGACGGCCTCGACGAACGGGGCGGTCTCGATCACCGCGACCGAGTTGAACTCGGTCGGGAAGAGCGTGCGGTACTTCGGCAGATCACCTTCGAGCAGCCGGGTGGTCGTACGCCGCCCGGCGCCCTCGAAACCGATGAGCCCCTCTCCGGCGCCGGCCCCGGAGAGCGCCAGCGTGACCGTGTCACCGCTGGTGAGGGCCTTGGCGGTGTCCAGCAGCGTCTTGGCGGGCACCAGCGCGACCGCGGACACGTCGGGTGCTTCCGGCTTCCACAGGAACTCACGGACCGCGAAGCGGTAGCGGTCGGTCGAGGCCAGGGTGACCGTGTCGCCCTCGATCTCGATCCGTACACCGGTCAGCACCGGCAGCGTGTCGTCACGGCCCGCGGCGATGGCGACCTGGGAGGCGGCCGAGGCGAAGACCTCACCGGGGACGGTGCCCGTCGCGGTCGGCATCTGCGGCAGCGCGGGGTACTCGTCCACCGGGAGGGTGTGGAGCGTGAAGCGGGAGGAGCCGCAGACCACGGTCGCCCGTACACCGTCTGTGGAAATCTCCACCGGCCGGTTCGGCAGCGCGCGGCAGATGTCGGCGAGGAGCCGGCCGGAGACGAGGACGGTGCCGTCCTCCTCGACCTCGGCGTCCACCGAGACCCGCGCCGAGACCTCGTAGTCGAAGCTGGAGAAGCTGAGAGCGCCGTCCTCGGCCTTCAGCAGAAGGCCTGCGAGTACGGGCGCCGGCGGACGGGCCGGAAGGCTACGGGCCACCCAGGCCACCGCCTCCGCGAGTACATCGCGCTCCACCCGGATCTTCACCGGAACCGCCTCCTGCTGTTGCTGGCTCGCCCTGCTGGCCTTCGTCGTCGGCTGTGATGCCGGGGACCAGTCTGACGTACGGCGCCGACAGTCGGTGCGGCTGCGGGTCAAGTCGGGGCGACGGGTGTCGGAGGCTCCGGGGCCGAGTTGTGCACAGGGCCTTCTTCGAAGCGGATTCCCCGTTAACTCTGAGTGGGAGTAGTAGTAGGGCCTGTGGAAACCGTGGATAACGTCATCCGCGCAGGTCAGACCCGTTTTTTTGTCCACCGACCCTGTGGGCGCAGTCCGTGGACAACTCGGTCGTTCTGTGGACGGGCGAAAGTTCTGCACAACCGATGCACAGGGCACAGGGACTTCTCCCCAGCCGCGTCCCCAGTTTTACCCACGTTCCCCACAGCCCAATCGACCTCCTTGGTGTGATGCCTTTCACTCGACTCAGCGATCCCGGGCGTTTCGTTGCCGAACAGTGGACAGGGGTGTGGAGAAGCTGTGGGAAAGGGAGGCCAGCCTGTGGGCCGCCAGTGGACAACAGCGCCGACGCCCTGTGGACGAATTTTTCGTCCACAGTCTGTGGAGCGGCGTCGGCCACAAATCCACAGGGCTCTGACCTGGGCAGATACGCTTCCGGTCGATGCGCCTGTGGACGCGATCTGGACAACTTCCCGGTCCCCAGGCTGTGGACGGAAGATCGCGACCCGATCTGTGGAGAAGAGCCTTCCACCGCCAGGTATTCGAACAGCCAGTGCCGGGCGGCGACACGCGGACCCGGCCGCCGCGGGGTCCGCACACGCGAAAAGGCGCCCAGAGACCGTCCCGGACGGTGTCCCTGAGCGCCTCGGCGGCGGGCGGAGAGCCGGCTGTCAGCCGTTCTTGATGCGGTTGGTGAGCTCCGTGACCTGGTTGTAGATCGAGCGCCGCTCGGCCATCAGCGCGCGGATCTTCCGGTCCGCGTGCATCACGGTCGTATGGTCCCTGCCTCCGAACTGCGCGCCGATCTTGGGCAGGGAGAGATCCGTCAGCTCACGGCAGAGGTACATCGCGATCTGCCGGGCGGTCACCAGCACCCGGCTCCTCGACGAGCCGCAGAGGTCCTCCACCGTCAGCCCGAAGTAGTCGGCGGTCGCCGCCATGATGGCGCTCGCGGTGATCTCCGGGGCCGAGTCCTCACCGCCCGGGATCAGATCCTTGAGCACGATCTCGGTGAGCCCGAGGTCCACCGGCTGCCGGTTGAGCGAGGCGAACGCCGTCACCCGGATCAGCGCGCCCTCCAGCTCGCGGATGTTCCGCGAGATCCGGGAAGCGATGAACTCCAGTACCTCGGGAGGGGCGTTGAGCTGCTCCTGCACCGCCTTCTTACGGAGGATCGCGATACGCGTCTCCAGCTCAGGCGGCTGGACGTCGGTGGTCAGGCCCCACTCGAAGCGGTTGCGGAGCCGGTCCTCCAGAGTGATCAGCTGCTTGGGCGGCCGGTCCGAGGAGAGCACGATCTGCTTGTTGGCGTTGTGGAGCGTGTTGAAGGTGTGGAAGAACTCCTCCTGCGTCGACTCCTTGCTCGCCAGGAACTGGATGTCGTCGACCAGCAGAATGTCGACATCCCGGTACCGCTTGCGGAAGGTGTCGCCCTTGCCGTCGCGGATCGAGTTGATGAACTCGTTCGTGAACTCCTCGGAACTCACATACCGCACACGCGTACCGGGGTAGAGGCTGCGCGCGTAGTGCCCGATGGCGTGGAGCAGATGCGTCTTGCCGAGCCCGGACTCCCCGTAGATGAAGAGCGGGTTGTACGCCTTCGCCGGGGCCTCGGCGACCGCGACCGCGGCCGCGTGCGCGAACCGGTTGGACGCCCCGATGACGAACGTGTCGAAGAGGTACTTCGGATTCAGCCGCGCGTGCGGCTCGCCCGGACCGGGCGCCGGGGCGGGCTGGGCGCCCAGCGGCCCCAGCGGTCCGCCGCGCGGACCCCCGCGGCCGACATTGGGCCCGCCGCCGTGGCGCGGTGACGGCGGCTCCTGGAGATCGTGCCGTTCGGGGCGCTGCTCGTACGGGGAGTGCTCGGGCCCCTGCGGCTGCCGGTAGTCGTGCTGCGGCTGCTGCTGATGGGCGGTGGCGTACGGATCACGGTCCTGGTAGCCGCCGAGCCGCTGCTGCTGCCAGGACAGGTCCTCCTGGGTCCGCGGCCAGGCGCCGGGATCGGGGCGCTGCTGCTGATAGTCCGGGTACGCGGGCCGTACGGACGGCATGCCGTCGTCCGACGGGCGGTGCCCGTAGCCGCCGTCGTATGTATCGCCCTGCCGCTGCTCGTCGTGGGACGGCCCCTGGTAGCGGTGCTGCTGGGGCACGGGCGGGGCCGGCGGCGTGGGCTCGGCGGCCGAGTCGTCGACGGTGATGGCGATCCGGATGGGCCGGCCGCACTCATGGCTGAGCGTCTCGCTGATGAGAGGGGCGAGCCGGCCCTCCAGGACCCTCTTGCCCCATTCATTGGGGACGGCGAGCAGTGCGGTGTCGGCGACCAGTGCGAGAGGCTGACAGCGTTCGATCCACTGTTTGTCCTTGGGCTCTACGCCCTGCTGGCCCTCCCTGAGGAGCTGCTCCAGCACTCGTGGCCACACTGCGGCAAGATCGGCAGGTACATCAGCCACAAGGCACGCTCTCTCGCAGGTCCAGGTCCCACGAATGTGTGGTTCTCGGGACGGGATGGGAAGACCGGCAGGAAATGAAGCCGGAGTTCAGCCACGGTAGTCAGGGCGACCCGCGCGGTTCAAGTTGTTGTCCACAGCCTGTGCACAATGGAACGCGGCCTGGAACTGGTTTGACCGGATGGCGTAGCCGCGCGTACCGTGACCAGGTCGAGTTGTCGATGGCTGCTGCCGCCTGCCTCCGATGGGCAAAGATCACGATCTGTGGTTATGAAGCGGTGCAATCGAGCGTGATCGCGAGCTTCTCAGGTTCTCGTGGGCGCACGGTGACAGCCAGGCGATGTCCCGCCGTCCACACATCATTTTCTGGAGCCCCCGAGTGAGCAAGCGCACCTTCCAGCCGAACAACCGTCGTCGCGCCAAGACCCACGGGTTCCGGCTGCGGATGCGTACCCGTGCCGGCCGCGCGATTCTCGCGACCCGCCGTGGCAAGGGTCGCGCCCGTCTGTCGGCCTGATCGCCTGATCGCCAACAGGTCATGACGTGCTGCCTACCGAGAATCGGCTGAGGCGGCGCGAGGACTTCGCGACCGCGGTACGCCGGGGACGCCGGGCCGGACGCCCGCTTCTCGTCGTCCATCTACGCAGCGGTGCAACGGACCCGCACGCGCCTGGGGAGAGCGCCTCCCCGACGCGTGCGGGTTTCGTCGTGAGCAAGGCCGTGGGTGGAGCCGTCGTCCGTAACCAGGTGAAGCGGAGACTGCGTCATCTGATACGCGAACGACTGTCCGAGCTGCCCCCCGGTAGCCTGGTTGTCGTACGGGCGCTGCCCGGTGCAGGCGACGCCGAATACGCACACCTGGCCCGAGACCTGGACGCCGCTTTTCAGCGGCTGCTGGGAGGGGGCATGCGATGAAATACCCGCTGCTGGCTCTGATCAAGCTGTACCAGTGGACGATCAGCCCGCTTCTCGGGCCCGTCTGCCGCTACTACCCGTCGTGTTCGCACTACGGATACACGGCCATCGACCGGCATGGCGCGGTGAAGGGCACGGCGCTGACCGCCTGGCGCATTCTGCGGTGCAATCCGTGGTCGCCGGGTGGTGTGGACCATGTCCCGCCGCGCAAACGGCCACGGTGGCATGAATCGCTGCGCAATGCCTGGCGCGGCGATAAGGGCGGACACTCCGCCGCTGGCGTGCCCTCCGGGGGATCGGCCCCCGACGCCCCGAGTCCGGCCGCAGAGACCTCGCCCAAAGCTCAAGGAGCCTGATTAGTGGACACGATTGCCAGTTTCTTCAGTTTTATTACCACACCTGTTTCATGGGTCATCGTCCAGTTTCACTCGCTGTACGGGATGATTTTCGGCCCCGACACGGGCTGGGCCTGGGGACTGTCCATCGTGTCCCTGGTGGTACTGATCCGGATCTGTCTGATCCCGCTGTTCGTCAAGCAGATCAAGTCGACCCGGAACATGCAGGTGCTCCAGCCCAAGATGAAGGCGATCCAGGAGCGCTACAAGAACGACAAACAGCGTCAGTCCGAAGAGATGATGAAGCTGTACAAGGAGACGGGTACCAACCCGCTCTCCTCCTGTCTTCCCATCCTGGCGCAGTCGCCGTTCTTCTTCGCCCTCTACCACGTGCTCTCCAGCATCGCGAGCGGCAAGACCGTCGGCGTCATCGATGACCAGAGGCTGCTGGACAGCGCGCGTCAGGCGCATATCTTCGGTGCCCCGCTGGCCGCCAAGTTCATGGACAGCGCCGACAAGGTCGCGTCCCTGAACGCCTCGCTGACCGATGTGCGGATCGTCACCGCGATCATGATCGTGATGATGTCGGCGTCGCAGTTCTACACGCAGCGCCAGCTGATGACGAAGAACGTCGACCTGACGGTCAAGACGCCGTACATGCAGCAGCAGAAGATGCTGATGTACATCTTCCCGCTGATCTTCGCCGTCACGGGTGTCAACTTCCCCGTCGGTGTGCTCGTCTACTGGCTGACCACCAACGTGTGGACCATGGGCCAGCAGATGTATGTGATCAACCAGAACCCGACCCCGGGCAGCAAGGCCCAGGACCAGTACCTGCAGCGTCTGCTGAAGACCATCACCGCGCACAGTGAGGTGCGGTCCCGCCGTAAGCGCACGATCGTCCAGGCGATCGTGGCCAAGGGACCGGACCGCAATGACAACGAGCGCAAGTTCGTCACGAGCCTGGCCAAGGCGGGGCTGGCCGCGCAGCCCGACGGAACGGTACTCAAGAGCGACACCGCAGCCGCCGAGGCCGAGTCCGGTGCCGCGGCGAGGCGGCACCAGCCCAAGCGCCAGACCAAGGCGAAGCGGCAGGCCGCCTCCGCCCAGTCGGGTACGGACAAGCCCGACCAGCCCAAGGACTCCGCGGCCGCTGGTGAGCCGGCGAAGACTTCGTTGCAGAAGGGCGAGCCGCAGGACACCAAGTCCACGCCGTCGGGCAAGCCCGCCGCCGGTTCCGCACGCCAAGCCAAGTCGGGGCAGCGTAAGGGCCAGCAGCGGCCCAAGCACCCGTCCAAGAAGTAAGAAGGAGTCCATCCGTGACGGAAGGCACCATCTCCGCCGCCGAGTCCGCCGACGAGGGGGGCGACACCCTGACCCGCCTGGAGCAGGAAGGGGAGATCGCGGCCGACTACCTCGAAGGTCTGCTCGATATCGCTGATCTCGACGGCGATATCGACATGGACGTCGAGGCCGACCGGGCCGCGGTCTCGATCATCAGCGACTCGGCGCGGGATCTGCAGAAGCTTGTCGGACGCGACGGTGAGGTGCTGGAGGCACTTCAGGAGCTGACTCGGCTCGCCGTGCACCGGGAGACCGGCGACCGCAGCCGGCTGATGCTGGACATCGCCGGCTTCCGGGCCAAGAAGCGCACCGAGCTGGCCCAGCTGGGCGCCAAGGCCGCGGACGAGGTGAAGAGCACCGGTGAGCCGGTGAAGCTGAAGCCCATGACGCCCTTCGAGCGGAAGGTCGTGCATGACGCGGTCGCCGCCGCAGGGCTGCGGAGTGAGTCCGAGGGCGAGGAGCCGCAGCGCTTCGTCGTGGTGCTCCCTGCCTGAGTGGTCCATTCTTTTCGGCCCCGTCTGTTGCGCAGACGGGGCCGAGTTTTGTCAGCCTGATAGTCAGCCACCGGCCGGTGGTTCGGTATGGAAGGACGGTTCCCGTGACGGAGGCAGCAGAGCTTCCCCCCGCACCGGATGAGGCGCGCACTGTTTTCGGTGAGTTCTTTCCGGAGGCTGTCCGCTACGCGGAACTACTGGCGGACGCGGGGGTCAAGCGTGGCCTGATCGGCCCGCGTGAGGTCCCGCGGCTGTGGGAGCGGCACCTGCTGAACTGCGCGGTGCTCTCCGAGGTCGTGTCCGAGGGCGTGACGGTCTGCGATGTCGGTTCGGGCGCGGGGCTTCCCGGGATCCCGCTGGCGCTGGTACGGCCCGATCTGAAGATCACGCTGCTGGAACCGCTCCTGCGGCGGACGAACTTTCTTCAGGAAGTCGTCGAGCTGCTCGGTCTGGAGCATGTGACGGTGGTGCGTGGCCGTGCCGAGGAGGTCCTCGGCACCCTGCAGCCGGTCCATGTGGTGACGGCGCGCGCGGTGGCTCCGCTGGACAGGCTGGCGGGCTGGGGGGTGCCCCTGCTGCGGCCGTACGGGGAGATGCTGGCCCTCAAGGGCGACACCGCCGAGGAGGAGATCAACGGGGCCCGCGCGGCACTGAGCAGGCTCGGTGTGGTGGAGACCTCGGTCCTGCATGTCGGCGAGGGTGTCGTCGACCCGCTGGCCACCGTGGTGCGGGTGGAGGTCGGGGAGAGCCCCGGCGGTGTGCGGTTCGCCACGAAGCGAGCCAAGGCCGCGCGGGCCGGCCGAGCGCGGCGGCGCCGCTGAGCCGTACAGTCCGTACTGCCTATCAGTGATGCTCCATACAAGCTGCCATACCTATGCAACGCGGAGTGTCGTGACGGTGTAGCTCTGCGGCCCGTGCATCGTGTTTCACGTGAAACGTCGCTCACTGCTGCAGGGAATCATCGGCCGGGGCCGCGCTGCTGCTACACCGCGCGGCCGAAAGCCCCTCGCAAGGGGGACGGAGTTGTCCACAGTGATGGATTCCTCCACAGAACCACGGGCCTCGCTGGTTCACGACCCCGAAAGCATGGCAGGCTCTGTCCATTGCGAGTCTGAAGTCGAGGAGAGTGAATCCTTGCGGTCCGACGCCAACATCGCGGGACCGATGACCGATCCGGTCCCCGGTCCCCGTACCGAGTCGGCGGGGGAGGATGTTTCACGTGAAACACCGCCCCCGATGGACGACACCCCCATTGGCCGTGCTGCCCAACTGGCGGTGGAGGCACTGGGCCGCGCCGGTGAGGGTCTGCCCCGCCCAGAGCAGACGCGTGTCATGGTCGTCGCCAACCAGAAGGGCGGCGTAGGGAAGACCACCACCACGGTCAATCTCGCCGCCTCGCTCGCGCTCCATGGCGCGCGCGTGCTGGTGGTCGACCTCGACCCTCAGGGCAACGCCTCCACGGCGCTCGGGATCGACCATCACGCCGAAGTTCCCTCGATCTATGACGTCCTGGTGGAGAGCAAGCCACTCTCGGAAGTGGTCCAGCCCGTCCCGGACGTCGAAGGTCTCTTCTGTGCCCCGGCCACCATCGATCTCGCCGGTGCGGAGATCGAGCTGGTCTCGCTGGTGGCACGGGAGAGCCGACTGCAGCGGGCGATCGAAGCGTACGAGCAGCCGTTGGACTACATCCTCATCGACTGCCCGCCCTCGCTCGGCCTGCTGACCGTCAATGCGATGGTCGCCGGCGCGGAGGTGCTGATCCCCATTCAGTGCGAGTACTACGCGCTGGAGGGGCTGGGGCAGCTGCTGAGGAACGTCGACCTGGTGCGGGGGCATCTCAACCCCACGCTGCATGTCTCGACGATCCTGCTCACCATGTACGACGGCAGGACGCGGCTCGCCTCGCAGGTAGCGGAGGAGGTACGGAGCCACTTCGGCAAGGAGGTGCTGCGGACGAGCATCCCTCGGTCCGTACGTATCTCCGAGGCACCGAGCTATGGGCAGACGGTGCTGACCTACGATCCGGGGTCCAGTGGATCCCTGTCGTATCTCGAAGCCGCCCGTGAGATCGCGCTACGGGGGGTCGGGGTCCACTACGACGCCCAGCAGGCCCATGTGGACAGTCAGAACAGTCAGCAGAGTATGTCGGAGGGGATCCAGTGAGCGAGCGACGCAGGGGATTGGGACGTGGGCTCGGTGCGCTGATCCCTGCTGCTCCGCAGGAGAAGCAGGTGACCTCTCCAGGAGCGGCCGACGCCACTCCGGGGGCGGCTCCCGTACTGACCGCGGAGAGGGGGGTGGCCGCAGCGAAGGTGACATCGCTGCCACAGGCCTCCACGGCGCCGGAGGCCGAGACGGTCGCGCCGGAGTTCGAGGCAGCGCCCGAGCCGGCGGCGACGGCAGGAGCGCACTTCGCCGAAGTGCCGATCGACTCCATCACGCCGAACCCCCGCCAGCCGCGCGAGGTGTTCGACGAGGACGCCCTCGCCGAGCTGATCACCTCCATCAAAGAAGTCGGTCTCCTCCAGCCCGTGGTCGTACGGCAGGTGGGGTCGGAGCGCTACGAGCTCATCATGGGCGAGCGGCGCTGGCGGGCTTGCCGGGAAGCCGGACTGGAGCGCATTCCGGCGATCGTCCGCGCGACCGACGACGAGAAGCTGCTGCTCGACGCGCTGCTGGAGAACCTGCACCGTGCCCAGCTGAATCCGCTGGAAGAAGCCGCGGCCTACGACCAGTTGCTCAAGGACTTCAACTGCACGCATGACCAGCTGGCCGACCGGATCGGCCGCTCACGTCCGCAGGTCTCCAACACGCTCCGGCTGCTGCGCCTCTCTCCCCCGGTGCAGCGCAGGGTCGCCGCCGGTGTGCTCTCGGCCGGTCATGCGAGGGCGCTGCTCGCGCTGGACGACTCCGAGGAACAGGACCGGCTGGCGCATCGCATCGTGGCCGAGGGGCTCTCGGTGCGCGCGGTCGAGGAGATCGTGACCCTGATGGGTTCGCGTCCGCAGAACTCCTCCAAGTCGAAGGGTCCGCGGGCCGGCGCCCGGCTGTCCCCGGCGCTGACTGATCTCGCGTCACGTCTCTCGGACCGTTTCGAGACCCGCGTAAAGGTCGACCTGGGCCAGAAGAAGGGAAAGATCGTCGTCGAGTTCGCTTCGATAGACGATCTGGACCGGATTCTCGGCACCCTCGCCCCCGGCGAGGGGCGCGTCCTGGACAAGGGACTCGCTGAGGAAGCCGGGGAAGACGACGAGAGCTGAGGCTCTCAAACAGCCCTTGGGCGGGCCGTGTTCCACACTTACCGGAACACGGCCCGCCCTTTGCTGTCTCGCAGTGTGCCGGACATCTACGGGTGGATACGATGCGTTCTGGTATGGCGCATCCACCTTGACCCATCCCGGAAGGAGCACGGGGGCCATGCGATCGGTGAGCCGCAGTCGGCTGGTATCGGCTGGACTGGGTCTTGGAGTGCTCGGCGGTTTCGTCGGCAGCCTGCTTCGGGAGCGGAGCGCGCTGACGGCCGCCCGCGGCGCGGCAGGCGAAGGAAGTGAGGAACAGCCTCCATGGGGCGTCGGCTCGTACCGCTCACGCTGGACAATCTTTCCGACCTCCCCAAGCGCTGCCGAGCGTGTGTCTTCTGGGAGCTTGATCCGGTCAGCGGGGAAGCAGCGGTAGGGGCAGGCAGGGCCGAGGCGGAGAAGGAGGCTTGGATCTCCGCCGTTCTGCTGGAGTGGGGATCCTGCGGCCGCGTTGTGTATATCGACGATGTGCCGGTCGGCTTTGTGCTGTACGCGCCTCCGGCGTACGTGCCGCGGTCCATGGCTTTCCCGACGAGCCCGGTCTCCCCGGATGCCGTCCAGCTGATGACCGCGTGGATGATGCCGGGGTACCAGGGGCAGGGGCTCGGCCGGGTGATGGTGCAGACCGTGGTGAAGGATCTGCTGCGGCGGGAGTTCAAGGCGATCGAAGCCTTCGGTAACGCCCGCTGGAAGGAACCGGCCTGTGTGCTCCCCGCGGATCATCTGCTGGCGGTGGGTTTCAAGACCGTACGTCCGCATCCGACGTATCCACGGCTGAGGCTGGAGCTGCGGACCACGCTCTCCTGGAAGGAAGACGTGGAGCTGGCGCTGGACCGGCTGCTGGGAGCCGTCAAGAAGGAACCCGCGCTACGGCCGCTCTGAGCCGGGCAGCGCCTACGGAAAGAGGAACGGGCCGACTCCCCCCGTGGGGGAGTCGGCCCGTTTCACGTGAAACATCGAGGGCCCGGGGCCGCCGACTCACTGGCCGATGAAGTCCTCAAGGTCACGGACGAGCGCGGCCTTGGGCTTGGCCCCGACGATGGTCTTGGCGACCTCGCCGTTCTTGTAGACGTTCAGCGTAGGAATGGACATGACGCCGTACTTGGCTGCCGTGGCCGGGTTCTCGTCGATGTTGAGCTTGACGATCTCGATCTTGTCGCCGTGCTCGGCCGCGATCGCCTCAAGCGACGGGGCGATCTGGCGGCACGGTCCGCACCAGGCGGCCCAGAAGTCCACCAGTACGGGCTTGTCGCTCTTGAGTACGTCGTCGTCGAACGACGCGTCGGTCACATGCTTCAGGTCGCCGGCCACGGCGGCCTCCTTAGATTCGCGGGGTGTGGGTCGGTACAGCTGGTCAGACGGTGGCGGTCTTCTCCGGCTCGGCGTTCTCGCTGTCGCTCAGCGCGGCGAGGAAACGCTCGGCGTCGAGAGCGGCGGAGCAACCGGTGCCCGCAGCGGTGATCGCCTGGCGGTAGGTGTGGTCGACGACATCACCGGCGCCGAAGACACCGGACAGGTTCGTCCGTGTCGACGGGGCGGCGACGGTCAGGTAGCCCTCGGCGTCCAGATCGAGCTGGCCCTTGAACAGCTCGGTCCGCGGGTCGTGGCCCACCGCGATGAACAGACCGGTCACGGGGAGCGCGGAGGTCTCGCCGGTCTTGGTGTTGCGCAGGGTCAGACCGGAGAGCTTCTGCTCGCCGTGGATCTCGGCGACCTCACTGTTCCAGGCGAACTTGATCTTGGGGTCGGCGAAGGCGCGGTCCTGCATCGCCTTGGAGGCACGCAGCGTGTCCCGGCGGTGGACGATCGTGACGGACTTGGCGAAGCGCGACAGGAAGGTGGCTTCCTCCATCGCGGTGTCGCCGCCACCCACCACAGCGATGTCCTGGTCCTTGAAGAAGAAGCCGTCGCAGGTGGCGCACCAGGAGACACCGCGGCCCGAGAGCGCGTCCTCGTTGGCCAGGCCGAGCTTGCGGTGCTGGGAGCCGGTCGTGACGATCACGGCCTTGGCCCGGTGCACGGTGCCGGCCGTGTCGGTGACCGTCTTGATGTCACCGCTGAGGTCGACCGCGACGACATCGTCCGGGACGAGCTCGGCGCCGAAGCGTTCCGCCTGTGCCCGCATGTTGTCCATCAGGTCCGGGCCCATGATGCCGTCCCGGAAGCCCGGGAAGTTCTCCACATCGGTGGTGTTCATCAGCGCACCACCGGCGGTGACGGCGCCCTCGAAGACCAGCGGCTTCAGCGATGCACGCGCGGTGTACAGCGCGGCCGTATAGCCGGCGGGCCCGGAGCCGATGATGATCACATTACGGACGTCGCTCACGGGTTCTTCCTCGTCTCTGCAGACTGCCTACTGGGGCCGGATCAACGACTTTCACCCCATCCAACGGATCCTACGGGTCCTGCATTCCCGAGGCGTCCCGGCTCCACGAAGGGGGTTCGTCAGCGGCGGAGGTAGGCGTGCTCCAGGAGGACTTGCCCCTTGCCCGAAGGATCGCTGTCGACGCAGGCCGCGTCGATCACATAAGCCTGCACCTGAGTGCTGTCGGTGGCGTGCGGCAGCACGACGAGGTAGGCGCTGCTGCCCCGGTACGTACCCGGCTCGGCGGCGAGGGCAGGCGCGGTGCTGCCCGTGCCCTGTCGGATGCAGGGCGGGATCTCGGGCTCGGGCTGGAGCAGTGGCGAATTCGCCGTGCTCCGGTCACCCCCGGCATCGCGAGGCTCCTCGGCTTGCGGACTCTTGGATTCCTTGACCGGGGCGCCCGGGTCAAGCAGCGCGTCCACGCGGCTCTGGAGGTGGGCTTCCGAGAACTCCTTGCCGTTCCTCGGGGCGCTGACCGCGGAATCGGCCTTGGAGCCGCTGGTGCTGTTCGACACCCCGAGCGACTGGATCAGAAGGACGCTGACACCCACGGCCGCCGTGCCGAAGACGGCCCCCAGGACGGCGTTGCGGCGGCGCCGGCGCAGGTGCCCACCGCGGCCGGGACCGGTGGCCGCCCTCGGACGGCTGGCGGGCCGGTCCGTTCGTCCTGAGTCCGCCGAGGGGGACTCCGCGGGGGCCGGCGGTCCGGTCGGGGTGGCAACGGACGGCGTCGCGGGCGTGGGGGGCGAGGAGGTCCGGGGCGACGGCGATGTTTCACGTGAAACATCCACGGTCTCATCAGGGGCAGTGGCGTTCAGGAGCGCTTCCGCCGCCAGAGCGGCATCGATACGTTCGGCGACATCGGCCGGCATCCGAGGTGGTCCGGGCAGCGTGCCCAGCAGTCCCCGGATCTCTTCGAGTGAGTCATGGACATCCGCGCACAGAGCGCAGCCGTCGAGATGGCTTCGTACAGCGGCGCTGCGGGACGGCGAGAGCAGTCCCTCCGCGAGGTCGGAGATCTCCGAGACATCCGGGTGCTGAGCCGTGTCGGTCGTAGATGTCACGCGCGCCCACCTCCGCCCTTCACTCCAGCAGGATCACTCGGTCCTGAGTCTGTTGGTTCCGCTGCCGGTGGGACGGATGCCCCCGGCGTCCGGTTCCTTCCCCGGACGAGACCGCTGTTATCCCTGGTGGCCCCGCGTAGATGCGTGAGCATGGGCAGCAGTCTGGCCCGACCGCGTGCGCAGCGGCTCTTCACCGTTCCGGTGGGCACACCCAGCACCGCGGCGGCCTCTGCCACTGGGTAGCCCTGCATGTCGACGAGTACCAGGGCCGCCCGCTGGTCGACGGGGAGTTTGGCCAGCGCCGCCAGCAGCTCACGGTGGAGATCCTGGCGCTCCGCGGGGGCCTCCGCCGACTCGTGGGGCTCAAGCAGCTGCTCCAGCCGCTCGGTGTCGTCCACGGGGGAGGTCCTGCGTGAGGCGGCCTTGCGAGCCCGGTCGAGACAGGCGTTGACGGTGATGCGGTGCAGCCAGGTGGTCACGGCGGACTGCCCGCGGAAGGTGTGGGCCGCCCGGAAAGCGGAGACCAGTGCGTCCTGGACCGCGTCGGCGGCTTCCTCCCTGTCGCCCAGCGTCCGCAGGGCTACCGCCCAGAGCCGGTCCCGGTGGCGGCGTACCAGCTCGCCGAAGGCATGAGGGTGGCCCGCGACATGAGCGCTCAGCAGGTCCTGGTCGCTTGAGTCGCCGAGTGCGGCATCGTCCAACAGTGA
This sequence comes from Streptomyces sp. NPDC039430, assembly GCF_055639435.1. Taxonomy (NCBI): domain Bacteria; kingdom Bacillati; phylum Actinomycetota; class Actinomycetes; order Kitasatosporales; family Streptomycetaceae; genus Streptomyces; species Streptomyces sp. NPDC039430. The sequence goes on along the minus strand of NZ_JBVKAK010000009.1, from coordinate 397,086 downwards.
GCCCCCCTCCCCTGATCCCTCAGCCGGTGAACGTGATCTCGGAGATTCCCCCGCGGAAGCGGTCGGCAGACCTGTCCGTGGGCAGTTCGGTGATGTGGATCAATACGTACCGGGTTCGCACGGGCTTGTCGAGAGTGGTCTTGAGAGTTCCGCCCACTGTCTCCAGCTTCGTGAGGCGCTGAGAGAAGTCCGCGAGCGCCGACGGGTCCGACGCGTCCGCGTCCGCCGCGAGTACCTCGGCCTTCTGGCCGCTGCGATACATGTCGATGTCGATACCGGACACGTTCCGCACACTGCCCAGATCGACGATGATTCCGCTGCCTTGCTTGCGGTCCGGCAGATTCCCGAAGTTCGGGTAGTTCTGATACTGGAGCGTGATCCACGCTGTTCCGGGCTTGCCGTCGATGGCGTTCGGCACAAGGGCCGGCTTTATCCCGGACCCGCTGGGCATGAACTCCGCCGCATCGGCGATCCGCAGCGGCTTGGGGGGATTGGCCGCCTTGTCGTCGCCGGTGGCCGGCTGGGTGGGCGTGGGGTCGTTCTCGCTGCCCTGGTCGAGGAGGCGGTCGGCGACCTGCCAGCTGCCGAGCCCCAGCGCGGCGATGAGGAGCGCGGCGACGGTCCACTTGAGCGCCTTGCCGGTACGGCTCTGGAGCGGGGGCGGCGGGGGTGTCACCGGCGGCAGGGGCGGGGTGCCGAGGCCCGGCTGTGAGCGTCCGTAGGTGCCCTGCTGGTAGGTGGTGCGCTGGTACTCCGGCGGAGCCGTGAACGTGGGCTCGGGCGGCCTGATGCGAGGCATCTCCGCGACGGCCGCGGCCAGCTCGTCGGGGGTCGTGCACGGCGGTTCCTGCCGGGAGGCGGTGGCGCCGTCATTGACCAGGGCGCGCATGGCGAGCTCGGAGAGACCGCGGTGGATCCCGGCACGGACCTGGTCGGGGGCGATGAGCCCGACGCCCTTGGGAAGGCCCGAGAGTCCGTACGCGTCGGCTTCGTAGGGCCAGCGCTGGGTCAGCGCCGCGTAGAGGAGCGCGCCGATCGCCTCCGTGTCGGTGCGCTGCGGCCGGTCCGCGCTGATCCCGCGCAGAGCGGCGTTCACGGCGAGGCCGCGGATGCGGTACTGCCCGGTGGACGTACGCAGCACCGCCCCGGGAGTCAGCCGCAGATGGGCGAGGCCCTCACGGTGGGCCGCCGCCATGGCCTGGGAGACCTGGCTGACGAGCTGGTACGCCTCGTGGGCCTCCAGCGGCCCCGCGGCGAGGAGCGCGGTCAGCTCGATGGCGTCGGGCAGCCACTCGTGAACGACATAGACGAGGTCGTTCTCCTCGACGGCGTCCAGGACCTGCACGAAGCGGGGGTCGCCGAGCAGGGCGGAGGACCGGGCCGCCGCCAGTACGGAACGGGCCCGCGGATGGTCGGCCGGGAGGAGATGCACGCCGACGGCGCGGCGGAGCTTCTCGTCGACCGCCCGCCAGCTGCTGAAACCGTCCAGACGGGTGACGCACTCCTCCAGACGGTAGCGTCTGGCGAGTTTATGGCCGCTGTGCAGCTCGGGCGCAGAGATGCCCGGCTCGGTGTTCTGCCGTTCGCTGCCCGTGTCCGAGGCGGACTTCTCCGCCTCGTCCCGGGCTTCCGCCAACCCGTCGGTCGTGGCCTTGCCCGCCTTGGCGGCCAGCGGCTCATCACCGCTGTTGTCGGCCACGTCGACGGCAGCCGTGCTACGTTCCGCCACCGTCGCTCCTGCCTCCCCATCCGTTGCGCACTATCCAACAGCCAAGCCAATTGTGCCCACAGTTGGACGCTATGCACGACACGCGGCAGCCGGTGATGGTTGTGCTGGACGCCGCCGCGTTTACCGTCCGAGGCGTCCGCGCACCATGCCGACCATGGCGTTCATCTCTTCGATCCGCATCTTCTTCGCCGCGACGAAGAAGAGGGCCAGCAGGGCGAGACCGCCGCCGAGCAGTGCCGCCAGCGAGCTGAGGGCGCTGCTGCCCAGAGCGTTCAGGACGGCGTAGGCGATCGCACCGGCCGCGAGGGCCCCGGGGACGGCCGCCAGGCAGAGCCGGGCGTACGTACGCAGGACGCGGCCACCGTCCAGATCGCCGCCCAGCCGGTTCCGCAGCCTGCGCCAGGCGACACCGACCCCGACCGCGTAGGCGAGCCCGTAGGAGGCGGCCATGCCGACCACGGCCCAGCGTGAGGGCAGAACCACATACGAGACGCCGGAGGCGGCGGCGTTGACCGCGGCGACGATGACCGTGTTGTAGAAGGGCGTCCGGGTGTCCTCGTAGGCATAGAAGCCGCGCAGGACGACGTACTGCACGGAGTACGGGATGAGTCCGAGGGCGAACGCCATCAGGATGAAGCCCATGGAGCGCGCCGATTCCAGGCCGCTGGACGAGAACATCAGGATCGACAGCGGGACACCCAGCGCGAGGAACCCGAAGGCGATCGGCACGATGGCGACCGCCGAGTTGCGCAGTCCCTGGGAGATGTCGTCGCGTACGGCCCCGGGGTCGCCGTCGTGGGCGGCGCGGGAGATCCTGGGCAGCAGGGCGGCCATCACGGAGACGGTGATGATGGCCTGCGGCATGCCCCAGATCAGCTGGGCGTTGCTGTAGGCGAGGATGCCCGTGCCGTCCTTGCCGGAGGCGACGCCGGCGGCGGTGGCGAGCTGGGTGACGACCAGGACCCCGGCCTGGTTGGCGAGGACGAACAGAACCGTCCACTTGGCCAGCTTGACCGTCTTGCCGAGGCCGTGGCCCTTCCAGTCGAAGCGCGGGCGGAACCGGAAACCGGTCTCCCGGAGGTAGGGGATCATCGCGAGCGCCTGGACGACCAGACCGAGCAGCGTACCGATGCCCAGCAGCCGCACACCGTCCGCCGGGATCGTCTTCACGGTCATACCCGAGTCGGCTGCGGTGCCGTACACCCAGATGAACAGACCGAACGTGGTGATCATGACGATGTTGTTGAGGACCGGAGTCCACATCATCGCGCCGAACTTCCCGCGCGCGTTGAGGATCTGGCCCATCACCACATGCACACCCATGAAGAAGATCGTGGGCAGGCAGTAGCGGGCGAAGGTGACGGCGACGTTGTTCGCGGACGCGTCACTGGCGATCGGGTCGGACATCAGACGCACCAGCCATGGCGCCCCGAACACGGCGAGGGCCACGATCGCGCCGAGTGCCACCATGACGAGGGTCAGCAGCCGGTTGGCATAGGCCACGCCACCGTCGTCGTCGTTCTTCATCGCCCGCACGAGCTGCGGGACGAACACGGAGTTGAGGCCGCCTCCGACGGTGAGGATGTAGATCATCGTCGGCAGTGTGTACGCGACGGTGAAGGAGTCACCGAGCAGGGCCGCGCCCAGTGCGGCGGTGATCACCAGGCTGCGTACGAAGCCGGTGAGCCGGGAGACCAGCGTGCCCGCGGCCATCAGGGCGCTGGACTTGAGCAGACCGGCGGCCTTGCCTCCCGACTTCTTGGGGGGCGGCGGCGCGGGCGCTGCCTCGGGCTCCGGCGCGGTCAGTACCTGGCCCGTGCCCTGCTGGTCGCGGTAGAGGTGAGCGAACGCGTCCGGATGGGAGTCCTCGTCACCGGCCCGGGAGACCAGGTCGTCGAGACCGGTGAACTGGGTGGTCCTCGGGTCGTCCCCGTACGGGAGATGGCGCGTCGGGCCGGAGGGCTCGGGCGGCGGGGTCTGGGCCCAGACCCGGGGATCGGGCGCGTTCTGCGGGGTGGGCGGCTGCTGGTAGAGCTGGTGGGCCTCCGGATAGGTGCCGGGAGGCGGCGGCGGATGTGAGGCGCGGTCGTACAGCGCCTCCGTCACCGGATCCTGTGCGGAGAGGTCCTGTGACCAGTAGGGGTCCCGGCTGTAGGCATCCTGGACATAGGGATCCTGGGCAGACGGCGGAGTGGGCGGAATCCGGCCCGCCGGGTCGCCACCCGCGCCCTGCCCACGGTCACCGTCGTACGGCGCGTTCATGGTTACCCCACCTCATCGTCCCCGGCCGACCGGCCACGACATCGCTCAACGGTCCACTTTCTCACCCGCGCCCGACGCGTCCGCGCTTTCCGGACCGGTGTCCGGTGTCGGGTCACTCGGCTGCCCGGGATCTGTGTCCTCAGGGGCCCGCGCGCCGTCCGTGCTCCGCGTGTCCCGCGCCGTCCCGTCCGCGTCGGTGCCGTCCGCGCTGTCGTCGCCGCTGTCCGTGTCCTCGGCGGCCGCCTTACGGGCCACCGCGCGCTTGCGCTGGCTGTACATCTTGACCCCTGCGAGGACGAGAAGCAGCACACCGCCGGCGATGACGAGCATCACGGTGGGGGTGATCTCGGAGACCTTGACCTGGAACGTCATCGGGCTGCCGTACGGCGTGCCGTCCACCGTGTAGAGCTGGGCGGTCACCTGCACCGGCCCGTTGGCGTTGCCGGCCCCGGTGAACTTGACCGACTGGCTGTGCCCGCCGTCGATCTTGATCGGCCGCTCCGCGACCGCTCGGTCACCGTCCAGTTTGAGCCGCGTCGGGTTGTCGGATTGCAGGCGCAGCACCAGATTCTGGACGCCCTGCAACAGCTGGTTCTGGACGGTCACGGGGATCGTCGCACTGCGTCCCGACAGGGTCAGCACGGACTTCGGGATGAGCTGCACCTCGGTGGTGAGGCCCACCAGATAGTCGTCCACTGTGTTGCGGTACTGCTCGGCCTCTTCCGGCTCCCCGCGCCACGAGGTCGACATCGCCCGGCCGATCGCGTTGCCGAAGGGCGCGGCCACCCGGTCCGGAGCGCTGAGGATGGCCTTGAAGTTGTCGAGTCGCTCCTGCGTCTCCTTGATGTCCAGGAAGACCTCGGTCGACAGCTCCTGGTCCCGCAGCTTCTTCGGGTAACGCGAGGAGCCGGGCACCTTGGTGGTGGCGTCCGCGTCGGGGGTGGCCGCTGCCGCCGCGATCAGATCGGACGGCTCGGTCCAGCGCTCGGAGTCCAGGCCCCGTAGCGCGCGCGCCATCGACTGTGCCTGGGCGGCGCTCGGCATCCGCTGGGGAGCGACGACGATACTGCGCTCGTTCTCCGGGTTCTGCAGCGTCACGGCCAGCGACTGGGCGAGGAACCTCTGGACGGCGAGGGTGGACGCGCCGGCCGTCGACATATCCCCCTGGAAGGCCGTGGAGAGCCGGGTGTCGGCGACGACGGCTGTCGTGCCTCCGCCGATCGGCCGTGCCGCGGTGGGGGTGTACGGCAGGTTGTCCTGGAGGCTGTCGCTGCGGGTGATGATCTCGTGGGCACCCGCCGAGGTCGCGACATCGACGATCGAGGGATCGATCGCACCGTCCACGGGCCAGGCGAAGTCGACGGACGGCTTCACATGGAGGATGGTCTCCACGGTCTTCCCGGCCACATCCGTGGCGGGCTGCAGATGACTGAGCGCTCCGGAGACGTCCTTGCCGCGGTGAGCCAGCGACGCCAGGTCCGGATCGGCGAACGGCAGTGCGACCACCTTGCCGCCCTTCACCGCCTTCTCCAAGGAGTCGAGCCACTTGGTGGCCACGGCCTGGTTCTTGCCGGGGACCGTCGTGTCCCCGCTTCTGACCTGGTAGTTCTTGGTCATGGCGTCGGCCGTGGCGAGCAGATCGGGGTCGATCACCCAGGTGACGGGAAGCTGACTGCCGAGGGAGACCATCTGCTCAAGCCGCTCGCCGGGGGCCAGCTCCGCGGCCAGGTCGTCGTTCTCGAAGACGGGGGTCTGCTGATCGTCCGAGCCGGTCTCCGCGGACAGGCGCGTCGACGAGATCAGCGGCCAGAGGACGCTGAGCTGTGTCTTCTCCTCCGTCGCGTCCGGCTGCCAGGGCAGGAACGTGCGCTGGATGCCCAGCACCTGGTCGTACGGCGCGGACGAGGTCTTGCCGGTCAATGAGACACCGAGCTGATAGACGCCGTCCTGGCCGAGCCCGAGCTTGCTGACCGGTACCGAGAGCGAGAAATCCTGGGAGATGCCGACGTCGAGCTTCGGAATGGTGACTTTGTACTTGCCGCCGATCGGAGCCACATCGCCCGAGGTCCCGGTGCGCTCGGCGGCGTCATCGATGGCCGTCCTGCCGTACATCCGCGGGCCGACGCGCAGATCGACCTGGGCGTCGCTGATGGCGTTCTTGCCCTCGTTGGTCACCGTCCCCGAGACGGTGAGCGTGTCGCCCTTCACCGGCGCGCTGGGGGCCAGTGTGTCGATCGACACATGGACCGCACGGGAGCCGGTGGCCGTCGGAGCGGCTTGGGCCGCGGGCGCTGCCGTCCCGGCCAGCAGACCTGCCAGGAGCGGCGCCCCGGCGAGCACGGAGGCTGTGCGCCGCAACCACCGGCGGGCAGGAGAATGACCCATCCCCTGGAAGTCTGCCGCCTCCGCCACGCGCTCGCCCGTCCCTCGTCATCGTCGGTTGCCGTTGGTGGTTGTCAATTGTCGCGTCCACGCATGGTAACGATGTGCGCTGTGGCGAAGTGCTGGGGACTGCTCCACATGATCGGAAGAATCTCATGAGCCACCGGAAACCTCCGCATCGAGGCTGGGCGGGCCGAAACGGGAGCGCCCGCGGGGGCCGCGGCACGTACCCTTTTCTGTTGTGCCGAAAGCCAATGAAGACAATCCCCGTGCCCTCAGTCAGGTGCAGCGCCGCGCGGTCAGCGAACTGCTGCGGGTGTCCCCCGTCGCCGACGACCTCGCCCGCCGGTTCCAGGATGCCGGATTCACCCTCGCCCTCGTCGGCGGCTCGGTCAGGGACGCCCTTCTCGGCCGGCTCGGCAACGACCTGGACTTCACGACCGATGCCCGGCCCGAGGACGTTCTGAAGATCGTCAGGCCTTGGGCGGATTCGGTGTGGGAAGTGGGGATCGCCTTCGGCACGGTCGGTGTCCAGAAGGATGCCCGTGTCGGAGACGTGGATCAGCGCTTCCAGATCGAGGTCACGACCTACCGCTCGGAGGCCTACGACCGGACATCACGCAAACCCGAGGTGTCGTACGGCGACTCCATCGAGCAAGACCTCGTGCGCCGGGACTTCACGGTGAACGCGATGGCCGTCGCGCTGCCGCAGAAGGAGTTCATCGATCCCCACGGCGGGCTGGAAGATCTCTCCGCCCAGGTGCTGCGGACCCCCGGCACCCCCCAGGAGTCCTTCTCCGACGATCCTCTGCGGATGCTGCGGGCCGCACGGTTCGCCGCGCAGCTGGACTTCGAGGTGGCCCCGGAAGTGGTCGAGGCCATGAAGGACATGTCCGGCCGTATCGAGATCGTCTCGGCCGAACGTGTACGGGACGAGCTGAACAAGCTGATCCTCTCCGGTCACCCGCGCAAGGGTCTGGCGCTGCTCGTCGACACCGGGCTCGCCGACCGCGTGCTGCCCGAGCTGCCGGCGCTGCGCCTGGAGAGCGACGAGCACCACCGGCACAAGGACGTCTATGAGCACTCGCTGACCGTCCTGGAGCAGGCCATCGACCTTGAGGAGAACGGGCCGGACCTGGTGCTGCGGCTGGCCGCGCTGCTGCACGATATCGGCAAGCCGCGGACGCGCCGCTTCGAGAAGGACGGCAGGGTCTCCTTCCACCACCACGAGGTGGTGGGCGCGAAGCTGACCAAGAAGCGGATGACCGCGCTCAAGTACTCCAACGAGATGGTGAGGGATGTCTCCCGGCTGGTGGAGCTGCACCTGCGCTTCCACGGCTACGGAACGGGCGAGTGGACCGACTCGGCGGTGCGACGCTACGTACGCGATGCCGGGCCCCTGCTCGACCGGCTCCACAAACTGACCCGGTCGGACTGCACCACGCGTAACAAGCGCAAGGCGAACACTCTCTCCCGCGCCTATGACGGCCTGGAGGAGCGCATCGTCCAGCTTCAGGAGAAGGAGGAGCTGGACGCCATCAGGCCCGATCTGGACGGCAACCAGATCATGGAGACCCTGGGTGTCGGCCCCGGACCGGTGATCGGCGCCGCGTACACGTTCCTCCTGGAGCTGCGGCTGGAGAACGGCCCCATGGAGCACGACACGGCCGTCGCCGCCCTCAAGGAGTGGTGGGCCACGCAGAACTGAACCGGCGCGGGTCATGTTTCACGTGAAACATGACCCGCGCGTGATGCTCCGGGGGCGATGTTTCACGTGAAACATCGCCCCCGTGCTCTGTACGTCAGGGTCGCGGCCACGACGAGATAGAGCACGGCCACCGTTGCCACAAGCGGTACGGAGCGGCCATCCTGCGGCAGCATCAGCGCGGCCACCCCCGCCGCGCCGACGAAGGCGACATTGAAGAGGACGTCGTAGAGGGAGAAGACCCGGCCGCGGAAGTCGTCGTCCACCGCTGTCTGCACCACTGTGTCCGTGGCGATCTTCGCCCCCTGGGTGATCAGGCCGAGGACGAAGGCGGCGGCCAGGACGGGCGTGGGTGCGAAGGTCAGCCCCAAGGCCGGCTCCAGTACGGCCGCCGCTCCCGCGCACAGTGCCATCCACCCGAAGGCGCCCAGTCGTCCCACCGCCCAGGGCGTGAGGACCGCGGCGGCGAAGAACCCCGCTCCGGAGATGGCGACGGCCAGTCCGAGCAGCGCGAGCCCGTCGGCCTCCCGCTCCGTCCAGGCGTATCTGCAGAGCATCAGCACCATCACCGTCAGCGCCCCGTAGCAGAAGCGCATCACCGTCATGGCGGCCAGCGCGCCGGCCGCGGCCCGCCGCTCCGCGAGATGCCGCACTCCGTCCGCCAGTCCGCGCGCACTGGAGGACAGGGCGGTCCTCAGCCGCGGCCGGTCCCGTGACGGCTCGCCGGGCCCCAGCAGCTCGCGCGCCAGCAGGAGTGAGGTGAGCGCCCCGCAGAGATAGAGCATGGCGCCCAGCAGTACCACGGCGGCGTCGGAGTCGGCGATCGTCAGTCGTACGACGAAGGCGAGTCCGCCGCCCATGGTCGCGGCGAGCGTTCCGGCGGTCGGGGAGAGAGAGTTCGCGAGGACGAGCCGCTCATCGTCGACCACATGCGGCAGCGCGGCCGAGAGCCCGGCGAGAACGAACCGATTGACGGCGGTCACGGACAGCGCCGCGAGGTAGAAGAGCCAGTCGGGCACGGACGCGACGATCAGTACCGCCGTACAGCCCGCGAGGAGAGCCCGCAGCAGATTCCCGTACAGAAAGACCTGGCGGCGCTGCCAGCGGTCCAGCAGCACCCCGGCGAACGGGCCGACCAGTGAATACGGCAGCAGGAGGACGGCCATCGCGGAGGCGATCGCGCCGGGCGAGGTCTGTTTCTCCGGGGAGAAGACGACATAGGTGGCGAGCGCCACCTGGAAGACGCCGTCGGCCGCCTGGGAGAGCAGCCGGACCGCCAGCAGTCGGCGGAAGTTTCCGAGGCGCAGGAGCACACGCAGATCACGCACGACAGGCATGTGAGCCAGCGTCACACACCGGGCTCCGGCACATACGAGAAGGGTCGCCGGACCGCTGGTCCGGCGACCCTTCTCGTGGTGGCGGGGAGGCCGCGCTCTAGCGCTCGACCTCGCCGGCGATGAACTTCTCGACGTTCTCGCGGGCCTGGTCGTCGAAGTACTGGACCGGCGGCGACTTCATGAAGTACGAGGACGCGGAGAGGATCGGGCCGCCGATGCCGCGGTCCTTGGCGATCTTCGCGGCGCGGACGGCGTCGATGATGACACCCGCGGAGTTCGGGGAGTCCCAGACCTCCAGCTTGTACTCCAGGTTCAGCGGGACGTCACCGAAGGCGCGGCCCTCAAGGCGGACGTACGCCCACTTGCGGTCGTCGAGCCAGGCGACATAGTCCGACGGGCCGATGTGGACGTTGTCGGCACCCAGATCACGGTCGGGGATCTGGGAGGTGACGGCCTGCGTCTTCGAGATCTTCTTGGACTCCAGGCGCTCACGCTCCAGCATGTTCTTGAAGTCCATGTTCCCGCCGACGTTCAGCTGCATCGTGCGGTCCAGGACAACGCCCCGGTCCTCGAAGAGCTTCGCCATGACGCGGTGCGTGATCGTCGCGCCGACCTGCGACTTGATGTCGTCACCGACGATCGGGACACCGGCCTCGGTGAACTTGTCCGCCCACTCCTTCGTGCCGGCGATGAAGACCGGGAGGGCGTTGACGAAGGCGACCTTGGCGTCGATGGCGCACTGCGCGTAGTACTTCGCGGCGTCGTCGGAACCCACGGGCAGGTAGCAGACCAGGACGTCGACCTGCTTGTCCTTGAGGATCTGGACGATGTCCGCCGGCGCCTCGGGTGACTCCTCGATCGTCTGGCGGTAGTACTTGCCCAGACCGTCGAGGGTGTGGCCGCGCTGGACGGTGACGCCCGAGGACGGCACGTCGCAGATCTTGATGGTGTTGTTCTCGCTGGCGCCGATGGCGTCCGCGAGGTCGAGGCCGACCTTCTTCGCGTCAACGTCGAAGGCGGCCACGAACTCGATGTCCCGCACGTGGTACTCGCCGAACTGGACATGCATCAGCCCCGGTACCTTGCCCGCCGGGTCGGCGTCCTTGTAGTACTCGACGCCCTGCACCAGTGAGGCGGCGCAGTTGCCCACGCCGACGATGGCTACGCGTACCGAACCCATTCCGGTTGCTCCCTGTGTGATGTCAGTGTTCGTGATGAAACCCTGCGGAGATGCAGGACCTCACTTGGTGGTGTCCGCGGACGGATCCGGCGGGCCGGGATGTCCCGGGGGCGTGCCCCCGGAAGACGCGACATCCCGGTGCCGGGGCAGGCCGTCCGCTTCTCCCGATGTGCCTTCCTGCTCGGCGGGACTCCCGGGACCGGACCGTCTCTGATCCCGTCCCGCCCGCTCGCTTTCGATGAGCTCGTTCAGCCAGCGCACCTCGCGCTCCACGGACTCCATGCCGTGCCGCTGCAGCTCCAGCGTGTAGTCGTCGAGGCGCTCGCGGGTACGGGCCAGGGAGGCGCGCATCTTCTCCAGACGCTCCTCCAGCCTGCTGCGGCGGCCCTCCAGCACCCGCATCCGCACTTCGCGCTCCGTCTGCCCGAAGAAGGCGAACCGAGCAGCGAAGTGCTCGTCCTCCCAGGCGTCGGGACCGGTGTGGGACAGCAGCTCCTCGAAGTGCTCCTTACCTTCAGCCGTCAGCCGATAGACGATCTTGGCGCGGCGCCCCGCCAGCGAAGCGGCGAGCGCGTCCTCCGGAGCGCTCCCCGGCTCCTCGATCAACCAGCCGTTGCCGACCAGCGTCTTGAGGCAGGGATAGAGCGTTCCGTAACTGAAGGCGCGGAAGATCCCCAGCGATGTATTGAGCCGTTTCCGCAGCTCATAGCCGTGCATGGGGGACTCGCGGAGCAGACCGAGGACAGCGAACTCAAGGATGCCCGAGCGTCTGCTCACCCGTCGCCTCCTTCGCTGTCCGGCGCTGTCCGGACTTTTATGCCGTACTGATGTATCGACTCGATACATCCCGACGATAGAACGGAGTGGAGGTCGCGACAAGAGGGGTCATGGTGAACGGCGTCACATCACCAATTCTCAGGAAGCAACTTGCCTGATTTAGGGTGAACTTCAGCTCTCGGGGGGTTTTGACCGTGCGTAGTCTGTGCGGCATGCAGACCACCGGGAACCGATTGACGTCGGTAAGCGTCAAGACTGTCGGCTTACCGGATGCATATCGGATGAGCCCCATGCCGGGCCGGTCCGTATTCATTTCGGGGGACCGGAACTCAACTGCCGCTTCCAGGCGCCCGCGCCTGCCCGAGGAGTAGTCGTTCGATGAGCGAGCACCGTCGCAAACCGCCGCAGTCGCAGGGGGGCGGTCGTGCCGCGGCCAGGCGTGCAGCCCAGCAGGCGTCCGGCCGCCGCGCGGCCCCGTCACGAGAAGCCGTTTCGGCCTCACCCTCCGACTCGTACGAGGAGGAGCAGCCCTACGGCGGCCGCGCCGCGGCCAGACGAGCCGCCCAGCGCGGTGGCCGCAGACGTGGGGGGGACGACGGAGGCGCCCGACGTGGCGGATCCGGCCGCGGTGAGCCGTACAAGAAGCGGCTGATCGACTACCCGCGCCAGGGCAAGTACGGCTGGCGGCGCTGGGTGCCGTCCTGGAAGCAGACCACCGGACTCGGCATCGCCTTCGTCGGCTCCATCCTGGCCGCCGGGACCATCGCGTACGCCGTGGTCGGTGTCCCCAATGTCCAAGAGGCGTCCAAGGCGGAGAACAACGTCTACTACTGGGACGACGGCAGCCAGATGATCGCCACCGGTGGCGAGGTCAACCGGCAGATCGTCGGGATCAGCCAGATCCCGGACGCGATGCAGAAGGCGGTCGTCTCCGCCGAGAACAAGTCGTTCTACGACGACTCGGGCGTCGACCCGATGGGGATCGGCCGGGCGCTGGTCAACATGGCCAAGGGCGGCAACACCCAGGGTGGCTCCACCATCACCCAGCAGTACGTCAAGAACGCCCGGCTGGGCGACCAGAGCCAGACCCTGAGCCGCAAGTTCAAAGAGCTCTTCATCTCCATGAAGGTCGGCACGAAGATGAAGAAGCCCGAGATCATGGAGGGTTATCTCAACACCTCCTACTACGGGCGAGGCGCCTTCGGTATCCAGGCCGCCGCCCGCACCTACTACGGCAAGGACGCCGTAGACCTGAACGCCAGCGAGTGCGCGCTCCTGGCCACGCTCCTCAAGGGCGCGACGTACTACGACCCGGCCGGCCAGACCTCCATCGACCCGAGGGCGACCTCCGAGGCGAACACGGAGCGGGCTACCAAGCGCTGGTCCTGGATCCTCGACGAGATGGTGAAGGACGGCCACCTCGAGCAGTCCGAGCGGGCCAAGTACACCAAGTTCCCGACGCCGGACGGAGTCAAGAAGAACACCCAGCAGGGCGGACAGATCGGTTATCTGGTCGACCTCGCCAAGGCGTACTTCGTCAACAACAACACCGAGGGCTACACGGCGGACGATCTCTCCAGGGGCGGCTTCGAGATCCACACGACCTTCAACAAGAAGAAGGTCGAGCAGCTGAACAAGGCCGTCAAGAAGGTCTACGACGCCAACATCGACCCCAAGAAGCGCCCAAAGACCGACACACACGTCCAGTTCGGTGGCGCCTCCGTCGAGCCCGAGACCGGCAAGATCGTCGCCATCTACGGCGGCCAGGACGCCACCAAGCACTTCACCAACAACGCCGACCAGACCGGCGCACAGGTCGGATCGACCTTCAAGCCGTTCGTCCTGGCCGCGGCGATGCGGGACGGCGTACGCGATCCGGCCGACGGCACTCGTACACCCATCTCGCCCGACAAGACCATCTACAACGGCGACAACAAGCTCAAGATCAAGAACTATGACGGTTCGATCTGGACGAACGAGGAAGACAAGGAGTGGCTGCAGGTCAACGATGGCGACAAGTCCTACGGACCCATCGACCTGCGCTACGCCATGCAGGAGTCGGCCAACTCGCCGTTCGTCCAGCTGGGCATGGATGTGGGCATCCCGCAGGTGCGTGACGCCGCCATTGACGCCGGGCTGCTGAACAGCTCTCTCTCCCAGTCGAACGTGCCGTCCTTCTCGATCGGCATCTCCGACCCCAGCGCCATCCGCATGGCCGGCGCCTACGGCACGTTCGCCGCCAGCGGCAAGCAGCGCGACCCCTTCTCCGTCACCAAGGTGCTCAAGAGCGGCGAGACCGTCTACAAGCACGAGGACAAGGAGAAGCGGGTGTTCGACCAGCCCGTCGCGGACAACGTCACGGACGTGCTGAAGACCGTCGTGGAGAAGGGCACCGGTACGAACGCCCAGCTCCCGGGACGCGAGGTGGCCGGCAAGACCGGCACCACCGACGGGAACAAGTCGGCCTGGTTCGTGGGCTACACCCCGCAGCTGTCGACCGCCATCGACATGTACCGGATGGACGACGACGCGACGAACAAGAACCGCGAGTTCCTGAAGATGTTCGGCACGGGTGACCAGGCAAAGATCCACGGTGCCTCGTTCCCCTCGGAGATCTGGCACGACTACATGGTGGAGGCGCTCAAGGGGCAGCCCCCTGTGAAGTTCCCCGAGCCCGAGCCCATCGGTGAGTCCTGGTACGGCGGAGGCACGTCCCCGTCCCCGACGCCGAGCGAGACCCCGTCCGAGACGCCGAGCGAGACCCCGTCCGAGACGCCGAGCGAGACCCCGTCCGAGACGCCGTCCGACACGCCGTCCTCCTCGGAGTCCTGCGACCTTCCGTTCGGCTGCACCGACGGCGGGCCCGGCGGCAACGGCGGACCAGGCGGCAATGGCGGGTCAGGCGGAGAAACCAACTCGCCGCCCCCCTCCCCCGGCGAGAGCGACGACAACAACGGAGGCATCTTCGGAGGCCCCGGAGGCTGACCGCCGCGGACCCGGGAGGCCGACCGCCCCCAGAGAACCCGCCACGAGGGCCGCCGCACCAGCACGTACCGACTCGCGTACGTGTACGGCGCGGCGGCCCTCGCCGTGTTCCGGACGGCGTACGGCAGGATGGGGCCATGCCCAGCGCAGAAGAGACAACCGTGGAGCAGGACCGGCCGGACGTGCCGCCCACGCGCCGTGACGAGATCGCCGCGGCCGGCAGCGAGCTGATCGGCGGTCCGGTCGGGCGCTGGGCCTGGTCCGGCAGCAGCAGGCTCACCCCCGTACGCGTCGTCGCACTCGTGGCGCTCGGCATGTTTGCGCTGGGCATGGCGCAGAAGATGCCCTGTTACGACTGGGCCTGGTTCCGCGGCGCCAGCTCGCAGTACACCCACGCCTGCTACTCGGACATCCCGCACCTCTTCCTGGGGCGAGGCTTCTCCGACAACCTGGTGCCGTACTTCGACCGGCTCAACGGCGACATGGAGTACCTGGAGTACCCCGTACTGACAGGCCTCTTCATGGAGGTCGCCTCCTGGCTCACACCGGGCGGCTCCCTGCAGTACCGCGAGCAGATGTACTGGATGGTCAACGCGGGAATGCTGATGATCTGCGCCGCGGTCATCGCGGTCTGCGTCGCCCGCACCCACCGCCGCCGCCCCTGGGACGCCCTGCTGGTCGCCCTCGCGCCCGCCTTCGCGCTCACCGCCACCATCAACTGGGACCTGCTGGCCGTGGCGCTCACCGCCGCCGCGATGCTGATGTGGTCACGGGGCCGCGCCCTGGCCTTCGGCATTCTCATCGGGCTCGCCACCGCCGCCAAGCTCTACCCCGTGCTCCTCCTGGGGCCACTCCTCCTGCTGTGCTGGCGGGCCGGGAGATTCCGCGAGTACGGAACGGCGGTCCTCGGCGCGGCCGCCGCGTGGCTGGCGGTGAATCTGCCGGTCATGCTGCTCGCCCCCGAAGGATGGAAGAAGTTCTACACCTTCAGTCAGGAGCGCCAGGTCGACTTCGGCTCCTTCTGGCTGATCATCACCCAGCGCACGGGCAAGTCCCTGGACGTCGGCACCGTCAACAACTACGCGATGCTGCTGATGCTCCTGGCGTGCGCGGGCATCGCGACGCTCGCCCTCACAGCCCCGCGCCGGCCGCGCTTCGCCCAGCTCGCCTTCCTCGTCGTCGCCGCCTTCATCCTCACCAACAAGGTCTACTCACCGCAGTACGTCCTGTGGCTCGTCCCGCTGGCGGCCCTCGCCCGGCCGCGCTGGCGCGACTTCCTCATCTGGCAGGCCTGCGAGGTCATGTACTTCCTCGGCATCTGGATGTACCTCGCCTATACGACGAGCGGCGACGCCCACAAGGGACTGCCCACCGAGGGCTACCAGCTCGCCATCGCCCTGCATCTGCTGGGGACGCTGTACCTGTGCGGGCTCGTCGTACGGGACATCCTGATGCCCGAGAAGGACGGCGTGCGCACCGACGGCTCCGACGACCCGTCGGGCGGAGTACTGGACCGCGCGGAGGACAGATTCGTACTCGGCGGGGCGGCCCGGCCGACACAGCACGCCGCGCAGTCGGTGGAGGCGCCCCGGGTCGAATGGGGAGTACGGCCTCCAGGAGCCGCCTGAGCGGCCTGCGAGCCCGCGACGCCACCCCCCGGGGTTCATTGTCGGGAAAAGGCCGCGGAGCGCCCCAAGGGACGCTCCGCGGCCTTTCCTGTGACGTCTCGCTCAGCGGTCGACGAGACGGTCGAACTGCGTCGTCGTGTGCCGCAGATGCGCCACCAGCTCATCCCCGACCTTGGGCTCCTGCGCGTCCGACGGCACGAACAGGATCGACACCTGCATATGCGGCGGCTCGGCGAACCAGCGCTGCTTCCCGTCCCAGACGAACGGCGACAGATTGCGGTTCACCGTGGCCAGACCCGCCCGCGCGACACCCTTCGCACGCGGCATCACGCCGTGCAGCGCCTTCGGAGCCTCCAGACCCACCCCATGGGACGTCCCTCCGGCGACAACCACCAGCCAGCCATCGGAAGCGACCTTCTGCTGGCGATAGCCGAACCGGTCTCCCTTGGAGACGCGAGTGACATCCAGAACAGAGCCCCGGTACTCGGTCGCGTCATGATCCCCCAGCCACAGCCGCGTACCGATACGAGCCCGGAAACGGGTCTGCGGGAACTGCTGCTGCAACCTGGCCAGCTCCGCGGCGCGCAGATGACTCACGAACATCGAGTGCAACGGAAGCCGCGCCGCACGCAGCCGGTCCATCCACGCGATGACCTCCTCCACCGCGTCGGAACCGTCCGTACGGTCCAGCGGAAGGTGCAGGGCGAAGCCCTCCAGCCGCACGTCCTCTATGGCCGCGTGCAACTGGCCGAGCTCCTCCTCCTTCACGCCATGCCGCTTCATGGAGCTCATGCACTCGATGACCACACGAGCGCCCACCAGCGCGAACACACCGTCGACGGACGAGACCGAACGCACCACCCGGTCGGGCAGCGGCACCGGCTCCTCACCCCGCCGGAACGGCGTGAGAACCAGCAGATCACCACTGAACCAGTCCTTGATCCTGGCCGCCTCGTAGATGGTTCCGACAGCCAGCATGTCGGAGCCGAAGCGCGTGGTCTCGTCCGCGAGACGCTCATGCCCGAAGCCGTAGCCATTGCCCTTGCAGACCGGGACAACCCCCGGGAACTGCTCGATGACCGACTTCTGGTGCGCCCGCCAGCGCGCGGTGTCGACGTAGAGGGAGAGCGCCATGCCGGTCCGGAACCTTTCTCTCGGCTGCGGTGAATCGAAGAGATGAATGAACGAGGGGGAAGGACGAGGGAGGAGACGAAAAGAAGGGAGGAGAAAGAAACGAGCGGCCGCCGTCAGCGGCGCGACATATAGATGTCAAGCGCCTTGTGCAGCAGCTTGTTGAGCGGGAAGTCCCACTCACCGATGTACTCGACGGCCTCGCCGCCGGTACCCACCTTGAACTGGATCAGACCGAAGAGGTGATCCGTCTCGTCGAGCGAGTCGGAGATCCCGCGCAGGTCGTAGACCGTCGCCCCCATCGCGTACGCGTCACGCAGCATCCGCCACTGCATCGCGTTCGACGGCCGGACCTCACGCTTGTGATTGGCCGACGCGCCGTACGAGTACCAGACATGACCACCGACGATCAGCATCGTCGCCGCCGCGACGTTCTCACCCTCGTGACGGGCGAAATACAGCCGCATACGGTTCGGATCCTCGGTGTTCAGCACCGTCCACATGCGCTGGAAGTACGACAGCGGGCGCGGCCGGAAATGATCCCGCTCAGCCGTGATCTCGTACAGCCGCTGCCACTCACCGAGATCCTCGTAACCGCCCTGCACCACATCGACGCCGGCCTTCTCGGCCTTCTTGATATTGCGGCGCCACAACTGGTTGAAGCCCTTGAGGACATCATCCAGGGACCGGTTCGCCAACGGCACCTGGAAGACATAACGCGGCTGCACATCGCCGAAGCCCGCGCCGCCGTCCTCCCCCTGCTGCCAGCCCATCTTGCGCAGCCGGTCGGACACCTCGAACGCGCGCGGCTCGATATGTGTCGCCTCGACATCCCGCAGACGTTTCACATCCGGATCCTGGATGCCCGACTTGATCGCACCCGCGTTCCACCGGCGGATCACCACGGGCGGACCCATCTTCACCGAGAAGGCGCCCTGATGCTTCAGATGCGCCAGCATCGGCTGCAGCCACTCGTCCAGATTCGGGGCGTACCAGTTCAGCACCGGCCCCTCGGGCAGATACGCCAGATACCGCTTGATCTTAGGCAGCTGACGGTAGAGCACCAGACCCGCGCCGACCAACTGGTCGTTCTTGTCGAACCAGCCCAGGTTCTCCGAACGCCACTCCGTCTTGACGTCAGCCCATGCCGGGACCTGGCAGTGACTCGCCGCCGGCAGACTCTGGATATACGCCAGATGCTGCTCTCGACTGATGGTCCTCAGGGTCAGGCTCATGCGGGGCGCTCCTCGGCAGGTGTGTCCCCATCGATACAGGGGCTCCGGCTCTCGCGCCGAAGCCTACTGCGCCGATGGAGCGCCCCGTCTGGCTGTGGGCGGAGCGTCCGGCTATCCGAGGACTCCACCGAACAATCCGCCGTGCGCCATTCCGAGGAAGAACCCGACCGCCGAGGCGCCGAGTCCGATGATGGTCAGGAACCGTTCACGCGTCGTCACGGAGATGAACTGCCCGTACGCGCCCGTCAGGATCCCCACCAGCCCTGCCCATGAACTGAGCAGATGCAGATCGTGGAAGAAAGCCGAGACGAAGGCGAGCACGCCCAGCGTCAGCGTCACCGCGACCAGGGTGTCCTGGAGCGGATGGCGCTTGCCGTCCGTGGAGAAGAGAGAAGTGGCGGAGTTCGGTCGCATTGCCTGTGCCATCTGGCACCTCCTGGCCTTGCCGGAAGGCGGCGCATCGTAGCGCCGCGCACACCCGATGTGTACAGATTGCGTCCGAGGGCGGCCGGATTTCAACCGGAAGCCGGTCTGTGAGTAGTCTGTACGGTCTGCGCCGGTGTCTGCCCACGCCAGAAAACGATCCCCTCGCCCGGCGAGCAGGATTGTCAGTGGCGGCGGATACCGTTGCTTACGCATCACGACCCTCCTGCCACGGAACGACCGTGGCCGCTGAGTCCAAAGGAGGTGGGTTCCACATGCGTCACTACGAGGTGATGGTCATCCTCGACCCCGATCTTGAGGAGCGCGCTGTCTCCCCGCTGATCGAGAACTTCCTCTCCGTCGTCCGCGAGGGCAACGGAAAGGTCGAGAAGGTCGACACCTGGGGCCGTCGTCGTCTCTCTTACGAGATCAAGAAGAAGCCCGAGGGCATCTACTCGGTCATCGACCTGCAGGCCGAGCCCGCAGTCGTCAAGGAGCTCGACCGACAGATGAACCTGAACGAGTCGGTCCTCCGGACCAAGGTCCTCCGTCCCGAGACCCACTGAGCTCCTAGCTCAGAGGTCATCGGGTCCGAGCAGCAGCAAGCAGCCAGAAGCAATCCCCGCCGAGAGGTTCACCCATGGCAGGCGAGACCGTCATCACGGTCGTCGGCAATCTCGTCGACGACCCCGAGCTGCGCTTCACCCCGTCCGGTGCGGCGGTCGCGAAGTTCCGCGTCGCGTCCACTCCCCGCACCTTCGACCGTCAGACCAATGAGTGGAAGGACGGCGAAAGCCTCTTCCTGACCTGCTCGGTCTGGCGTCAGGCGGCGGAGAACGTCGCCGAGTCGCTCCAGCGAGGCATGCGCGTTGTCGTGCAGGGCCGGCTGAAGCAGCGGTCCTACGAGGACCGCGAGGGCGTCAAGCGCACGGTCTACGAGCTGGACGTCGAGGAAGTCGGCCCCAGTCTCAAGAACGCCACAGCCAAGGTCACCAAGACCACCGGCCGTGGTGGCCAGGGCGGCTACGGCGGCGGCCAGCAGGGCGGCGGAAACTGGGGCGGCGGCCCCGGTGGTGGTGGCCAGCAGGGCGGCGGCGGAGCACCCGCCGACGACCCGTGGGCCACCAGCGCGCCGGCCGGCGGCGGTCAGCAGCAGCCGCAGAGCGGCGGGGGCAATGGAGGCGGCTGGGGCGGAAGCTCTGGCGGCGGCTACTCGGATGAGCCGCCCTTCTAGGGCGGGCTCGCACCCCACTTCTTGATCACACAGGAGAAACACCATGGCGAAGCCGCCTGTGCGCAAGCCTAAGAAGAAGGTCTGCGCATTCTGCAAGGACAAGACCCAGTACGTGGACTACAAGGACACGAACATGCTGCGGAAGTTCATTTCCGACCGCGGCAAGATCCGTGCCCGCCGCGTCACCGGCAACTGCACGCAGCACCAGCGTGACGTCGCCACGGCAGTCAAGAACAGCCGTGAGATGGCGCTGCTGCCCTACACGTCCACCGCGCGATAAGGGGAGGGTGACCGAATCATGAAGATCATCCTCACCCACGAGGTCTCAGGCCTCGGTGCCGCCGGCGACGTCGTCGACGTCAAGGACGGATACGCTCGCAACTACCTGGTCCCGCGCGGTTTCGCGATCCGCTGGACCAAGGGCGGCGAGAAGGACGTGGCGCAGATCCGCCGCGCCCGCAAGATCCACGAGATCGCCACCATCGAGCAGGCCAACGAGATCAAGGCCCGGCTCGAAGGCGTGAAGGTGCGTCTGGCTGTTCGCTCCGGCGACGCCGGCCGCCTCTTCGGCTCCGTCACCCCGGCCGACCTCGCCTCGGCGATCAAGTCCGCCGGTGGCCCGGAGGTCGACAAGCGTCGTATCGAGCTCGGTTCGCCGATCAAGACCCTGGGCTCGCACCAGGTGTCCGTCCGGCTGCACCCCGAGGTCGCTGCGAAGCTCGGCGTCGAGGTCATCGCCGCCTGAGCACCGCGCTCAGCAGTACGCAGTACAGGAGAGGGCCGCATCCCCTGGGGGTGCGGCCCTCTCGCAGTTGCTTCCGTCGCCCCGAGATCCGGGACTGTGCGCGTATGCGTTTGCGATCCATGTTTCACGTGAAACATGGACGTTTCACGTGAAACGTGAATCGCGCTCTCCGGTCAGCGGGTGGCGCCCGTGACCAGCCAACGACCCGACCGGGTACGTAGCCAGAGCGTCAGCATGCGGACGCCCATCATCAGCCCCATCGTCCACCACAGGGCCGTCAGTCCGCCGCCCCAGGCAGGAACGAGCAGAGCGACCGGGGCGAAGACCGCCAGCGTCACCAGCATCGCTCCCGCCAGATACGGGCCGTCCCCGGCGCCCATCAGTACACCGTCGAGCACGAAAACGATCCCCGAGACCGGCTGAGTGACGGCCACCACCAGCAGAGCCGGCAGCAGCGTGTCCTGCACCACCTGGTCACCGGTGAACAGCGGAATGAACAGCGGACGCGCCGCCACGATCAGTACGCCGAGCAGCACGCCCGCCGCGACACCCCACTGAACCATGCGACGGCAGACATCCCGGGCGCCCTGAGTGTCACCTGCCCCCAGATAGCGGCCAATGATCGCCTGCCCCGCGATGGCGATCGCGTCGAGCGCGAAAGCCATCAGGCTCCACAGCGACAGAATGATCTGGTGGGCCGCGACATCCGCGTCTCCCAGACGCGCGGCGACCGCCGTGGCGATCATCAGAACCGCGCGCAGCGACAGCGTACGAACCAGCAGCGGCACGCCGGCCTGAGCACTCGCCCGTATCCCCGCCGCGTCGGGTCGCAACGACGCGCCATGCCGGCGCGCTCCCCGGACCACCACGATCAGATAGACGGCGGCCATGGCGCACTGGGCCAGCACCGTCCCCCAGGCGGAACCGGCGATCCCGAGACCGGCACCGTAGACGAGCACGACATTGAGCACCGCGTTGGCACCGAACCCGCCGATGGCGACATACAGCGGTGTCCGGGTGTCCTGGAGTCCGCGCAGTACACCTGTGGCCGCCAGCACGACCAGCATGGCGGGGATACCGAGACTGGAGATCCGCAGATAGGTGACCGCGTACGGGGCGGCCGTGTCCGACGCCCCGAACAGGCCGACGAGCCACGGCGCGGCGGGCAGTGTGACGGCGATGACCGCCGCACCGAGCAGGAGGGCGAGCCAGATGCCGTCCATGCCCTGGCGTATGGCGGCCTGGAGATCGCCGGCGCCGACGCGCCGGGCCACGGCCGCGGTGGTGGCGTAGGCGAGAAAGACGAAGATGCTCACCGCGGTCGTCAGCAGGGCCGCCGCGATCGCCAGGCCCGCGAGTTGGGGAGTGCCGAGATGGCCGACGATCGCGCTGTCCACCATCACGAAGAGCGGCTCGGCGACGAGGGCGCCGAAGGCGGGAACGGCGAGGGCGATGATCTCGCGATCGTGGCGTCGTGGGGCAGTCCTGGATATCGCGGGAGCCTTTGTCATGCGCTCAATCTAATCTTCCACAGGTAAGTGCTGCAAGGCGTCAGGGATCCTTACTGGGGTGCCCGGTGAAGGCTCGGCTGTGTGCCGTTTGTTCTGATCTTGGTCCAGTCGGGAAAGTTTTTCTCCCCCACAGCCGGTGGACGGAAAAACCCCAGCTCAGAGTGGGTGTGGCGGGGTCGTTATGAGTTTGTCCACAGTGCTGTCCCCCGGTCCGTGCACAGGTTCGCCGGGGTTCTCCACAGCATCTGATCGGTCGTCCACATGGCCTGTGGATAACCAGATTGGCTGACGGTGCCCGCGGGCCTACCGTGGACCGGCGTCCGACGCGCCGGAACCGGAGTCAGGCCTCTCGTTTTGTCAGTGTCGTGCCGTAGAAAGAGTGGCACGGCGAGGTCCGCTGAGCGGACGTGAGGAGGTGGCCGGTGAGCATTCCCGAGCCATTGGACGACCCCTGGACCGACGCCGGTCCCAGCGACCGTCTGCCTGTCTCCCGGCAGCGCCGTGGTGAGGGCCGGGGCCGCGACGAGCAGCACGAGCGCGGCCGGGACGGTGGCGCCTGGGACGGCGGGTCTCCTGGGTTCGAGCGGGTGCCGCCACAGGATCTCGATGCCGAACAGTCGGTTCTCGGCGGCATGCTGCTGTCCAAGGACGCCATCGCCGACGTGGTGGAGATCATCAAGGGGCATGACTTCTACCGCCCCGCGCACGAGACCGTCTTCCAGGCGATCCTCGACCTCTACGCGAAGGGGGAGCCGGCCGACCCGATCACGGTGGCGGCCGAGCTGACCAAGCGGGGCGAGATCACCCGTGTCGGCGGGCCGTCGTATCTGCACACGCTGGTCCAGTCGGTGCCCACGGCGGCCAACGCCTCGTACTACGCGGAGATCGTCCATGAGCGGGCGGTGCTGCGGCGGCTTGTCGAGGCCGGCACGAAGATCACGCAGATGGGATACGCGGCCGACGGCGATGTGGACGAGATCGTCAACTCCGCCCAGGCCGAGATCTACGCCGTCACCGAGCAGCGGACCAGTGAGGACTATCTGCCGCTCGGCGACATCATGGAGGGCGCGCTCGACGAGATCGAGGCGATCGGCTCACGCAGCGGCGAGATGACCGGCGTGCCGACCGGCTTCACGGACTTCGACTCCCTCACGAACGGGCTGCATCCCGGCCAGATGATCGTCATCGCGGCCCGTCCCGCCATGGGTAAGTCCACGCTGGCTCTGGACTTCGCGCGGGCCGCGTCGATCAAGAACAATCTGCCGAGTGTGATCTTCTCGCTCGAAATGGGGCGCAATGAGATCGCGATGCGTCTGCTGTCGGCGGAGGCGCGGGTGGCGCTGCACCATATGCGCTCGGGCACGATGACGGACGAGGACTGGACCCGGTTGGCTCGTCGTATGCCGGATGTCTCGCAGGCCCCGCTCTATATCGATGATTCGCCGAACCTCTCGATGATGGAGATCCGGGCGAAGTGCCGACGGCTGAAGCAGCGGAACGAGCTGAAGCTGGTGATCATCGACTACCTGCAGCTGATGCAGTCGGGTGGCTCGAAGCGGGCCGAGAGCCGCCAGCAGGAGGTCTCGGACATGTCGCGAAACCTGAAGCTGCTGGCCAAGGAGCTGGAGCTGCCGGTCATCGCGCTGTCGCAGCTGAACCGTGGTCCTGAGCAGCGTACGGACAAGAAGCCGATGGTCTCCGACCTGCGTGAGTCGGGTTCGATCGAACAGGACGCGGACATGGTGATCCTGTTGCACCGCGAGGACGCGTACGAGAAGGAGTCACCGCGCGCGGGAGAGGCCGACCTGATCGTGGCCAAGCACCGTAATGGCCCGACGGCGACGATCACGGTGGCGTTCCAGGGCCATTACTCGCGCTTCGTGGACATGGCCCAGACCTGAGCCCCGGCTGTGTAGGGTCTCAAATTTCGCGGCACAATCTCAGACTCGATGGCACATCGGTGGCACTTGTGCCGTCTTCGTGAGTCAGGAGCATGAGCGGATCCCCGTCACGGCGCGGAGCCAGCCACCACACCGCCCTCCGCACCGCCGACGAAGCCGAGGAAACACCCATCCGAGCCGTGAGACAGCGGGTAGCTGCTCAGCGCCTCGTCTCGTACCTGGTCAGGACCACGCCGCCGGGAAACGTCCGCGTCTCCACCAGGTTCAGGTTCACCCAGCTGTCCAACGCGGTGAAGAACGGCGTGCCGCCGCCCACCAGGACCGGCGCGGTGGCCAGCACGTACTCGTCAATCAGCCCGGCCCGCATGGCCGCCCCGGCGAGCGTCGCGCCGCCGATGTCCATCGGGCCGCCGTCCTCGGCCTTGAGCCGGGTGATCTCGGCGACCGCGTCGCCGGTGACCAGGCGGGTGTTCCAGTCGACCTTGTCGGCCGTCGAGGAGAACACCACCTTCGACATGTCCCGCCAGCGGCGCGCGAACTCGATCTCCGCCGGGGTGGCGTCGGGCTGCTGGTCGCCGGTCGGCCAGTAGGAGCTCATCGTCTGCCACAGCTTGCGCCCGTACAGCGTCAGGTCGGTTGCCTGCAACTGGTCGGACCAGAACTGGAACAGCTCGTCGCTCGGCACGCTCCAGCCGATGTCGTCGCCGGGCGCGGCGATGTAGCCGTCCAGGGACAGGTTCATGCCGTAGATCAGTTTCCGCATGGCGCCAGCCTTCCGTGAGTCGGTCTCACGCGTACAGACCGGCGCGGCGCGGGAAACTCATTGGTGCGCCCTGAGTTCACCTGTAGTCCTCGTGCTCGGTGGCTCAGCCGCGGACTCATCGTTCCGCCGAGGAAATGGCATCGATCTGAGACTGATCTTGAGTGACATCGCGGTGAGACAACAGAGAACCAGCAGGTCACAGTAGATCGACATGGCATCGGCGGCGAGACCCTACGGCTGCCTGTCCGTTCGGACGGTGTGTCAGAGCATGGCGAGCCGGTCCACCAGCAGCGAGATCCTCCGCTCGGCGTCCGGCGGCGGCAGCCGTCCCGCCCGGGTCAGGGTGGCCAGCCCGTGCAGGGCCGCCCAGAACACCTCGGTGAAGAGTGCCGGGTGGACTCCGTCCCCGGCGACCTCGCCGAGGCTATCCAGCAGGGCGGCGAAGGCGTCCTTCAGCTGCTCCGGGGTGTCCTCGTGCGCGAACGCCAGGCCGCCGTCGAGCTGGAACATGGCGTCGTAGACCGCCGGGTTGTGCTCGGCGAAGTCGAGGTAAGCGCGAGCGAGGGCGGTGACCCGGTCGCGAGGGCCGTCCGCGGCGGAGGTCGCGGCCCGCAGCGCCGCGGCCATCTCGGAGGCGCCCTCAAGGGCGACGGCGCCGATGATCTCGCGCTTGCCGCGGAAATGGCTGTAGAGGACGGGCTGGCTGTATTCGATGCGCTCGGCGAGCCGGCGGGTCGTGACCGCGTCCCAGCCCTGCTGCTCGGCGAGTTCGCGGGCCGTCGCCACGATGAGGCGCTCGCGGCCCGCCCGTTCGCGCTCCTTGCGTTCCTGTACCGACATGATGCGATCCTAGCATCGCTAGACAATCGAGCGACAGTAGATCTAGCGTTGCCTCATCATCTAGCAACACTAGATTCTAGGAGGGATCATCATGCTCAACGCACTCGGGGTCTTCACCACCGTGGTCGTCGGCCTGATGGTGGGGGTGGAGTTCTCCGTCGCCTTCGTCATCAACCGGATCCTCAACGGACTCCCCGGTGACAACGGCTTGCGCGGCCGCACCCACGGGGCCCGGATGCTCGGCGCCGTGATGCCGTTCTGGTACATCGGCTCGCTCGTCCTCGCCACCATCTGGGCTGTCGCCGGATGGCATCACCATGGCGCCGGCCTCGTCGTCACCGCCGCCGCGCTGCTGATCTTGAGCGTGATCATGTCGCTCCTGCTGCTCGTCCCGATCAACAACCGGGTCAAGACGTGGACCGCCGACGGCCTGCCGGCCGACTGGAAGGAGCAGATGAACCGCTGGGACCGCTTCCACTACGTCCGCGTCGCCGTCATCATCGCCGCCTTCGCCCTGCTGGCCGCCGCCCTCGCCTGAGCCCGCGGGCCGGGCTCTGCCGCGCAGGCGAGGTCGCGCGCGGGGCGTTGTCCGGTGGTCAGGAATGCCGTCACCGCGTTGTTCGCGCACGTGTTCCGGCCGAACGGGTGGACACCGTGGCCGCCTTGGTCGGCCGTCACCATCCTGGCCCGGTCACCGAATGCCCTCCGCAGCTTCTGGGCGCCGGCCAGCGGTGTCCCCGGGTCGCGGAGATTCTGCACCATGAGCACGTCCGACGGGCCCCGGTCACCGATGGTCACCTGCGGCTCGTCGATCGGGTCGGGCCAGTACGCACACGGCCCGATGCCGGCCGTTGACCCGCCCAGCATCGGGTACCGGACGCGGTCGACCGCGACGTCACGCTGACACCGTGGTACGAGAGCTTCGATTCGCCCAGCGCCGCCCGTATCCGGTCCATGTCACGCGCGGTGCTCGCGGTGGTGGTGTAGGGCAGCATCCACGCCGTCCCCGACTGGCGCACTGCCCGGCGATGGTCTTCGCATACTAGGCCTGCTTCGCGACGTCGGCCGCGGTGTGCGCGTACGGCGGGAAGTTGCCCCGTGCCTTCTGCTCCGGTGTCAGATCACACGTCACCGGTGTGCTGTGGCCGACGCCGCGCGGGTCGGACCCGATCACGTCATAGGCGTCCAGCACGCTCTGCGGGAGACCGGCTGCCGCGACAAGGGCCGGGAAATTGAGCCCTGTCCCGCCCGGCCCGCCCGGATTGGTGAACAGGACGCCGCGGCGCTGCGCCGGCTTCTTGCTCGCCACGCGGAAGATCGCGATCGCGATCGCGATCGCGATCGCGATCTTCCGCCCGTCCGGGTTCCGGTAGTCGAGCGGGACGTCGAGTGTCGAGCACTCCAGACCGGGCAAGGCGACATCCGCCGGGCACGGGCCCCATCGCACGGTGTTGGGCGTCGCGGCTGCCGACACCCCCGGGATCGCGGCCGCCGCCATCGCGGCGACGGCGAGGGCGAGGGAGCACCTGGGCCGGCACGACGGCCAGCGAACGTTCGGTTGCCGAGATGTCCGCGTCGGCGACGGCTCTGCCCAGCCGGGGCGGGAGATCGGTCGGCGCGGTCTCGCGCAGGAGCAGGGCGAGCTCGACGCGTATCCGTCGCAGCCGTTCGATGGTCGCGGCCAGCTCGGCGTCCAGCACGCGCGGCGCGTCCTCGGGGGAGTTCGTCGGCATCGCCCAGCTCGGCGATCTGCTTCAGCGAGAGCCCGAGCTGGGTCAGGCGCTTGATCCGCGACACGCGGACGAGGTGGGCCACGCCGTGGCTCTTGTAGCCGTTGGCCCGGCGCTCGGGCTCGGCGAGCAGGCCGACCTCGTGGTAGTGGCGGATCGCGCGCAACGTCGTGCCGGCGAGTTCAGCGAGCTGACTGGTACTTCATCCCACGACATCCCTCAGACCCGGGTTTCCGGCGACGCGGACGCGCCGACGGACCCATGGGAAACCATGCCGCTACGGCCTGGTCAAGACGATCGAGGACCTTTCGACGGAAGGGCGGCCGGATCGCGTGTCCCTGGTCCGGGAGTCCGATGTCCCCGGGGGGCGCGCGTTGCGCGTCCCCACCGGGGCAGCCGTCCGGCTGGGGCCAAGGCGGCCCTGGGGTCAGGCGTAGAAGTTGCGCTGCCAGCGGTGCTTGGCGAGCAGGGTGAGCTGGTCGTCGGTGAGCAGGCGCCCGTCGCTCACGGCGGTGTTGCGCTCCACGTTCCGTACGGTGCGCATGCCGGGGATGACGGTGGAGACGGCGGGTGCGCTGAGCACGTACCGCAGCGCGGTTTCCGCGATCTCATCGGGGGCGATGCCCATCTCGGTCGTGATGGCGTTGACATGCCGCTCGACCTGGGCGGGACGGTCGTCGCGGAAGTAGCGGGCGCGGAAGTCGCCGTCGGGGAAGGTGGTTCCGGCCGTGATGCGCCCCGTCAGGCCTCCTTCGTCCAGGGCCACCCGGACGATCACGCCGACTCCGTGTTCCTGGCAGGCGGGAAGCAGGGTGTCGGCCGGGGCCTGGTCGAAGATGTTGTAGATGACCTGGACGGTGTCCACCACGCCGCTGCGGACCAGGGCGAGGGCATTGTCGGGCTGGTGGTCGTTGATGGATACGCCGAACAGGCGGATCTTCCCCTGCTGCTTCAGCTCGGCGATGGTCTCCAGCCAGTCGCCGCGCCCGGCCCATTCGTCGCTCCAGACATGGAACTGCAGTACGTCGAAGTGGTCCAGGCCGCTGACGCGCAGGCTGGTCTCCAGGCTGTCGCGGATATGCGCGCCGGGGAAGGTCTCCGCGGGGTCCAGCCCGTCGGGGGCCGGCCAGACGCGGTTCTTCGGTGGCACCTTGGTCGCCACGTACACCTGGTCGCCGGCCCGCTCACGGACCACCTGGCCCACGATCCGCTCGCTCTCGCCGTAACCGCGCGCGGTGTCGATGAAATTCACGCCCTGGTCGATGGCGCGGTGCAGCGCGCGTACGGACTCGTCCTCCGTGGCGCCCACCCAGCCGGACTCGCCGATGCCCCAGGCTCCGTAGCCGATCTCGGACACCGACAGTCCACTGCGTCCCAGCTCGCGGTAGTGCACAGTGCTCCTCACGTCATGGTTGGTCGGGATGGTGGGTCAGGCCGCTCGTTCCGCGGCGCCGCGTTCTACGCAGAATTCGTTGCCCTCCGGGTCCGCGAGGGTGACCCAGCCCCTGCCGTCGGGGCGGCGGTGGTCGCCCACGAGGGTGGCGCCGAGGGCGAGGAGACGGTCCACCTCTTCGTCGCGGGTGCGGTCCTGGGGCTGGAGGTCCAAATGAACCCTGTTCTTGGCGGACTTGCCCTCGGGCACCTGGATGAACAGCAACGCGGCGCCCTCTGACACGAGCAGTGCTTCCGGGTCCCCGGGCTGGTCGTCGTCCGCCAGGGAGGCGTCGAGGACCTTGCCCCAGAAGCCGCCCAGGGCGTAGGCGTCCGCACAGTCGATGGTGATGTGGCGTACCAGGGATGTCATGCGGTCACTCTGATCATTCCGGCCGTTTCTGTCCAGATGATTCCGTGGTGCGAAAAGAAGTCGACTGGACGTGCTGTCGCCGGTAGATGTGGAGCATGACCTCATCTCCCGAAGAGCTCTTGCCCAGCACGCGTCGAGCTCTGTCGCATCGCATCGCCCGAGCTCAGGCCGAGGGCCGCGCCCCGTCGCTGGTCGCCGCGGTGGCGCGGGAAGGGCGGATGGTGTGGACGGGGGCCCGTAGTTGCATGGAGGGGCATGCTCCGGACGCGGATACGCAGTACCGGATCGGGTCGATCACCAAGACGTTCACCGCCGTGCTGGTGCTGCGGCTGCGTGATGAGGGGCTGCTCGATCTGAATGACCCGCTGGAGAAGCACCTTCCGGGTACCGGGGTGGGCGAGGTCACGATCGCTCAGCTCCTGGGGCATAGCGCGGGGTTGCGTGCGGAGGCTCCGGCGCCCTGGTGGGAGCGGACACCGGGTTCGCTCCGTCCGGAGCTCGCGGACGTCCTCGGTGAGCGGCCCGTGGTGCACCCGGCGGGGCGGCGCCACCACTACTCGAATCCGGGCTTCACGCTGCTCGGTTCGCTGGTGGAGGCCGTGCGGGGGGCGTCCTGGGAGGAGGTGCTGCGGCGCGAGGTTCTTGAGCCGTTGTCCATGGGCCGTACGTCCGCTCAGCCGGTGGCTCCGCACGCGGGTGGCTGGGCCGTGCATCCCTGGGCCGATGTGATGCTGCCGGAGCCGGTGGAGGATCTGGGGCTGATGGCCCCCGCCGGTCAGCTCTGGTCGACGGCCGCCGATCTCTGTCGCTTCGCGGTCTTCCTCTCGGAGGGGGACGAGAGGGTCCTGAGCGCGGAATCCGTACGAGAGCTGCGGACTCCGGCCGTGCCGCCCGAGGCCGGGGAGCGGAACGGCGGCTACGGGCTCGGAACGCAGCTTGTCTGGCGAGAGGACCGGACGCTGGTGGGGCATACGGGTTCGCTGCCCGGCTTTGTCGCTGGTCTGTGGGTCAGCGTGGAGGAGGACGTGGCCGCGGTGGTGCTGGCCAATGTCACCTCGGGGCCGTATGCCGGGGCGGTCGCGGCCGAGCTCATCGGCATTGTGGCGGACGCGGAGCCTCGCATGCCCGAACCGTGGCGTCCGCTGCCCGAGGCCCGGCCGGAGCTGCTGGCTCTCACCGGGCCGTGGTACTGGGGCACGCAGCCCTACGCGCTGAAGTGGTCGTCGGACCGGGGCCTGGAGCTGACCCTGCTACGCGGAGGCGGACGTGGTTCCCGCTTCGTGGTGCGGCCGGACGGCGACTGGCGAGGGCTTGATGGCTACTACGCGGGGGAGACCCTGCGGGTGGTGCGGCGCCCTGACGGCTCGGTGAGCCATCTCGACCTCGGGTCGTTTGTCTTTACGCGTCAGCCGTATGAGCCGGGCGACGCGGTGCCCGGGGGTGTGGACGCGAGGGGCTGGCTCGGCCTCGGGGATTTCGGGGAGTAGGGCGACCGCGATGTTTCACGTGAAACCGGGCGTGCCGGTCAGTCGGCGGTAGAGCGCGTGCGGCTCAAAGCCGCACGCTCGGATTGACGTGAGTTCGTTCCGGTGACCGTGGATCACCGCCCGGATGACGGTTTCGCCGGCTTCGCAGCAGGCGACGAGGTGTCATCGGCAAGGATGCGGTTCTCAGATATTCATCTTGAAACCGACATGTGAGGCGGTGAAGCCGAGCCGCTCGTAGAAGCGGTGGGCGTCGGTGCGGCTGGCGTCGGAGGTCAACTGGACCAGCTGGCAGCCCTGGCGGCGGGATTCATCGACCGCCCACTCGATGAAGCGGGTGCCGAGTCCGCTGCCGCGCTCGTCGGCGTGGACGCGTACGGCTTCGATGATGGAGCGGGTGGCGCCGCGCCGGGAGAGACCAGGGATGATCGAGAGCTGGAGCGTGCCGATGACCTGGCCGTCGCGTTCCGCCACCACCACGTGCTGGTTCGGGTCGCGGGCGAGTCGTTCGTAGGCCTCGGTGTAGGGGGCCAGGTCGTCGAGTGATTCGCGCTGGGCACCCAGAGGGTCGTCCGCGAGCATCGCCACGATGGCGGGGATGTCGTCGGGGAGGGCAGGCCGTATGTTCAGATCGCTCATGATCCGCAGCGTACGCCTGGGGTCGGCGGCAGGACTCGGACGGAGGCTGTGACCGGTCTGCGGCCCGGTGGCCTGCACCATGGCGCCGTGTGGCTTCCGGGCGTCCTGGCCGGACGGGCAGGACGGGCAGACTCAGCCGGTGGCCATGTTCAGCGGTGCGAACCGCCGGGATCGGTCGCCGGGCAGGCCCCGGTCGCCGTATGCCATGAGTGTGGTGAGGGTGACCGGCTTCAGATCGTGGTCCTTGAGCCAGTTCAGCAGTTCTGTGTGGCGCAGGTCGATGACGGTACGTACGGGTCGGTCCGAGCCGGTGGCGAGCGAGGAGATCAGCGCCTTCGCGGTCTCGGTGTCCTGGGCGATCACGGGGCCGATGACATCGGCGGCCGGGGTGGGCCAGATCGCCGCGTATCCGATGAGGGTGGAGCCTTCCTCCGCGACTCTGATTCGGTCGGCGAAGGCGGGGAGCCGCGCGATGAGATGGGTGCGGTCCGCTCCGAGGACTTCGGTATCCAGGCGTACAAGGGCCGGCAGGTCGCCGGCGGACGCGGGGCGAGTGGCGACCTGTGGCGGGTGCTCCGGTGACCGGAGGTGTCCGAGGAGCGTCTCGGCCTCGCCGATGTCGGTGAAGCCGAGCTTCTCGTAGAGCGGGCGTCCGAACGAGGTGGCGTAAAGCGTGAGCGGGGTGTCTCCGGCCTCGTGCAGCGCGTGGTTCATGAGGCGCCGCCCGAGCCCCTGTCGGGCGTGCCGTCCGGCGACGAGCAGCATGCCGATGGCCGCGAGTTCCGGACGGTCCGCGGGGCCGTACGAGGTGACGACGCAGACGGCGGCCAGTCCGTTGCCCGTCGGGTCGTCGATGCCGTACGCGGTGCTCGCCGCGAGCAGCAGGCCCCATCTGCGCTCCTCGCGTGCCCAGTCGCGGTCCTCGGCGAGGTCTGCGCAGGACTGGAGGTCGCTCATGGTCAGACGGCGGATCGGCTGTGCGGAGAGCGGTGTCGGCATAAGGGTCAGGCTGTCGGAGCAGATGATCGTTCGTCCACCGCTTTACGAGAAGTGATCCGACGGGATGTAGCGGGGCGCTGCAGCCTCCTTCCACGCCGTGTGAGTCCCCAGGGCTTGAGGACGGAGATCGCTGTCATGAAGAAATAGGCGCAGCTCGCCACTATGGGCGCGGCGACGAGGCTGCTGTCGGGGAGTCCGGCGGCCGCGGCGTCGTTGATGCCCGGCCGCAGGGCGAAGACGGTTGCCGCGAGGGTGATCAGGGTGAGCCAGAACTTGGTCCACACCCAGCGGTGTCGGGCCAGGCCCCAGGGGGTTCCGAGTGAGAGCAGGACTCCGCTGAGGAGGGCGAGCAGGGCGATGGGGATGATCAGCCAGTCGGCGAAGATCTTCATGGCGCGGTAGGCGGCCTGTGTGGTGGTCGCGTCGTCGGTGATGAAGGCGGTGACGCCGAGGGCGAGGAGGCCGAGGGTGAGTCCCAGCCAGCTCACGGATGTGGCGACATGCGTGACGAGGAGGGCCCGGCGCGGGCGCCGCTTGAGTTGTTTCACGTGAAACACGGTGCCTGGCGGCGGGGCCTGGGGGCGTCTGCCCGTGGGAGTAACCGTGCGTACTAACCTCGGCGTACATGGCGAGCGTGCGCAGACTTCATCTCTTCGATCTCGATGGAACGCTGATCCGTGGTTCGGCGGCGGCCGTGGAGATTTCGCGGCAGCTGGGACTGGGGGCCGAAATCGCGGAGCTGGAGCGTGAGTTCCTGTCCCTCGGGCTGGCGCCGGACGAGTTCGCGGTGCGGGCCCGGGAGCTGTGGGCCGAACTCACTACGGTGCAGGTGGCGGCGGCTTTCGAGGGTGCGCCCTGGCTGTTGGGTATCCGTGAGGTCTGGGCGGATATCCGGAAGCGGGGGGATTACTGCGCTGTTATCTCCCTGTCGCCCGACTTCTTTGTCGCGCGGCTGTTGGAGTGGGGTGCCCATGCCGCGTATGGTTCCCGCTGGCCGGTGCTGCCTTTCACCGAGCCGGTGGACCGGGCGGGCATTTTGAACCCCGCCGCCAAGGTGAAGATCGCGAACCGGCTGTGTGCAGAGTTCGGGGTGAGCCTGGACGACTGTGTCGCCTACGGTGATTCGATGTCGGACGCGGAGATCTTCGCCGCGGTGCCCCGGGCGGTGGCGGTGAATGCGGACCACCATCTGTCGGGGCTCGCCACACACACGTACACGGGGGGTGATCTGCGTGAGGTCTACGAACTGGTCCGCCTCCAGTGAACCGGTACGGCGGCGGCAGTAATACTCTGACCCGGAGGTGCCGCGGGAAACGCGGCCGGAATTCGGCGAATGAGCACAGGAGCGATGCAGCCTAACGGTAAATCCGGTGTGGATGCCCGGACTTCGCGCTCTTTGTCCCCTGTGGCGAGTTCGCATGTCATGCTGCGTGTGCAGGCGTTGCGGACAATGTCGCACTCCTTCACCTTGTGCCCGGATTGGGGCTTCGGGGGAGGTTAACGTGAGGTATCAACAGTCCTAGTCAGAGCGGGGAATTGCTAGCGTATTCCGGGCCAGCGGAAGTGCGCAGACCGACCGAAAGATGTTCGAGGCGAGGCACACCATGGACGCTCCGACCACCACGTCGGCCGACAACGGCACTTCTGGAGACGGCGGAGGAGGCGGCTGGTTCGCCCCCCGTAGGGCGCCGAAGAGCGAGAGCCGGCCGGACTCCGGGACCACGGGCGGCGCGGAGGAGGCAACGGGCCGGGAGCGAATACCCGTCCCGATTCGCTCGCTTGCCTCCATACGCCCGGTGGGCTCCGGGGCGGCTCGTTCCGCTCCTTCTTCGCGTGAACGCGCCACGGGACATGAGGCACGGACGGATACGGCGGCCGGACGGCAGCCGGGGCCCGTGGATGATGTGCCCGAGGCATTCCGGCCGCGCGGCAAGGGGGTACGCGGCGGGGACGGACCGGCTCCTCATCCGCCGGTCCACGAGGATCCCGCCGAGCCCGCCGATCCCGTCACGGCCGTCGCAGACTCCGCCGTAGCCGCTACCGATCCCGTCACGGCGGCCGGCAGCGGCGCTGAACCGGCCTCCGTGGCCCTGCCGGAAGAAGTGCCGCCAGGAGCGGTGGAGGCGGGCTCATCGGC
Source organism: Streptomyces sp. NPDC039430 (assembly GCF_055639435.1). Lineage (NCBI taxonomy): Bacteria > Bacillati > Actinomycetota > Actinomycetes > Kitasatosporales > Streptomycetaceae > Streptomyces > Streptomyces sp. NPDC039430. The sequence goes on along the minus strand of NZ_JBVKAK010000009.1, from coordinate 362,525 downwards.
GTCGGGCGCACCGGTGTCGGGCGCGCTGCCTCCCGAGGTTCCGGCGCCACAGCCGTCCACCCCGGCCCCGGCCACGCCTTCCGCTTCCGCCGGCCCTTCCGCTCCCGCGGACGACCCGAACGCTTCTCCGGACGCGGTCCTTGTCCGCCGTACGCTGGCGGAGATCGCTCCGGTCGCCGACCAGGTCACCTCGTACTTCTACTCGCTGCTCTTCGTCCGTCACCCGGATCTGCGCGCGCTGTTTCCCGTCGCCATGGACGCGCAGCGCGACCGGCTCCTCAAGGCGCTGCTGACCGCCGCCGAGCATATGGACTCCCCGGACGTGCTGACGGGCTATCTCCGGCAGCTGGGCCGGGGGCACCGGAAGTACGGCACACAGGCCACGCACTATCCCGCCGTCGGCGAGGCGCTGCTGGGCGCGCTGTCCCGTTATGCCTCCGCCAGTTGGGACGACGAGACCGAGGGCGCCTGGGTCAGGACGTACACCACGATTTCGCAGATCATGATCGACGCGGCGGCTGAGAACGAACGGCACGCGCCGGCGTGGTGGCAGGCCGAGGTGGTCTCGCACGATCTGCGCACGTCCGACATCGCTGTCGTCACGGTCCGCCCCGACCAGCCGTATCCGTTTGTGGCGGGGCAGTACACGAGCCTGGAGACGCCGTGGTGGCCGCGGGTCTGGCGGCACTACTCGTTCGCTTCCGCGCCTCGCCCGGACGGTCTGCTGTCCTTCCACGTGAAGGCGGTTCCGGCGGGCTGGGTCTCCAACGCGCTGGTCCATCACGCCCGTCCCGGCGACGTTCTGCGTCTCGGCCCGCCTGCCGGTTCGATGACGGTCGACCACAGCACGGACAACGGTCTGCTCTGTCTGGGCGGCGGTACGGGCATAGCGCCGATCAAGGCGCTCGTCGAGGATGTCGCCGAGCACGGGCACCGGCGCCCGGTCGAGGTCTTCTACGGCGCGCGCCATGACGAGGATCTGTACGACATCGAGACGATGCTGCGGCTCCAGAGCGTGCATCCGTGGCTGGCGGTGCGTCCGGTGGTCGCGGAGGGGCCCAGCCAGGGGCTTACGGGGCGGCTTCCGGAGGCGGTGCGCGACTACGGCCCCTGGCATGAGTACGACGCGTATCTGTCGGGGCCGCCGGGGATGATCCGCAGCAGTCTCGACGCGCTCAAGGGAGCCGGGATCCCGCTGGAGCGGATCCGTCACGACTCCCTCGAAGAGCTGGTGGCGGCGATCGGCTAGGTCCTGCCTGGTGGGAGAGGGGCCTGGGGCCGGCCGCGCCGGTCTCAGCCCAGGTCGGGGGCGTGCATCGCGCGTACGCCCTCGATATTGCCGTCCAGGTAGTGCCGCAGTGACAGCGGTACGAGGTGGACGGCGGCGATCCCGACGCGGCTGAAGGGCACCCGGACGATCTCGTACTCCCCGTGGGGCTCCTCGATCTCGGGGCCGTGCCGCTGCGAGGGGTCCATCGACGCCAGCCGGCAGACGAAGAAGTGCTGCACTTTGACGCCGGTCACGCCGCCGTCGGCGATGTGTTCCACGGTGTCGACGAAGCAGGGCACCACATCCATGACCTTGGCGCCGAGCTCTTCGTGGACTTCGCGGTGGAGTGCGTCGACGACGGTGGCGTCCGTCGGCTCCACTCCGCCGCCGGGGGTGAGCCAGTAGGGATCGACTCCCGGCTTGGTGCGTTTGATCAGAATCAGCTCGTCGCCGTCGAGCAGGACGGCGCGTGCGGTGCGCTTGACCACGGGCCTTTCGGTCATGGGAAGAGGTTCGCCCGGGATTCGCCTTCTGAAACTCCCGCCGGTTCTTCCCTTACCACTCCTCCGCGGCGCGCAGCAGCCATTCGTGTGCCCGTGCGACGGGCGGCAGGGTGAGGGTGCCGGTGCGTACGACCAGGAAGTAGGTGCGCAGCGGGGGCACGGGCGGATCGAGCAGTGCGACCACTTCTCCGCGCTCCAGCGCTCCTTCGCAGAGGTAGCGGGGCAGTACGGCCAGTCCGGCGCCCGCCGCCGTGCATTCGAGGACGGCCCGCAGGTCGGGGGCGATGACGGTGCCGGCGGCGGCCGGCTGGGACTCGAAGACGCTCGCCCAGTAGCGGGAGACGAGCGGGAGGGACTCGTGCACTTCCACCACGGGCAGCTGTTCCAGCACCACCTGGCCCTCGCGCAGTACGTCGTGGCCCAGCCGCGCGGCCCAGCGGGGTGCGGCGATCAGTACGTGCTCCTCGTCGCAGAGCGGGGTCGAGGTGAGCAGTCCGCCGCGTGGCCGGGTGGTGGTGATGGCCAGATCGTGGTGTCCGGCGGCCAGCCCTTCCAGGGCCTCTTCGGGGTTGCCGAAGAACGAGGTGCGCAGGGCGAGGCCCTGGGTGGTGAGCGGGGTGAGCGCGGGCAGGGCTCGCAGGGAGGTGAACTCCGGTGGTCCGGCCAGGTGGAGTGTCCGTACGCCGGATTCCTCGTCGAGTCCGGTCTCGGCGATCTCGACGAGCGCGTCGAGATGGGGCGCGGCGCGCTGGGCTAGTTCGTCGCCGATGGTGGTGGGGGTCACGCCGCGCGCCTGGCGCAGGAAGAGGGGCCGGCCGAGCTGTCGTTCCAGGGTTCTGATCTGGCCGGTCACCGCGGGCTGGGAGAGGCCGAGCAGGGCCGCGGCGCGGGTGAAGGAGCCTGCGCGGTGCACGGTGACGAAGGTGCGCAGCAGGGCCAGGTCCATGTTCCCGCTCTCCCGTCTTGAGCCTCCGGCCCCCGCGGCAACTCCGGACAGTCAACTATAAATAAGTCGATAGGTCGCTGTCGCTACTGTGATTGGACACTGACGCAGAGTCAACTAGCCTTGGGCAAATGGTTCTCCGCGCGTGGAACCTGGGACGGTCCGAGCCATGAGGGGGGAGGCTCGGACCGTCTGCCCGGAGGACCCGGAGGACCCGGAGGACCCGGAGGACCCGAAGGACCCGAAGGGCCCGGAGGACCCGGAGGACCCGAAGGGCCCGGAGAGCGCGCGTCACGCGCGGAATCCAGCGGGCTCAGCGGACCCGGAGAGCGCGCGGGGTGGCGTGGGGGGCATGCCACAGGGGCTGTGCTCAGGGAGCCGCCTCGTCCAGCGCCCGCAGTACATCCGCGACCAGGTCTTCGGGATCCTCGGCTCCGACGGAGAAGCGGATGAAGCCTTCCGGTACGGCGTCGCCGCCCCATCGTCCGCGCCGTTCCGCCGTGGACCGTACGCCGCCGAAGCTCGTCGCGTCGTCGACCAGCCGCAGTCCGTCCAGGAAGCGTTCGGCCCACTCCCGGTCGGGAAGCACGAACGACACCACGGAGCCGAAGCGCCGCATCTGCTGGGAGGCGACGCGGTACGAGGGGTCGCCGGGCAGGCCGGGGTAGCGCAGCCCTTCGACGTCGGCGCGCGCCTCCAGCGCTCGCGCCAGTACCAGCGCGCCGGCGCACTGCCGGTCGACGCGCAGCTGGAGCGTGGCCAGTGAGCGGTGCGCGAGCCAGGCCTCCATCGGCCCGGGGATCGCCCCGACGACCTTGCGCCAGCGCCGTACACCCGCCGCCAGTTCCGGATTCCCGCTGGTGACATGGCCGAGCAGGATGTCGCCGTGGCCGGTCATGCCCTTGGTGTCGCTGGCCACCGAGAAGTCCGCGCCCAGTTCCAGCGGTCGCTGGCCGAGCGGGGTGGCGAGGGTGTTGTCGACGGCGACCAGCGCGCCCACGGCGTGCGCAGCCTTCACCAGCCGCCGGATGTCGCAGACGTCCAGGCCGGGGTTGGACGGTGTCTCGATCCAGAGCAGCCGCGCCCCCTCCAGAACGCGTAGCTGGGCGTCCGCACCGGTCGGCGCGGTCCGTACGGTCACGCCGTACGCCTCCAGGCGCTCCCGCAGCAGCGGCAGGGCCTGGTAGCCGTCGTCCGGCAGAACGATCACGTCACCGGCCCGCAGCTGGGAGAAGGCCACCGCCGAGATCGCGGCCATCCCGGAGGCGAAGACGACGGTCTCGGCCGGCTCCCCCGGCGCCTCCAGCTCGCTGATGGCGCGTTCGAGGTGGGTCCAGGTCGGGTTCTCGTCCCGGCCGTAGGTGTACGGTCCCGTCGGCTCGCCCGGCAGATGGTAGTGGGCGGCGAAGACCGGTCCAGGCAGGGTCGGTTCGTACTTCACGGGGTCGGGCAGCCCGGCCCGTACCGCTCGGGTGCCGTCCCCGATGCTCATGCCGTCTCCTCGCTCGCTCATGCCGCCTTCTCGATCGCGTTCCGTACGGTGGCGAGCAGCCCTTCGCTCGCCGCCTCCACCATCTCCAGGCACTCCTCGAACCCGGCGCTCCCGCCGTAGTACGGGTCGGGTACGCCGAGGCCGCCGGACGGTTCGCCCGAAAGGCCGCGGGAAGGATCGGGGGCGGGACCGAGGGACAGGTCGTAGGAGCGCAGCAGGCGTACCTTCGCCGCGTCCTCCGGCGTCGGCGCGAGGCGCCGCAGCTCGCGCAGATGCCCTTCGTCCAGTGCGATCACCAGGTCGAGCCGCGGGAACCACGAGGCGTGGAACCGCCGTGCGGTGTGGTCACTGCCGTAGCCGTGCGCGTCGAGGACGGTGACGGCGCGCGGGTCCGCGCCGTCACCTTCGTGCCAGCCGTCGGTGCCCGCGCTGTCCACTTCGACCAGGCCGTCGAGACCGGCTTCCGTCAGGCGTGCGCGGAAGACGGACTCGGCGATGGGCGAGCGGCAGATATTGCCCGTGCAGACGAAGCAGACGCGGTAGGGAGAGGTCATGGGGCCGCTCAGTCCTTGCCGTCGGGGAGCACGATGTTCAGCGCCCACGACACGATCGAGATGATCAGGCCGCCGAGTACGGCTGTCCAGAAGCCCTCGACATGGAAGCCCAGGTCGAGCGTGTCCGCGAGCCACGAGGTCAGCAGCAGCATCAGGGCGTTGATCACCAGCGTGATCAGCCCGAGCGTCAGAATGAACAGCGGCAGTGTCAGCAACTGCACCACCGGCTTGACTATGAAGTTGATCAGGCCGAAGAGCAGGGCGACGAGCACCAGCGTCAGGGCCTTCTTGCCGGTGCTGTCGCCGGTCAGGGTGATGCTCTGGATCAGCCAGATCGCGACTGCCAGGGCGCCCGCGTTGGCGATCGTCTTGACGAGGAAATTCTTCATGTGTCTGATCGTGGCATGAAGGCATTCCGACTGGATGAGCTGGAGGCGGAACGTGCCGCCAATGACGGGGCGTATCTGCAGTTTGTGCGGGAACGCAACATGTCCGTGGGGCTGTACGCGCTGGACGCCGGCGGGAGCGATCCGCAGCAGCCGCACCGGCAGGACGAGGTGTACTTCGTCGTGAGCGGCCGTGCCTCGCTCACCGTCGGGATGGAGACCACACAGGTCAGCCGGGGAAGTGTGGTGTACGTCCCGGCCGGAACCGCGCATAAGTTTCATCACATCAGCGAGGACCTGCGGGTGATGGTCGTGTTCTCGCCGCCCGAGGGCTGACCGCCGCCCCCGCGCCGTTCCCGCCCTTCCTCCCCTCCCCGCCCCTCCCTTCCTGTCCCTCCCGTCCATCCGCCCGCCGCTTCCCCCACCGTCCGTCCCGCCGCCTCGCCGTCCCCGTCCGTCCGCCGTCCGACCCTCAGGTCCGCCTCAGGGTCGGATCAGGGGACATCGGGGGCCGCGGGGCCTCCGTGCACGTTCCCTCGGCTCTAGCATCGAGGGAGCAAGAGGCATACTCGGGCTTTCGGCGAAGCGAGGTAAGGACGATGGCGGTTCGGGACGTACTCACAGGGCTTCCCTGGTGGGTGAAGTGGATCGCGGTTCCCGTGATCGTTCTCGTCGTGTTCGGCGGACTGATCACGACAGTCATCTCGATCGTGGTCGGCCTGCTCTTCAAGGTGCTGATCCTGGTGGCTCTGGTCGGCGGACTGGTCTATCTCGTACGGAAGTTCATGTCTTCCGCGTCCTCCTCGTCGCGCGGCGACTGGTAGAACTCGTCGCTCGAACGGCCGTTAGCCCGCGCGAGGGAAAGGTGAAGGGGAAATCATCCCTCGCCCCGGCCTGCCCTTAGAGTGGCAAACCACTGCCGCGCCCTGGGAAAACACCATCGACGATCGCCCTGACCATTGGTTTGTGCGATTTTTCTGGGCGGGGCCTCAAGGTTCCTCGGGTCCGCCTCAAGGTTCCTTCGGTCCCTCGGTTCCCTCAGGAGTGCGGCGGGCGCGCGGGGGCGGCCCCCGCGGGCGGGCTCTGGCCCGTCAGCACGCCTGGGGGTGACCTTTGGCCACAGCTACACGTACCGCAGCCCCAACTCTGATCGGTTCGGTACAGCGAGCGCTGCGACTGCTGGAGTCGGCGGCCTCCCATCCGGACGGGGCACCCGCGAAGCAGCTCGCACGCGAGGCCGGACTTCCGCTCCCCACCGCCTACCACCTGCTGCGCACGCTCACGTACGAGGGCTATCTCCGCCGCGAGAAGGGCGTCTTCGTCCTCGGTGACGCCGTACAGCGGCTGGCGCACGGCGTCGGCCCGCAGAATCGTCGCAGCAAGATCATCGAATCGCTCGGCCGATGGCACGACGCGACCGGGGCCCCGGTGTACTTCGCGGTCTACGACAACGGTGAGATCGATCTCGTCTCCGTGGCGGACAGCCCCGAGGCCCCGGCCGTTGCCGACGGTGCGGACATCCGCGAGAGCGGGCACGCGCACGCGCTCGGGCAGTGTCTGCTCAGCCGGCTCGACGAGGAAGCCCGCCGCGATCATCTGGATCGCCACCCCGTCCGCCCGCTCACGCCCTATTCCGTGCCGGACCGCGGGACGCTGCTGGAACGCCTCGGCTCCCTGGGGCCCGCGGAGCCGGTGGTGGAGCGGCAGGAGTACCGGCTCGGCACCGTCTACGCGGCCGTACCGATCGAGGCCGGAGCCGCCGCGGGCGCCGTGGCCATTTCCATACCACTCCATCAGCAGGAGCGGCTGCTTCCGGCGGTCGAGCGGTTACGCAGAGAGATCGAATCGCTGGCGAGCTCTCTCGCCCTCTCTATCAGTATCTGAAAAATTACTCCTTGTGATCTGCTAGCGCTTACAGCACGATGGCGTCAAGAGGGTCCATGGGATCATTCCCAGCCACTGCTTCATCTACTCCGGAGTACACGATGCGCGAGTCGGTCCAGGCCGAGGTCCTGATGAGCTTCCTCGTCTCCGAGGAGCTCTCGTTCCGAATCCCGGTGGAACTCCACTACGAGATGCGGGATCCCTACGCCGTGCGGATGACCTTCCATCTGCCCGGCGATGCCCCCGTGACCTGGACTTTCGGCCGCGAACTGCTGCTCGACGGAATCAACACACCCAGTGGGGACGGCGATGTGCATATCGCGCCGACCACGCCGGAGGACCTCTCCGACGTCCATATGCGGCTCCAGGTCGGCGACGATCACGCCCTTTTCCGGGTCAGCGCGGCGCCGCTGGTGGCCTTCCTCGACCGTACGGACCGACTGGTCCCGCTCGGTCAGGAGCGCACGCTCAGTGACTTCGAGGGCAATCTGGAGGAGGCGCTCGGCCGCATCCTCGCCGAGGAGAACGCCGGCTGACCGCCCATCCGGCCGCGCGCCATCACGGTCACTTCTTGCGCCGGCGTCCCCTGCCACCGAGCTTGCGGGTCAGCGCGTTCTGCGCCGGCAGCGAGGTGGCCGTCGTAGAACCCTGTTCAAGCGCTGAACCGCGTCCGGGCGCTGAACCCGGGCCGGAAGCGGGCCCCGAACCCGGGCCGGGGCCCGGTCCCGCGGGCGCCGGGTACGGTGCCATGGCGGGCGCCTCCGGGGCCTGCCGGTCGGCGGAGACCACCAGCGCCGCCAGCGCTGTCGTGACCGGTACGGAGGCGACCAGTCCGATCGAACCCACCAGGGTACGGACGATCTCCTCCGCCACCAGCTCGCTGTTCGCGACCGTTCCCATGCTCGACTGCGCGATCGAGAAGAGCAGTAGAAGCGGCAGCGCCGCGCCCGCGTAAGCGAGCACGAGCGTATTGACCACCGAGGCGATATGGTCCCGGCCGATCCGGATGGCCGCCCGGTAGAGCGCGCGCGGGCCCATCGTCGGATCCGCCTGACGCAGCTCCCAGACCGCCGAGGTCTGGGTCACCGTCACATCGTCGAGCACGCCGAGCGAACCGATGATCACGCCCGCCAGGAGCAGACCGCTCATATCGATCTCGGGATACAGGCCGTGGATCAGCCCGGTGTTGTCGTCGGTGTTGCCGCTCAGGCTCGCCCAGCCGATGAAGACCGACCCCAGCAGTCCGATCAGCAGCAGTGAGATCAGTGTGCCCAGCACCGCGACCGAGGTGCGTGCCGTCAGACCATGGCAGAGATAGAGGGCGATCAGCATGATCGCGCTGGCGCCGACGACCGCCACGATCAGCGGATTCGATCCCTGGAGGATCGCGGGCAGGATGAAGAGCGTCAGCACGCCGAACGAGGCGATGAGCGCGACCAGCGCCATGACGCCGCGCATCCGCCCCACCACGACCACCACGAGCGCGAAGATCCCCGCCAGCAGCGTCAGCGGGAACTTACGGTCCACATCCGTCACGGAGTACTGGAGATCCCGCGGCGCGTCGGGGGCGTAGGCCACCACGACGCCCTGTTTCACGTGAAACTGCCGCGGCGCGTCCGGCTGGACGACCTCGACGAAGGTCCGCCCCTTCTCCTTGCCGGTCGTGACTTCGACCGTGGCCTTCTTGCACTCCCCGGTCTCCGCCTGCTGCGCCTCACGGCCCTGGGGCTTTGTGGTGTCGCCGGTCGACGGGAGCTGGGAGGCGTTGACGTCCTTGCAGTCGACTCGTTCGATCCGTACGACCTGGCCCTGCTCCGTCTGCCGGTCGAAGCCCACGCCGGTGCGCTCGTGTGCCGGAGTACCGCCCGGCCAGAGCACGGCGAGTCCGACAGCCACGGCGGCCGCGAACGGAATCAGCACCGCCGCGATGACCTTGCGGAGGTGCTGGGAGACCGGAGCGGCCGGGCCATGGCTGTGCGAGTGGCCGTGCGCTTCGTGAGTCTGCTGGGGAGGGGTCACCGACCGATCATCGCAAGAAGGAAGGGGCCCTCTGTTCAGCACGCCGGATATGACGCTAGCGTGGAGGCAACCTTTGCACACGCGGGAGCTCGGAGCACCGGGCTGAGAGGGCGCTGACTGTGTGCCCGGGATCACATCCCCGGACACCTGCGCTGCGCCGACCGCTGAACCTGTTACCGGGTAATGCCGGCGTAGGGAGTAGGTCTCATGACCGTTCAGGCCGCACATCCGTCTGCCTCCGATTCGGGGAAGCCGAGCGAGGCGGGAAAGTCCATCGGCTGGCACAAGGGATACGTCCAGGGTTCACGCCCGGACCTCCAGGTGCCCGTCCGTCAGGTGCATCTCACCAACGGCAAGGACGTCACGCTGTACGACACGTCGGGTCCGTACACCGATCCCGGCGTCGAAACCGACGTACGCCGCGGACTCGCACCGCTGCGCGAGAACTGGATCATCGGTCGCGGCGACACCGAGGAGTACGCGGGCCGGCCGGTCCGCCCCGAGGACGACGGGCTCAAGCACACCTCACCGCGCGGAGGACTGCTCCGGAGCGGATCGACCGATCTGCGCGGTCTCGACGCGGTCTTCCCCGGCCGGCCGCGTCAGCCCAGGCGGAGCCGGGACGGGCAGTCGGTGAGCCAGCTCGCGTATGCCCGGCGCGGGGACATCACCCCGGAGATGGAGTACGTCGCGATCCGCGAGAACGTGCCCCCGGAGGTCGTCCGCGAGGAGATCGCCGCCGGGCGGGCCGTACTGCCGGCGAACGTCAATCACCCGGAGATCGAGCCGATGATCATCGGCAAGCGGTTCCTGGTGAAGGTCAACGCCAATATCGGCAACTCCGCCGTCACGTCCTCCATCGAGGAGGAGGTGGAGAAGATGACCTGGGCGACCCGCTGGGGCGCGGACACGGTCATGGACCTCTCCACGGGCCGCAATATCCACACCACCCGGGAGTGGGTGCTGCGCAACTCCCCCGTCCCCATCGGCACCGTCCCGCTGTACCAGGCGCTCGAAAAGGTGGACGGGAAGGCCGAGGAGCTGACCTGGGACATCTACAAGGACACGGTCATCGAGCAGGCCGAGCAGGGCGTCGACTACATGACGGTGCACGCCGGAGTGCTGCTGCGGTACGTGCCGCTGACGGCCCGTCGCAAGACGGGCATCGTCTCGCGCGGCGGTTCGATCATGGCCGCCTGGTGTCTCGCGCACCACAAGGAGTCGTTCCTGTACGAGAACTTCGAGGAGCTGTGCGAGATCCTCGCGGCCTACGACGTCACGTACTCGCTGGGTGACGGTCTGCGGCCCGGTTCCATCGCGGACGCCAACGACGAGGCGCAGTTCGCCGAGTTGCGCACGCTGGGCGAGCTGAACTCGACCGCGAAGCGGCTGGGCGTGCAGACGATGATCGAGGGCCCGGGGCATGTCCCGATGCACAAGATCAAGGAGAACATCGACCTTCAGCAGGAGATCTGCGAGGAGGCGCCGTTCTACACGCTCGGCCCGCTGACGACCGATGTGGCCCCGGCGTACGACCACATCACCTCCGGCATCGGCGCGGCGATGATCGCGTGGTGGGGTACCGCGATGCTCTGCTACGTCACCCCCAAGGAGCACCTCGGTCTGCCGGACCGCGACGACGTGAAGACCGGTGTCATCACGTACAAGATCGCGGCCCATGCGGCGGACCTCGCCAAGGGGCATCCGGGGGCGCAGGAGTGGGACGACGCGCTGTCGGACGCCCGGTTCGAGTTCCGGTGGGAGGACCAGTTCAATCTGGCACTCGACCCGGACACGGCACGGGAGTTCCATGACGAGACCCTGCCGGCCGAGCCGGCGAAGACGGCGCATTTCTGTTCGATGTGCGGGCCCAAGTTCTGCTCGATGAAGATCTCGCAGGACATCAGGCGCAGGCACGGCGGCGAGATGGAGTCGGCCGGTACGGAGCCGGCGGCGACGGGGTCTGCCGAGCTGGGGTCCGCCGAGATCGAGGCGGGCATGGCGGAGAAGTCCAAGGAGTTCGCCGCGGCGGGCAACCGGGTGTATCTGCCGCTCGTGGACTGAGTGAGCGTCTGTCGCGGGCGGGCGCGGGGTGTCGCGGGGGCGTCTGCCTCCGCGGCGCCTCCCCGGCGCCTCCGCAGTGCTTCCGTAACGGGGCCGCGCACCGGCCCGTACCGTCGGGCACTCGTACCCTCGCGCACCGGCCGGAGGGCTACTCCGGCCGGTGTTCCGGGCCTCCGAAGTCGGGGCTGGAGAAGTCCGGGCTGCTGAAGGTCGGGCGCCGGCCGCCGGTCGAGCCCTCGTCGGGGCTGGAGAAGTCGGGGCGGCTGTAGCCGATCTTGGGCAGATGCTTCGCAGGCTGCGCCGGGCGCGGTGCCGGCGGGGCGGCCGGGGTGGCGCTCGGGTCGGCCAGCGCGGCCCGCAGGAAGGGCAGGACGCCGCGCTCCAGCAGGGCCTGACGCCAGGCGTCCCGTGCGCGGGCCACCTCCTCGGGCAGCTCGTCGCCCCACCCTTCCTCGGCCGGAAGCTGGGTCGCGGTGTTGCGCAGGGCCGTGACGAGCAGACCTGTCGCGGCGACCAGGAGGCCGACGACGGTGACGGCGGCGAAGAACCAGCCGACCGCGACCATGCTGCGGGCGAAGGCGGGCGGCGGGCTGAGCGCCTTGAGGAGGTAGCCGACGAGCAGGAAGATCACCGCCGCGGTGCCGCCGAGGACCGGGGCCAGCACGGCGATGACGGCCGCGAGCCCCGCTCCGGCCTCCGGAGTCTCGCTTCCCGACGGGGGCGAGGCGGTGTCACGCACCGACGAAGACGAAGACGAAGCCAAGGATGAGGACGAGGACGAGGGCGCCGGTGAGCGGAATTCCTCGCGGATCTTCGCGAAGTGTGCGTACTCGGCGGCGGCGGATGTGGTGATGAGCGCCGTGGCGCCGAGGGCCATCGTGCGCAGCTGCTCGCTGTTGAGCCGCTGTCCGGCCGCGGAGAGTTCCGCGTGGTCGTGTGCCTGGCGCAGTGCCTCGTCGAGGATCCGCTCGAAATCCGCGCGATCCTCGCTCAGCAGGTGTGGAGCGCTGTTCATGTGCATCCCCCGATGCTCCGTAGGGCCGGTCCGCCCGTGTGGACGGGCAGTTGGCGGAAACGGAGGAGAGCCTGCTACGGATAAGGCGATGGTAGAGCCGTTGTGGCGGGGCGTGACAGGGGGTTTGGGGAAATCACCTGTCACACATTGATTCAGTTTTCCAGTGGAAGCTGTACGACCAGCAGCTTTCCCGCCATGGTGACGCCACCGTCCATGGCGATGGCAAGCGCGTCGGCATATACGTGTGGCCCTTCCACTACCGGGCCCGTGTCGCCTTCGTCGTCCGAAGCGTCTTCTGTGCCGACTTCGCCGAGCAGATAGGGAATGGGGCTGTGGCCGTGGACGACCCGCTTTCCGCCGTACTGGGAGAGGAGTTCGCGCACGGCCTGCGGTCCGCCGTCGTCACGGAACGCGAAGCGTTTGGTGAGTTTGCGGAAGAGGTCCCAGCATTCGTCGGCGTCATTGCGGGTGAGGATCTGATGGACGGTGTCGTTGACGTCCTCGATGGTGGATCCGTAGTCCAGATAGGCCGTCGTGTCGGAGTGCATCAGCAGATGCTCGTCCTCCTCGACGACCGCGTCGAGCCGGGACATCCACTGCAGATGGACGTCCTGGAGGCGCTCCATATCGGTCCGCTGGCCACCGTTGAGCAGCCAGGCGGCCTGGAAAGTGGCGGTGCCGGCGCCCGAGTTGACGGGCGTGTCGCCGAATCGCTTGGCGCCGATGAGCAGCAGTTCGTGATTGCCCATCAGGGCCTTGCAGTAGCCGCCGGCCGCCGCCGCCTCGGCGGAGAGCCGCATGACGAGGTCGATGACACCGATGCCGTCGGGGCCGCGGTCGGTGAAGTCGCCGAGGAACCAGAGCCGGGCGTTGCCCGCGGCCCATTGGCCGTCGGCGTCGATGAGGTCCTGCGCGGCCAGCGCGGCGAGGAGTTCGTCGAGATAGCCGTGGACGTCGCCGACGACGTAGAGCGGGCCGCGGCCGTCGGGCGCGGGCGGCTCCACGGGGTCGACCCGCACCTGGACGGTGTCCCCCCGGTTGATCACCGGGAGGTCGCGTTCGGTGGGGGTGTAGCCCTCGGGTGGTTCGTGGTCCGGGACCGCGTTGCCGGGATGCCCGGACGGGCCGTCGGCCGGCGGTCCGGACGGTCCGGGCTCTCCGGACTGCACGGGAACCTGCGCGTACGGCGGTACGCGGAAGTCGCGCAACGTCGCCGTCCGCACCACGGGTCCCTCGCCGGCCCCCTGTGTCATCGACCCCTCCACCACCGTCGCGCCGCCGTACACCTCTCGGGCCCGCCCGGCTGGATGGGGGTGAGCCATCGCAGGTAGGACGAGGTCCGTGGTGTCGTGCGCCCATCATAGGAACGCCGCTCCCGCTCTGTGACGCACCAGGGGGGAGAATTCGGCGGGACCTCGGGTTCAGCGGCTGTTTTCGCGCCGATCGCCCGAAATGCGAAAAGGTCTGGTCCTTCTTTCGGCCCCTGGGGCGGCGAGTCTCCGGCACTGTCCGGCACCGTCTTGCGGGTGTACCGGGGGCCGCTCGGCGAGTCGTCGGGACCGTATGGCGGCCCCGCGGGCCCGCCTGACGGATCCTCCGAGCCGCCCGACGTGTCCCCGGGACTGCCCGGTGTGTCCCCGGGGCCGTTCGCGGGTCCCCGGGAAGCTCCACGGACCCGGGGACCGTATCGTCCGTTGCCTCCGCCTTCGGTCAGTCGCCCGCGGGGGACCGGGGCGCGCTGACCGTGGTGCGCGGCGGCCGCCGCTGGGAGGAGGTCCGGATGATCAGTTCGGTCGGTATCACCTGCTCGACCGGCCGGCCGGTGTCGATCCCCTCGATGGCGTCGATGAGGAGCTGGATGACGGCGGTGCCGATCCGGCGAGGCTTGAGCGAGAGCGTGGTGATGGGCGGTTCGGTCGCGGCGTACACCGTGGACTCGCTGCAGCAGACCAGCAGCAGATCCTCGGGGACGCGCAGCCCGTAACGCCGGGCCGCGGCGAGCAGATCGGTGCCGTTGGGGTCGAAGAGCCCGTAGACGGCGTCGGGGCGGTCGGGGCGGGCCAGCAGCCGGTCGGCGGCGACTGCCCCGGCACACGGGTCGTGGGCGGGATAGGACTCGTAGACCGGGTCCTGGCCGACGCGCTCGCACCAGTGCAGATAGGCGGTGGTGGAGAGCCGGGTGTAGGTGTCCGTGGTGGTGCCGGTGAGCAGGCCGATCCGGCGTGCTCCGGCCGCGGCGAGATGGTCGAGAAGTTCGAGGACGGCCGCCTCGTGGTCGTTGTCGACCCAGGCGGTGACGGGGAGGGTGCCCGCGGGCCGGCCGTCGGAGACGACGGGAAGGCCCTGGCGGACGAGTTCGGTGACGACCGGATCGTGGTCGGAGGGGTCGATGACGACGGTGCCGTCGAGGGCGACGTTCGACCAGACGTCATGGCGGGAGGTGGCGGGGAGGATGACGAGGGCGTAGCCGCGTGCGAGCGCGGCGGAGGTCGCGGCCCTGGCCATCTCGGCGAAATAGGCGAACTCGGTGAAGGTGAAAGGTTCATCCCCGTATGTGGTCACGGTCAGGCCGATGAGTCCTGACTTGCCGGTACGGAGGGTTCGGGCCGCGGCGGAAGGCCGGTAGCCGAGGCGCTCTGCGACTTCTCGGACATGGCGTCGGGTGGCGTCGGGTAACCGCCCCTTGCCGTTGAGCGCGTCCGAGACAGTCGTGATGGAGACACCGGCTGCGGCGGCTACGTCCCGGATGCCCGCCCGACTTTGCCGGCTTCCCCGGCGGGTTGTGTCCGTCCGGCTCACCTGGTGTTTCCCTGCTGCTGTCATGGCGAGCCGATAGTAGGGCGCTGAGGGGCGGTGGGGCCGGTCGCATATGCACCCGGCAGCAGGCACGTTTCTGCATGATCCAAAATCATCAACGAGCTTGGAAGATAAGGGCGTTGGTGGGTTTCGCATTGGTCTGGCATGTGAGGAGCGGCATGGACCTGTCGAAGGGCCCATGTTTCGAAGAGGTCTCAACTCACCTCTACGGGGGATGCGCGCCACGGCGCGGGCCACCGGCGCGCGCCAGGATGGCGAGCGCGCCCCACTCTCGCGGGCTTTCCCGGTGCCCGCCATTCGCAGGGGCCGCGAATCCTCATAGGGTGAGCAGTATTGAAGAGGTAAGGACCCGTGAACGGCCGAGGAGGACCTGCGGTGAGCGAGACGAGCCCCAAGCTGCGTGCCGAGCTGGACGGCATCCCCACGTACAAGCCGGGCAAGCCCGCGGCGTCCGGCGGACCGGCCGCGTACAAGCTGTCCTCCAACGAGAACCCGTATCCGCCGCTGCCCGGGGTCATGGAGCAGGCGATCTCGGCCGCGGGCGTCTTCAACCGCTACCCCGACATGGCGTGCACCGGCCTGATGAACGAGCTGGCCGACCGTTTCGGGGTGCCCGTCTCGCATCTGGCCACCGGCACCGGATCGGTGGGCGTCGCCCAGCAACTGCTTCAGGCCACCGCGGGCGCCGGTGACGAGGTCATCTACGCCTGGCGCTCCTTCGAGGCGTACCCGATCATCACGCAGATCTCCGGCGCCACCTCGATAAAGGTGCCGCTGACCGCGGGCGAGACGCACGATCTGGACGCGATGGCAGAGGCGATCACCGACAGGACGCGGCTGATCTTCGTCTGCAACCCGAACAACCCGACCGGCACGGTGGTGCGCAGGGCCGAGCTGGAACGGTTCCTGGACCGGGTGCCCGGTGACGTGCTGGTGGTGCTCGACGAGGCGTACCGCGAGTTCATCCGGGCCGGCGAGGGCGACGACGGTGCGATTCCGGACGGGATCGACATCTACCGGGACCGGCCGAATGTGGCCGTGCTGCGGACCTTCTCCAAGGCGTACGGGCTGGCAGGCCTGCGGGTCGGCTTCGCGGTCGCCCATGAGCCGGTGGCGGCCGCGCTGCGGAAGACCGCGGTCCCCTTCGGTGTGAGCCAGATCGCACAGGAGGCGGCGGTCGCCTCGCTGCGTGCCGAGGACGAGCTGCTGGGGCGGGTCGGCTCGCTGGTCGCCGAGCGGGAGCGGGTCTACCGGGGACTGGTCGTGCAGGGCTGGACCGTGCCGGAGACGCAGGCCAATTTCGTGTGGCTGCGGCTGGGCGCGCGGACGCTGGACTTCGCTGCGGCCTGCGAGGCGGCCGGCGTGGTCGTACGGCCGTTCGCGGGCGAGGGCGTACGGGTCACGGTCGGCGAGGATGAGGCCAATGACCTCTTCCTGCGGACCGCCGAGGCCTTCCGCAAGGAGATGTAGTCCGGGATGCAGTCATGGAGTCCGGCCGGCCGGAGGCGGAGGCGTCGCTGCGGCTGAAGCCGGCTCCGGCTCCGGCTCCGGAGCTATGGCTGCGGCCGGAGCCGGAGTCTTGGAGCGAAGGGCGGTCTCTTCGGGACCGCCCTTCGGCGTTGCCGGGACCCTCTTCGCAGGCGGCCCTTGGGTCTCTCCGTAGAGGGGTACCCCCCACGCGAAGATCCGGAAAGCTGTGCGACATAATGCTTGTGAATGTGAACGCGTTCACAAGCGTGCCCCGGTTCCTGGCGTTACGTCCAGGGCAAATGGGGCAGGCCGCCGCTGTGACCATGGCGACGCGATGTAAGGAGAGATGACGTGGACCTCGCTCTGGCGCCGGAGACCCTGGCGCGATGGCAGTTCGGCATCACCACCGTCTACCACTTCCTCTTCGTTCCCCTGACGATCTCGCTCGCCGCGCTCACCGCGGGGCTGGAGACGGCGTGGGTACGCACGGAGAACCCGAAGTACCTCAAGGCCACGAAGTTCTGGGGCAAGCTCTTTCTGATCAATATCGCGATGGGTGTCGTCACCGGCATCGTGCAGGAGTTCCAGTTCGGGATGAACTGGTCCGACTACTCGCGGTTCGTCGGAGACATCTTCGGAGCCCCGCTCGCCTTCGAGGCGCTGATCGCCTTCTTCTTCGAGTCCACCTTCATCGGGCTGTGGATCTTCGGCTGGGACAAGCTGCCGAAGAAGATCCATCTGGCCTGTATATGGATGGTCTCGATCGGCACGATCCTCTCCGCGTACTTCATCCTGGCGGCCAACTCCTGGATGCAGCACCCGACCGGCTACCGGATCAACAAGGAAGCCGGCCGGGCCGAACTCACCGACTTCTGGGCGGTGCTCACCCAGGACACGGCGCTCACGCAGTTCTTCCACACGATCACGGCCGCCTTCCTCGTCGGCGGTGCCTTCATGGTCGGTATCGCGGCCTTCCATCTGGCCCGCAAGCGCCACATCCCGGTGATGCGCACCTCGCTGCGCCTCGGTCTGATCACCGTCATGGTGGCCGGACTGCTCACCGCCGTCAGCGGCGACACCCTCGGCAAGGTCATGTTCAAGCAGCAGCCGATGAAGATGGCCGCGGCCGAGGCGCTCTGGGAGGGCGAGGCGCCCGCGCCGTTCTCCGTGTTCGCCTACGGGGACGTCGACAAGGGACACAACGACGTCGCCATCGAGATCCCCGGGATGCTCTCCTTCCTCGCCAACAACGACTTCAGCTCGCACGTCCCCGGCATCAACGACATCAACAAGGCCGAGCAGGAGAAGTACGGTCCCGGCGACTACAGGCCGAACATTCCGGTCGCCTACTGGGCCTTCCGCTGGATGATCGGCTTCGGTATGGCGTCCCTGGCCATCGGCATGGTCGGGCTGTGGCTGACGCGCAAGAAGTTCCTGCTGCCACCCGCGCTGCGGACCGGCGAGGACGAAGTGCCGAATCTCGTGCTCTTCCGGAAGAAGGCGCTCAGTCCCAGATTCGCCAAGTGGTACTGGATCACCGCGCTCTGGACGCTGCTCTTCCCGCTGATCGCCAACTCCTGGGGCTGGATCTTCACCGAGACGGGACGCCAGCCGTGGGTGGTGTACGGAGTGCTGCGCACCGCCGACGCCGTCTCCCCCAGTGTCTCCCAGGCCGAGGTGCTCATCTCGATGATCGTCTTCACCCTGCTGTACGCGGTCCTCGCGGTCGTGGAGGTCAGGCTGATGGTCAAGTACGTCAAGGCCGGGCCGCCGCAGCTCACGGACGCCGACCTCAACCCGCCCACCAAGATCGGCGGCGACCCCACGGACGCCGACCGGCCGATGGCCTTCTCGTACTGAGGAGTTGAGGAACGATGGAACTCCACGACGTCTGGTTCGTCCTGATCGCCGTCCTCTGGACCGGCTACTTCTTCCTTGAGGGGTTCGATTTCGGTATCGGAGTCCTGACCAAGCTGCTGGCCCGGAACCGCAAGGAGCGACGGGTCCTCATCAACACCATCGGGCCCGTATGGGACGGTAACGAGGTCTGGCTGCTGAGCGCCGGAGGGGCCACCTTCGCCGCCTTTCCCGACTGGTACGCCACGCTCTTCTCGGGTTTCTATCTGCCGCTGCTGCTCATCCTGGTCTGTCTGATCGTGCGCGGTGTCGCCTTCGAGTACCGGGCCAAGCGGCCCGAGGAGAACTGGCAGCGCAACTGGGAGAACGCGATCTTCTGGACCTCCCTGATCCCCGCGGTCCTGTGGGGCGTCGCCTTCGGCAACATCGTGCGGGGCGTGAAGATCGACGCGCAGAAGGAGTACGTCGGCACCCTCGGCGATCTGCTCAACCCGTACGCGATCCTCGGCGGGCTGGTGACCCTGGCGCTCTTCACCTTCCATGGCACGGTGTTCGCCGCGCTGAAGACGGTGGGGGACATCCGGCTCAGGGCGCGGAAGCTGGCCCTCGGTCTCGGAGCGGTCACCGCCGTGCTGGCGCTCGGCTTTCTGCTCTGGACCCAGGCGGACAACGGGGACGGCAAGAGCCTGGTCGCGATGGTCGTCGCCGTGGCGGCGCTGGTCGCCGCCATCGGGGCCATCGCGGCGGGGCGTGAGGGCTGGTCGTTCGCGCTCTCCGGCGTCACGATCGTGGCCGCGGTCGCGATGCTCTTCCTGACGCTCTTCCCGAACGTCATGCCCTCCTCGCTGAACGAGGCGTGGAGCCTCACGGTGACGAACGCCTCATCGACCCCGTACACGCTGAAGATCATGACGTGGTGCGCGGGGATCGCGACTCCGGTCGTGCTGCTCTATCAGGGCTGGACGTACTGGGTGTTCCGCAAGCGGATCGGTACGCAGCACATCGCCGAGTAGCCGTGGTGAAGGCGCCGGACCACCCGGCGCCGGACCGTAAGCCGGCGGACCACAGGGCGCCGGGGCGCAGGCAGGGCAGTAGCGGCAGAGCAGTAGGAGTAGGTGTTTCACGTGAAACCAATCGACCCTCGTCTGCTCCGGTATGCCCGGGACACCCGCTTCTTCCTGGTGGCGGTGGTGGTTCTCGGGGTGGCCGGCGCGGGGCTGGTCATCGCTCAGGCGATGCTCATCGCCGAGGTGGTGGTCGGGGCGTTCCAGCGCGGGTTCGACGCTTCCGACCTGCGTACGCCTCTCCTGCTGCTGGTGGCGGTCGCCGCCGGGCGCGCTCTGGTCTCCTGGCTGACCGAGCTGGCCGCGCACCGGGCGAGCGCCGCGGTCAAGTCGGAACTGCGCGGACGGCTGCTGGAGCGGGCCGCCGAGCTGGGCCCGGGGTGGCTGAGCGGGCAGCGCATCGGTTCGCTGGTCGCGCTCGCCACCCGCGGGGTCGACGCGTTGGACGACTACTTCGCGCGCTATCTGCCGCAACTGGGGCTCGCCGTGGTGGTGCCGGTGGCGGTCCTGGCCCGGATCGTCACGGAAGACTGGGTCTCGGCGGCCATCATCGTGGTCACCCTGCCGCTGATTCCGCTGTTCATGGTGCTCATCGGCTGGGTCACCCAGGCCCGGATGGACCGGCAGTGGCGCCTGCTCTCCCGGCTGTCGGGCCACTTCCTGGACGTCGTCGCCGGGCTGCCGACCCTCAAGGTCTTCGGCCGGGCCAAGGCACAGGCCGAGTCGATCCGTACGATCACCTCGGAGTACCGGCAGGCCACCCTGCGTACGCTGCGGATCGCCTTCCTGTCGTCGTTCGCGCTGGAGCTGCTCGCGACCCTGTCGGTGGCGCTGGTCGCCGTCACCATCGGGATGCGGCTCGTCCACGGCGAACTCGACCTGTACACCGGGCTGGTGGTGCTGGTTCTCGCACCCGAGGCATATCTCCCGATCCGGCAGGTGGGGGCGCAGTATCACGCGGCGGCCGAAGGGCTTGCGGCGGCCGAGGAGATCTTCACGGTGCTGGAGACCGAACCTCCGGCGGGCGGTACGGGGGAGGTGCCGGGCGCGCTGCGGCTGGAGCTGGACGGGGTGACGGTCCGCCATCAGGGCCGTACGGAGCCCTCGTTGGACGCGGCCACGCTGACCGTCGAGCCGGGGGAGACCGTCGCTCTGGTCGGCCCCAGCGGTGTCGGCAAGACCACCCTGCTCCAGGTGGTTCTCGGCTTCGCCGTACCCGACGAGGGCCGGGTGCGGGTGGACGGCCGTGAGCTGGCCTCCCTCGACCCGGAGCGCTGGCGCGAACGGATCGCGTGGGTGCCGCAGCGGCCGTATCTCTTCGCCGGGACGGTCGCGGAGAACGTACGGCTGGCCCGGCCGGACGCGGACGACGCGGCGGTACGGGACGCGCTGCGGGACGCGGGGGCGTACGACTTCGTGGTGGCTCTCCCGGCCGGACCGGACACCGTGCTCGGTGAGGACGGGGCGGGGCTCTCCGCGGGCCAGCGGCAACGGCTCGCGCTGGCCCGCGCCTTCCTCGCGGACCGGCCGCTGCTGCTGCTCGACGAGCCCACGGCGGCGCTCGACGGCGAGACGGAGGAGGGCATCGTCGAGGCGGTACGGCGCCTGGCGGTGGGCCGTACGGTGCTGCTGGTCGTCCACCGGCCGGCGCTGCTCGCGGTGGCGGACCGGGTGGTGACCCTCACGGAGCGGGCGCGGCCGCTCCTCACGGAGGGGGCGAGGTCCTTCGAACATACGGCGGGATCCGCGGGGCCGGAGCTGTCCGGGCCGCCGATATCCATGGCCCGGCCCCTGACGCCGCCGACCCCCGTGGCGTCCATGGCGTCGGTGGGGTCGGCGATCGAGGAGGCCGGGCCGGGTCTCGGCCTCGGTGACCTTCCCGCGTTGCCTCCGGCCGACGAAGAACGCGCCGTGCCCGCCGCCTTCGGCGCGCCGGACGGCGGAGGCGGAGGCAGGGACGGCGGGGGCGCCGGAAACCGCAGGAACGGGGGAAGCGCCGCGGCGCGGGCTCCGCTCGCGCGGATGCGGGCCGCCGTCGGCGCGCTCCGTGGCCGCTTCGTCCTCGCGCTGGTCCTCGGGAGCTGCGCGCTCGGCTCCGCCGTCGGGCTCATGGCCGTGTCGGGCTGGCTCATCTCGCGCGCCTCCGAGCAGCCGCCCGTTCTCTATCTGATGGTCGCGGTGACGGCGACCCGCGCCTTCGGCATCGGGCGGGCCGTCTTCCGGTACGCCGAGCGGATCGTGTCGCACGACGCGGTGCTCAGGATGCTCGCCGACCTCAGGGTCTCCGTGTACCGGCGGCTGGAGCGCGTCGCGCCGGCCGGACTGCGCGAGACGAGGCGCGGCGATCTGCTGTCCCGGCTGGTCGCCGATGTGGACGAACTCCAGGACTACTGGCTGCGGTGGCTGCTGCCGGTCGGCTCCGCCCTGCTCGTCGGGGTGGGGGCCGTCGGATTCACCGCGTGGCTGCTGCCCGAGGCGGGCGCCGTACTGGCCGGTGGGCTGCTCGTCGCCGGCGTGGGCGTACCGCTCCTGAGCGGTGCCGGCGCCCGCAGGACCGAGCGGCAACTCGCCCCGGCGCGGGGGCTGCTGGCCACGCGCGTCGCCGATCTGCTCAGCGGTCTCGCGGAGTTGACCGTCGCGGGCGCGCTGACGAACCGGATGCGCGGGATGCGCGAGGCGGACAGGACGCTGACGGCCATCGCCTCGCGGGGCGCGAGCGCCAACGCGCTGGGCGGCGGGCTCACCGCCCTGGTCTGCGGGCTGACCGTCGCGGCGGCCGCGTACGTGGGGGTCGGGGCCCTGGCGGACGGACGGCTCGCGGGCGTCGAACTGGCCGTGGTCGTCCTGACCCCGCTCGCCGCGTTCGAGGCGGTCGCGGGGCTGCCGCTCGCGGTGCGGTACCGGCAGCGTTCCCGGCGCAGCGCGGAGCGGGTGTGCGAGGTGCTGGACGCGCCCGTACCCGTACGGGAGCCCGAGCGGCCGGCCGCCGCTCCCGTATCGCCGTTCCCGCTGGAGGTGCGCGGGCTTGCCGCGCGGTACCCGGGGCAGCGGTGGGACGCGCTCAGCGGCTTCGATCTGACGCTGACCGCTGGGAAGCGGGTCGCCGTCGTCGGGCCTTCCGGTTCGGGCAAGACGACGCTGGCTCAGGTACTGCTGCGCTTCCTGGACGCGCGCGAGGGCGGCTGTCGGCTCGGCGGTACGGACACGGCCACGCTCGACGGGGACACCGTCCGGCGCTTCGTGGGGCTGTGCGCGCAGGACGCGCATCTCTTCGACAGCTCCGTACGGGAGAACCTGCGGCTCGCCCGTACGGACGCGACCGAGGACGAGCTGCGCGACGCCCTGCGCCGGGCCCGGCTGCTCGACTGGGTCGACGCCCTGCCCGCCGGGCTCGACACGCTTGTGGGCGAGCACGGCGCACGGATCTCCGGGGGCCAGCGGCAGCGGCTCGCGCTGGCTCGCGCGCTCCTGGCCGACTTCCCCGTGCTGCTGCTCGACGAGCCCGCCGAACATCTGGACCTGGCGACGGCCGACGCGCTGACCACCGATCTGCTGGCGGCGACCGAGGGGCGGACGACGCTGCTCATCACCCACCGTTTGCGGGGCCTTGACGCGGTTGACGAGGTGATCGTCCTCGACGGCGGTCGCCCCGTACAGCGCGGCTCCTACGCCGAACTGGCCGCCGGCGAGGGGCCGCTGCGGCGGATGCTCGAACGCGAACGAGCCGGAGACCTCCTGGAAGCCCAGAAGTCGACTTTCCTTGTCAAATAGGACTTATTAGGCTCATGGGCATGGACGTGCCCGAGCCCAAGGACCCCCTCGAAGCCGCCGCCCGCGCGGCGACCAGCCTTGAGGGCCTGTCCGCCGAGACCGCCGCGCGCGTGCCGCAACTGCTGGAGGCGATGTGCTCGGCCGGCACCGGTCTCGGGCAGCACTCCACGCTCGACCGGATCTGTGAGACCGCGGCCGAACTCGCCGACGCCCGGTACGCGGCGATCGGTGTGGTCGACGAGGAGGGCGAGGGCCTCTCGGACTTCGTGACCTACGGGGCGAGCGAGGACGTGGCCCGGCGGATCGGGCGCAGACCGGACGGACGGAGCGGCCTCCTCGGCGCACTGCTCCGGGACCCCGGCCCGATCGCGCTCACCGATCTGACGACCGATCCGCGCGCCGTGGGATTCCCGCTGGGCCACCCGCCGATGCGGACCTTCCTCGGCGTCCCCGTCCGCTTGAGGGACAGGACGATCGGCAATTTCTATCTGGCGGACAAGGCGGGCGGCGGCGAGTTCAACGACAGTGATCTGCGCCTGTTGCGGGTACTCGCCACCGAGGCCGGGGTGGCCATCGGCAACGCCCGGCTGTACGAGGCGGCCCGGCAGCGTGAGCGGTGGATCGACGGCTCGGTCGCCGTCACCACCACCCTCCTTTCCGGTGGTGACGCCGACGACGCGCTCTCCGTCGTCGCGGAACAGGGCCGCAGACTCTCGGATTCGGCCCTGGGCGCGGTGCTGCTGCGCGAGCGGAACGGCAGCCTGGAGGTCGTGGCCGTGTCCGCGGAGCATCCGGTGCTGCGCGTGGGCTCCCGCGTCCCGGCCGCGGCCCCCGCCGTCGCGGCTCTGCTGGCCGGCGAATCCGTCTTCATGGACGACGCCTCCAACGACCCGCGGCTGGTGACCGGGCTGGCCTCCGGGTTCGGACCTCTCATGCTGCTGCCGCTGCGGACCGACGGGCGGGTGCTCGGCGCGCTGGTGATGCCGCGCACGCGGGGGGCGCGCCCGTTCAGCCGGCGGGAACGCGCGCTGGCCACCCAGTTCGCCGCGCAGGCGGCACTGGCCCTGATGATGGCCGAGGCGCAGCGGGACCGGGAGCGGCTGGCCGTACTGGAGGACCGCGACCGGATCGCCCGTGACCTCCACGATCTGGTCATCCAGCGGCTGTTCGCCACCGGCATGACGCTGGAGCGGGCCCAGCGCGGAGAGACGGTGGCGCCGGAGGTGCACCACGGGATCGACAGGGCGGTCGCGGAACTGGACGTGACGATCCAGGAGATCCGTACGGCGATCTTCGCGCTCCAGCAGACACCGGCAGAGGCCCCGCCCGGGATGCGCACCCGGGTGCTGCGGGAGATCAATATGGCGGCCGTGCCCCTGGGCTTCCGGCCCGCCCACCGCTTCGTCGGTCCGGTCGACTCCGTCGGCGAACTCGCCGGGAAGAACCTGATTGCGGCGCTCCGGGAGGCCCTGTCCAATGCCTTCCGGCACGCGCACGCCACCCGGATCGAAGTCGTCGTCGACTCCACCGCCCGGCTTCCCGACGGCAGGCGCGCGGTCCGGCTGTCGGTCGCCGACGACGGGGTGGGAATCCCGGCGGGCGGGCGGCGCAGCGGGCTGCGCAACCTCGGGCGACGGGCGGATTCGCTGGGCGGATCGAGCACATGCGAGCCGGGACTCGGGGAGCGCGGGCGCGGCACGACGGTGGTGTGGGAGGTTCCGTTGTAGGGGGCGGGTGCTGCGGGCGCTCTTCTTCGCGAGCCGGGCCACCGCCCCGCCGCTCGTGCCGGTCGTGCGGTGCCCGGCTGTTCTGTGCCGCTCTGTTCTGTGTCCGGCTGTTGTGTGTCCTGCTGCTGTGTGCCCGGCTGTTCTGAGCCCGTTGGCTTTGTGCCCGCCGGCTCAGCGTCCGTCTCTGCTCAGCGTCCGTCTGCCAGGCGGCGGGCCACGATCTGCTCGATGACGATCGCGACGCCGTCCTCGTTGTTCGTGACCGTACGTCCCGAGGCGGCGGCCAGTACGTCCGGGTGGGCGTTGCCCATCGCGTACGACGTCCCGGCCCAGGTCAGCATCTCCAGATCGTTCGGCATGTCGCCGAAGGCGACGACCTCGTCGGACGAGATGCCGCGCTGGGCGCAGCAGAGCGCGAGCGTGCTGGCCTTGCTGACTCCGGGGCCGCTGACCTCAAGAAGCGCGCTCGGGCTGGAGCGGGTGATGGTGGCGCGGTCGCCCACCGCTGTACGGGCCACGGCGAGGAAGTTGTCGGGCGTCAGATCGGGGTGGTGGGCGAGCAGCTTCAGCACGGGGGCGGCGGACCCGTCCTCCGCTTGCTCTCCCTGTGCCTGTTCCTGGACCCGTTCCTGTACCTGGAGGAGCTTCTCCGCGGTGGCGACGGTCGCGCCCGGGTCCTGGTGGAAGGGCGGATACGTCGGCTCGTAATGAATGCCGGTGCTCTGCTCGACGGCGAAGGTCGTGCCGGGCGCGGCGTCGCGCAGCGCGTGGACGACGGCCAGGGCCGTATCGCGCTCCAGGGGGCGGACCTGCAACAGCTTTCCGCCCGCGTGCAGATCGACGACCGCCGCGCCGTTGGCGCAGATCGCCAGCCCGTGGCCGTGCACATGCTCGCTGACGACATCCATCCAGCGGGCCGGCCGGCCGGTGACGAAGAAGACCTCGATACCGGCCTCCTCGGCGGCGGCGAGCGCGGCGATCGTACGGTCCGAGACGTACTTGTCGTCGTGCAGCAGTGTGCCGTCGAGGTCGGTGGCGATCAGCCGGGGTCTGGCGGGGAGCGGGGAGTCGTCGGGCGCGGGCGCGGGTCCATTGGGCGAGGTCACGCGTCCATTCTCCCGTACGGATACGCACGAGCGTGCGGAGGGGCGCACATCTGAGTGGGCCTGGCGGGTGCCGGCGGCTCCGATGCCCGGCGGGACACGGGCTCCATGCCCCTCCGTATCTGGGCTCCATGCCCGGCAGGCCACGGGCTCCGCGCCCGGCCGGATGTGGGCTCCATGCCTGGCCGCAGGGGGGCTCCATGCCCGGCCGGACGTCCGCGCCGGCCACACCCGTATCGTCGGGGGCATGCGCCTGAGTACCGTGATCCTGCCCGTCCGCCGCTGGCACGACGGTGGCCGTGACGAATGGCTGCGAGCCGAGCGGCTCGGTTTCCATACCGCGTACACCTACGACCACCTGTCCTGGCGGACTTTCCGCGACGGGCCCTGGTTCGGGGCGGTGCCGACCCTCACCGCGGCTGCCGCCGTCACCGAGCGGCTGCGGCTGGGGACCCTCGTCACCTCGCCGAACTTCCGGCATCCGGTGACGCTCGCCAAGGACCTCATCTCGCTGGACGATGTCTCGGACGGCCGGATCACGCTCGGGATCGGCGCGGGCGGCACCGGCTTCGACGCGACGGTGCTGGGGCAGGAGCCATGGACGCCGAAAGAGCGGGCGGACCGGTTCGCCGAGTTCGTGCCGCTGCTCGACCGGCTGCTGACCGAGGACTCTGTGACGTACGACGGGACGTACTACTCGGCGGTCGAAGCGCGTGACATCCCCGGGTGTGTGCAGCGGCCCCGGCTGCCCTTCGCGGTGGCGGCCACCGGGCCGCGCGGGATGAGGCTCGCCGCCCGGCACGGTCAGGCATGGGTGACGACGGGGGATCCGAAGCTGTTCGAGACGGGTACGCCGGAGCAGTCGCGTGCCGCTGTCAGCGGGCAGATCGACCGGCTGAGCAAGGCCTGTGCGGAGATCGGGCGGGAGGCGTCAGAGGTGGAGAAGATCCTGCTCACGGGCTTCACCCCGGACCGGAGCGGACCGATGGAGTCGCTCGACGCGTTCGTGGACTTCGCGGGCAGGCACTTCGAGCTGGGTATCACCGAGATCGCGGTGCACGCCCCCATCCCGGATTCGGAATTCGCCGCCGACCAGCGGGTCTACGAACGGATCGCCACCGAGGCCCCGGCCCAGCTCCGGCGTTAGCGTCCGCCCGGGGCCGGTCGGCCGGTCGGCCGGTCGGCCGGTCGGCCGTCAGCCGTCAGCCGTCAGCCATCGGCCGTCCGGCGTCAGCTGTCGGCCGTCAGCTGTCCGGCGTCAGCAGCCGGCCGTCGGCTGTCAGCTGCTGGCTGTCAGCCGGGGAAGCGCAGGTATCGCGGCGGTACGGAGTCGGTGAGCCAGACTCCATTGGCGCTCACGTGGAACACCAGCCCGTCGCGGTGCATCGCTCCCGCGTCCACCGGGAGGACGACGGGCCGGCCGCGGCGCGCACCCACCCGGGTCGCGGTCTCGCGGTCGGGCGAGAGATGGACGTGGTGGCGGTCCATGGGGCGCAGTCCCTCGTCCCGGATCGCGTCCAGGTTGCGGGCGACCGTGCCGTGGTAGAGGTACGCGGGCGGTTGCGCCGGGGCCAGCTCCAGATCGACGCTGACGGTGTGGCCCTGGTTGGCGCGGATCCGGTCGCCGTCGATCGTGAAGCGCCGTTTGTCGTTGACGGCGACCACATGGTCGAGTTCGGGGCGGGTCAGCCGGAAGCCGTGCGCGGCGGCCGCGGTGATCAGTTCGTCGACCGGCACCCAGCCGTTCGCGTCGAGCGTGATGCCGATCCGTTCGGGCTGGTGGCGCAGATGTTTGGCGAGGTACTTCGACACCTTCACGATGCGTCGTTCATCGGATACTCCGGTCATCGCAACAGCGTGACCGGTGGTGCCGTTCGGCGCCACTCCTTTCAAAATGCTGACGGTCCGAAGGTTTGATCCACAGTCAATTCGGTTTATCCACAGGCTATTTGGCGAATCTGTGGACAACTGGCTGGCGTTTTAACCTATTCGGTTAATTTGACTGTTTTGTCGATGGGTTGAAGTGAGGTCGTCCAAGGTCCTTGCGCACAGCTCGCGTTCGGTGGCAGCGGCGACGAAGGCCGACACCCCCTCCCGGCCAACCAGGCTTTCCACAGCGCCGATCGTGTCGGCGGGCAACTGGACGGACCGGGTCGCGGACCGGGCGACGGGAGGCGGGTCCGCCTCCAGCTGCCGCTGGAGGTGACGGGTGGCGAACAGCCGCATCGCACGCGCCAGTTCGGCATCGACCGACTGCCGCGCCAGCGGTCGCATCCGGCGCACCAGAGCGGCGGCCTCGGCCGCCTCCGCGTCCGTCGGCGGCCGGTGGCCGAGACAGCGGGCGAAGACATGCTCGGTGGTGAACTCCAGGAAACGGGAGGCGATGTGCTCGACCTGGCCGCGAAGCTCCCGCAGCTGACCGGAGATTGCCGGGAGCGGCACCCCTGCCGCGTGCAACTCCACCGCCACGGCCAGCTCCTGAGGGCTGGGAACGAGGAAGGCGTCGTCGCGGTCCGGGATGCGTTCCAGCACCCCCAGCTCCACGGCCTCCTCGACGGCCGCGTCATCGCGTGTGCCGAACCGTTCGACCAGCTCCGCCCGGGAGATCCTGGCCGGCTCTTCGTCGGTCCACGGCCCATGCACCTCGGCGACC
The DNA here is from genome assembly GCF_055639435.1 of Streptomyces sp. NPDC039430. Classification (NCBI taxonomy): domain Bacteria; kingdom Bacillati; phylum Actinomycetota; class Actinomycetes; order Kitasatosporales; family Streptomycetaceae; genus Streptomyces; species Streptomyces sp. NPDC039430. The sequence goes on along the minus strand of NZ_JBVKAK010000009.1, from coordinate 333,933 downwards.
AGCCCGAGCACCCCGCCCAGACCCCGCCCGGCGTCCCACGCCTCCAGCAACTCCTTGATGGACGCGAGGGTGTAGCCGCGCTCCAGCAGATCGGCGATCTGCCGCAGCCGGGCGAGATGGGCGCCGTCGTACACATTGGCCCGGCCGCGCCGCTCCGGCCTGGGCAGCAGTCCGCGGTCCTGGTAAGCGCGGATCGTACGGACCGTGGCGCCGCTCGCCCGCGCCAGACCGTCGATCCGGTACTCGGCGCCGGGCGCGGACTCCGGAACGAACCCTGACACGCTCACTCCTTCCGTCCCCGGGCCGCGCGCCGCGCCGCGTCCGTCGCCGCTCGGGCAGCCGCTCGCGCCGCCGGCGAGGTCGCGAGATAGTCGGTGGCCTTCCGTGACGAGCCCTCCTGGGAGGGATGGTACGAGCGCCGGAAGTAGCGGGGTATCGCGGAGCCGAGCTCCCGCCAGGTGGGCAGCAGCCCCTTGCCGATCGCCCTGTTGTGGTCACGCAGCGTGTAGCGCGGCCGGCCCGTGAGCTGGGGGTCGCGCCGGATCAGATAGGTGGTGCCCCTGGCCCACAGCCACAGCAGCACCGGCGCGGTGACGCACATCGTCCCGATCCGCCGGGCGTACCGGGCAGGACCGGACCCGCCGCAGTGCTGGTACATGTCGAACGCCACCGCACGGTGCTCGACCTCCTCCGCGCCGTGCCAGCGCAGCAGATCGAGCATGACCGCGTCGGCGCCCGCGCGGTCCAGCCCTTCCGCACGCAGCACCCAGTCGCCGAGGACCGCCGTGAACTGCTCGATCGCGGCGACGAACGCCAGCCGGTAGCAGAGCCATTTCCTGGCCGGGAGAGGGATCCCCCAGGGCGGCTTCTCGCCGAGCAGCCGCTCGAAGAGGAAGTCCACCTGCCGCGTGTACGCGTCGGTGTCCAGCCGCTGTTCCGCCAGGTGGTGCAGCACATAGGAGTGCTGCACGCTGTGCGTGGCCTCCTGCCCCATGAACCCCTTGACGTCCTCGGCCAGTCGCGCGTCGGTGACCAGCGGGAGGCCCTCCTTGAAGACCCGCACGAACCACCGCTCGCCCGCGGGCAGCAACAGATGGAGCACATTGAAGACATGGGTGGCGGTCGGCTCGTCCGGTATCCAGTGCAAAGGGGTCCCGCGCCAGTCGAATGAGACCCGGCGCGGCGCGATGGGGCGACGCCCGTCCAACTCGGCGCTCACAGCGGCGGCTCCACCCGTGCGAGGGCACGCAGCGCGCGCGGCGCGATCCGCGACAGCAGCCGCGCACCACGGGCCTCCGGAGTGACCGGCACCACGGCCTGGTTGCGTACGACGGCGCGCAGTACGGCGTCGGCGACCTTCTCGGGCGGGTAGTCGCGCAGACCGTACAGCCGGGACGACTTCTTCCTGCGCCGTTCCTCCTCCTCGGCGGAGACCCCTGTGAAACGCGCGGTGGAGGTGATGTTGGTGTTGACGAAGCCGGGGCAGATGGCGGAGACCCCGATGCCCTGCCCGGCCAGTTCGGCACGGAGACACTCGCTGAGCATCAGCACGGCCGCCTTGGACGTGCTGTACGCGGGCAGCGCCCTTGAGGGCTGATACGCGGCCGCGGAAGCGGTGTTGACGATATGACCGCCCTGGCCGCGCTCGGCCATCTGCTTGCCGAAGAGCCGGCAGCCATGGATGACGCCCCACAGATTGACGTCCAGGACCTTCTTCCAGTCCTCGGCGGTGGTGTCGAGGAACGCTCCCGACAGCCCGATCCCGGCGTTGTTCACCAGCACATCGACGATGCCGTACTCCGCGGCGACCTTCTCGGCGAGTTCCTCCATCGCCTGCCCGTCGCCGACGTCGGCCGGCTCGGCCCAGGCCTCCGGGGCGCCGATCAGCTGTGCCAGCTCGGCGGTCCTGGCCGCCCCCTCCGCGTCCCGGTCGACCACGACGACCCGCGCGCCCGCCTCGGCGAACGCGAAGGCCGTGGCCCGGCCGATGCCGCTGGCCGCGCCGGTGACCAGCACCAGCTGCCCGCCGAAGCGCTCGGCGTACGGACCGCGCGGTACCGAACCACGGTCCGGAAGCCCGCCGTCCTCGTGGGCCATGACGAAGTCACCGATCCATGAGGCCAGTTGGTCGGGGCGGGTACGGGGGACCCAGTGCTTCGCGGGCAGCGTGCGCCGCACGAGGCCCGGAGCCCACTGCTCCAGATCGTCGTAGAGCCGTTCCGACAGGAAGGCGTCGCCGGTGGGCGTGATCAGCTGCACCGGGGCGTGCGCGTAGGCGTCGGCGCGCGGCCTGCGCAGCCGGGCGCGGACGTTGTCCCGGTAGAGCCACGCGCCGTGCGCCGCGTCCTGCGGCAGCGAGGACGTCGGGTACCTACCGCCGGGGATCTTCTCGGCCCGCTGGAGGATCTTCGGCCACCGTCTGCCGAGCGGCCCGCGCCAGGCCAGCTCCGGCAGCACGGGCGTATGCAGCAGATAGACGTACCAGGACTTGGCGCCTTGCCCGAGGAGCTGGGCGGCCCGGCGCGGAGTGGGCCGGGCGGCGCGCCGCTTGATCCAGTGCCCCAGATGGTCGAGGGACGGTCCCGACATCGAGGTGAAGGAGGCGATCCGGCCCTCGGTCCGCGCGACCGTGACGAACTCCCAGGACTGCACGGAACCCCAGTCGTGGCCGACCAGATGGACCGGCCTGTCCGGGCTCACCGCGTCGGCGACCGCCAGGAAGTCGTCCGTCAGCTTCTCCAGCGTGAACCCTCCGCGCAGCGGGACCGGCGCCGTCGACCTGCCGTGACCCCGTACGTCGTACAGCACCACATGGAAGCGGCCCGCGAGCCGTTCCGCGACCTCCGACCAGACCTCCTTGCTGTCCGGATAGCCATGCACCAGCAGGACGGTCGGCCGCGCCGGATCGCCCAGCTCGGCGACGCACAGCTCGATCCCGCCCGTACGTACGCGGCGCTCCCGCGCGCCCGCCAGGCCCAGGCCCGTGTTCGTATCGCCGCCGCTCCGGTCACCCGCACCGTTACTCATGCGGCTACTCATACGGCCTCCGCCCAACGCCGCACATGCGGCAGATCGTCATCCAGCCAGAACGCGCTCTGCTCCGGGTCCCGGGAGTCGGTGACCACCAGGATCTCCTCGAACTTCGCGCCGGTACCCCGGAATCCGAGGTGGGGTTCGACCGCCCACAGCCCCGGTTTCGGCGGGTGGTCGGAGAATCTGTACGGGCTCCACAGCGGCGACCAGCCGTCCCGATGGCCGTGCAGTGCGTCGCTCGCCAGCCCCTTGAGCGACTGGGTGCCGAAGCCGAACACCTGGGGCGACCAGCGGCGCTCCTTCACCCGGTCGATCTTGTGGGCGATGACTCCGAAGGGGTACGCGCGATGCCGGTTGGCGTATCCCTGCCGCACCATGAGCCGGTCCACGTCCTGGTAGATCTCCCGCAGCGGACGCCGCTCGCGCACCTCCCGCAGGATCAGCTCGCGGTGCGCCTCAAGATCGGTGAGCAGTTTGCCGTGCAGCCGGTTCGGTCCCAGACAGCCCGAGTAGCCGACATCGGCCGTGAAGCCGCGGTGGACCGGCGCCAGATCGAGGATGAACGGCATGCCCGCCTCCAGCCGCCGGCCGGTGGGAAAGAACTGCAGCGGTATCCGGAAGCCCGCGAACGCCGTACGGTCCCCGAACCACGCGAAGGGCAGATGGAACCAGTCGCGCACACCACGGGCACGGAGCCACTCGCGCTGCATGCGCGCCGCCTCGCGCTCGGTCACCCCCGGCCGCAGCCGCGCGGCGACCGCCTCCGCGCACGCGTACGCCAGGCGCTGCACCTCCCTGAACCCCCGCAGCTCCGCGGTCCGCCGTACCACCGTCACAGCGTCTCCTCCGTCACAGCGTCCCCTCCGTCATCGCGTCCCCTCCGTCACTCCGCCGCTCTCCGTTCGCCACGTCGTCTCCGTCACCGCGACGCTTCCCCCGCGACGCTCCCCGCCCGTCCCCCCACCCCTTTCCGTGTGCGGTACGTGTCCGTAACGTGACACTGATGAATGTGACAATGGTTGACGGCGACGTCAAGGGCCGGGGCGTTCCTGTGGATAACCGCCCGGCCCCGGTGCCCTTACGGGTTCCGTACGTCTGGAGGCTGACATGGATACAGCCGCCTGGTCTGACGCTCACCGCGGGCCGCGCCACTACCGTCGACCCGTGACTGTGATCGCGCTAGAAAGCCTGAGCAAGCGGTTCCCCCGGGTAACCGCGCTTGACCGGCTCTCCTTGGACATCGGACCGGGTGTGACCGGTCTGGTGGGTGCCAACGGGGCCGGCAAGTCCACCATGATCAAGATCCTGCTGGGTCTGTCCCCCGCCACGGAAGGCCGGGCCACGGTGCTCGGGCTCGATGTCGCCACCAGCGGCGGCGCCATCCGCGAGCGCGTCGGATACATGCCCGAGCACGACTGCCTGCCGCCTGACGTCTCGGCCACCGAGTTCGTCGTCCACATGGCGCGCATGTCCGGACTTCCACCGACCGCGGCCCGCGAGCGGACCGCCGACACGCTGCGCCATGTCGGCCTGTACGAGGAGCGCTACCGCCCCATCGGCGGCTACTCCACGGGCATGAAGCAGCGCGTCAAGCTCGCGCAGGCGCTGGTCCACGACCCGCAACTGGTCCTCCTCGACGAGCCGACCAACGGTCTCGACCCGGTCGGCCGCGACGAGATGCTCGGCCTCATCCGGCGCGTCTACACCGACTTCGGCATCTCCGTCCTGGTCACCTCGCACCTCCTGGGCGAGCTCGAACGCACCTGTGACCATGTCGTCGTCATCGACGGCGGAACGCTTCTGCGTTCCAGTTCCACCAGCGACTTCACGCAGACGACCACCACCCTCGCGGTCGAGGTCACCGACACGGACGCGCACCCCGACGGCACCCAGTCCCTGCGCGAGGCCCTCACCGCCGCCGGACTCACGCTCCACGAGGGCATGGAGGAAGGGCTGCCCGGAGCGGGCCACATCCTGCTGATCGAGGCCAAGGGCGAGGAGACGTACGACGTCGTCCGCGACACTGTCGCCGGGCTCGGCCTGGGGCTCGTACGGATGGAACAGCGCCGCCACCACATAGCGGAGGTCTTCCGCCCGCAATCGTCCGCCGAAGGGGCCCAGCCGGGCCAGGGCGCCGACGAGGCGGATCACGCACTGCAGAAGGGAGGCGCCCGCGATGAGCACTGAGACCGAGGCCGGCACCGGGGCAGGCGCCGGAGCCACCCGGATCCACAACATCGGGTACCGCAACTACGACGGGCCGCGGCTCGGCCGCGCCTACGCCCGACGCTCCCTGTACTCGCAGTCCCTGCGCGGCGCGTACGGGCTCGGCCGCTCGGCCAAGTCCAAGGTCCTGCCGATGATCCTCTTCGCGGTGATGTGCCTGCCCGCGGCGATCATCGTCGCGGTCGCCATCTCGACCAACCTGAAGTCCCTGCCGCTCGACTACACGCGCTACGCGATCGTCACCCAGGCCGTCATCGGCCTCTATCTCGCGGCCCAGGCCCCGCAGTCCGTCTCGCGGGATCTGCGCTTCAAGACAGTGCCGCTGTACTTCTCCCGGCCGATCGAGCGGGTCGACTACGTCGTCGCGAAGTACGCGGCGATGGCCTCCGCGCTCTTCGTACTGACCGCGGCGCCGCTCGTCATCCTCTATGTGGGCTCTCTGCTGGCCAAGATGGACTTCGTCGACCAGACCAAGGGGTTCGGCCAGGGAGTGATCTCGGTCGCGCTGCTCTCGCTCCTCTTCGGCGGGATCGGCCTCGTGATGGCCGCGCTCACGCCGCGCCGCGGCTTCGGTGTCGCCGCGGTCATCGCCACCCTGACGATCTCCTACGGCGCGGTCTCCACCATCCAGGCGATCGCCTGGCAGACGGACGCGCTCGGCGCCGTCAAGTGGCTCGGCCTCTTCTCGCCGATCACGCTCATCGACGGCGTACAGACCGCCTTCCTGGGCGCCACCTCCGCCTTCCCCGGCGAGGCGGGGCCCTCGGCCGCCGTCGGCGTGATCTATCTGCTCGTCGTACTCGCGCTCGTCCTCGGCTCGTACGCCGTTCTCATGCGCCGTTACCGGAAGGTCGGGCTGTGACCACCATCAATATCGAGCACACCTCGCGCTGGTTCGGCAATGTGGTGGCCGTCAACGACGTCACGATGACGATCAGTCCGGGCGTCACCGGCCTGCTCGGCCCCAACGGCGCGGGAAAGTCCACCCTCATCAACATGATGGCCGGCTTCCTCGCCCCCTCCACGGGCACCGTCACCCTCGACGGGAAGCAGATCTGGCGCAACGAGTCCGTCTACCGGCAGATCGGCATCGTGCCGGAGCGGGAGTCGATGTACGACTTCCTCACCGGTCTCGACTTCGTCGTGGCAAACGCCGAACTGCACGGACTGGGCGCGAAAGCGGCCCGCGCGGCGCTCGCCACGGTCGAGATGGAGTACGCGCAGGACCGCAAGATCGCGACGTACAGCAAGGGCATGCGCCAGCGCGTGAAGATGGCGTCCGCGCTGGTGCACGACCCGTCGGTGCTGCTCCTGGACGAGCCGTTCAACGGGATGGACCCGCGCCAGCGGATGCAGCTGATGGATCTGCTGCGGCGTATGGGCGCCACGGGCCGGACAGTCCTGTTCTCCTCTCATATCCTGGAGGAGGTCGAGCAACTCGCCTCGCACATCGAGGTGATCGTGGCCGGCCGCCATGCCGCCTCCGGTGACTTCCGCAAGATCCGCCGCCTCATGACCGACCGGCCGCACCGCTATCTCGTACGGTCCAGCGACGACCGCGCGCTCGCCGCCGCGCTGATCGCCGACCCGTCCACGGCCGGTATCGAGGTCGACGTCGCCGAGGGCGCACTGCGCATCCAGGCGGTCGACTTCGGCCGCTTCACCGAACTGCTGCCGCGGGTCGCCCGCGAGCACTCCATCCGGCTGCTCGCGGTCTCGCCCTCGGACGAGTCCCTCGAATCGGTCTTCTCCTACCTCGTAGCGGCCTGAGCGGCCTGAAAGGAGCTGTGACGTCATGTACAACCCCACAGTCGCCCGGCTCACCTACCGGGCCCTGCTCGGCAGGCGCCGGGCCGCGATCCTCTTCGTACTGCCCGCGCTGCTGATCCTCATCGCGGCGGCCGTCCGCGGCTTCAGGGGACTGGACGACCAAGTCGCGTCCGATGTACTGGGCGGCTTCGCCCTCGCCACGATGGTGCCCCTGATCGGCGTGATCGCGGGGACGGGCGCGATCGGGCCCGAGATCGATGACGGCTCGATCGTCTATCTGCTGTCCAAGCCGGTGAAACGGTCGACGATCATCGTCACCAAACTGATCGTGGCGATAGCCGTGACCATGGCGTTCTCCGCGATCCCCACCTTCATCGCCGGCTACATCCTGAACGGCAACGGCCAGCAGATCGCCATCGCCTACACGGTCGCGGCGCTTGTCGCCTCGATCGCCTACAGCGCGTTGTTCCTGCTGCTCGGTACGGTCAGCCGGCACGCGGTGGTCATAGGACTGGTCTACGCGCTGGTCTGGGAAACCCTCTTCGGCAGCCTGGTGGCGGGCGCGCGCACGCTCAGCGTCCAGCAGTGGTCCCTGGCGCTCGCCCAGAAGATCGGCGACGGGACGACCATCACGTCGGACGTCGGACTGCCGCTGGCGGTGGTCCTGTTGGTGGGCGTCTCGGTGGTCGCGACCTGGTACGCGGGACAGAAACTGCGGACGCTGACGCTCGCGGGCGAGGAGTGAGCCGAAGGCTTCCGCCTGCCAACACGTCCTCTGACGTACGCCGTCGTTATGCCGCAACCCCTGCCCGATGGGTGGGGGTTGCGGCGTAACTGTACGCTTATCGGCTCGTTGTTCGGGGTGCGTGGAGGCAACTGGGATTCGTAGCGTCGAGCCTTTGTGAAACTGGGGATTGCCGGTGCCGGCTCGAAAGCCGCACCGGTCATTGAGTGAGTAGCCACCGTGAGCCGACCTCCGCCCCTGAAGCCCGGGGACAGGGCCGACCATCATCGGTTCTACAAGGGGAAGGCATTTCCATGCCACCTGAAGGTGCTCTGCTCGAATCGCGCACGATGCGCGACAGCGTTGGGGGGCGGGTCGAGGCCCTCGACAAGGTCAAGGCGCTGCGGCTGCTGCACGACGGCGTACACATCGCGACCGAGGGCGTCGCGCGCTACTTCGAAGTATCCACAGACGTCATCAGGCAGTTGACCGCGAGGCATCGCGCGGAGCTGTCCGAGAACGGGATGCATGTGCTGCGGGGCTCTGACCTGCGGGAATATCAGAGTGACAAGATGTCACTCTCATCCGGGGCCGAGGGAAGTTATCCACAGAGGCGTTCCAGCCTCACGCTCTACACCCGTCGCGCCGTCCTCAACATCGCGATGCTTCTGCGCGACAGCGACATTGCGCGATGTGTCCGCACCTATCTTCTCGACGCCGAGGAGGATTGGCGGAAGGGGTACGCGGACCTCGACCGGCGGGTCACCGACGTCGAGGCATGCCTCGGTGGGGTCGGGGTCGCCCTGCGGGAGTTGGGGCCGGTCCTGAACCGGATGTCGTATCGGCTCGACAGTCTGGACCGGCGGCTCGACGCCACCAACAGGGTTGTCGCCGCCATCAGTAACCGGCTGTGCGAGATGTCCGCGGACATCCACCGCGTGGACGCCCGGGTGGACGATGTCGTTCATCAGCTGAGGGATCTGCGGCGCGGGCGCAAGCGCCGCTGATCCTCCTGGGCCGGCCCGCGTCCGTCTGTGAACACACCCCCACGGGCGGGCGCGGGCCGAGCGCGGAGGCCGGGCCGGGCCGGGCCGCGAATATTCGGTGGCGCCGAACCGCCCGGCCGGTCAGAGTAGTTGTGTCACGGCACACACCACAGACCGGGAGCGGAACGCGGCGATGACCGGGAGGCCGAGTCCGTCGAGTTCCCACCGGGGCAGCACCGCGTAGGCACCGGAGTATTCATCACCACTCCGTGCGGCCGCCGGCGCTGCCCAGGGGCGGCCGCTTCGAGCGCGCATCCGCGCGGGCCGCCCCTTCCCGGAGGATTGGCCGAGTGGTAAGGCAACGGCTTGCTGAGCCGCAGCCGGGCGCAAGCCCGCGCGCGTTCGATCCGCGCATCCTCCGCCGACGTCCCTGTTCCTGCCTCTGGCCTCGTCCCCGCGTCCCGCCGAAGCCCTCGTCCCCGTCCGAACCAACAGCCCCTGGCGCCGTCTTCCGGATCAGGCCCGGCTCCGGCTCAGCAGCTTCTCCAGCACCAGCGCGATGCCGTCGTCCTCGTTCGACGCCGTGACCTCGTCCGCCACGGCCTTCAGCTCCTCGTGCGCGTTGGCCATCGCCACGCCGTGCCGCGCCCAGCCGAACATCGGGATGTCATTCGGCATGTCGCCGAAGGCGATCGTGTCCGCCGCCTTGACGCCCAGCCTGCGCGCCGCCAGCGAGAGTCCGGTGGCCTTGCTCAGGCCCAGCGGGAGGATCTCCACGACACCGGGGCCCGCCATCACCACGTCCACGAGGCTCCCGACGGTCGCCCGCGCGGCCTGTGCCAGCGCGTCGTCGTCCAGCTCCGGATGCTGGATGTACACCTTGTTCAGCGGCGCCGACCACAGCTCCGCCGGATCGTCGACCAGGACCGCCGGAAGCGGGCCTTCCTGCACCCGGTAGCCGGGGCCGACCAGCACATCGCCGTCGAGTCCGTCCCGACTCGCGGCCAGCGCCAGCGGGCCGACCTCTCCCTCGATCTTGGCGAGCGCCAGCCCGGCCAGCTGACGGTCCAGCGTCAGCGACGTCAGCAGCTTGTGCTCACCGGCGTGATAGACCTGCGCACCCTGGCCGCACACCGCGAGACCGTCGTATCCCAGGTCGTCCAGTATGTGCCGGGTCCACGGCACGGCGCGGCCGGTGACGATGATGTGCGCGGCGCCCGCCGCGGCGACGGCGGCGAGCGCTTCGCGCGTACGCCCGGAGACCGTGCCGTCCTCGCGGAGCAGCGTGCCGTCCAGATCGGTCGCGACCAGCCGGTACGGGAACGACGGCGCCGAGGAGAGCGCGGCGGAGGACGGCGACGGCGAGGGCACCGGCGCGGGCGCTGCCGAGGGTTCCGTGCTCACTTGGCGATCGGTTCCAGTACCTCACGGCCGCCCAGATACGGGCGGAGCACCTCGGGCACCCAGACCGAACCGTCCGACTGCTGGTGGTTCTCCAGAAGCGCCACGATCGTGCGCGGGACGGCGCACAGCGTGCCGTTCAGCGTCGCCAGCGGCTTGACCTGCTTGCCGTCCCGCATCCGGACGGAGAGCCGACGGGCCTGGAAGCCGTCGCAGTTGGACGCCGAGGTCAGCTCGCGGTACTTGCCCTGGGTCGGGATCCATGCCTCGCAGTCGAACTTGCGCGAGGCCGAGGCACCCAGATCGCCCGTGGCCACATCGATCACCTGGAAGGGCAGCCCGAGGCCGGTCAGCCACTGCTTCTCCCAGTCCAGCAGCCGCTGGTGCTCGGACTGCGCCTCGGCCGGGTCGACGTACGAGAACATCTCGACCTTGTCGAACTGGTGGACCCGGAAGATGCCCCGGGTGTCCTTGCCGTAGGTCCCGGCCTCGCGGCGGAAGCACGGTGAGAAGCCCGCGTACCGCAGGGGCAGCTTGTCGGCCTCGATGATCTCGTCCATGTGGTACGCGGCGAGCGGCACCTCGGACGTACCGACCAGGTAGTAGTCGTCCTTCTCCAGGTGGTACACGTTCTCCGCGGCCTGGCCGAGGAAGCCCGTGCCCTCCATGGCGCGCGGGCGGACCAGCGCGGGCGTGAGCATCGGGATGAAGCCGGCCTCGGTGGCCTGCGCGATCGCCGCGTTGACGAGAGCGAGCTCCAGCAGCGCGCCGACCCCCGTCAGGTAGTAGAAGCGCGAGCCGGACACCTTGGCGCCCCGCTCGACGTCGATGGCGCCCAGCGCCTCGCCGAGCTCCAGATGGTCCTTGGGCTCGAAGCCCTCCGCCGCGAAGTCACGGATCGTGCCGTGCGTCTCCAGGACGACGAAGTCCTCCTCGCCGCCCACCGGGACGTCGGGGTGGATGATGTTGCCGATCTGGAGGAGCAGCCGCTTGGCGTCCTCGTCGGCTTCGTGCTGCTCGGCGTCGGCGGCCTTGACGTCCGTCTTCAGCTGCTCCGCCTTCCTCAGAAGCTCCGCCTTCTCCTCCGGGGACGCCTTGGGGATCAGCTTGCCGAGCGACTTCTGCTCGGAGCGCAGCTCATCGAAGCGCAGGCCGGACGACCGGCGCCGCTCATCGGCGGAGAGCAGGGCGTCGACAAGGGCGACGTCCTCTCCACGGGCGCGCTGGGAGGCGCGAACACGGTCGGGGTCCTCACGGAGCAGGCGAAGGTCAATCACCCCACCAGGCTACCGGTGCAGGCTGACACCGCCCCACCCGATATCAACAGGCGTACCTCTTTGTCCTAATTGCCGGAATTGGTAAACCTGTCGGGAAAACCCTCGCCAGTTGCTCGGTGTTCGTCAATAAAGGGGATGCAATTCCCCGGAACGAGGCATTCCGATGTTGGCGTCTTGACTCACTTCCCTTGTGGGGCACGGGACTTGGGTCGCATGAGGGCGCATGTTGTCCACAGAAATGCACAGGGTTCCAGAGTTATCCACAGGCTGTGTGGGAGATCTGTGGATCAGTGGAGTGGTCGTCTCGGAAGTCACGGCCGGCCCGGAGAATTCTCTCCCCAAACCCGCTCTACACACTCATTCGGGTGGGAATTGCTCGCTCTAACGAGTTGATCACGGGAATTGAGGTGACGCGGGACTCCTCGGCATCCTGTGGACGGGCGGGGGGTGGCAGGAGCGATTTGTCGACTGTGCTGGCCGGTGTTGTCGACTTGTCCCCAGGGTGAGGGGTGAGCCTGTGGATAACTCTGCGATACATCCACAGGCCCCACGGCCCGACCAGAGGCCGGCACACAGGACAGGGCCTCAGGCGCGGCCGTCCTGGCTGCGCGCCAGCCAGTCCGACGCCTCGATGAACGCCGTATCCGAGGTCCCGGGCCGCAGCGGCGGCACATCGGCCGCGGACATCCCCGCCCGCGGGTACGAGCCGAGGAACCGCACCTTGGGGCAGATCCGCTTCAGCCCCATCAGCGCCTCACCCACCCGCCGGTCCGAGATATGGCCCTCGGCGTCGACCGCGAAGCAGTAATTACCGATGCCCGCGCCTGTCGGACGCGACTGGATCAGCATCAGGTTGACCCCGCGCACCGCGAACTCCTGGAGCAGTTCGAGCAGCGCGCCCGGGTGGTCCTCGCCCAGCCAGATGACCACCGACGTCTTGTCCGCACCCGTCGGCGCCGCCGGCCGGGCCGGGCGTCCCACCAGGACGAAGCGCGTCTCCGCGTTCTCCGCGTCATGGATCTCGGTGACCAGGGCCTCAAGGCCGTACGTCGCCGCCGCGAACTCACCGGCGAACGCCGCGTCGAACCGGCCTTCCTGCACCAGCCGCGCCCCGTCCGCGTTCGAGGCGGCCGATTCCCACAGCGCGTCCGGCAGATGGGTCCGCAGCCAGTTTCTCACCTGCGGCTGGGCGACCGGATGACCGGTCACCGTCTTCACATCCGACAGGTTCGTCCCCGGCCGTACCAGCAGGGCGAAGGTGATCGGCAGCAGCACCTCGCGGTAGATCATCAGCGGCTCGCCGGAAGCGAGCTCGTCGAGGGTCGCGGTGACCCCGCCCTCCACCGAGTTCTCGATCGGAACCAGTGCGGCCGCGGCCTCCCCGTTCCGTACGGCGTCGAGGGCCGCCGGTACGGACACCATGGGGACGAGTTCCCGCGTGGCGGATTCCGGGAGCGTACGGAGGGCCGCTTCCGTGAAGGTGCCCTCAGGGCCGAGATACGTGTAGCGCGTGGCCGACATACGGTCACCCTAATGCGCCGACGGCTCTTGTGGATCCGGCCTGATAAACCCCGAGGTGGGGGGCGCGCGGGCTCAGGACTCCAGGAGCCGCTGACCCACGTACTCCCCCTCCCGCGCGCCCCCGGGCACCGCGAAGAGACCGCTCGTCTCGTGGCGGATGAACGCCGAGAGCGCGTCCCCGCGGTCGAGCTTGCGCTGCACCGGTACGAAGCCCTTGAGCGGGTCTGCCTGCCAGCAGATGAAGAGCAGCCCCGCGTCCGGTGTCCCGTCCGGCGCGATACCGTCGTGGAAGGAGAAGGGACGGCGCAGCATCGCGGCCCCGCCGTTGGCCTCCGGCGTCGAGATCCGGGCGTGCGCGTTGCCGGGGATGACGGGCTTGCCGTCCAGTCCCAGCCGGTCCAGGTCCGGATCGGTCGTCTCCGTACCGCCCGTGAGCGGGGCCCCGTCGGACTTGCGCCGGCCGACGACCTGCTCCTGTTTGGCGAGCGTGAGCTTCTCCCAGTCGTCCAGGAGCATGCGGATACGCCGTACGACCGCGTAGGAGCCGCCCGCCATCCAGGACGGGGTGCCGGCCGGCGGTGCCGCCGGGACGAAGATCCGCCGGTCGAAGTCCGGCTCCGACGGCTTGGGGTTGCCGGTGCCGTCTATCTGGCCCATCAGGTTCCGGCTGGTCATGGGGTGGGGGGTGGCGCCGGGGGAACGGTTGAAGCCGTTCATCTGCCAGCGCACCCGTGCCGCCGTGCCCGCGTCCTTCTGGAGCGCCCGCAGCGCGTGGAAGGCGACGAGCGCGTCGTTGGAGCCGACCTGGATCCAGAGATCGCCGTTGCTGCGTGCGGCGTCGAGATGGTCGGAGGAGAAGGCGGGCAGCGGATCGAGGGCGGCCGGGCGCTGGGCGGTCAGGCCCGTACGGCCGAAGAAGGTGCGGCCGAATCCGAAGGTCACGGTGAGGGAGGAGGGCCCGGCGTCCAGGGCGATACCGGTGTCGTGGCCGCCGTCCGCTCCCGCGGCTCCCGCGCCGCCCCCCGCGGCCGGTTCGCCCGCCATCAGCGTCCGTGCCGTGTCCGACCAGCGGCGCAGCATCGCGGCGGCCTCCCTCCGTCCCGCGCCGGGGGCCAGGTCGAAGGCGATCAGATGGCCACGGGCGTGCAGGGGAGTGGTGATGCCGGGCTGGTGCGCGCCGTGGAAGGGGACGGAGTCCGTGCCGACGCTGGTCAGCGCGGTCGCCGGCGCGGGGCGGCTCGCCGCGTACGCGCCGGCTCCGCCGACCGCTCCGAGGGCGAGTCCGGTGGCACCTGCGGCGCCCGCGGAGCCGAGCAGCCGCCGCCTGGAGATCCCGGTGAGCGGGGCGTGCCCGGATCCCTCCTCGGGGGTCCCGTTCGCGGGGGTCCCGTCCTCGGGATTATCGCGGAGGTGCCGGGAGCGGCCGCCGTCGCGGCCGTTCCGGTTGTCGTGGTCCTGCCGGGTCGTCTCGCTCACGATGGGTCAGCCGATCTTCACGTTCTTGTCGACGGTTGTCTGGTCGATGTCGGAGGTACGAATGGTCAGCTGGAGCTGCCACTCGCCCGGCATCGGGATCTGTACGGCGTCCGCGCTCCAGTGTCCGGGAGCGAAGTGCTCGGGGACGATCGGCAGCGGACCGATCTTCTGGGCCGTGAGAGTGAAGGCGGCCTTCACCTCGGGCACGTCCAGCGGCTGTCCGTCCGGACCGTCGACGTAGATGTGCATCGCGTTGGCGCCGGAGCGGCCGGGGTCGAGGGTGAGCCGTACGGTGCCCTTGCCGTTCTCGCCGCCGGTGTCGAAGGGCAGCGTGAGGGCGAGGGGGCCTTCGGTCGCGGGCGCGGTGGCGGCGGCCGTGCCACCGGTCGCGCCGGCTTCCTGCTCGGCCGTACGGCCCGGCTCCGTGGAGGTCAGTACGGTCGTGACGGCGAGGAGCACCACGGCGACTCCGGCTTCGGCGAGTACGGAACGGCGTAGTCCGATTCGCCCCGGATCGGCATCGCGAATCCGCTTCTGGCGAGCTGTCGCCAGTGCCGCTCTCTGCCGTGCGAGCTGGGTAGCTCTCTCACTGTCAGCAACGACGGTCCTGTCACCCACGACGGTCGTCGCCGCGGCGGTCTCGGTTTCCTCACCGGTCTCCGATCCCGTCGCGGCTTCGGCCCCAGCCTCAGCCCCGGCCCCGGCCCCAGCCCCGGCCTCGGCTTCTGCCCGCTGCTCCAGCCGTCCCGTCCACCTCCGGGAGAACCAAGCGATACCGACCAGTACAGCGACGAGCCCGACCTTGACCAGAAGGAGTTGCCCATATGACGTGCCCCAGAGCGCCGACCACGATCCGACCTGACGCCAGGACTGGTAGAGCCCGGTCGCGGCGAGTACGACGACGCTGACGAAGGCGACGCGGGAGAAGCGCCGCACCGCCGCGTTGCCGAGGGACGGCGCCCGGTAGAGGGCGACGAGCAGCGCCGTGAGCCCGCCGAGCCAGGTCGCCACCGCCAGCAGATGCAGGACGTCCACCGGCATGGCGAGACCGGTCTGGATGCCGGTCGAGGCGTGCTCGGCGAGCGCCCACGTGCCGGCGATCCCTGCCGCGACGACCGCCCCGCCCACGGCGAGTCCGAAGGCGAGGTCCTTCCTCTCCTTGTTCTGCTCCTCGTTCTCCTCCCCGTCCTGTGGCGTCTCCCGCTTGGCGTACGCGCCGAAGAGGACGGCGACGAACAGGGCGGCGGCGCCGAGCAGCAGCAGCCGGGAGACGAGTGCCGCTCCGGTCTTGGTGGCCAGGACGTCCTGGAGTCCGCCGAGGTCGAAGGCGTCGCCCAGCTTGCCCGAGCCGGTGTACGGGGAGCGCAGAAGGAGCAGGACGAGCGTGGCGGCGGTGAGGGTGAGCCAGCCCTGCACGACGAGCCGTTGCAGGGGACGTACGGACGCGCCGCGCGGCCAGCAGCCGAGGATGAAGGCCGCGCCACCGATGAGGAGGATGAAACCGGCGTACGAGATATAGCGCGCGATGCCGTAGAGGGTCCCGACGAGTCCCCCGCCCGCTTCCTCGCTGGGCACGGCGGCCGTGGTCTTCGAGGGCGCTCCGATGGAGAAGGTGAAGGCGCCGGAGATGGGATGGCTGTCGGCGGAGACCGCCTGCCAGGCGACGATGTAGGTGCCGTCGGGCAGCCCCGCGTGGAGGCCGATGCCGTAGGCGACGGTGCCGCCGCTGCTCAGATCGCGGATCTTCCCGGTGTCCGCGCGCTTGTTGTCCGGATCGAGCACACGGATCGAGTTGTCGCCCATGGCGACCTGTTCGGAGAAGGTGAGGCTGATGTCCTTGGGAGCGGTGGCGACCACCGCCCCGTCCTCGGGGGTGCTCCCGGTCAGTGCGGCATGCGCCGACGCCGTGCCGGAGAGCACGGTGAAGACGGTGCCGAGAAGCACCGTGGCAACGAGCAGTAGCCGCACCAAGGGTGCGGATCCGAAGCGCGGGGCGGTGGCTGTCATGGCGTGTCAGTCCCTCATCGCTGGGCCGGGTTGTAGTTGATCTCCTTCACGGGAAGCTCGACCTTGATGGGGTCGGCCTTCTCGAAGTGCAGTTCGATGCCGATCTTCTGGCCCTGCTTCGGCTGCTCCTTGAGACCCATGAACATGATGTGGTTGCCACCACGCGCGAGGTTCAGTTCGCCGCCGGCCGGGATGTCGAAGTACTTCACCTTCCGCATTTTCTGGTTCTCGCTGCTGTGGATCGTGACGTCGTCGGAGATGTCGCTGGTGACGGAGGTGAGCTTGTCGGCGGCGCCACCGCTGTTGGTGACGACGAGGAAGCCCGCCGCGAGATCGCCGACAGGGCGCGGCATATAGCCCCCGCTGACCTTCAACTGGGGTGCGTTGCCCGGGGGTTTGGCGGAGGAGTCGGACGAAGAGCCGGAATCGGACGAGGAAGTGGACGAGGAAGTGGAGGAGGAAGCTGATGACGCCGAGGAGCAGCCTGCCAGCGTCAGCGCGGCGGTCAGGCCGACGGCGAGAGCGGGAAGGGTACGGCGGTTCACGGGTTCTCACCCCTGATGAGCTTCGGCAGGTCCTTGGCGTAGTCGTCCGAGGAGGCGTCCTCGCCGTAGAGGACATATCCGCCGTCGGTCTTCGGTGAGAACGCGATGACCTGCGCGCCGTGCATCGAGACGACGGTGCCGTCCTTCTCCTTCTTGGGCGCGTCGATGCCGATGCCGAGCTGACGCGCGCCCGCCTGGATGGTGGGGAAGTCGCCGGTGAGTCCGACGAAGGACGCGTCGCCCGCGCTGGCCAGCCACTTGCCGAGTTCGGCGGAGGTGTCCCGCTCGGGGTCGGTGGTGACGAAGACGACCTGGAGCTTGTCCCGGTCGGCCTTGGGCAGCGATTTACGGGCGATGGCGATGTTGCTGATGGTCGTCGGGCAGACGTCCGGGCAGTTGGTGTAGCCGAAGTAGATGAGCGTCGGCTTGCCCTTGGTCGCCTCACGGAAGTCGTACGACTTCCCCTTGGTGTCCTTCAGGACGAGGTTCGGCTTCTTGAACGGTGTGTCGAGCACGGTCGCGGCTTGGGTCTTCGGCTGGGCGGAGATATCGGCGACGGGCTTCGCGGAGTCGTCGCCGCCACCGCCGCAGGCGGTCAGGGTGAGTGCCAGGGCCGCGACGAGAGCGGCGGCGGAAGCCACCGTCTTCGTGCGGGAGGTCACTGTCTTCGTGCGCATGGGGAAATTTCCTGGTCGTGGAGTACGGGCACCGGACACGCGGGCCGGGGTTGTCTTCCGGCTCCGCGCGTCTCCGGCGCCTCAGTGCCTCGGGTACGTGGTGGGCGGCGCCGTGGTGCGCGCTGCCGTGGTGCGTAAGGACGTAGGGAAAGGAGGGGGGAGGCGGGCGTCAGGCGGTACGGCGACGGCTGGCCAGCACGGCGAAGGTCACCCCGGCGATGCCGACGAGGATGCCGATGAGACCGAGGGCACGGGCGGTCGTGTCACTGGTGTCGGCGGAGGCCGTCGCGGCCTTCGCGTCGGCCCCGGCGGCGTCCTTCCCGGCCGAGGCGCCGTGCTCGTCGCCGGTGGCCGCGGTGAGCTTCAGCACGGGCGCGGGGCTCAGGGGCTCCGTGCCGTCCGACTTGGGCTCCTCGATCCAGCGGACGATGTTGTTGTTGTCGTACGTCTGGATCGCCTTGAACACCAGTTGGTCGGCGTCTTCGGGGAGTTGTCCGACGGAGAGGGGGAACTGCTGGAACTGGCCCGGTCCGATCTTGCCGCCGTCCGCGGTCCAGGTGACCTTGGAGACAGCCTCGGTGATGGTGTTGCCGTGCATCTCCAGCGGCTTGGCGAGCTTGGTCTTGGCGACCTCGATCTTCCAGCCCGGTACGGGCTGCGGCAGCACGGACGCCAGCGGGTGGTCGTCCGGGAAGTTCACCTCGACCTTGGTGGTGGAGGCGTCGTCGCGCTCGTTGGGGACCTTGAAGTTGATCGTCGCGTAACCGCCCTTGGCGGCCTCGCCCTGCGGCTGCACGCTGACATGCGCGGAGGCGGGACCGGCCAGCAGCAGAAGGGCGGTCGCGGCGATACCGCCGGCGACGGAGACGCGGGTGACGTTCTTGGCTGAGAACACAGAACACTCCACGGTGCGAGAGAAAGAGAAAGAGAGGTGATCAGAAGGGGGTGCCGCGGCGGCGGGTGCGCGACGGCACAGCGACTTCACCCCGGTCCGTGTCCGATGTCCATCGGCGCGCGGAAGCACGGAGGGTGTCGCGTCAGGCTGCGAGAGCGAATACGGCCGGCGGCCCGCGTCTGATCACCGTGTGCTGGAGAGTTTCCCCGGCCGGTGGGGACGGAGTGCGGTACGAGCCGTGAGAGGCGCGCGGTCGCGGCGCGGGTACGCAGGGCAGCCCGGCGCGCAGCGCCCGTACGAGGGCGAGAGCCGCGCGCAGGGCGCGCAGCACGGCACTGTCGGTGACTTCACCGATGCCCTGCGTCGACAGCCGGCTGAGCCGGAGCAGCGCGAGATCCCCGCGGCGCAGCAGCCAGCCCGTCGCCAGGGCGGCGAGCAGATGCCCGAGCACCATGGGGAGGGAGGGCAGCAGCCCCTCACCGGCGGCGGTGGCCGCTGCGGCGTTCGAGGCCGCGGGCCCGAAGGCGGCCGGCATGTGCTGATGAGCGGCCGTCGTCGAACCGACCGGGCTGATACCCGCGTTGGCGACGATCCGCTGTGCGTCGACCGCGCTGAGTGAGGCGGGACCCGCTCCGCAGACCAGCTTCGCGGCCATCCTGATCAACGCGTCGTCCGTGCCCGCCGGCACCTTGAGGTGCTGCTGGCCGAGGCCGAACAGGCTGTGCAGGCCGAGCTGACCGCCCATCAGGGCGACGACGATCGAGCCGGTCGACCGCGCGCGTCCGGCGAGTGGCGCGGCGACCGCGAACACTCCCAGGAAGCCGAGGAGCAAGGTCCACCAGGGGACCGGCGCGCAGGCGGCCAGTACATGCCCGGTCGCCGACAGCACGACGCAGACCGCGGTGAACACCGCGGCCCTCAGCAGCCGCGGGGCGGCTCCGGCGTACATGCGGGCGGGTCTGGACATGGCCGGGTCATCATCGCACTGCGCCCCAGGGCGCCGTAGGGCAGGTCCGGAAGGTCACCCTCTGTCCGATCTCCGTCCCGCCTCCGTGCCGTCTCAGCCCCGTCTCCGAGCCGTCCTCGTGCCGATTCCCGCCCCGTCCCCGCCCCGTCCCCGCCCCGTCCCCGCCCCGTCCCCGCCCCGTCCCCGCCCCGTCCCCGCCCCGTCCCCGCCCCGTCCCCGCCCCATCCATGCCCCGTCTCCGACCCGCCTTTGGCCCGCCTTTGGCCCGTCTCCGATCCGCCGCCGGGCTCCGTTCCATACACCGCGATGCGCCGCGGACGCGTCCGCCGAATGAGGGTTATCACGTCAACCTCGTGCTTACGACCGGAGGTCCGGGGCAATACGTATCGGTATGTCGAGCCTCGATATGTCGAGCGCCGGTATGTCGAGCCGCAGCCTGGAGGCTGGAGCATGAGCATCTGGTGGTCTCTCCACTTGCGGCGCGAAGCCGCGAGCGTTCCGCTCGCCCGCCGCCTTCTGCTCGGCGCCATGGACACCGTGGGTGTCGACCCGGACATCTCCTTCGACCTGTCGGTCGCGCTCAGTGAAGCCTGTGCGAACGCCGTTGAGCATGGCGGGGGCGAGACGTCCGGCGAGCCACCCGGGGCGTACCGGGTGACCGCCTATCTGGACGGGGAGAGATGCCGTATCGAAGTGGCCGACTCGGGCCCCGGCTTTCCCGCCCGGCGGGTGGTGCAGCGTACGGCCCCCGCGCCCGCGCTCACGGCCGAGAACGGCAGGGGGCTGGGGCTGATCGAGCAGCTCGCCGATCATGTGCAGTTCGGGAACCGGCCTGGGCACGGCGCGGTGATCAGCTTCGACAAGATCCTCAAATGGCGCGAGGGCGCCCTGCTCAGGGCCATGTGAGCGCCGAGCGGAACGCCCTACGGCCGAGCGGAACGCCCTCCACCAGGGACCGGGGTCAGGCCTGCTTGAGCGCCGCCATCCACGCCTCGACCTCGTCGGCCCGGCGCGGCAGCGCGGCCGACAGGTTCCGGTTCCCGTCCTCCGTGACGAGGATGTCGTCCTCGATCCGGACGCCGATGCCGCGGTACTCCTCGGGCACGGTGAGATCGTCGGCCTGGAAGTAGAGACCGGGCTCCACGGTGAGGCACATCCCCGGCTCCAGCGTTCCGTCCGCGTACGCCTCGCGGCGCGCGGCCGCGCAGTCGTGGACGTCCAGACCGAGCATGTGGCCGGTGCCGTGCAGCGTCCAGCGACGCTGGAGGCCCAACTCCAGGACCTTCTCGACCGGTCCGTCGAGCAGCCCCCACTCGACGAGCCTCTCGGCGAGGACCCGCTGCGAGGCGTCGTGGAAGTCGCGGTACTTCGCGCCCGGCCGCACCGCCGCGATGCCGGCCTCCTGGGAGTCGTACACCGCGTCGTAGATCTTCCGCTGGATCTCGCTGTAGCGGCCGTTGACCGGCAGGGTGCGCGTGACATCGGCGGTGTAGAGGGTGTGGGTCTCCACGCCCGCGTCGAGCAGCAGCAGGTCGCCGGAGCGCACGTCACCGTCGTTGCGCACCCAGTGCAGGGTGGTGGCGTGCGGTCCCGCCGCGCAGATCGAGCCGTACCCGATGTCGTTGCCCTCGACGCGGGCGCGCAGGAAGAACGTGCCCTCGATATAGCGCTCGCTGGTCGCCTCGGCCTTGTCGAGGATCTTCACGACGTCCTCGAAGCCGCGGACGGTGGAGTCCACGGCCTTCTGCAACTCGCCGATCTCGAACGCGTCCTTCACGGCGCGTGCCTCGGAGAGGTGGACGCGCAGTTCCTCGTCGCGCTCGGCGGTGACCTTGTCGGTCAGCGCGGCCTCGATGCCCGCGTCGTGTCCCCTGACGTTGCGGACGGGGCCCGTGGCGTCCTTGAGGGCGGCGGGCAGTTCCCGTACGTCCTTGGCGGGGATGCCGAGCAGCTGCTCGGCCTCGGTGAGGGAGTGCCGACGGCCGACCCACAGCTCGCCCTGGCCGTCGAGCCAGAACTCACCGTTCTCGCGGTTGGAGCGCGGCAGCAGGTAGACGGTCGCGTCGTGCCCGCCCTGGCCGGACGGGCCGGTCTTCGGCTCCAGTACGAGGACGCCGTCCTGGGTCTGGTCGCCGGTCAGGTACGTGTACTCGGTGGAGGCGCGGAAGGCGTACTCGGTGTCGTTGGAGCGGGTCTTGAGGTTGCCCGCGGGGATCACCAGGCGCTCGCCGGGGAAGCGCGCGGAGAGCGCGGCGCGGCGGGCGGCGGTCTCGGACGCCTGCGCGATCGGCTCCAGGCCGTGCAACTCGGTGTCGGCCCAGCCTGACTTCATGTTCTCTGCGAGCTCGTCGGACACGCCCGGGTACAGACCGTTCTTCCTCGGCTTGATCGATGCTTCATCTGTTTCAGGGGTCTCCGGCTCCGGGGTCTCCGGGGTGAGCTCCTCAGCCACGTCTTCTCCTCATACGACTCATACGACTACCGATACCGACTACGGGTACCGATTACGGATCTGGACCATCTGGGGATCTGGGCCATCTTTTCCATCGTATGTGCGAGGGGCGGAAGGCTCCGGCTCTCTATGAGGAATCCGTCATGATCACTCAAACCGGGCGGCGAGCAGAACGAAGTCCTCGTGCGGTTCCGGGGGGCCGGCCGGCCCAGGTCCGGCGGGCGGCAGGGCGTGCAGTACGTGGTCGGCGACCGCTCCCGGATCGTCCCTGGCGGTCGCGGGGACACTCGCGGCCGCCGCGTGCAGCCGGGCGAAGGCCCGGTCCATGGGCTCGCCCGTACGGCGCAGCAGGCCGTCCGTATAGAGCAGCACCGTTTCTCCGGGCGCGGTCACCAGCTCCACGCTCGGCGCCTGCCAGCAGGACAGCATTCCGAGCGGCGCCGACAGCGACGTCTCGACGAACTCGGTGCGCCGGTCCCCGACAACCAGCGGGGGCGCGTGTCCGGCTCCGGCCAGGACGAGCGTGCGCCGGGCGGGTTCGGCGTACGCGAAGAGCGCGGTGGCCGTACGCGCGGGCTCGGTCAGCCGTAGCAGAAGCTCCAGATCGGAGAGGACGGCGATGGGGTCCTCGCCCTCCATCACCGCGTACGCCCGCAGGGCGGCGCGCAGCTGTCCCGTCGCGGCCAGCGCGGCGGGACCGGAGCCGCTGACGGAGCCGACGGCGAGGCTGAGGGCGCCCTCGGGCAGCGGCAGCGCGTCGTACCAGTCGCCTCCGCCGTCCGGCGCGGCGCGGTGGCGCGCGGCGAGTTGTACGCCCGGCATCCGGGGCAGCCGGCCGGGCAGCAGCTCGTGGGTGAGGGTGGTCACATGGGTGCGGGCCCGTTCCAGCTCAAGCAGACGGGAGAGGTGTTCGCCGGCGTAACGGACGTAGAGACCGATCAGATGGCGTTGCCGTTCGGTCGGCTCGGTGGGTTCGTCGTACCACCAGACGGCGGCACCGAGCTGTGCGCGCTGAGAGGCCTGAATGGGCAGAGGAGCATGTGGGCCCTGAGGGGCGTGAGTGGGCAGAGGGGCATGTGGGGCCTGCGTGGCATGAGAGGGCTCTGCGGGCGGGCCCTCCGCGCCATTGACCAGGAGCGGTACGGCGTAACTGGCGCCGAGGCCGAGCCGTGCCGCCACCTCGCGCTGGCGCGGATCCGTTCCCGTACCTCTATCCGTTCCCGTACCTCTATCCGTTCCCGCTCCTCTACCCGTACCCGTACCCGCACTCGCACTCGCCCCCGTGTCGGCACCCGTGTCGGCGAGGAGATCGGGGACAGCCACCGGTTCGGCCGGTCCGCCGACGCCGTCGAGGAGCCTGCCGTACGAGGTGGCGCGGCGCGGCACGGTCTCCAGGTGGCCGAGATCGGCGTGGCTGAGTCCCAGCCCGAGGGTGGTGACCGGACCGAGGCCGTCCGCCGGTTCGAACAGGACCAGGCCCCGCCGCGCACCGGCCAGGGCCGCGCCGGCGCGCAGCAGTTCGTGCAGCGCGCAGTCCAGGAAACGGGCCCTGGCCAGGCGTTCGGTGAGTTCATGGAGGGTGGTGAGATCGGAGACCCAGCCCGCCAACCGGTCCTGGATCGGTGCGCCTGGCGCGGGCGGTAGGGCGTCGAGGGGCGAGGCAGTTTGCGTGGGGGCAGGGACCGTGGAGTTGATTCCAGCCACTTTCGGCATGTGCGGAGCGCTCATAGCAGCCGACTTCCGAGACGGGTCATTTCACTCAATAGCATCGCAAACCCCCATGTCATTCTGCGCAGCTATCAATAGATCCACATCTACACGTACAGCTGATGTGATGTCCAGCATTGTCCTAGAGGAACGGCAGGTGTCTATGAGACGCTGAACTTGGCTAAAAAATGACCCTGGTGATGTGGTTTTGCGGTCGACTGAGGGCGCTCAACTGGGAGTCCTTCAGGGCTGAGTTCGAGTACGACCCGGGTGGAGCGTCATTTCGAACGTGATGGGTACGTAAACGGTGACGGACAGGGGCAGTTGGGACCGCCTCGGAACCTGCCGACGGGCTTCGGCGTCTTAACCGCCGTAACTCACACCCATCCCCCGGAGTGGCGGGAAGAGTACAGCGGTACGGCAGCGGGACAGTAAGCGCCATGCGCACGCCACCCCTCGCCACGCGTTTAATGAAGACAGTCCGGGTTCGGTTCAGGGACGGTGCGACGCACCACGGCCGAGAAGGTCTGTCCGTGCCTCGGGCAAGGGGCGGCCACGCGTCGAAATGTACGCACGGTGAAGTGATGCACACACATGGTGTCAGTGTCATGTGGCGGCGTTCAACGGAAAGGAACGAGCGCTCATGCGCGAGATCCTCGGAAGGCGACGCAGGCTCCGGTTCCGGCGCAAGGGGAGGGCTGCTCAGCTCGACGCGGCGCTCACCTACGCCACTGCGTGGAGATGGCCCGTACTGCCGGGCGCCGGACTCACGTCGGCCGGCGGACGCGGGACGCGCGGCCACGCGTGCGCCTGCCCCGACCTCGAATGCGTCGTGCCCGGCGCGCACCCCTTCGACCCCGGGCTGCTCGCCGCCACCACCGACGAGCGCATGGTGCGCTGGTGGTGGGGCAACCGCCCCACGGCCCCGATCGTGCTGGCCACGGGCGACAGCGCGCCGTGCGCGGTGAGCCTCCCCGCGGTCGCCGGTGCGCGTGCGCTGGTGGAGCTGGACCGGATGGGCATGCGGCTGGGGCCGGTTGTCGCGACCCCGACCCGCTGGTCGCTGCTGGTGGCCCCGTACAGCCTCGAACAGCTCGGTGAGCTGCTCTACAGCAAGGACTGGGTGCCCAGTTCGCTGCGATTCCACGGTGAGGGCGGCTATCTGATGCTGCCGCCGTCCGAGGCGGCCGGCGGACAGGTCCGCTGGGAGCGGGCGCCTCTGGAGGGCTCCGCGGCGCCCTGGCTGCCGGATGTGGAGGCGGTCGTGGACGCGCTCGTCGAGGCGAGCACGAGCGCGCCGGACGGCGGCAGCCGGCTCGCGTACTGACGGGACTGCTGACGAGAGTCGGTCCCGCGTACGGGGCGACAGTCGGTCCCGCGTACGGGCGACCGCCGGCACGCGTGCTGACGGCGGCGCGTGTACCGCCGCGGCGTTGTTGAGAGCTCTTCGCGCCCCGGTCCGGACTGACCCGGACCGGGGCGCGTTCACGCTCTGTCACTCGTATGGGTGCGAGTAGGGCCGAGTTGCCGGGGAATTGGGCGCGCGGGGTCCATGGGCGCCTCATTCCGTCGATATCTTCGGCCCACCGTCCGCAATTCCCCGGCAGTGACAGGTGGGCCCCACCATGAATCTCCGCATGATCGGGCTCGCGGCCGTCGTGGTGTTCACGGCACTGCTGCCACTCGCCGCCTCAGCCGGCCCGTCGGACGGCCCTCTGTCCGACGCGGGAGCGACGAGCGGCACGACTGCGACGCGTGCCACGACTGCGACGGGCGGTACGACTGCGGTGGGCGGTACGACTGCGATGGGCGGCAGAGAGGGCGGTACGGCGAGCGGCGCGGCCAGGGTCCTTGCGGATGCGAAGACGGCACTTTCGTCTGTGTCCGGAATTAAAGGGTCCGCCATGGCTGCGAGCGCTGAGATCGCTGGGACCACCGGTAGGGATGGTATGTACCCCGCGGGACGAACGACCGAGCGATGCGGTCCCGAGGTCATCTCTCCCGAGGGAGTCGAGGCGCAGACCTGCGTCCTGACCGCGGCACGCGACAGGACGGCCGAGCCCGGCAACTCCGGCAACCCCCGCAGCACCGGCCGCCCCGGCAGGTCTGGCGCGGTTGGCACGTCTGGCAGGTCCGTCGGTCTCGACACGTGGGCGCGTACCTACTACCGCAACGAGACGGGCGGTGAACTGCTCGCCGTACTGAGCCTGATGGGGCCGTACGGGCGGACCGTACAGACCCACTGCCCGATCGACGCCGACGACGAACCGGCGATCTGCGAGACACCGCGCGAGCCGTCCCGGGGCGAACACACCGCCTACATGGCGGTGGCGGAGTTCTCCGCTCCCGCGAACAGTGGGAACGACGGGAACGGCTGGACCGGCGGGAACGGCTGGACCGACAGGAACGGCAGGGAGGCCGTGGGAGACGGCGTCGAAAGCGCGGAGATCGAGCCGCTGCTGCTGAGGTCGGGAAGCAACTCACCGGCTCCGGCGGCTCGTTGACACGCCGGGGGCGTCCGGGAACGCAGACGCCCGGTCGCTGGCGACGGGGGATGCACCAGCGACCGGGCTTCTAGAACCGTAACAAGAGATCGGCGGTTAGCAAATTCGATCCGGTGTATTCGGACAATGAATTACCTGCCGGTAGAGGAAGTTGTGACAGGTGTCACCGACTTCCGTGGAACGCGTCACAGTCCGTTGGGACTGTCAGCTCAGCGTCACCTGGCGGTTGGTGAGCCCGCCGCGCGCCCGGCGTTCGTCCCCGGTCAGCGGCTCGTCGACGGCGAGCGCCGCGGTGAGCCGCTCGGCGAATTCCGCCGCGGGCTTCTCGCACTCCTCCGCGCCCATCGCGCTCGGCAGGTCCCACACCGGCACGGTGAGCCCGTGCGCCCGGAAGGAGCCGACCAGCCGGGTGCCCTCACCGAGGCTTGATGTGCCCGCGGCGTGCAGCCGGGCCAGCGCGTCGAGCAGTTTCTCCTCGGGGTACGGCATGACCCAACGGAGGTGGTTCTTCTCCGGTGTCTCGCACCAGTACGCGGCGTCCGTCCCCGAGAGCAGCGCGGTGGGGATGGCGGCTGCGTTGGCGCGCTCCAGGGAGGCGGTCACCTCGGCCGAGGCGTTCTGCGCGTCCGGCACCCAGAACTCGAATCCGGAGTGGACGACCGGTGTGAAGGCGGCGTCGGGGTCGAGCAGGTCCTGGAGTCGCGGACCGTCGGCGGGCACCCGCTCGGCGGCCACCGGATTGCCGGGCTCCGCGGTCAGCGCACGCCGGAGCGTGTCGGCGAGATCGCGGCTCAGATCACCGGACGAGGTGTCGTTCTGGAGCGCGAGCAGTACGGAGCCGTCGTCGCGGCGGAGCGCCGGCCAGGCCATCGGCAGGACCGTCGCGAGGGTCACGGACGGAACTCCCTCGGGCAGTCCGTCCTTCAGGGTCAGTTCGGCGGTCGCGGCGGGCACCAGCTCGCGCAGCGCGACCCAGTCGCACTCCCCGGCGAGCCCCTCGAAGGGGCGCTGGACCAACTCGGTCACGGCGTGCGCGGCGGCCCGGCCGTGACAGGCCTTGTAGCGACGGCCCGACCCGCACGGGCAGGGCTCACGGGCCCCCACCACCGGAATAGGTCCGTCCTTGAGCTGAGCCTTCGCGGCCTTCGTCTGGGGGCGCTTCTTGGCCATGGTGTGGCTTTCTCCCGGTAGCGGCGATGCGGTGTCGGCGCGAGCCTAGCCGTACGGGGATTGCCGGGGGTGCGATGCGCCCGCGCGAACGGGCGAGACGGCGCGTCGGCCGGGCGACGCGTTGACGAGAGGGCGGGTCGGCCGGACGATGCGCCGACGAGGCGGAGGGGTGGCACGTCGACGCGCCGACGAGGCGGCACGGCCGATGCGTGACGAGGCGGCGGGTCGGCCGGACGATGCGCCGACGAGGCGACGAGGCCCCACGGGGATGCGTGACGAGACGGAGGGGCGGTCAGTCCCTGTCCTCCAGGACCTCCGTCAGACCCTGCCCCAGTCCGTCCAGCCTCTCCAGCCCGTCCAGCCCGTCCAGACCGCTCAGTCCGTCGAGACCCTCCAGCGCGTCCAGCCCCTCCAACCCGTCCAGCCCCTCCAACCCGTCCAGTCGTCCGTCCAGTTCCTCCAGGCCGTCACGGCTCTCCAGCCCCTGGCGGGGCGATGTGACGCGCGTAGCGAAATTGTCGTGACGATGCCCTTCCGTTTCCGTGACGATGACCCACACCGTGACTTCTCCGGAGGCGCTGTCCCGTACCCCCCACTCCTGGGCGAGGGCCGTGATGATGTTGAGCCCGCGCCCGCCGCGTGCCGTGACCGAGGGCGTGGCGGGGATGGGCCGCGTGGGACCACCGCCGTCCGTCACCTCGACGGTCAGCCGGCCCGCCTTGTCCACGCGCCAGGCGGCACGGACATCACCGTCACCGATCTCCGTACGCCCCAGCGGTCTGCCATGCCGGCAGGCATTGCTGAGCAGTTCGGAAAGGATCAGTACGGCGTCGTCCACCACCGAGTCCGACATTCCGCTGCGCCTCAACTGCTCGCGCATCCGGTGTCGCGCTTCACCCACGCCCGCAGGGCCATGGGGTACGGCCATGCACGACGACGTGGGCACTTTCTGTGCCACCACAAACGCCACCCCCGAGACCTCCTTTGCCCCACGCCACCGTGTGGATGCCCCAATGGCCTGGACCGGAAACCGGCCAGAGGAAGGCCATTGACGCACTCATGACGTTCGAACACGGAACGAACGCGCCGGTGCGCTCTTCGTCACTGTCCGTGAGGCGGAGTCAGGAAATGTCAGCCGAGACGGCCCAGCTGGGAGAGAACCTGTTTGGGGCGATTGGTGATGATCGCCTCCACTCCGAGGCGGACACAGAGATCGACATCTTCCGGCTCATTCACCGTCCAGACATGGACACGGTGGCCCGCCCTGTGCAGTCGGGCGATATATCCGGGGTGGTTACGGACGATCCGCATCCCGGGGCCCGCGATCCTGGCCCCCGCGGGAAGCCGTCCGTCGCGCAGCCGGGGTGACACGAACTGCATCAGATAAACGGTCGGCAGCTGGGGCGCCGCGGAGGCGATCCGGTGCAGGGAGCGCGCCGAGAAGCTCATGATCCGTACGGGCGACTCGCCGGGAACGGGTCCGCCCGGCACGGACCGGCCCCGGAAGGGCTCGCCGGGCGACGTGCCGCCCGGGGAGCGGCCGCCCCGCGTGCCGGCACCCGGGGTCCGGCCACCGCGCGCGGAGTCGTCCACCAGCCCGAACCGCCTCAGCAGTTGCAGCAGCCGTTCCTCCACCTGCCCGGCCCACCGGGTGGGGTGCTTGGTCTCGATGGCCAGCTGGATGGGGCGGCCGGCGTCCGCGACCAGTTCGAGCAGGCGCTCCAGCGTCAGTACGGAGGTGAACTCCGGGTCGCGCCAGTCCGGGCTCTCCTCGCTGTCCTTCCAGGAGCCGAAGTCGAGGGTCGCGAGATCGGCGAGTTCCAGGGCGGAGACGGCACCGCGGCCGTTGGAGGTGCGGTTCACCCGGCGGTCGTGGACGCAGACTAGATGGCCGTCGGCGGTGAGCCGTACATCGCACTCAAGCGCGTCGGCGCCGTCCTCGATGGCTTTCGTGTACGCGGCCAGGGTGTGCTCGGGGGCGTCCTCCGAGGCTCCGCGATGGGCGACGACCTGGATGCTGTGCTGGCGTGCTTGAGTCACCGCGTCATGGTGTCATCGTGAGGGGGTACGTGAGTGAACGGTTGGTGTCTCATGGCCGGTCGGTCCAGGTGCGTTCTTTTTGTCCGGTGTAAAGGATGACGGACAGATGCACAGGTCCTGCTTACAGTGGCCTGACGTGCTGTGGGAAAAGCTGACCGCGGACACTTGCACAGCGGACTCTTGCCGAAGACGACGTGGAACCGAGGAGAAAGAGCTGTGAGCACTGAGAACGAGGGCAACGCGGTCCCCGCCGACCCGTCCGTACCTCCCGTGCCGGATGCCGCTCCAGAGGGCACGCCCGCGTCCGCTCCGCGAGGGGCCGCGCCGGAGCCGACGGCGCACAAGCCGACAGCGCACGAGCCGGCTTCGCGTGAGTCGGCTCCGCATGAGCAGGCTCCGCATGAGCAGGCTCCGCATGAGCAGGCTCCGCATGAGCCGGTGGCGCCGAGGGCCGATCAGGCGGGCCGTTTCCCCGAGTCAGACCCCCAGTACCCGTCGTCGCAGTCGCAGTCGCAGTCGCATCCGCGGTCGCATCCTCAGCCTCATTCGCAGTACGGGCCCGCGCCGGACCATGCCGCCGCCGCCCCGCCGCGTGCGGCCGACGCGGGCTGGCCCCCGCCGCCGCCCGAGTTCCCCTCGTACGGCTCGTACGGCGGAGCGGGCGACGAGGGAGTGGGCAACGGCGGTCCGGGCTGGGGCGCGCCGGTGCAGGGACACGAGCCGCGCCCGCCGCGCAAGCGCCCGAGCGGGCTGATCACCGCCGTGCTCGCGGCCGCGCTGATCGCGGGCGGCGTGGGCGGCGGGGTCGGCTACTGGGCCGCCGAGAGAAACGACGAGGGTTCGATCGGCTCGACGACGGTCTCCGCGGCCGACGCCCCGAAGGAGGTCAAGCGAGACGCCGGTACGGTCGCCTCGGTGGCCGCCAAGTCGCTGCCGAGCGTCGTCACCATCGAGGCGCAGGGCGGTAACGGCGAAGGCGGTACGGGCACCGGCTTCGTCTACGACAGGGAAGGCCACATCCTCACCAACAACCACGTGGTGGCCTCCGCGGCGAACGGAGGTGACCTCACGGCGACCTTCTCCAACGGCAAGAAGTACGACGCGGAGGTCATCGGCCGGGCCGAGGGCTACGACGTGGCGGTGGTGAAGCTGAAGGAGGCGCCCCCCGGTCTGACCCCGCTCCCGCTCGCCAACTCGGAGCAGGTGGCCGTCGGGGACTCTACGATCGCGATCGGCGCACCGTTCGGTCTCTCCAACACGGTCACCACAGGCATCATCAGTGCCAAGAACCGCCCGGTCGCGTCGGGTGACGGCTCCGGCTCCAGCAACTCGTACATGAGCGCCCTCCAGACCGACGCCTCCATCAACCCGGGCAACTCCGGTGGCCCGCTGCTGGATTCGCGGGGCGCGGTCATCGGCATCAACTCGGCCATCCAGTCGGCGGGCAGCGGCGGCATGGGGCAGTCCCAGGCCGGCTCCATCGGGCTGGGCTTCGCCATCCCGATCAACCAGGCGAAGAACGTGGCCGACCAGCTCATCAAGACGGGCAAGCCCGTCTACCCCGTGATCGGCGCCACGGTCACGATGGCCGAGGGCGGCGAAGGCGCCACGATCTCGGCGCAGGGCGAGGGCGGCAGCCCGGCAGTCGTCCCGAACGGCCCGGCCGCCAAGGCGGGGCTGAAGGCCGGGGACGTCATCACCAAGTTCAACGGCACCCCGATCGACAGCGGCCCCACCCTCATCGGCCAGATCTGGACCCACCGGCCCGGCGACAAGGTCACCCTGACCTACAAGCGCGACGGCAAGGAGGCCACGGCCCAGGTCACCCTGGGCGAGCGCCAGGGCGAGAGCTGACAGGCGGGTCCGTACTCGACACCGGGCCTGTGTCCGGAGGCCGGCGGTAGGGCGTGGAGCGCGCTCAACCGCCGGCCGTCGTGTCGGCGGGGGTCTGGTCAGGGGTACCGCCGGCCGAGTCGGTGGTCACGGACTCGGCGGTCGAGGGCT
Source organism: Streptomyces sp. NPDC039430 (assembly GCF_055639435.1). Classification (NCBI taxonomy): domain Bacteria; kingdom Bacillati; phylum Actinomycetota; class Actinomycetes; order Kitasatosporales; family Streptomycetaceae; genus Streptomyces; species Streptomyces sp. NPDC039430. The sequence continues at coordinate 302,551 of NZ_JBVKAK010000009.1, read as the reverse complement.
TATCGGCCTCGGACGTACGGGTCTCGGACGTACGGGTCTCGGACGTACGGGTCTCCGACGTACGGGTCTCGGACGTACCGGCTTCGCACGTACGGGTCACGGACGTACCGGCCTTGGACGTACGGGCCTCGGACGTACGGGTCTCGGACTCGTCCGTCACCGACTCGTCCGTCACCGACTCATTCGTCACCGACTTGTCCGTCACCGACCTGTCCGTCACCGACGCACCCGGCGGGGCGGTCAGAACCCGGCGGGCGAGTGGCAGGTCGAGGGCACCGTCCCAGCGCGAGACCACGAACACCGCCGCGCAGTTGCCGAGCAGATTGACCACGACCCGCATCGAGTCCATGATCCGGTCCGCGCCGAGCAGCAGCGCGACCGCGCCCGCCGGGATGACACCCAGCGACGAGGCGGTGGCGGACAGGGCGAGGAAGGCCGAGCCCGGCACGCCCGCCATCCCCTTGCTGGTGAGCATCAGCACCAGTACGACCGTCACCTGCTGGCCCAGGCTCAGGTCCACGCCGACCGCCTGCGCGATGAAGAGCGTGCCGACGGAGAGATAGATGGACGCGCCGTCGAGGTTGAAGGAGTAGCCGGTGGGCAGCACGAGCCCCACCGCGTCGTCCCGGCAGCCCGCCTTGCGCAGCTTGTCCATCATGCGCGGCATCACACTCTCGCTGGAGGCGGTGCCGAGCGCGAGCAGCAGCTCGGCGCGCGTGTAGCGGACGAAGTGCCAGAGGCTGATCCCGGTGAGCAGCCGCAGCGCGACCGCGAGCAGCCCGAGGAACAGCAGCCCGACCAGGTAGCAGACCGCGATCAGCTTGCCGTACGTGGTGATGACCGTCAGCCCGTACTGCCCGATCAGGCCGGCCGAGGCGGCGAACACGGCCAGGGGCGCCAGCCGCATGACGTATCCCACGAGCGTGAAGACGACGGTCTCCACCTGGGCGACGGCGGGCAGGATGGCGGGCACCTTGGGCCCGAGATGGAGCAGAGCGGCGCCGGTCAGACAGGCCAGGACCAGCACTTGCAGGATCGAGTTCTCGGCGAACGCGCCGACGAAGCTGGTGGGAAGGGACTCCAGAACGAAGTCGGAGGTGGACGCCAGCTCGCCCCCGCCGGTCTTGGCGTCGATGGCGTCGGGGTCCAGGGTGGCGGGATCGACGTTCATCCCGGCCCCCGGCGACACCAGATTGGCGGCGACGAGCCCGAGGACGAGCGCGATCGTACTGGCCACCTCGAACCAGACCAGCGCCTTGACCCCGATCCGTCCGAACGCCCGCAGGTCCCCCGCCTTGGCGATCCCGGTGACCACGACGCAGAAGACCAGCGGCGCGATCATCGTCTTGATCAGGCGGATGAAGCCGTCACTGACCCACTGCACGGCAGCGCCGGCCTCCGGCCACACCTTCCCGACCAGCACCCCGAGCAGTAGGGCGACGGCGACCTGAGTGAACAGTGAGGTGCGCAGCAACGAGCCTGCGCGTCGTATCAGCACGAACATCTCCCCTGAGCGCTTCTGGCATGCGGAATGAACCTTCCGCGAAGATCACTCTCAGGGAGGTGGGATTCGACGGCATGAGGGCGACGTTACGAACGTCCGCCGCGCCGTTACGCGAACCGACGAAGAAGGCGAAACCCGTACGGACACGACGGCGAGCCGGTCCCGAATCCGGTCCCGAATTCAGTCCCGAATCCGGTCCCGCCGGAGGTGGGCCCGGATTCGTCCCACGGTCTGCCGTCCGAGTCCCCGGCCCGGTCCGGTATCTGATTCTCCGGAACCCGATTCCTGGGAACCCGATGCACCGGAACTTGATTCCCGGGAGCCCGATCCCCCGGAACGCTAACGGACGAGGGTCTCCGACAGGGCCCACAGCCGTGCCGCGTTCTCCCGGTCCAGGGCGTACGGCGCGACGCCCGTGACGGCACCGGCCCGCTCGGTTACCGGCTCGGCCTGCGCGCAGTCCTCGAAGTAGCGCCCGGTGACGCCCTCCACGGTCGGCGAGGCGGCCAGCAGCACCGAGGTCGCGGCGCCCTGCCGCACAGTCTTCTGCGGCGGCAGCGCGAGTTCGCCGGCGGCGATGAAGTCGGCCACCTGGTGCGGGTCCATGTGCCGGGCCAGGGACGTCTCGCCGATGTTGCCCGGCATCAGAGCGTTGGCGGTGATGCCGTGGTCGGCCCATCGCTCCGCGGCACCGACGGCGAACAGGGCGTTGGCGGTCTTCGACTGCCCGTAGGAGGTCCACGGGTCGTAGGGGCGGAAGCGGTAGTCCAGGTCGTCGAAGACGACCGGTGAGAAGAGATGACCGATGGAACTCACCGAGACGATCCGCGCGCCGTCCGACGCCGCGAGTGCCGGGTGGAGACCGACGGCGAGGGCGAAGTGGCCCAGGTGGTTGACGGCGAACTGCAGCTCCCGGCCGTCGGGCGTGCGGATGAGTTCCTGCGGGGCCATCACTCCGGCGTTGCCGACCAGAATGTGCAATGGGCCGTGCCAGGCGGCCACGAACGCCGCGACCGTCGACCGGTCGGCCAGGTCAAGCCGTCCGACTGTCAACTTCCCTGCTTCCGGGGGAAGTTCAGCCTCCAGGCGCGCCGCCACGCGGGCACCCGCGTCGGTGTCCCGTACGGCCAGGGTGACATCGGCGCCCGCCGCGGCGAGCGCGCGAGCCGTCTCCACCCCGATTCCGGAACTGGCTCCGGTCACCACGGCCTTGCGGCCGTGCAGATCGACGCCGTCGATTACCTCGGCGGCGGTGGTGCTTGCCCCGAACACGTGGGGCGTCTGAGGTACGGACATGAGGTGAGTCTCCTGATGTGAGAGGACCGGGGGCCGCAGGCAAGGTGTGTGGCTCAGGCGTGGATCGCGTTCGCGTTCGCGCTCGCGTTCGGCGCCTCGGCGGGACGTTCTGGCCCCGCGATGGGGGTCTGGGTGGGGAACTGGTCGGCTCTCAGCCGTTGAGCGTCCCCATCAGCTCGGGTGCGTAGCGGTCGCCTGTGACCACGCCGTGCGGGGCGACCGCTTCGATGGCGGCGATGTCGTCGCCGGTCAGGGTCGTCCCGGTCGCGGCGACGTTTTCCTCAAGGTAGCGGCGGCGTTTGGTGCCGGGGATGGCGACGGCGCCCTGGTGCAGGACCCAGGCGAGCGCCAGCTGCGACGGTGTGACGTTCTTGCCGGACGCGATGCGGCGTACCTCGCGGACGACGTCCAGGTTGCGGTCGAAGTTCTCGCCCTGGAACCGGGGGTCGGTCCTGCGCCAGTCGTCCTCGGCGAAGTCGTCGGGGCTGGTGATCGCGCCGGACAGGAAGCCGCGCCCGAGCGGGGAGTAGGCGACCAGGCCGATCCCCAGCTCCCGCAGCGTGTCGCGCACCCCGTCGTGCTCGATGCCGCGCTCGAAGAGCGAGTACTCGGTCTGGACGGCGGTGAGCGGGTGGACGGCGTGGGCACGCCGGATGGTCTGCGCGGAGGCCTCGCAGAGGCCGATGTGGCGGATCTTGCCTTCGGCGACCAACTCGGCCAGGGCGCCGACGGTTTCCTCGACGGGCGTCCCGGGGTCGATGCGGTGCACGTAGTACAGGTCGATGTGGTCGGTGCCCAAGTGCCGCAGTGAGCGTTCGAGGGCCCGGCGTACGTACTCGGGCCGGCCGTTGAGACCGAGCACCCGGCCGTCGTCGGCGATCTCCACGCCGGTCTTGGTCGCGACCACGGCAGCCTCCCGGCGCCCTGCCAGCGCCTTGCCGAGAAGCCGCTCGTTGATGAAGGGTCCGTAGCTCTCGGCGGTGTCCAGCAGGGTGACGCCGAGCTCCAGCGCGCGGTCGATGGTGGCCAGCGACTCGCTCTCGTCGGCGGCGCCGTAGAACGCGCTCATGCCCATGCAGCCGAGGCCTTGGGCTCCGACGGTCAGGCCCTGGCCGCCCAGTGCGCGTTGATCCATGAGGTTCCCTCACTCGCTTCGTGACGTACTTAGTAACTAACTGGATAGATTCATACGGTAGGCGGACGGGGCGCTCGTGTCAATAACTAGATAGTTACTTGCTAGAGTGGCAGGCATGCCACGGGACTCCAGCGCCACCAAGGCCCGGCTGCTCGACGCCGCCTTCACCGAATTCGCCGCCCACGGCATCGCCGGTGCCCGAGTGGACCGGATCGCGGAGTCCGCGGGGGCGAACAAGCGGCTGATCTATGTCTACTTCGGCAACAAGGAACAGCTGTTCGACGCGGTTCTGGAACGGGCGATGACGGCGGGCGCCGAGTCGGTGCCGTTCGACGTCGAGGATCTGCCCGGATACGCGGGCGCGATCTTCGACCACCTCGTCGCCCGGCCCGACCTGATGCGCCTGCGCCTGTGGAAACTGCTGGAACGCCCCTCCGCCACCGGACTCGAACCGGACGCGTTCCAGCACAAAACCGCCGAGGTGGCCGACGCGCAGCGGCGCGGCGAGATCGCGGCGGGGATGGAGCCTGCTGACCTCCTGACCATGGTTCTCGCCGCGGCCCAGGCCTGGTTCTGGGCCGCCGAGGGAATGGACCCCAAGGAGGTCAGCCAGTCCTGGTCGCCGCAGCGGCTGGATCTGCACCGCTCGGCAGTCGTCGAGGCAGCGCGACGGATGAGCGAGCCGAAGCCCGCAAGCACGTAGCAGCGACCTCAGGGGCACGCACGGCGTACGACGGGCCGGTGCCTCTGCTGCTGACCTCGCACCTGATGAGCGAAACGGCGTTGATCGCCGATCACCTGATGATCACCGGCCGGGGCCGTCGGCCGCTACGCAGGCACCGCGGGCGCTGGAACGGCCCTACGACGAAGCACTTGAGCCGGTGCACGGAACAGGGGACGGACCAACGGCCCCCGAGACCGGTCGGGCCCGGTAGGCTGTAGCCGCTCCGTCGCTGGTGGGCGGGGCGTGGGTGGGTTGCCCGAGCGGCCTAAGGGAACGGTCTTGAAAACCGTCGTGGCAGCGATGTCACCGTGGGTTCAAATCCCACACCCACCGCCCAGGTCAGAGTATGTGCAGGTCAGAAGGGGTGCCTCCGAATTGGAGACACCCCTTCCGTTTGTGTCTGTCTCGTTCTGTTCTGCCTGTATCCCACCTCTGACCAGCGTCAGTGGTCCATTTGTGTTCCAGATTCAGGCTGGACCAGGGTCCTCGACCTGGTCGTCGGCAGCGTTGAGAGCACGCTCGATCTGAGCGTTGGTACTGCTCTGACTGCCGTGGATGACCCTGGCGTAGAAGCGGAAGAGGACCGCGATGCTGTGGCCGGCCCGACGGGCAACCTCCGCCGGCGCCACCCCGGACGCCAGCCACAGGGACACGCACGCGGCACGGAGCAAGTACGGGTACCCGGCCAACGGCGTGGGCACCTCCCACTCTTCGAGTACAGCGTGGCGGGCAGCCTGCCAGATCTCGCCGTACTCCTTGGACAGCACGTGGCCACCGCGGCTGGCACGGAACAGCCGGCCGTCCTTGGCCGCGCCGTACTTCTTGAGGTGCTCGCGCAGCATGGCCACCAGGACCGGCGGGATGGGCACGGGGCGAGTGGTCTTCCTCGCGCGCTTCTTCAAGCCTCTGGTGTCGAAGGACTCACCGGTGTCCGTCCAGCCGGAGCCGACAACGGGTTTGCTGCCGGAGAGCAGCAACTCGCCCCAGCCCTCTGCGGGCAGAGTGCAGTCCTTCAGGTGCAGATCGGTGACCTCGGCCGGGCGCATGGCCGCGTAGTACATGCAGCCGAAGAAGGCTTCCAGGTGTTCGCCGCGCCTGCCCTGAGTGCCGACTGAGGCGATGAGCCTTCTGGCGAGACTGGGGCCGGGCACGAAGCGGAAGTCCACCTCGTCGTCCGTCTCCGGCGGGCTCCAGTCGACCTTGCTCAGAGGGACGGCGGTCACGAGTTCGCACTCCACCGCGTACCGAAGGGCGTTACTGAACACCGGCAGCTTCCGCCGAACCGTGTTCGGCGCCGCCGTTGTCTCGTCCGTCTTGAGGGACAGCGCGGTGAGCGCCAGGCGCAGCAACGGAGCAGAGTCGAGTTCTGCGACCTTCACCGACTTCCGCTCGATCCACGTCAGCGCCGACGCGACGTCCTCAGGAGGCTTCACCACTGCGGTGCGGAACTGCCAGACACCGTTGGAGTCCTTGGCCAGGCGGAAGGCCCACGCGTAGAGCGCCCGGCGGAGCACGTTGGGAGCGGGGGCGCCCCGGCTGTCGCTCACGAGGGCTGGGGTAACCGTGGCCAGAGCGTCGGCGATGCTCGCACGGTGCTTGGCCGAGACGTCGGGCCACTTCATTGCCACGTACGCGCGCGCGTGGACGTACCAGGTAGCTGAGTTGAGTTCCCGAACCTCCGAGCCGGGGAGACCGGTGTCCGTGTCGAACTGGTCGCGGCTGCGCAGAGCGGCCATCAGCTCCGAACGGCGCCCGTCCGCATGAGCTTTGAGCCGGAAGCTCTTCGAGAAGGTCTGCGAGCCGACTCTCCAGCGGAGGCGAAACAGCTTGGAGCGGTCTGGCCGCTTGTCAACGCTCCAAACCTGCACGTCGTATGTCAGCAAGCGATCTCCTCGCAGTCGGCGCACCAGGAATCGAGATCAGATCGGCGTACCCGTATCTGACCGTTCGGCAGTTTCAGGCACTTCGGTGCCTTGCCCAGAGCACGCATCCGGTAGAAAGCGGCGCGCGACATCCGGATTTCGGTCAGCACCTCAGCCAGGGTGAGAGTCTGATTGCGACTGGAAGATGAGGCGGTCACTGTCAGACTCCTTCTTCGGCTTCGGCGTATGCCGTCTGATCTTCGGCGGTGAGGATGAGATTGAGGTCGGAGGTGGTCCTTTCGCGGTTTCTCCAGGCGGCCAGAGTTGGGCAACTCCGTTTTCGGGCGTGGAGGATGAGGGAATGCGGCACGGGTTATTCCTTAGGGACGGCCTGGAAGAGATGCGCGTCCTGAGTCGAGGTGACGCGAAGCCGACGAGTGACGTGTTCCTTCCAGGGTGGAGAGTCGGTTGTGCGACGCCCGGGCCCATGAATGAGCCCGGGGGTGTTGTCCGTTCGACCCGCAGGTGTTGGGTGCGAACTCCATCAATGGTCTGCAGGATCGCCGGTTTGGCCAACCGGCGATCGTCGGCTACATAGGGTCCGCCGCACTTGGCACCCCGACAGGTGCTGAGGTCGCTTGCACAGTCCCTCACGGCTGCTCCGACCTGGTGTTTTCGGGGGACGTTGTACGTTGACATGGTCTCGCAGAACGTTCCAGTCCCTCCGCCTCTCTTCCTGTCTGCCGTGGGCGAACCCATGTGAAATGCCCATGGGCGGCAGAGAGTCGGTGCCGTCGGGCCGGACATCGGGTTTCCCCATGAGAGCGAGTACCTCCTTGCGAAGGAGAGGCGTCGGCGCGTACGCCATGCGCTGACTCCGGTGGCCCTGCTGAACCCGCTTGCGGAGATCCGGCCTTGACGAGTTCGGTCTCCGGGCGAGCGGTCCACCCGGCCCGTTCTCTTCAGCACCAGCAGGTTTCTCAGGTCAAATTGCGCGTACTGCGCTGCGACTTGTGGAGAGTTCTAGAACCAAGTCTGGACTTTAGTCACGCCTTGCATTTACTGTTCGTCGTCGCTCGCCGGGCAGTTCGCCCGACGAGGGTCGATGGTGGGGAGTGAATGTTGCGCGGAGCGGAGAATCGGGGCGGGTATCCGACCCGAAAACGGCGCCGACGCTCGGGAGGTGAACTCCCGGACGCCGAATGCTCACAGGCACTCGCACCCGTGCAAGGGCTGGAGGTTTACCCGTATCACCGCACCGGCCCTTCACGCGGGGTATACACCTGTGCCGCTGCACCACAGGAGGAGCGTTCTATTCCCTCTGCCCTGCGTTATAGGCCGAACGTCCCGGCCTCCGCGGCAGCCCGCCGGGGCAGCCGATGAGCAAGGACGCCCGTGAATGGGTGTGGGAGCACAGCTCCAGCCGGGGAACCGCGCGCCTGGTTCTGCTGTCGATCGCCGACCGGGTGCCCGACGAGCAGTGCGTCGCCTGGGCCTCGATCGCGTCTCTCATGCAGCGGACGAACGCGAGCCGTAACGCCGTGCGGGGCGCTCTGACCGGCCTCGCGGAGAGCGGTGAGCTGGAGACGCTGGATACGTTCACCGGTCCGCAGCGCAGCACGGTGTACCGGCTGCCGCATACCGCCGCGTGGCTCGCCGAGGTCGCCGCGGCCACGACGGACGACCTCGACGCGTACGTCGAGCCGCCGGCCGCCTCCGATCCAGTGCCCGAGGTGGACGGGAAGCGGCTGCGGAAGCACGGAATCTGGCCCAAGGGCGGGGCGGAATCCGACCCCCGCCGTCAGATTCCGACCGGGTCGGAATCTGCCCCCTCACGTCAGAATCCGACCCCTCGACGGGTCGGATCCCGACCCCCGGAAGGGTCAGAAACTGACCCCCAGAACCGTAGTGAACCGCAGGTGAACCGAAGTAGGTACAGCAGCAGTGGTGCTGCTGCCCTCATCCCGGCCACCGCGTGGCAGGTCGAACCGGACACCCACACCTGGACCCGCCAACAGGGCCACCTCGACCGGCTCGGTGAGGAGGGCCTCGCCGCCGCCGACGCGAAGTGGCGTGCACACCGTGCCGAGTTCCAGCCCCGCACGGCAGGAGCGTGGGCGGCCGACTGGCGGTCCTGGATCGCCCGCGAGCACAACCCCACACTCAGCCGCCCGAACCCCTACGCTTTGCCAGGTCAAGGCCCTTCCCCCGCTGGAGGGTTGACCCGGACCGAGGCCCACACCGCCGCCCTGCGCGCCGCGCTCGACGAGCCGAACGGAACGGAACGGAGTAGCACCCCGGTGACCCCCTACGAAGTCGGCGGTCTACTGGCCTATCTCGGCCGGCTCGACCCGCGCCTCATCCGCACCGACACCGGCGAAGCACGCGACCAGATAGCCCAGTGGCACCACCTGCTCGGCGACGTGCCCCTGGACACCGGGCACGGGTGGGACACCCGCCTCGTCGCCCGGGAGCACATCCTCAACTCGCCGTACCCGATCCTCCCCGCCGACATCGCCCGCCGGTGGAGCAGCTACCGCCGGGACCGTCTCCAGCGGCACACGGACCCCACCCCGTCCGCCGATCCGGACGACCAGGTCGCCTGGACCGCCGAACTGGCCCGTACACGAAGGGCCGTGGCCACCGGCAGCGCCGAGCCCGCCCAGCACCGGGCCATCACCAGCGGGCGTGACGGGATCGACCGGGCACTGGAGGCGCGGCTGCGAGCGGTCGGCTCGTGCATACCCCCGGCCGTCCGCACGCAACTGGCCACCTACCGGCCCGCCCGCGCGGCCCGCGAGACGGCCATTGCACAGGGCCGACCGGACGCCCTCGGGGTCCGCTGCGACTGGTGCCACGCTCCCGAGGGAAAGCCCTGCCGCAGCAGGCGGGTCGGCCCCGATGGCGGAGCCAGAGGCAACGCGCCACGGACCACACCCCACCCGAGCCGCCTCGAATCCGCCGCCGCGTGGCAGGCACAGGAGCCCGCGACGGCCTCCGGCAGGCAAGGCCGAGGCCGAGTCCGACCAGGAGCCAGCCCGCGCCCAACGGACCCGGTACGGACGAGCCGGTGACCCGCCAGCCCTCGGCTGACACCGCGAACTCCCCTATCGGAAAGGCCGCATGAACAACTTCCTGTCACCCGGTTCGATCACCGACCTGCCCGCGCTTCTCGCGGTAGGGATCGCGGTCACCGGCGTGGTCGCCCTCGCGGCAGCGGGATGGGCCCGCCAACGGCGTTCCACACAGAGCGAGCGTCGGTCGGGCAGGCCGGCGGTAAAGGTCGCGGCGCTCGCCGCGGTCGGCTGCACTGCCTACAGCGCCGACACGAGCTGGCGCTTCGCCGCCGACTATCTCGACGTGGCGGGGACCGTGGAGCGGGCGATGATGCTCGGCGCCGCGGAACTGGCCCTGTTCGCGACCGCGCTGATGGCCCGGCAGAACCTCAACGCCCAGGGCACACCCGGTCTGCCCGGGAGCCTGGTCTGGGTGATCACCGGGGTGCAGATCATCCCGGCGTACGCCGAGTCCGGTCCGGTCGGCGGCACGGTGCGGGCCTTCGTCGGCCCCGTCATGGCCGCGATGCTCTGGCACCTGGCCATGGGCATCGAACTGCGCCTCCACAAGCCGGACGCCGCTTCGCAGGGTCTGCTTGCCTCGCTCGGGCGTGAAGCACGCGAGCGGCTGCTGTCCCGCCTGGGTATCGCCGCCCGCGACCGGGACGCCGCGCAGATCACCCGTGACCGTGCCACCACCCGCGCCGTCACCCTCGCCACCCGTCTCGCCGAACACACACCCGCCCTGCGGCAACGGTGGCGCGGGAGGAGACTCGCACACCGCCTGTCGAAGGCCGTAGGACGAGCTTCGGTCGGCACCGACCCGACGCAGCGCACGCAGCTGCTCGACCAGCTCGCCGCCCGACGGCACGCATACGATCTCGCCACCGTCGCCCTTCCCTCCCCCTGGTCCCCACACCACGACAGCGGGCAGGCCGGCACAGTCCCCTCACCAGAAGGCTGGAACCCCACGGTCCCCGACGACGGTCCCCACACGGATACCGAACCCGTCGGGGACCGGGCAACCGGGACCGAACGGGGACCGGTCCCCGAGAACGCGAACCACAGCGTGGGGACCGAGAACCACGTTGCGGGGACCGACGTGGGGACCGGAAGGGGACCGGTCCCCGGAAACCCACGCCAGGACGCGGGGACCGAGCCGGGGACCGGCACCGACACGGGGAAGGGGACCGAGCGGGACCGACACGGGGACCGGGACCGGCTCCGGGACCGGGACCGGAACCGTGTCGGGGACCGGCCGTGGCGGGGACCGGGGCATGTTGGCTCGGGACCCGCGCGGCGAAAGCAGAAGGGGAAAGGCAACCGGAACCGGTCCCGAGGGCAGTCGAAAAACCCGTCGAGGGGACCGGTGCTATCGGTGGACCAACTCGTCACGAGGGTCCGGCCCCATGTTCCGGCGCTGCTGGAGCGGGACGGCAATGAGACCGTCACCCGGGTTCAGGTGCGGGAGATCCTCCGCAACGAGGGCCTCAAGGGCGGCCGGAACGAGCGCCTCGGCCTCGTCCTGCACGAACTGCGCACCGAAACCACCATCTGACATCCGACAATCACGCACGACGAGGAACCTCATCCGATGACAGACCCGCGGAACACTCCCGTCCACCAGTCCGGTCAGGAGGACTCCAACTCGACCTCAGGCGGAGCACGTTATCGCGTGAGCATCGCTTCCGATGGCAGCAATGCTCACGCGGCTCCCGCCCCGGGGGTGGCGGGAGCCGGTCGGCGCCAGGGGGCGCCGGCCGGTCCGGATGGGGCCGAGGGCGGCCTCCATCCGGAACAGCAGGAGCAGCAGCACGCGTGCCGTCGTTCGTCGTGTGAGCACGCCTGCGCCGGCCGTTGAAGCCGCGTGTGAAGCAGCGTGAGCGTCTGCGTGACGACGACAAGCGTATGCACCAGCCGAGCTGCCGTATGAACGACACCGAGTACCAGCGTCTGGCACGTGGCGCTGCCGCCTGCGGTATGAGCATCGCCGCGTTCCTCGCCCGCGCCGGTCTCAACGCCGCCCGAGACCTGGAGCGCACCGCCGCCGAGGTGGCCGGTGAACGCGAAGTGGTGAGCGAGCTGTTCGCGCTGCGCCGGCATCTCGGCCAGATCGGCAACAACCTCAACCAAGTCGCAGCAGCGGCCAACTCCGGCGCCGACGCACGCCACGCCACCGCTGTTCTGGACGCCGTCGAACGCGCCGCACGGCGGGTGGACGCCTTCACCCAGCAGTACCTCACCGGCGAGAACCGGTCCGGATGATTCCCCGTGTTCACAAGCGCGGCAGCCGCACGGTCGGCCTGATCTTCTACCTGTACGAGCCGGGCAGGTGCGAGGAGCACACCGACCCCCACCTCGTCGCCGCCTGGGACGCCTTCGCCCCTGACCCCGGCCGCCACCCGGACGCCACCTACGCCGACCTCGCACAACTCCTGGACCAGCCCGTCGACGCCCTGCCCCCCTCACGCCGCCCCGACCAGCACGTGTGGCACCTGTCCGTACGCAACAGCCCCGAGGACCCGCTGCTCACCGACGAGCAGTGGGCCGACATCGCCCGCCGCATGGTCGCCGCCACCGGCATCGCCCCCACCGGCGACGACACGGCCTGCCGCTGGGCCGCCGTACGCCACGCGGACGACCACATCCACATCGTCGCCACCCTCGTCCGCGAGGACGGCCGCAGACCACGGCTGAACAACGACGCCGCCCGCGCCCAGGCCGAAGCACGCGTCCTCGAAGCCGAATACGGCCTGCGACAGCTCAACCCCGGCGACGGCACCGCCGCGAAACGCCCCACCAGCGCGGAGCGCCACAAAGCCGCACGCGAGAACCGCCCCCAGACCCCACGCGAGGAACTACGCGAAACCGTCCGCCACGCGGCAGCCAGCACCATGAACGAGACCGAGTTCTTCACCCGCCTCACCGCCGCCGGCCTCCTGATTCACCAACGTGTCGCGCCCTCCGGCGACCTCCTCGGCTACCAGGTCGCACTGCCGGACGACCGCAACCAGGTTGGTGAGCCCGTCTACTACGCCGGGTCCACCCTCGCCTCCGACCTCTCCCTCCCCAAGATCCGCGAGCGGTGGATCACCAGCCAGCCAGAACCTGGAGGTCACGCGACCACAGGCGCCCGATGGCCCGGACCCGCAGGGGCAAGGCGGCGGGCTGCGACCGCCATGTGGCAGGCGCTGCTGGTCATCGATCACGGCATCGACGAGCAGATCGCCGCCCGCATCACAGGGGCAGGGGAAGCCCTGGACGCACTCGCCACCACCTCCGCCGCCCCCACCAGAAGCGAACTGTGCCAAGCGGCCTTCCTGTTCGAGCGCCCCACCCGCTCCCACACCCAAGCCGCTCACGGTCACGACCAGGCACTTCGCCAGACCGCCCGCGACCTCGTCCGCAACGGACCCGCCCTCGGGAACGGGGAGGACGGCGCGACCACGGCCATGGTGATCGACATGGCGTTCTTCCTCGTCACCGCCGCCGTCCACTGGCACGCCAGGAAGAACCACGCCCAGCAGGCTGCCGCCGCCCATCAGAGCGCCCAGCACCTGCGCACCGCCTACCGGGCCGCCGCCCAGCACGCGATGGCCGTACTCCACCAGCGAGGCCAAGGCCTCACCCAGCCCCGGCTCCAGCGACAGACCGCGCACCTACGCGCGGGGGTGCCGGAGCTGGCCGAGCAGATCCTCGCCGAACCCGGCTGGCACGCCCTCGCCGCCACTCTCGCCGGCGCCGAAGCCGCCGGGCACCCAACCCGCCACGCTGCTCGCCGACGCCAGCAGACGCCGGGAGCTGGACACCGCCGACTCCGTCAGCGACGTACTCGTGTGGCGGCTGCGCCGCACCGCCGACCTGCCCGCAGATACACAGCTGATGCCCATCGCGGCCAGCGCGACCCCAGGTCCGCACTCACGCACAACCCGCCCTGTCACCGACCGGTCCGGAGCCGATCAGCGGCGCAGGGCGTGATGAGCGAGTCAGTTGGGAATGCGGCCGGCCGGCCTTCCTGCGGGCGGGGTGTATGGGGAGATACCTACCGGTAGGGTCCGCACCCGCAGGGTCCGCCCGGCAGCTACGCCACGCCCGCGCCTCTGACTTCAGGGCCCTGAGCAGCGCCCACGGAGTTCACCGGAATCTTGGCGTCGCCCTTGCCGGCATTCGGAGTCGTTGATCACCTGGGCCGCGATCACGCTCATGCTCCGGCGAATCGCCGCCGGCCCTCCCGCCGCAGCAGACAGCGGGCTCCCGCGAAGCACTTCGGGACAGATTCAGTCCCGCTTCGGCCCCCACAGGGCCGCCCGGCGCCTTGGTGCTAGCGGGGGAGGAGGGCGGTGACGGTCTTGCCGGCGGAGGGCCCGGGAGTGACCGCGGTGGTGCGGGCGAGGCGGTTCACCATGGGCCAGCCGAAGCCTCCGGTGCCGTCGTTCAGGTCGGGGGTGCGCATGCGCGGCACCCGCAAGCTGGGGTCGTGTACGGAAACCTCGATGCCGTCCGGATGTGCGGTCAGGTCCAGGGTGAAGGTACCGCCCCCGTGGCGCAGAGCATTGGTGACGAGTTCGGAGACGACCAGGACCACGGTGTCGGCGGCCTCATCCGTGACCGGGTGGACGAGACCGCCGAGGAAGTCCCGGGCGCTCTCGCGTGCGCCGGCGGCCGAACGGGGGGCAGCGACGCTGACGCTCATCATGTCCATCACGGCCACCTTGGTCTCTGGATCGTCCCATGCCCGGGCTTGCCTGCCGGGTGCTTATGCCCCGGCCCTGCCGTGATCAACCCGGTGATAACCGCCTTGCGCCCGGACTCACGCCGCGTTCGAGGCCGATTACTTACCCGTCGAACACTCGGAAATCTATGACGGCTGGAGTAGACATTGGGTGGTGGTGTGGTTATGGTTTCTCTCGTAACGCAGAGAGGCACAGGACCTGGCAGAGACGAACTGCCGGTCGGCAACATCGCAGAACAGTGGTTGCAGTTCAGCAGGGCGGTGCGGTGGTGGAGTTCCGAAGCCAGAGCGGTTGCAGGACGGCGACGGGGCTGACGACCGGACCGGGTGGCCCGCAGTCATCAGGGGCCGCCGTGAGCAGTGCCCAGCAGTGAAGTGAAGTCAGAGCGGTACCTCGGTGAAGGCGTCGGCTGCGGACGCGCGCACCGGGAAGTTCGGCAGTGGGGTTCCAAGCCAGAGCAGACGCAGGACGGGCGACGGGGCTGGCTGCCGAAAGAGTGGCGCCGTTCGAGGCCACGAGCAGTTCGCAGTAGCAGCAGTGCACATGTGTTGATCAAGAGGGAAGAACGGAGGAGTTGAGCGCCATCAGGATCGCCCGGGCGGAAGTTTTGAGCCCGGGTACCGCAGGACATCGATAGTGAGGTGGTCTCCGGTCAAGCAACCGCGATCCCCGCATCCCCGGCAACTTCCAGGCCGGGTCGGCGGAAACAGAAGGCCGGCGCAGTACCAGGGCCGGCAGATGGTGTAGCAGTTCCTTCGGGGCCTTGGTGCCATATGGCACCAAGGCCCCTCCAGCGTGTTCCACAGAGAGGTGCAAATGACAGCAGACGACTCGTTCAGCCGGCTCGATGACGACGACTACCCCGCCTACACCATGGGCCGCGCTGCCGAAATGCTCGGCACAACCCAGGGCTTCCTCCGCGCCATCGGCGAAGCCCGCCTCATCACCCCGCTGCGTTCCGAGGGTGGCCACCGGCGCTACTCCCGCTACCAGTTGCGCATCGCCGCCCGTGCCCGTGAGCTCGTCGACCAGGGCACCCCCATCGAGGCCGCCTGCCGCATCGTCATCCTCGAAGACCAGCTCGAAGAGGCCCAGCGCATCAACGCCGAGCACCGCCGCAGCGCCGGACTGGGGAACCCAACGACCTTGGCCTGACGCTGCCCGTAACACCGGCGTCCCGGGCAGCGCTGCGTCCTGGTCGGAACCCGGTCCGGCAGCCCCGCCACCCGGATCGAACGGAACACCGCCCGGCAGAGCGAAGGCCCTGACCGCATAAAGAGGTCAGGACGTTCGTATGCCCTGGGGGAAGCTGACGCAACGTGACCTGCGAAGCCGCCGGAGTGGCTCGTTACTCCACGTGCGGCATGTCGCGTCGGCCCGCACTGTCCGTGCGGAGTGATCAGGACTACGGGGTCAGCGAGGACGCCGTTCAGGCTCGCGGTGAGGTCGGCCCACGGTCCAGCAGGCTTGGGCGGTGTGTCAGTGGCCTTCTCTCATCTGAGAAGGCCACTTCAGTCGGCCACGGGTGGCCCGCTGCAGCAGAGAGCGGCGCAGGCGGGCGCGGAAGGGGCCGGAGATTCCGTGTCTGCTGCGCCTGCCCTCAGTGATGTGTCAAGGCGGGCGCCGGTGCTTCAGGCCGAGGCGCGCCTCGCTGGTTGAGCATGTCTCGCATCAGCCGGATATCGGTCTGCTGGGCGCGAGCCATGCCGTCAGCGAGGGCCACTACCTGACGGCCCCTCGCCTGTTTCATCGCCGCTTTCGCCATCGCCACGCCACCTTGGTGGTGCGGAATCATGAGCTGGAGGTACAGGACTTCGGCCTTCCGCCCTTTGGCGGCTCGCAGTCTGCCGAGTTGCTCGCGGGTCGTCATGGTCGTCATGTCCCGCGAGAACCCCGCATTCGCCGAGTAGCTGCCCGGACGGGCCTGCGTCGCCTGCGTTCGCCCAGGGAGGGCGACCAGGAGTACCCCGGTGGCGACGCAGAGGATCAACAGCGCCCCGGCCAGCAGGAACCAGCGCGAATCGGCACCTCGGAGCTCACGCGGTCAGTTCGTTGGTGCAGGCCACACCAGGCTCGGGAGTCTGCTCGCCCTGGGTGTCGGTGAGGGCGGCGAGGTCGGTGAGGTCGGCGAGGTAGCGCTCGGCGTCCAGGGCGGCGGCGCAGCCGGTTCCGGCTGCGGTGATGGCCTGGCGGTAGGCGTGGTCGACGACGTCGCCGGCGGCGAAGACTCCGGGGATGTTGGTGCGGGTGGAGGGGGCCTCGACCTTGAGGTAGCCCTCGTGGTCCAGCTCCAGCCGGCCGGTGAAGAGTTCGGTGCGCGGGTCGTGGTCAGGGCGCCGCCGACGAAGATCGAGCTGCCGAACAGCAGAGGCTTCAGCTGGGCGCGGGCGGTGTAGAGGGCGGCGGTGTAGCCGGCGGGGCCGGAGCCGATGACGATGACGTCGCGTATCTCGCTCACGCCGTCTTCTCCGGCGCGATCTCCTGGATCAGGACCTCGACGCGCTTCTTGATCTCGTCGCGGATGGGGCGTACGGCCTCGACTCCCTGGCCGGCCGGGTCGTCGAGCGTCCAGTCGAGGTAGCGCTTGCCGGGGAAGACGGGGCAGGTGTCGCCGCAGCCCATGGTGATGCAGACGTCCGACTCCTTGACCGCGTCGACGGTGAGGATCTTCGGGGTCTCCGCGGAGATGTCGATGCCGACCTCGGCCATCGCCTCGACGGCGGCGGGGTTTACGGCGTTGCCGGGGTTCGATCCGGCCGAGCGGACCTCGACGCGGTTCCCTGCGAGGTGACTCAGCCATGCGGCGGCCATCTGCGAACGGCCGGCGTTGTGGACACACACGAACAGGACGGAAGGCTTCTCAGGCATCGAGATCTCTCTTGTTCACGATGAAGTCAGGCACCGGTGATATCAGTACTTGGTGGCGTCAGTCGCCACTGATGTGAAAGTATCACTCCATGATGACGTCAGTCGACACTGATCTGATCCGCGTTCTCGCGGACCCGCTCAGACTCCAGATCGTGACCCTGCTCGCGCGCGAGACGCTCTGCACCACGCACCTGGTCGAGGAGACCGGCGCCAAGCAGACGAACCTCTCCAACCACCTGCGTGTCCTGCGCGAGGCCGGGGTCGTGGACACCGAGCCCTGCGGGCGGTTCACGTACTACAAGCTGCGTCCGGAGGTCATCGAAAGCCTCGCCGGTTCCTTCGCCACGCTGGCTTCGACCGCCCGCGTGAACCAGGCCGCCGACATCAAGAGGGCGTGCCCGTGACCACCGAACCGACCGCCGCCGCCACAACTCCGCAGAGCGGAGAGGACGCCTCGGTCGTCGCCAAGCTCTCGACGCTGGACCGGTTCCTGGCCGTCTGGATCCTGCTCGCCATGGCCCTGGGCCTCGGACTCGGCCGGCTGATCCCAGGACTGAACGACGCGCTCGCCAAGGTCGAGATCGGCGGCATCTCCCTGCCGATCGCCGTCGGCCTGCTGATCATGATGTATCCCGTACTGGCCAAGGTGCGTTACGACAAGCTGGACGCCGTAACCGGCGACCGCAAGCTCATGGCGTCGTCCCTGGCGGTCAACTGGATCGTCGGCCCGGCCGTCATGTTCGCGCTGGCCTGGATCTTCCTGCCGGACCTGCCCGAGTACCGCACCGGCCTGATCATCGTCGGCCTCGCCCGCTGCATCGCCATGGTCATCATCTGGAACGACCTGGCCTGCGGCGACCGCGAAGCAGCCGCCGTCCTCGTCGCCCTCAACTCCGTGTTCCAGGTCATCGCCTTCGGCCTGCTCGGCTGGCTCTACCTCGACCTGCTCCCCGGCTGGCTCGGCCTGGGCGACGGCGAGAGGCTCGACATCTCCATGTGGAAGATCGCGCTGAACGTCGTCATCTTCCTCGGCATCCCTCTGCTGGCCGGCTTCCTGACCCGCCGTCTGGGCGAGAAGAAGACGGGCCGCGAGTCCTACGAAGCCACGTTCCTGCCGAAGATCGGCCCCTGGGCCCTGTACGGGCTGCTGTTCACGATCGTCATCCTCTTCGCCCTCCAGGGAAAGACGATCACCTCACAGCCCATGGACGTCGCCCGGATCGCGCTCCCGCTGCTCGTGTACTTCGCGATCATGTTCTTCGGCACCTTCGCGCTCGGCAAGGCCATCGGCCTGGCCTACGACCGCACCACGACCCTGGCCTTCACCGCGGCGGGCAACAACTTCGAACTCGCCATCGCGGTCGCCATCGCCACCTTCGGCGTCACCTCCGGCCAGGCACTGTCCGGCGTCGTCGGCCCCCTCATCGAAGTCCCCGTCCTCATCGGGCTCGTCTACGTCTCCCTGGCCTGGCGGCGGAAGTTCGCACCCACGGCGATCACCACCAGCACGGCCACGAACACGACGAACTGATGCGCCCTCGCAACTGGCCGGCGGGCCCGTGACCGCGACGGCCGATGTGGTGGTGATCGCCGGCGGCCAGGCCGGGCTCGCCGCCGGTTACCACCTGCGCCGACTCGGCCTGGACTTCGTCGTCCTCGACGCCCGGTCCAGGCCGGGCGGCGCCTGGCAGCACGCCTGGGACTCGCTGCGCCTGTTCTCCCCGGCGGCGTACTCCTCACTGCCCGGCCGCCTCATGCCCCCGCAACCCGGTCAGGAATACCCGGACGCCGCCCACGTCGTGGACTACCTCACCGATAACGAACACCGCTACGACCTGCCCGTACACCGGCCGGTACGGGTGAACACCGTACGGCGTGATGAAACTTGGCTGCGGGTGGAGACGGACTCCGGCGCCTGGTCCGCACGGGCCGTGATCTCGGCGACCGGCACCTGGTGGCGGCCGTTCCTGCCCGCCGTCCCCGGCATGAACGCCTTCACCGGCCGCCAGCTCCACACCGCCGGCTACCGGAGTCCGGCCGACTTCGCCGGACAGCGCGTCGTCGTGGTCGGCGGAGGCGACTCCGGCGCCCAGATCGCGGCCGACCTCGCCCACAACACCGAGCTGACCTGGGTGACTTCACGCCCGCCGCGCTTCCTCGCCGACGACATCGACGGCCGCGCCCTGTTCGACACCGCGACCGCCCGCTGCCGCGCCCTCGACGAAGGCCGCACGGACACAGGCGGCGTCGCCTCGCTCGGCGACATCGTCGCCGTACCTCCCGTACGGGAGGTACGCGACGCCGGACTGCTCAAAGCCCAGCCCAGGTTCACCCGCCTCACCTCCGACAGCGCCGAGTGGTCCGACGGCACACGGGCCCAGACCGACACCGTCATCTGGTGCACCGGCTTCCGCCCCGCCCTGTCCCACCTCGCCCCGCTCGCGCTGCGCGGGCCACGCGGCCACATCCCCACGAACGGCACACGGGCCGTGGGCGAACCCCGCCTCCACCTGCTCGGCTACGGCGACTGGACCGGCCCCGCCTCCGCCACCCTCATCGGCGTCGGCCGCCCCGCCCGAGACGCGGCACGCGAGATCGCCGCCTTGTTGCGCTGACCGTCCGAATCGCCGGCCGTCAGAGAACGGCGGGGCTGCGGCGTTCGATGAGCAGGACGTCGCGCCAGACTCCGTGGTGGCGGCCGACGCGTTCGCGGGTGCCGATGACGCGGAAGCCGGCTCGTCGGTGAAGCGCGAGGCTGGCGGTGTTCTCGGGGAAGATGCCGGACTGGATGGTCCAGATGCCGGCGGCCTCGGTGGATTCGATCAGCTCCCCGAGCAGTGCAGAGGCGATACCACGCCCCCGGGCGCCGGGATGAACGTAGACCGAGTGCTCGACAACTCCCGCGTACGCAGGGCGGTTCGATACAGGTACTACGGCCGCCCAGCCCACCACCGTGCCGTCATCGTCGAGGGCGGCGAAGCGGTGCTCGGGCAGTTTCGCAGTATCGAAGGACTCCCAGGACGGCGGTGAGGTCTCGAAGGTCGCGTTGCCCTCGTCGATGCCGGCCCGGTAGATCGCCAGCACTGCGTCGGCATGCGCGGCCCGGAGCGGCACGATGACGGCCGGCGCCCGTCCGACGGGGGTGGACACGGTGTTGCTCCTTGGGCCGGGGCGACGATCAGGTGCCGGCCGCGGTGGTCAGCAGCAGGCCCATGGCCTTCAGTACGCTCGGCTCCACCCGGTAGTAGACCCAGGTGCCGCGGCGTTCGGACGTCAGCAGTCCGGCGTCCTTGAGCTTCTTCAGGTGGTGGGAGACGGTCGGCTGGGAGACACCGACGTCGGAGATGTCACACACGCACGCCTCGCCGCCCTCGTGAGAGGCGACGGCGGAGAACAGCCGGAGGCGGACCGGGTCGCCGAGCGCCTTGAACATCTTGGCGGCCACCTCGGCCTCTTCAGCGCTGAAGGGGCGTTCGTTCAGCGGCGGGCAGCACGGCGCGACGTCGGCCTCGGGCTCCAGCAGCGGCAACACCTGCACATTCGACATACGTCTATGTTGACACACGTCGAACCAAGCGCCCAGGGGCTGCCGCCGCCGGGCGGTTATGCGAGGGCCAGGTGGGCCGCGAGCCGGCGGGCGGCGCGCTGCGTGTCGCGGCCGACGCCGCGCAGGGAAGCGGAGGAGAGGCTGCGCTGCCACTCCAGTCCCACGTACGCCAGAGCGCCATGGGTGAGGGAGGCTCCGTCGCGATGGCGGGGGCGGTCCTGTCCGTCGAGGGCGCTCAGTGGCGCGAGGTAGGTGAGATCAGGGTGGTATCCGGTGGCCAGGACGATCGTGTCGATGTGCTCGGTCATGCCGTCCTGCCAGGTCAGTACGGCGCCGTTGATGCCGGTGAACAGCGGGCGCCGGTCGGGGGCCCCGGATGCGAGGGCCGCGCGGTAGCGGCCGTCGTCGATGACGGCCATGGTGGCCGGGGCTTTCTGGAAGCGGCCGAGCGGCGCGGTGTCCAGGCCGGTGACCCTGAGCCAGAAGTGCAGGTCCTTCCCCGCCGGCGGGCGCTGCTTGAACCATTTCACGGGTGTCCGACTGGCGAGGGTGACGCGTGAGCGCGGGGCGAGTTCCGCCGCTATCTGCACGGCGGAGTTGCCTGCGCCCACCACTACGACGCGCTGCCCGGCGAAGGGTTCGGGGGTGCGGTAGTCGGTGACGTGCAGGACGTTTCCGGTGAAGGAGTCCAAGACCGGGCAGCGCGGGGCGTTTGGGCCGGCCGAGGCCGCGACTCACTCGAAGTGATCTGCGCCCACGACGCAGACAAGCTCGAATGCCTCATCCACGGCGTCGAGTACCGGGAACAGGGCTACTCGAACGTCCAAGGATGGATCGACAGCAGCCTCCAGAAGCTCAAGACCGCATCCGCCCAAGAACTGGCCGAAGCCGCGTTGAACATGACATCGGTGGAATGGCAGAAGACCTGCCTCCCCTGACACAACCCGGCGCGAAATGTGCTGTCCGAAGGTGCCAGGGTCCGCCCGCCAAGACCGCCAGTCGCCCGCCTGGCGATGCGTCAGCAACACGCTGGTGGTGGCGCGCCTGGTCCCGCAAGCCGGTGTCAGGCGGGGAGTGTCAGGCGGAAGGTGGTGTGTCCGGGGCTGCTGGTGACGGTGACGGTTCCGCCGTGGGCGGTGATGACGGCGTGGACGATGGCGAGGCCGAGACTGGTGCTTCCGGTGCTTCGGGAGCGGGAGTGGTCGGCGCGGACGAAGCGGCCGAAGACTTCGGGCCGGAGTTCTTCGGGGATGCCTGATCCGTTGTCGCTCACGCTCACGGTGGTGCCGGCCTGATCGGTGGTGAGCGTGATGGTCACTTCGGTGCCGGGCGGGGTGTGGGTGCGGGCGTTGGCGAGGAGGTTGCCGACGGCCTGCTGGAGCCTGTGGGCGTCGCCGGTGACGGTGACCGGTTTTTCGGGGAGATCGAGGAGCCGGCGGTGGCCGGGGCCGGCGGCGCGTGCGTCGTCGGTCGCGTTCAGGATCAGCAGGGTCAGATCGACCGGCTCGTGTTCGAGGGGGCGTCCCGCGTCCAGGCGGGCGAGGAGAAAGGAGGTCGTCGACGAGGAGGGTCATGCGCTGCGACTCGCCATCGATACGTTCCAGGGCATGGCGGACTTCGGCGGGGACGGGGCCGCGGTGGCGCAGCGAGAGTTCGGCGTGGCCGCGGATGTTGGCGACGGGGGTGCGCAGTTCGTGGCTGGCGTCGGCGGCGAAGTGCCGGAGCCTTTCCTCGCTTGTCTGACGCTGGGTGAGGGCGTCCTCAACGTGGCCGAGCATGTGGTTGAGGGCGGTGCCGACCTGGCCGACCTCGGTACGGGGGTCGGTGTCGGGCAGTGGTCCCGGCATGGCGATCTCGCCGCTGGCGAGCGGCAGCCCGGCCACCTCGGCCGCACGGGCGGTGTCGGGGTGGTGCGGAAGGGATGTCGTACGCGGCTCGTCCATGGTTTCTTCAGCATCCCCCGCCGCGGGCGGGCGACGGGTGAGCCCCGTAGCTCTGAGTTTCCTCTGAATCGGCCCTGAGGCGGGCCCGGGGACAGGCCGGCGGGGTGGTTTCAGAAGGTACGCAGAGGTTGGGCTGTGAGGCTGGCCGCCCGTCGCCGGAGCCAGTCTCCTGTCCGGCTCATCCGTAGGAGCCTCATGACGACCACGTACGCGAGCCGCGGGCTGCGCCACCGGCGTCCGCGCCGAAGTGCCGTGCCCCTCCTGGCGCCGCTGGTGATCTGGGCCGGCGCCGCGGGGGTCCTCACCCTGTGGTGGAGCGACACCACCTCGGTGATCGGACCGGCGGGCTGGCTCACCGGCGCGGGCCGCATCACCGGGCTTCTGGCCGGCTACGCCTGCGCGGTCCTGCTGGCACTGATGGCCCGCATGCCGCTCCTGGACCACACGATCGGCACGGACCGGCTCGCCCGGTGGCACGCCCTGGGCGGCCGCTGCACCGTCTCCCTGGCCCTCGCCCACACCCTGCTGATCATCTGGGGCTACTCACTGGCCTCGCACACGGGCGTGGTGGGCCAGACCTCCACGCTCGTCCTGAACTACCCCGACCTCCTCAAGGGCACCGCCGGCTTTCTGCTGTTCCTGGCCACCGGAGTCCTCTCGGCCCGCGCGGCCCGCCGCAGGCTCAGTTACGAGACCTGGCACTACCTGCACTTCGCCACCTACCTGGCCGTCTTCCTCACCTTCGGACACCAGCTCTCCAACGGAGCCGACTTCGTCGGCAACGGCGCCGCCCAGGCGGCCTGGTACACGCTCTTCCTCGGCGTCGCCGCGCTGGTCGCCTGGTACCGCTTCGCCGTCCCCGTCCGGCGCGGAGTGCGCCACCGCCTGCGCGTCACCGCGGTCCACCCCGAGGCACCGGGCGTGGTCTCCGTCCACCTCACCGGCGAACGTCTCGACGAACTGGGAGGCGAGCCGGGGCAGTTCCTGCGCTGGCGGTTCCTGACTCGCGGCCTGTGGTGGACCGCCAACCCGTACTCCCTCTCCTCCCCCGCCCACCCCCACCACCTGCGTATCACCGTGAAAACCGCCGGTGGCCACAGCGCCGCGCTCGCCCACCTCGCGCCCGGCACCCGGGTGTGGGCGGAGGGACCGTACGGCGGCTTCACCGCGAACCGCCGCACGGCCCCCAAGGTCCTGCTCCTGGCCGGTGGCGTCGGCATCACCCCCCTGCGCACGCTCTTCGAGACGCTGCCGGGCCAGGTCACCCTCGTCTACCGGGCCCGCCGCCCCGACGACCTCGCCCTGCGCGGTGAGATCGACGCCATAGCCGCCCGACGGCAGGCCACCGTGCACTACGTCGTCGACGAACCCCCCGGACACTCCTCACCCCTCACCGCCCGGGGCCTGACCACCCTGGTGCCGGACCTGGCCGCACACGACGTCTACCTCTGCGGCCCGGCCGGCATGACACAGACCGCCGTCCCGGCCCTGCGCGAAGCCGGCGTCCCGGCACGGCGCATCCACCACGAGTCGTTCGCGTTCTGAGGACAACCGCCATGCGCCGAGCCATCCTCGTCACCACCGGAACCAGCGCCCTGATCGTCGCGCTGCTCGCCCTCAAACCCCACCAACTCCCCACCCTCGCAGGGGTCGCACCACGTTCCCCCACGTCCTCCTCGTCGGGCACGTCGGGCACGTCGGCGGGGACGGGGACGGGGACGGGGACGTTCACCGGGGATCCCATCGACACCCGGTACGGAACCGTGCAGGTCGCCGTCACCCTCTCCCAGGGAAAGATCACCGCCGTCAAGGTGGTCCGGGCGCCGGACCAGAACGGCCGCGACCAGCAGATCAGTTCCTACGCCCTGCCCCGCCTGACCCAGGAGGTGATCGGCGCCCAGAGCGCGCACATCGACGCCGTCTCCGGAGCCAGCTACACCAGCCAGGGCTACATCCAGTCCCTGCAGAGCGCCTTGGACCAAGCCCATGCCTGACACCGCACACGGACTGCGCCACGTCGAACACGTCATGGGCACCGTCTTCTCCTTCGACATCCGCGACAAGCCCACCACCGCCATCCACGACGCCCTCGCCGAAGCTGTGCGCCAACTGCACGACGTCGATGCCGTGTTCTCCACCTACCGGCCCGACAGCCACATCAGCCGCCTCGGCCGGGGCGACATCCGGCTGGACGACTGCCCTCCCGAAGTCCACGAAGTCCTCTCCCTGTGCGCGGGAGTGGCCGACGTCACCGACGGCTGGTTCAGCATCGTCCCCGGCGGACCCGGCGGAACCCTCGATCCCTCGGGCCTCGTCAAGGGCTGGGCCACCGAAGCCGCGTCCCAACTGCTCAGCGAAGCAGGCGCGCACCACACCTGCGTCAACGGCGGAGGCGACCTCCAACTCCGCGGCCGGGCAGCCGCCGGCACCCCGTGGCGTATCGGCATCACCCACCCGCTGCGCCCCGGCGAACTGGCCACCGTCATCACCGCCGGCCACGACCTGGCCGTCGCCACCTCCGGCACCGCCGAACGCGGCGCCCACATCCTCGACCCGCACAGCGGCACACCCGCCACCGCGTTCGCCTCCCTCACCCTCGTCGGGCCCCGCCTGACCACGACCGACGCCTACGCCACCGCGGCGTTCGCCAGAGGCGACGGCGCACGGGACTGGCTGGAGACACTGGACGACCACGAGGCACTCGCCGTACTGCCCGACGGCCGCGAATGGCGCACATCAGGATTCGGCAGATACGGATCATGAGACAGCACACGCACTCAGTCCGCCGGACTCCCCCGGACCCCGGCCCCGGTCGATCGTTCAGGCGGCGGAGCGCCGGGTGACCGCTCGCCGGCGCAGGCTCGCGTCGGCTACGGCCGGCGGAGTGTAGGCGACGTCGTTGGGGCCGGCGTCCGTTCCGGGAGGAGCGATCTCGTCGATCCGGTCGAGGATCTCGTCATCCAGGGTGACGTCGGCGCCGGCCAGCAGGTCGTCGAGCTGCTCCATGGTGCGCGGTCCGACGATCGCCGAGGTGACGCCCGGGTGCGCGATCGCGAAGGCCATCGCGAGGTGGGTCATCGGTAGGCCGGCCTTCTCGGCGAGCGGGATCAGCTGTTCGACCACGTCGAGCTTGCGCTCGTCGCCGAAGTGCTGCGGCATGGTGCCGCCACGGTGGCTGTCGGTCTGCTTGCCCTTGCGGTAGCGGCCCGTGAGCAATCCCTGGCCGAGCGGGCTCCAAACCAGCGTGCCCATCCCGTAGCGCTGGGTGACCGGCAGCACCTCGCGCTCAATGCTCCGGTTGATGATCGAGTACGGCGGCTGCTCTGTACGGAAACGCTCCAGGCCACGCCGTTCAGCGACCCACTGCGCCTCAACGATGTCCGAGGCCGGGAAGGTCGACGCGCCGATCGCGCGCACCTTGCCGCTGTGGACCAGATCCGACAGCGCCGACAATGTCTCCTCCACGTCCACCGTCGGGTCGGGGCGGTGGATCTGGTAGAGGTCGAGGTGATCGGTCCGCAGGCGGCGCAGGGAGTTCTCGACCGAGGTCATAATCCAGCGCCGGGAATTCCCCCGGTGATTGGGATCGTCGCCCATCGGAAAGTGCACCTTGCTGGCGAGCACGACGTCGTCGCGGCGGCCCTTGAGCGCCTTACCGACGACGACCTCGGATTCGCCGTCGGAGTACACGTCGGCGGTGTCCACGCAGTTGATCCCCGCGTCCAAGGCCCGATGGATGATCCGGATCGAGTCGTCATGGTCGGGGTTTCCCGCCGTCCCGAACATCATGGTGCCCAGTGCGTACGGGCTGACCTGGATTCCGGTCCGGCCCAGCGTGCGGTACTTCATGTCTCTCTCCTTCGGAGCGTGGCGCGTTCGGTGAGCGGCGATGCCGCTACGTCCGTGTCCGCAGCTGCTCGTCGTCGAACACGATCTCGACCAGCGGACTGCCTGCGAGCCACTCATCGAGGTTCTGCCGTCGGCCGACCCGCGCTGCGAGCTGGGGCCGGTTCCGCAGATCGAGGATCTCGGTGATCACCCGCCGCCGGGTCGCCTCGTCGACTGGCTTCGCGGTCGCGGGCAGGTCGGCGATGACCTTGTGTTTGAGGTGTACGACGAAGCGCGGATCGGCCCGCAAGTTGGCGTACCAGTTGCGAGGGCCGGGCACGCCGCTCAGGTACCAGCGGCCGTCGATGTGGTGGAACCAGACCTCAATGCGGCGGAGGGCGCCGCTGCGCCTGCCCACCGTGGTGATGTCGATGGTGCGTTCGGCCGCAGAGGACTCCGGGCCGATGTCGAGGGCGCGGACGACTGCGTCGTTCGTCATACCCGCCTCCCATGCCATGGGTTGGCTTGCGCGGAATGCGTGGAAATTTCCACTACGTTCAGCAAACCAGCAGGCGCGGCGCCGGGGCTAGCAAGATCCTCTCGCGTATCTGCCCAATCCTCGTTTCGTACGGGCGGATCACGGCAGCGCCGCGGCGGACTCCACTCGGCCGCGCAGGCGCGCCGCATCGACGCTGGGCGGGGCGCCGAACTGGCGCCGGTACTCACGGCTGAACTGGGACGGGCTGTCGTATCCGACACGCTGGCCGACGCCGGTGACGTCGCTCGGATGGTTGGCCAGCAGCAGTCTCGCGGCCTGCAGCCGGATGTTCTTCTGGAACTGGATCGGACTCATCGCCGTCACCGCCTGAAAGTTCCGGTGGAAGGCGGAGACGCTCATCCCCGAGAGCCGCGCCACCTCCTCGACCCGGAACGGCTGGGTGTAGTTGTCCCGGATCCACCGCACGGCGCGTCTGACGTGTGTGAGGCTGCTGTCGGCCACACCGAGCTGGCGGACGGCATCACCCTGTTCCCCGGTCATCAGCCTCCAGAGGATCTCGCGCTCGCACAGCGGGGCGAGTGCCTTTCGGTCCCGTGGACGGTCGAGCAGGCGCAGCAGTCTCACGACGGCGTCGAGCAGTTCGCCCGGTGCGTCACTCACCCCGAGCCCCGGCCGCGCGGTGCCCGGAGACTTCGGCAGATCTCCCGGCCCTGCCTGCAGCAGCAGGTCCGCGATGACGCCAGGTTCGAGAGCCATCCCGAATCCGAGTGTGGGCCTGCCGGGAGCGGTGTCCATGACGTGTCCGGTCACCGGGACGTCGACGGAGGCGACGAGATATTGTCCGGCGCGGTAGTCGTGGAAGCTGTCGCCCAGGGCGAGACGCTTGCCGCCCTGGGCGATCACCGCCAGCACTGTCCCGGACATCGAGGACTCCGGTGCGGCGGCGTGGTCGACCTTGCAGATCCGGACACCGTCGATCGCCGTGGTCAGATCGGGACGCGCATGCCGGTCCAGCAGTACGCGAAGCTCGTCCAGAGACATGCTACGAGTGCATCACAGAAGCTGCGGCGATCGCCCAGCGGCGAGAGGATTGTGCAACGACGCGCGAGTTTCGTGAAAGCTTGTGGCACTGTCGGCCTCCGGAGACCTCGGTGCCTCCGGAACGGATCGATGGCTGTGCGTCGCGGCGGCGGGTCCTGTCCCCGACGTCCGCACGACGCACTGGACTGCTGCGCGGCGAAGGGCCATGGCGGCGTCCGCAGGTCAGCTCTTCCCGGAATGCTCACCGAGGTGCAGGTCACCGGGCAGATGCGGCAGTTCGCGGGTCCCGGTGGCGCGGAGCCCGTCCAGAGCCAGTTCGAGGTAACGGCGCCATGCCTGCGGCTGTGCGGCCAGCAG
Source organism: Streptomyces sp. NPDC039430 (assembly GCF_055639435.1). NCBI lineage: Bacteria > Bacillati > Actinomycetota > Actinomycetes > Kitasatosporales > Streptomycetaceae > Streptomyces > Streptomyces sp. NPDC039430. Next base: position 274,158 of record NZ_JBVKAK010000009.1, on the reverse strand, counting down.
AGGCGCTGCCGTTTGATGGATGCCCGCGAGTAGCAGCACGATGTCCGTGCCCGTGACGTCGCTACGGACGGTTCCCTGTTCCTGTGCCCGGCCAGTGAGTGCCCCGGCGGCGCCGCAGAGGCGGCCGATCGCGTCCCGGGCGCCGGCGTGGTCCAGTGACGGCCGCCCGATCACTTCGCAGAACGCCCGGTCAGCGGCCAGGGTCTCGATGCTCTCTGCCATGAACTCAACCAGCGCCGCATCTGCATCGTCGGCCTCGGCAAGGCGCTCCGCTGTGCCGATCAGACGGTCGACAAGCTGCAGCATGATCGCGGCAAGCAGGTCTTCCTTCGATGCGAAGTGCCGGAACACAGTGCCTTTGGCCAGTCCGGCGCGTTGGGCGATCTCGCCCATCGATACGTCCGTCCCCAGCTCGGCGAACGCCTCCGTCGCGGCCTGGAGCAGAAGGCGGCGATTACGCAGCATGTCCGCCCGCCGGCCCGCGGTGCCTGTCGTCTCACTCATACGCGCCCCCTATCGAACAGGCACGAGCCTACCAGCAACATGACCGGGCAGTCATGTTTGCTGTACGCTCAACATGACCCAGCGGTCACTTTCTGCTGGATCAACCGCCGACTGTCGTCAAGACACCTGGCGGGCTACCGCCCTCACCACGTATCCATCGGAGGAAGACATGAGCAACACCCTTGACGGAAAGGTCGTCCTGGTCACCGGCGCCTCCTCGGGCATCGGACAGGCCACCGCACTTGCCCTGTCCACAGCCGGCGCCCGGGTGGCGGTCGGGGCTCGTCGGACCAAAAGGCTGAAGTCGCTCGCGCAGGACGGCCCCGGCGAGATGCTGGTCCTGGAGCTCGATGTCACCGACCGCGAGTCCGTGCGGGACGCGGTTACGGCGACCGTCGAGCACTTCGGCACCCTTGACGCCCTTGTGAACAACGCTGGCGTCATGCTCAGCGGACCGATCCTGAATGCGGACACCGCTGAGTGGACGCGCATGATTGACACCAACCTCCTGGGATCGATGTACACAGCCCATGCCGCCCTGCCTCACCTGCTGGAGAGCAGGGGCGCCGTGGTGCAGATTTCTTCGACTTCAGGGCGCACCGCATCTGCCGGCGGTGGTGTGTACGCCGCGACAAAGTTCGGCATCACCGCCTTCTCGGAAGCCTTGCGGCAGGAAGTCACGGCGCAGGGCATACGCGTCATCGTCATCGAGCCCGGAATGGTCGCGACCGAGCTGGCCACCCATATCACCGACCCTGCCATGCAGGCCCTCGCCAAGAACTACGCCGACTCCATGCGGACTCTTCAGTCCCAGGACATCGCCGGCGCCGTCCTGTACGCGCTCACCCAGCCCGAGCATGTCGCCGTCAACGAGATCCTGATCCGACCGACCGACCAGACCCGCTGAATACGGTCTGCGGGCCAACCGTTAGGCGCGCACACCACCGGTTGAACTCGATGGCATCGAGGAACTCGCCGCGTTCGAAGCGGGCTCCGGCCCGGACGGGGGCGACGAGGCGGGGTGCGTTCACGGCTCGCCGGCGGGTCTCAGCGGACTCGACGAGCTTGAAGACCATCGCCAAGGCGTCGGCCCTGCTGCCCCCTTGGTGACCTTCGTCCCCAGCCGGACGGTAGCCGGTCCACCGAGAGCTCAATGTTCCGCTAACGTCCGGATCTGCGCAGGGCGACTCGCACGAGGGCACGGTTCCGCTCCGTGTCTTGCTGGGCGCGGGCGAGGACCGCGAATCGCCCGGACCAGTTCGGAGTCGGCGGGCAGCGGCCGTTGCCCGCCGACGTCGGTCCGCAGGATGTTGGGCAGCGTCAGCGTGGTCGGACTTCGCGCGGGCACCGCGGTGCGCCGCTCGCAGTAGCGGGCCACTGTCATCGGATTGATCGAGTGCGTCTTGCGACCGGATGACGGCGCGGGCGGGAAGCGACCGAATGACGGCGCGGGCGGGAAGCTCTGGTGGTGTGCGCGGCGTGGCATGCCGCCCCGCGAGTCTCAGCCGCCCGCCTCGTGCTCCGCCCCAGGGCCCGGCTCGCGTGGTCGAGCCGGTAGCCGTGGCCGCGCAGAGTGGTGATCGTCGGGAGTCGCGTGGTGTCGGGTGCGTCGGACTCTGCCTGGTGGAGGCGGCGGCGCAGGGAGACCAGGGTGACGTAGAGCGTCTTCGTGGGGCCGAACCAGTTCTCCTCCCAGACCTGGGCCATGAGGGCTTCGCGGGACACCGCGGCGCCCGCGTGCCGGGCGAGGACGGCGAGGAGTTCGAACTCCTTGGGGCGCAGTGCGATGTCCCGCCCAGCGAGCAAGCAGCGCCGGGCGGTGGTGTCCACGGTCAGGTCGCCGAGCCGGATCGGTCGCTTCTGCCGGCCGGATGTCGGCGGTCTGCGGCGCAGGTGTGCGCGCGGCCGTGCCAGCAGGACGCTGAGTGTGAAGGGTTTGACGAGGTATAGGAGCATCCCCCACACCTATCGGGCCGCAGGTCAGGACGCTCCCACACACCTCGAACCCTCAGGCGAACATGAGGAAAGCGAGTTGCCCGAACCTCCCGTCCGCCGCATTGGACGGCCGCAAGCCGATCTGCCGCTCGGTGCCGCGCCGCTCAGCGGTCGATGCTGGCCATGTTCGCCTCGTTGTGGCGCTCGCCCGAGGCGGGGGTGAGGTTGTTCAGGCGGTCGAGTTGGGTGGCGCTGAGTTCGATGTTGTCGGCGGCGGTGTTCTCTTCGACGCGGGAGACCCGCCGGGTCCCGGGGATGGGGGCGATGTCGTCGCCGCGGGTCAGCAGCCAGGCCAGCGCGGTCTGGGCCGGGGTCGCTCCGATCTCGGCTCCGATGGCCTGTACTTCGTCGACGATGCGCAGGTTGCGCTGGAAGTTTTCCCCGGTGAAGCGCGGGTTGGTCTTGCGCCAGTCGTCGTCGGGGAAGTCGTCCACGCTGCGGATCTGGCCGGTCAGCAGTCCGTGCCCGAGCGGCGAGTACGGGACGAAGCCGATGCCGAGCTCTCGTAGGAGCGGGAGGATCTCCGCCTCGACATCGCGGGTCCACAGCGAGTACTCCGTCTGGAGCGCGGCGACCGGGTACACGGCATGGGCACGGCGGATCGTGGCGGGGCCGGCCTCGGAGAGCCCGATGTGGCGGACCTTGCCTGCGGCGACCAGTTCCGCCAGCGCGCCGGCGGTCTCCTCGATGGGGGTGTTCGGGTCGACGCGGTGCTGGTAATAGAGATCGATGTGGTCGGTGCCGAGGCGCTTGAGGGAGCCTTCGACCGCGGTCTTCACGTTGCCTGCGCTGCTGTCGATCACGCCGGGGCCGCCACCGGAGTGGGAGACCATGCCGAACTTCGTCGCCACGACGACGTCGTCACGCCGGCCCTTGATGGCCTTGCCGACGACCTCCTCGCTGTGGAAGGGGCCGTAGATCTCGGCCGTGTCGATGTGGGTGACCCCGAGGTCCAGCGCCCGGTGGATGGTGCGGATGGACTCGTCGTCATCGAGGCCGCCGCCCGTCGTGTAGGTGCCGGCCATGGTCATGGCTCCCAGGCCGATGCGCGATACATCGAGCCCGCCCAGTGATACGTGCTTCATCGGATACTCCTTCTCGTACGGCCGTCAGGCTTGGTCGGTGGGCATGACCCAGAGTTCGGCGATCGAGGCATGTCGGGGCCGGGTCGCGATATAGGTGATCCCGTCGGCGATGTCGGCGGGGGCGGGGCGCTCGTGCCGCGCGTTGAACGGTTCGAGGATCTGGGTGTGGACGGAGTCTTGTTGTGTGAACCGAGCTGGGTGTCGACGGCGCCCGGCTCCAGGACACTCACCCGCACATGCCGCTGGGCCAGCTCCTGGCGCAGGGACTCGGTGAATCCGTTCACGCCGAACTTGGTGAGGTTGCGGACGCCGTAGTTCGCCCATGCCTGGCGGCCGGCGATCGAGCTGATGTTGATGATGTCGGCGACCCGCCGCGGGTCCTGTCCGGCGGGCGGTGGCGGCGCCCATACCGCTGCTCGCGCCGGTGACGAGCGCGACGGTGCCGGTCAGATTCGTTGCCATGGGGGGTGGAGTCCTTTCCTCCGGATGTACGGCGCGGCCCGCAGGTCGTCACGCCAGGTGAGGGAGGACCCTGCGAGTGCCATGATCGGCGGCTCAGTGGGCCCGCCATCCAGGCAATCACCCGGCGGAGTCGTCCGGACCCTCGTACGGAGTACCGCTCCACCGGGGGTCCGCCAGTACCTCCCACGCCGCCTGAAAGGCACCCGGACCCCGCCGTACGGTGGACGTATGGACCGCAGCAGCGAGATCCGCGAGTTCCTGCGTACCCGCCGGGCCCGCATCACTCCCGAGCAGGCCGGCCTCGCCCCTCACACCGGTGCTCGCCGTGTTCCGGGACTGCGCCGCGAGGAAGTCGCCCAGCTCGCCGGAGTCAGCGTCGACTACTACATCCGGCTGGAACGCGGACGCACCCAAGGCGTCTCCGAAACCGTCCTGGAGGCCGTCGCCCGCGCCCTGCGACTCGACGACACCGAACGCGCCCACCTCTTCGACCTGGCCCAGCCCGCCACCGGGCGGACCCGCCGTAAGAAGCCCCTCGCCCCGCAGAAGGTCCGCCCCGCCCTCTACCGCGCCTTGGACGCGCTCAGCGTTCCCGCGGTTGTCCAGGGTCGGCGCATGGACATCCTCGCGGCCAACCGACTCGGCTACGCCCTCATCGCCGACTTCGAAGCCCGGCCGCACCACGACCGCAACGCCGCTCGCTTCGTCTTCCTCGACGAAGCCGCCCGCGTCCTGTACCGCGATTGGGAACGGGTGGCCGGCGACTGCGTCGCCACCCTGCGCCTCTACGCCGGACGACACCCGGACGACCCGCAGCTCACCGAACTGATCGGCGAGCTGTCCCTGCACAGCGACACCTTCCGCCGCATGTGGGCCGACCACGACGTCCTCGCCCACACCACCGGCACCAAACGCCTGCACCACTCGCTCGTCGGCGACCTCACCCTCGACTACATCGTCCTGGCCGTCGAAGGCGACCCCGAGCAGACTCTCGTCATCTACACCCCGGAACCGGCCTCACCCGCCGCCGAAGCCATCAGCATCCTGGCCAGCTGGACCGGCACGCCCACCCCCGACCAGACACCCAACACAACTGCCTGACCCCGCGCCCACATCCACAACGCGCCTGCCTAACCACTGCACGTGTGTGCGCAATTGAGCGCTAAGGGCACGGGGGACCTTGCGCGACTCCGCCCGCTATTGCAGCGGGATGGTCTCCCGATCGCTAAGGCCCATTGCCTTGTTGAGGGGAACGCTCGTCAGCGGTCCATTTGCGGTCCGAGGCATTGCCTCGGAGGTTGCCAAGTACCATTCGCACAGGTCAGAAGGCATGGGCACCGCGCAATCCGCACCGTCTTGAAAACCGTCGTGGCAGCGATGTCACCGTGGGTTCAAATCCCACACCCACCGCAGCAATTCCGGCCGGATCAGGGCCCCGGCCTGGCCGCCCGTAGCGTTGAGAGCACGCTCGATCCGAACGCTGGTCCCTCTCTGTCCTCCGTGGATGACCCGGCGCTCACGGCACCAGTACGCGAAGACGCCTCCCTCGCGGACAGCCGCCAGCGCGGGGGTGTCGAGTGCCGCCGCGTCGAGTACGCCGTTCACGCCTTCCGATGCGAACCGGCGCACCGCGTCGCTCAGGTTCTTGTCGCGCGATACGAACCAGGTGGCGCCACGAGCGCGGAGGATTTTCTCGTCCTCGGGCCGCCCCTGAGCGATGATTCGCACGCCCAGGTCCGGGCCAGCTCGGTCGTCCACTCGCCAGGAGTCTGGACACGAACCCGAGCCGGCCGGACTCCGGACTGGTTGCCGCTGGGCTTTCGCGCGGGACGCGTAGCGGATGAAGGCGAGCCGGACGGTGGCGTCGGCAGGGTGGCGGGCGGTTTTTGGAGGGGTGCGAGGTACTTCGTAACGGATCCGGCGGTGCCCCTGTCCGAGCGCCGAGCGCCGAGCGCCGCGAGCTGCGGCAGGGGTTGGCCTCGGTCGCCGTGAGCGGCTCCGGGGGACTCGATCTCCCCTCGCCGGCCCACGACACTGAGTGGGGCGCCTGCCCAGCCGGTCCTGGTTCCGGGTGAGTCGGCCCTCCGCTACGGTGGACTGGCTGGTCCAGTATGCGAGGTGGGTCGATGGGCGGCGTGCTGACGCCGAAGGGGCAGGCCACCCGGGCGCGCATCATCGAGGGCGCCGCCCAGGTGCTGCGCGAGCGCGGTGTGGCGCTCGCGACGTTGGATGACGTACGGGCGCGGACGGGCACGAGCAAGAGCCAGTTGTTCCACTACTTTCCCGACGGCAAAGACCAATTGCTGCTGGCGGTGGCGCAGTACGAGGCGGACCGTGTCCTGGACGACCAGCAGCCCCATCTGGGCTGCCTGGATTCCTGGGAGACCTGGTACCGGTGGCGGGACGCGGTCGTCGAGCGCTACGAGGCGCAAGGCGACCAGTGCCCACTGGGGTCGCTGTTCCTGCAGGTCGGCCGCTCGAATCCCGGAGCCAGGGCGATCGTGGTCGAATTGATGCGCCAGTGGCAGCAGTACCTCGCAGCGGGGATCCGCGCGCTGCAGGATCGGGGTCTGGTCGGAGCCGACCTGGATGTGGAGCAGTCCGCGGCCGCGCTGCTGGCGGGTATTCAGGGCGGCGTGTCAATCATGCTGTCCACGGGCCAGTCCACACATCTACGGGCCGCGCTCGACGTCGGGATCATGCGGCTGCGGTCCGGTCCGATCGGCGGCTGACGGCCAACCGGCAGGCCGACGCGTCCCACCGAGGGGGAAGTGGGGCATGGTGCCGCGCGGCGGGTGTTCGGTGAAGTGTGCGGAAGGACTCCCTTGAAGGCCGGCTCCACCGGGATCTCCGGAGCGTCCTTGCCTTCTTCCGGACTCCCTATCCTTCCCTCATCCTTCCCTCGCCGTCACGGCAGGAGCAGTAGTTTCCCGGTCGCGCCGCTCGATTCCAGGTCGGCGTGCGCTCTGGCCTCGCCGTCGCCTCCACCAGGGAGGCCGCCGGGATCGCAGGCTGATCGGCGTAGCGCACTCCGTCGCCCACCGCCGCTACCCGGCCAATGCCCTCGACCCCCAGGACGGTGGGAACCGACCAGGTGGGGAAGTGGCCCGTCTTGATAGGCAAGTGAATGCTTGCCTATTCTGGGGTCGTGGCCGACGATCTCTTCAAAGCCCTGGCCGACCCCACCCGCCGTACCATCCTCGACGAGCTCGCGGAGAAGTCCGGACAGACACTGTTCGAGATCTGCTCGCGCCTGAGCGTGAAGCATCAGCTCGGCATCTCGCGCCAGGCGGTCTCCCAGCATCTCGCGGTGCTGGAGGCCGCGGGGATCGTCGAGACCAGGCGCGAGGGCCGCTACAAGTTCCACGACCTGAACGCGGCCCCGCTGCGGCATATCGTCGAGCGATGGCTCGTGCCCGGGACATCAGAACGAGAGGAGAACACCCCATGAAGATCCATCTGACGAGCGTCTTCGTCGACGACCAGGCCGAGGCCGTGCGCTTCTACACCGAGATCCTCGGCTTCGTGAAGAAGCACGACATCCCGCTCGGCGAGAAGGACCGGTGGCTGACCGTCGTCTCGCCCGACGTGCCCGGCGGCATCGAACTCCTCCTGGAGCCCGCCGGCCACCCGGCCGTCAAGCCCTACCGCGACGCGCTCGTCAAGGACGGCATCCCGCTCGCCCAGTTCACCGTCGACGACGTGAAGGCGGAGCACGAGCGCCTGCTCGGCCTCGGCGTCCGCTTCACCCAGGAGCCCCTGGAGATGGGCGCCGTCACCACCGCTGTCTTCGACGACACCTGCGGCAACCTGATCCAGATCGTGACGCAGCCGAAGTGACGCAGCCGAAGTGACGCAGCCGAAGTGGCGGTCGGCCGTGCGGGAGGCCCAGATGCAGGCTCAGATACACGTTCAGTGGCACGCCCTGGTGCGGTGAGCATGATCAGTCCCCGCGCCATTCAGCGGCGAGAGACCGGCGGCGCCCCGCCGCGTCAGGTCTGGTACACGTCGTACGGTTCCAATACGTGCCGTGAGCGGCTCTCGTGCTACATCGCCGGCGGACGGCCGCCGGGGGCCGCCCGGACGTATCCCGGATGCCGGGACAAGCGACCGCCGAGCGCCTCCGTGCCCGTGGAGCTCCGCGGTGTCATGTACTTCGCCACCGAGTCGCCCGTCTGGGGAGGCGGCAGGGCGTTCTACGATCCCGGCGTCAGCGGAAAGGTGCTGGCGAGGGCGCACCTGGTCTCGGTAGGGCAGTTCTCGGACATCGCCGCGCAGGAGATGTACCGGGAGCCGGGGGCTGATCTCGACCTCGCGGAAGCGCTGGGCGAGGGGCGGTCGGTGCTCGGGGGCGGGCGGTACGAAACGCTCGTCTGCCTGGGGGCGATGGACGGGATCCCGGTGCTTACCTTCACCGCTCCGTGGGGCGTGGACGAACTGGAGTGGAGCAAACCTTCGGCGTCCTACCTCAGGCTCCTGGGCTCCGGTCTGCTGGAGGCGGGCGCCTGGGACGCGAACACCGTCGCCCGCTATCTCGCGGCGTGCCCGGGCGCGGCCGGCCGATGGACCGCGCGCGACATCGCGGACCTGATCGCCCAGTCCGAGTGAAGTGAAGGGAAGGGAAGGGCGCCGGGCACGATCCCGTGCATGGTCCCGTCCACGATCCCTCCATGCCTCCATGCCTCCATGCCTCCATGGTCCCGTCCCCGGCCGCTGAGCGGCCTCCTGGCGTCGGCATCGGGAAACGCCGAATTAACTGGGCGGGCCGTGGCGCGAAACGCGATTCGGTCACCTTTTCTCCCGGACCCTGATTGATCCATCCCATCAAGCATTCCCGGCATTCCCGGCGATCCCGGCAGCCCAGCCAGTCTTGTCGATCCCGGAGAAGGGGTGTGCAGCATGCGAGGAATCCTGCGTCGAACCGTCCTGCTGACGGCCGTGATGGCCCTGACGGCCGGTACGGCCGCCGCCGCCGAGCAGACCAAGGCGCCGGTCAAGCGGCCCAAGGTCGCCGTCATCGGCACCGGCGGGACGATCGCCGGGGTGAGTGAGAGCCGGGTGGACTTCCAGGACTACCAGGCGGGCAAGATCCCCATATCCGAGCTGGTGGGTGACCTCAAGCCCGAGGTGAACCGGGTCGCGGACGTCTCCACCGTGCAGTTCGGCAACCAGGGTTCGAGCGGCTACTCCATAGCCGACTACCGCAAGCTGACCCAAACGGTCGACAAGGCGCTGCGCTCGAACGACGCCGCGGTCGTCACCACCGGTACGGACACGATGGAAGAGTTCGCGTACTGGCTCGACCTGACCGTACGCAGCGACAAGCCGGTGATCCTCACCGGAGCGATGCGCCCGTGGACCGTCATCGGAACCGACGGTCCGGCGAACCTGTACAACGCCATCCAGCTCGCCGCCGGCCGCAGGACGACCTGCTTCGGCAGCGTCATCATGCTCAACGACGAGATCCAGGCCGCTCGTGAGGTCCGCAAGACGGACGCGCTGCGCATGGATACGTTCAACAGCGGTGCCGGCGGCGTCCTGGGCGTGGTCGACCAGGACCGGGTCCGGATCAACCGGGCGCCCGCGCGGGTGGACAAGTGCGGCAAGGCGAGCTGGAAGACGCCGTTCGACCTCGACAAGATCGCGGGCAAGGGGAAGAGCCTGCCGAAGGTGGAGATCGCCTACAGCTACCAGGACGCGGGCGGCGAGGCCGTCAAGGCGTTCGCGGACTCCGGCGTGGCCGGCGTCGTGACGGCGGGTACGGGCGCGGGCGGCATCTCCCCGGCCATGAGCAAGGCGCGTACCGAAGCGGTCAAGAAGGGCGTGGTGTTCGCCTCCACGACTCGTACGGGCAACGGGGCCGTCTACGACGACGCGGCGGACGGCCCGCTGATCGGCGCGGCGGACCTCACCCCGCAGAAGGCGCGCATCCTGCTCCTGCTCTCCCTCGCGGCCACCGATGACGTGGACAAGATGCGCGGCTGGTTCACCACGCTGGGTGCGGCCGAGTTCAAGAGCCGCGGCTAGACCTTGCCTTCGTCGGCTGCGACCCCCTGGAGGGCGTCCTCGCATCGCGCGAGGGCGCCCTCCGGTGTCGGTCGGGCTTCCGGTGTCGTCGGGTCAGGGGCCAGCGGTGAGGCGGGCGGCCGAGGCGATGGTCGCGCGGGCTTCCTGTTCGGTCAGGCCGGTGTGCAGGGCGGCGTCGACGAGGGGTTCCGTCAGGGTCTCGCCGAAGCCGTGTTCGTACGCGCGGCAGGCGGCCCAGAACAGCCGGGTGTTGCGCTGGCCCGCGTGCGCCGCGCGTACGAACCGCACCAGGCCGTGGCCACGCGCGGGCTGTTCCTCGGCTGCGCCGGAGCGGTGCCGGTGGTGCTGGCCGCGCGCAGGGGGCGCAGGGGGTGTGAGCAGACGCAGCAGGGCGCGGGGGCAGGGAGCGGGCGCCAGGTCGGCCGTACCGGGGGCCGGCCGGTAGGCGCCACGCGCCGTGACCGAGCCGGGGCCTACGAGATAGCCGCCCGCGCCGCGTACGTCGATGCCGGGGGCGAGTCTGCCCGCGGAGTTCGGTACGACGACGTTCGGCGGGCCCGTCAGCCAGATGTGGCGGCCGCCGCTGGGGGTGAGGATCACCACGGTCTCCGGCAGCGTGAACAGGTGCTGGAGAGCGAGTTGCTGAAGCGCGGCCACCGAGTCGGGGGGCGAGTCGGGGGGCGAGCCGAGCGGTGAGTCGGGGGGCGAGCCGAGCGGTGAGTCCGGCGCCGGTCCCGGGGTGACGTCCAGATCTATTCCGATGAGGTGGTGCGGCGGCCGGCCACAGGCGATGCCGTAGCCGGTCGCCCAGGGCGCGGCGGCGAACAGGGAGCGTACGCCGGTGGGATTGGCGGTGGCGTCGTGCACCCCGTGGCCCGGACGCCCGCACTCGCCCCGGCAGAGAACCGGCTCGGGCTCCCCCCTGTGCGGTGAGCGCAGTGCGGGGAGCTTGGTGGGGGACAGGGGGAAGACGGGGAGCCCACGCTCGGCGGCGGACAGCGCGTGCGCGAGGGCCAGGGTGGCGGTGTGCCGGGCGGTGATGGCCATGGGCCTATGTTCGTACAGGTGTTCGAAGAAGGGAAGAGGGGGTGGTTCGAGGGCGAGGGTGAGGGGGGGCGCAGAAACGCTTCTTCCTTTGTGGCGGACAGGCTCGTGAGGCGGATCGCGGCAGCCGGGCGAGGGCGGACCAGGGCTTTGAGGGCGCATTGGGGGTTTATCGACATGTCCTCACGCTTGCGAGGGAATCAGGCTCTCCGGGGTGGTTCGCGGGGGATTCGGTGGGCAATTCTGAGGTCGCGACGTCGTCACCGCGACCGAGACAGTCGGCCAACTGCCTCGGAAACAAGCCGTACTTCATGGTTCCTGGAGGAAATGTCATGGCAAACTTCCGTACCGCCCGTGCCTTCGCCGCTGTCGCCGCGCTGCCCCTCGCCGCCGCGCTCTTCACCGGAGTTGCTCAGGCCGACAACGGCGCCTTCTCGGGTGCCGGGTCGAACGCGACCGTGGCCACGATCAGCGGCAGTGGGGTGGGCGGACACAACCTCGGCAACTCGACGACGACGCAGCAGGTGGCGACCGGCGCCGGGGCGTCCAATCAGAACAACACCGCGAATGTGATCGGTTCGGGCTTCACGGCGATCGACCAGTCCAACGAGAACGTCTCGGTGACCTTCAACAACCTGTGGTGGTGAAGTACGGCCCGACGGGGGGCGTGACTGAGGGGTGAGGTACGTTCTGCGCGGCGGTGCTCCGGTGCCGTCGCGCAGGGCGTTTTTCCGCGTTCACCGGCGTCCCGCTCACCAGCGGTTCCGCCGACTGCGCCGACCGCGCCGAGAGCCGCGTCAGCGGTGCCGCCAGCGGCCTCGCCGGTATCCGAACCGCGTCCGGCTCCGTGTCCCGCCCTGCGTCCGGCTCCGTGTCCCGAACCGCATCCCGCCGCGCGTCCCGAACCGCATCCCGCCGCACGTCCCAAACCATGTCCCGCCCCGCGCCCCGCCCGCGCCGGACGGTCGCGCGGCGCCGATCGCCTCGCGCGACTGGTCGCTCCCGTACGGTCGCGGACCCGTACTTCCCGGGGATGACCCTGATGATCTCCTCGTCCCCTCCTCCACCTACAGGAGGTGGAGGAGGCACCATCACTACACCCTGAGGCGGAGACCGCTTCGGGACCTGGGGCCGATCCCCCGAGGTGGCCTCGCTCCTAGCGTGGAGCCATGACCACGCCTGTCTGCACGAGCGCCTCTCAAGCCGCCAAGCCGGCCGCGCACTCGTCGTGCCCGAGTCACCCGCCGGCCACCGGACACAGCGGCCACACCGGCACCGCGGGCTTCTCGCCCTACCCGCCCTTCGTGTCGTTCTCCTCGTACGTACGGGCGCGGGGGCCCGTACTGCTGCGTACGGCGCGCTCGCTCACCTCCAACCCGTGCGACGCCGAGGACCTGCTGCAGACGGCCCTCACCAAGACGTATGTCGCCTGGGACCGGATCGAGGACCAGCGGGCACTGGACGGTTACGTCCGCCGCGCCCTGCTGAACACCCGGACCTCCCAGTGGCGCAAGCGCAAGGTCGACGAGTTCGCCTGCGAGGAGCTGCCCGAGCCCGCCGGTCAGCCGGAGCCCGATCCGGCCGAGCGGCAGGTGCTGCACGACGCGATGTGGCGTGCGGTGATGCGGCTTCCCGACCGCCAGCGGGCCATGGTGGTCCTGCGCTACTACGAGGATCTCAGCGAGGCCCAGACCGCCGAGGTGCTCGGCGTCTCGATCGGCACGGTCAAGAGCGCGGTGTCCCGCGCGCTCGGAAAGCTCCGTGAGGACCCGGAACTCTCGCCCGTCCACTGATGACCGGCCGGCTGGACCGGGCCGCACCTGGCAGGACCGGACTCGACCGGACTCGACCGGACTGGGCCGGGGTGGACCAGGCTCGACTCGACCGGATCGGGCTCGACGGGGCTCGACGGGGCTCGACCGGACTGGGCCGGGGTGGACCAGGCTCGACTCGACCGGATCGGGCTCGACGGGGCTCGACGGGGCTCGACCGGATCAGACTCGACGGGGCTCGACCGGACCGGTCTCCCGCGCCGGTCGCAGGTTCCGGCGTCCGACCAGGGTTTCTACTCTCGGGTAGTGACATACCGAGCGGTATGTGCGCAGAATCTTCCCACTTGTCGCGACGGAGCGACAGCGCCCACCGGGAGGATGCTGTGCGAAGCACAATGCAGGATGTACCGCTCACCATCAGCCGGATCCTGGAGCACGGCCGGACCATCCACGGACGGTCGACCGTCACCACCTGGACCGGCGAAGCGGAACCCCAGCGCCGTACCTTCGCCGAGATCGGCGACCGCGCCGCACAGCTCGCCAACGCCCTGCGCGACGAACTCGGAGTGGCCGAGGGAAGTGTTCTGGGGACGTTGATGTGGAACAACGCCGAGCACGTCGAGGCGTATCTCGCGATCCCCTCGATGGGCGCGGTCCTCCACACCCTCAACCTCCGGCTCCCTCCGGAGCAGTTGATCTGGATCGTCCAGCACGCGGAAGACCGCGTGATCCTCGCGAACGGTTCGCTGCTGCCGCTGCTCGCCCCGCTCCTCCCGCATCTGCCGACCGTCGAGCACGTCATCGTCTCCGGTCCCGGCGACCGCGCCCTGCTCGACGGAGCGACCGCGCGGGTGCACGACTACGACGAGCTGATCGCCGGTCGTCCCACCACGTTCGACTGGCCCGAGCTGGACGAGCGGTCCGCCGCGGCGATGTGCTACACCTCCGGCACCACCGGCGATCCCAAGGGCGTCGTCTACTCCCACCGCTCCATCTATCTGCATTCCATGCAGGTCAACATGTCCGAGTCGATGGGGCTGACGGACAAGGACATCACGCTGGTCGTCGTCCCGCAGTTTCATGTGAACGCCTGGGGACTGCCGCACGCCACCTTCATGACCGGCGTCGGCATGCTGATGCCCGACCGCTTCCTCCAGCCCGCCCCGCTCGCCGAGATGATTGAGCGCGAGAAGCCCACGCACGCCGCCGCGGTCCCCACCATCTGGCAGGGGCTGCTGGCCGAGGTCACCGCCCGCCCGCGCGATCTGACCTCGATGGCCCGTGTCACCATCGGCGGCGCGGCCTGTCCGCCGTCGCTGATGGAGGCGTACGACAAACTCGGCGTACGGCTCTGCCACGCCTGGGGCATGACGGAGACCTCGCCGCTGGGCACGATGTCCAACCCGCCCGCCTGGCTCACCGTCGAGGAGGAGTGGCCGTACCGCATCACCCAGGGCCGCTTCCCGGCCGGTGTCGAGGCCCGGCTGGCCGGGCCCCGCGGCGACTTCCTGCCCTGGGACGGTGAGTCGGCCGGCGAGCTGGAGGTACGGGGACCCTGGATCGCCGGGGCGTACTACGGGGGCGCGGGCGGTGAACACATCAAGCCCGCGGACAAGTTCAGCGAGGACGGCTGGCTCAAGACCGGCGACGTGGGGACCATCAGCCCGGACGGCTATCTCACGCTCACCGACCGCGCGAAGGACGTCATCAAGTCCGGGGGCGAGTGGATCTCCAGCGTCGAACTGGAGAACGCGCTGATGGCTCATCCGGAGGTGGCGGAGGCGGCGGTCGTGGCCGTACCGGACGACAAGTGGGGCGAGCGGCCGCTCGCGACGGTCGTCCTCAAGGACGGGGCGACGGCCGACTACGCGTCGCTGAAGGAGTTCCTCGCGGGGAAGATCGCGAAGTGGCAGCTCCCGGAGCGGTGGACGGTGGTGTCCGCCGTGCCGAAGACGAGCGTCGGGAAGTTCGACAAGAAGGTGATCCGCAAGCAGTACGCGGACGGGGAGTTGGACGTCACCCGCGTCTAGGTCCTGTCCGACCGGGCAGGACCTGGGCCGCGTACGGACGAGTGGTGGTGCGTCCGGGAGCGGTGCTCGGCGCTGGGGTGGGGTGGGGTGGGGTTGCTGCCGGCGCGGCGCCCCACCCGGCTGGTGTGGCGCCGCGCCCCGGCTGTGGGCCCTGGTGAGGGCCCCCGGCCGGTGAGGACCCCCGGCCGGTGCGGGGCCCCATCCCGGCGCCGCACCCGGACATACCTGTCTAGTTCGTCCCGATCTTCGCGAGCAGGTCCACGATCCGGGACTGCACCTCGTCGCTGGTGGAGCGCTCGGCCAGGAACAGCACCGTCTCCCCGGATGCGAGCCGCGGCAGCTCCGTCCGGTCGATTCCCGCCGAGGTGTAGATCACCAGCGGCGTCCGGTTCAACTGGCCGTTCGCCCGCAGCCAGTCGATGATCCCGGCACGTCGGCGGCGTACCTGCATCAGGTCCATGACCACCAGGTTCGGCCGCATCTGGGTGGCGAGGCTGACCGCTTCGTTGTCGGTGGCCGCCCGCCCGACCTGCATGCCGCGCCGCTCCAGCGTCTCCGTCAGAGCGAGCGCGATCTCCTGGTTCTCCTCGATCAACAGGACGCGCGAGGGGTGCTGTTCGCTGTCGCGCGGGGCCAGGGCCTTGAGGAGTACGGCCGGATCGGCGCCGTACGCCGCCTCGCGGGTGGCCTGCCCGAGACCCGCCGTCACCAGGACGGGGACCTCGGCGGCGACCGCGGCCTGGCGCAGCGACTGGAGCGCGGTACGGGTGATCGGTCCGGTCAGCGGGTCGACGAACAGCGCCGCCGGGAACGCGGCGATCTGCGCGTCGACCTCCTCGCGGGAGTGCACGACCACCGGACGGTAGCCGCGGTCGCTCAGCGCCTGCTGGGTGGAGACGTCCGGCGCGGGCCAGACGAGCAGCCGGCGCGGGTTGTCGAGCGGCTCCGGGGGAAGCTCGTCGTCGACGGGCCGCGGCTGGGGGCGGTTGGCCACCTCGACCGCGCCGCCGGGGCCGTCCAGCGGCTCGGGGCCCTCGGCGCCCTCGTCGGGCGCCCCTATCGCGTACGAGCGTCCCTCGGGGTGGGCGTGGGGCAGACGCGAGCCACCCTGCTGTGACGCGCCGACGCCGGGGTGCGCCCCGGAGCCGGAGCCCGTGCCGTGACCGGCTCCCGTGCCGTGACCGGGCCCCGTGCCGTGACCGGGCCCCGCGCCAGGACCGGTCAGGTCGGGGCGTTCGGTGCCGTCGGGCGGGGTGCCCAGCTTGCGGCGACGGCCGGAACCGAGCGACTGCGGCTGGTTCGGGGACTGATTGGGAGCCTGGCCCGGGATGTGGACCGGAACCTGGCCCGGGGGCTGGTTCTGGTGGTGGGGGGGCTGCTGCGTGAACGGGACCCCCTGGCCGAGGGTACGGACGCTGAAGGCCCGCCCCTGCGTGGAGTCCGGCGAGACCGGAGCCTCTTCGGGCAGTGGCTGCGCGGGCGGGAGTGGCTGATGGGCGCCGCTCCGGGGGTTCGGTACGACGGCGATGTCGGCGGACGAGGACGCGCGCTGCGCGGAAGAGTCCTCGGGCGCGGCCTCGGGTGCGGCCTCGGGCGCCGAGGAGGTACGGGCAGTCGGCGGGACGGTCACGCCGCCGGTGGCGTTGCCCGTGGCGGGATCGTCGGGCCAGCCCGGGGGCGGGGCCATCGTGCCGAAGCCCGAAGTCGTGGGCATCCCCCGGCCGTTGGACGCCGGGCCGGTACCTGATGCCGGGCCGGTACCTGATGCCGGGCCAGTACCGGACGCCGGGCCGGTACCGGACGCAGGGCCGGGGTGGGACGCCGTGCCCGCGCCACGGCCGTACTCGTACTCATGGTCGGTGGCGGACCGGCCGGGGGGAGTCGGGTCGGGGCTTCCCCAGGTGTTCGGGTTCGCGTTCGGGTTCGCGTTCGGGGCGTCCCCGGTTCCGGCGAAGGCCCCCCTGCGCCCGGACGGCAGAGGGTGGGGCTGCGGCGGTGTGTGGTCGTCGTCCGGATTCGTCCGTACGGCGTCATGGCGGCCCGGCATCGGGCGGCGCGGCGCGGGCGGGGCGGCGGGAGGGACGGGACCGTGCCCCGGGCCGGGCGCGCGATCGGCCTCGGCGGGCGGGAGCGCGAACGGACTGCGCGCGCCCTCCGGCTCGGCGGGCACGGGGATGTGCCGCTCCTGTGCGGGGGCGAGCGCGCGGCGGGCACGGCGCCCGGCCGGCGGCGTCGGCTGAGCGGGAGCGGAAGGCATCGGCATGGGCGCCTGAGCCGGGGCCGGGGCCGGGGCCTGGGCCGGAGCGGCTCCCTGTCCCGCCGGTCCCTGCCCTCGTCCCGGTCCCGGTGACGCGGCGCCCGCCGGAGCGGTCGGCGGTACGGGCGCGGATACGGGGCCGGCGGGCGCCATCGGAGCGGCGGGTGTCATGGGCCCGGCCGGCAGAGCCGGCAGCGCGCGCTGCCCCTGCCCTCCCTGACCGGCCTGACCGCCCGGTCCACCTTGTGCCCCCTGTCCGCCCTGACCACCGTGCCGGGCCCGGCGCCCCGTCCCGGCGGCGGCTTCCGCGGGCACACCCTGGGGCGGAACGGCCTGCCCGAGCGCCGCCCGTCCGGTCGGATGCGCACCTTCGGCGGCCGTCACGACCGACCCTTCGGAAGCCGGGGCGGCCGGCAGCGCGACAGCGGACCCCGGGTTCGGCCCCGCGGCACCCGCTCCGCCGGTACCCGGCCCCGCGGCCGCCGCCGCATCGTCGGAGGGGCTCGGACGCCCGCGCCGACGGCCTGTGCCGCTGCCCCCGCCGGAGTCCTGCGCCGGGATCAGGTCCTGCCGAACTCCCGGCCCCCCGAAACCGGCGCCCTCCGTCCCCGATCCAGGAATCCCCGATGACCCAGGAATCCCCGATCCAGGAGTCCCCGATCCAGAAGTCCCCGATCCGGCCGTCCCGGCTTCCGCTCCCGGCTCGGCCGCGCGCGCCCGGCGTCGTCCCGTAGGTTCCCCGGTGTTCTCCGTCGCGGACGCCAGGAACGCGTCCGTGGACGACCGCCGCGCGCGTCGCCTGCCGCCGCCGCCCGAAGCCGAAGCGCCCGTCCCCGTATCTGCTCCCGCTCCCGCTCCCGTACCCGTGCCCGTGCCCGCTCCGGTGTCCGTTGCCTGCGCGGGCAGGGCGGGCTGCGCGGACCCCGGCATCCCGGCGGGCGGCTTGACCGTACCCGCGCCCTCGCCGAGCGGCAGTTCCAGCACATACGCGCTGCCGCCCATGCCCGGCATCTCGTGCGTCTGGAGCACCCCGCCGTGCGCCCGTACGATCCCGCGCACGATCGGCTCGTGCACCGGATCACCCCCGGCGAACGGCCCGCGCACCTCGATCCGTACGACATCGCCGCGCTGCGCCGCGGCCACCACGATCGTCGAGTCGACGTATCCGCCGCCCGGTACCAGCCTGGCCCGGCCCGTCGAGTCGACCCCGGCCACATCGGCGATCAGATGCGCGAGCGCCGTCGCCAGCCGGCCGGGGTCCACCTCTGCCTCGATCGGCGGGGCGTGCACCGCGAACTGCGCGCGGCCCGGCCCGATCAGCTCGACCGCGCCCTCCACACCGGCCGCCACGACCCCGTCGAGCAGGGTGTTCGTCTTGATCAGCTGTTCCATACCGGCGTCGAGCCGCTGATACCCGAGCACGTTGTCGACGAGCGTCGTCATCCGCGAGTAGCCGGCGGCCAGATGGTGCAGGATCTGGTTGGCCTCGGGCCAGAGCTGTCCGGCCGGGTCGGCGGCGAGCGTGGTCAGTTCGCCGCGCAGCTCGACCAGCGGCCCGCGCAGCGATTCGCCGAGCACCGCGGTCAGCTGGGAGTGCCGGCCGGACGTCTCGCCGTACCGCTCCGTCAGCTCCTCGATCTCGGCCGCGTACCGGTCGCTGCGGTCCGCGAGCTCCGCCGCGTGCCGTTCGGTCGCCTCGTCCAGCTCGGCGCGCAGCCGCTCGGTGGTCTCCGCCAGCTCGGCGCGGAGGCGTGCGGTCGTGTCCGTGAGCTCGGTGGTGAGGCGCTCGGTCGTCTCCGTCAGCTCTGCGGCGTGCTGTTCCTCCGCGGCGGCCAGCTCGGCGGCGTGCTGCTCGGTGAGTTCGTCGTACGGACGCCGGTCGGTGAAGGTCATCACGGCGCCGACGAGCTGATCGCCGTCCCGCACGGGCGCCGTCGTCAGATCGACCGGCACCTTCTTGCCGCTCTTCGCCCACAGCACCTGCCCGCGCACCCGGTGCTTGCGGCCGGACCTGAGCGTGTCCGCGAGCGGGGAGTCCTCGTACGGGAAGGGTTCGCCGTCCGCGCGCGAGTGCAGGATCAGCGGGTGCAGCTGGTGGCCGCCGAGATCGCTGGCACGGAAGCCGAGGATCTGCGCGGCGGCGGGGTTGACGAGGACGACACGGCCGTCGGTGTCCGTACCGACGACACCCTCCGACGCGGCCCGCAGGATCATCTCGGTCTGCCGCTGCGAGCGCGCCAGCTCGGCTTCCGTGTCCATCGTGCCGGAGAGATCACGGACGACCAGCATCAGCAGCTCGTCGCCGGTGTAGCTGTGCGAGTCGTTGTACGCGTCCCGGCCGTCCTCCAGGCTCGCGCTCGTGACCTCGGCCGGGAACTCACCGCCGTCCGTGCGCCGCGCGATCATCCGCGTCGGCTTCGTACGGCCGCGCGCGTCCGCCGCTTCCGGGCGGCGCATCGAACCGGGGATCAGCTTGGAGTCGAACTCGGGCAGCAGATCGAGCAGCCCGCGACCGACCAGCGCGGTGCCGGGGGTCTCGAACATCTCCAGCGCGATGGTGTTGGCGTTGACGACCGTGCCGTTGGCGTTGACGAGCACCAAGCCGTCGGGGAGTGCGTCGAGTATCGCCGCGAGGCGAGCAGCGCCTCGGGATGGCCTGCTGCTCACGACGACGCTTCCTCCCTGAACCACTGCACCTTGCGGACCGCGGCACCCATCTTGCCCCTCGGGTTCCGGCATGTCACGGAAGGGAGTCTAAAGGCTGGGGAGGCGGCCGCGACGGCGGATGAGCGGGAGCTCTCGCAGGGGTTGTGTGCGAATGGCCTGTGCCACTGGTCTTTCACGCGACGTTCCGCACCTCGCAATTGCCTCATGGGGGAACGTACCGCCCGGTCGAGCGCCTGCCGGACCGGCGGCGCCTGCCGGGCGTACGCGCCTGCCCAGACGGCCCGGGGCAGGCGCGTACGAGCCGACAAGAGGCAGGGCCGGTGCCGCGTACGCCTCCGTGCGCCGCCATACGCATCCGTACGCATCCGTACGCCTCCGTCGCCTCTGTAAGGACCGGGAGCGGCTTGCGCGGCCCGCGACGGCTTCACGAGGGCTCACGACGGCTTGGCGACGGCTTCACGACGGCTTCACGACGGCTTGGCGGTGGCTTGGTGACGGCTTGCGACGGCTTACGCCCGGGTGCTCGGCAGCACCGGCTCCAGCGTCTGCCAGCGGGCGATCTCGCATCCGTTCTTCCGGTTGAACGTGGCGTCGACGGCGCGCCCCTGCCAGGTGCCGGTGATGCGCGCCGTGGCGTCACCGCCGTAGAGCATCGTGCACTGCGCGTCCTTCGCCACCGGCGCGAACGGGTCCCGCTGCTCGCTCGCCAGCTGCGCCAGCCGGTCACACGCGGCCCGCGCCTGCTGGTGCGTCCCACCGGCAGGCCGGCACTTCAGCCGGTACGTGCCGTCGGCACCCCGGAGCCCGGAGTCCGCGACGGTGACGGTGAACTCGTCCGGGGCGTCTTCGCCCGACGGCAGCGGCAGGGGCAGCGGTACGGGCGCGAGCCGCGTGAGCGTGAAGTCCGCGGACTCGACGAAGGCGCCGGTGTCGGCGCGGGCCGAGGCGTCCGCGGAGGCGGCGGGCGCGACGGCACCCAGCATGGCGGCGGACGCGGCGACGGAAGCGGCGGCGGTGAGGACGAGGCGACGCAGCATGGAAGCTCCTGACGGGTGACGGATCCGGGGCCAACGCCCCGCCCTCTCTAACGCGCGTCAAGCCCCGGCGTTGCGGACGCGGAAGCGCTTTGCTCTGTGGGCCACCCGCCTAGTACCGTGAGAAGCGATTGGTGACACCCCACCTGCCTGTGTCATCATCTGCACGCACCATCCGCGCTCGCGCGGGTGTGCTGGAGGCGTCGCCTAGTCCGGTCTATGGCGCCGCACTGCTAATGCGGTTTGGGTCTTAAAGCCCATCGAGGGTTCAAATCCCTCCGCCTCCGCGCGTGAACCACCGAAGCCCCGGCCCCACGGCCGGGGCTTCGGCCGTTCCGGCAGCGATGGCCCGTACGAGTGACCGCCCCCACGAGTGATCGTCCGCACGGTCACCGACGCGCGGTCCCGAGACCGAATCTGAGCCGAATCTGAGGCGTTTTCGCAGGTCAGCAGGGGTCTGGCGAATGGATTTCACCTGGCGCCACAGGTCATGTAATGTTGTTCCCGCAACGCCGACCGGGAAGAAAAGCCCGGAACGCCAAGCACTCGTAGCTTAACGGATAGAGCATCTGACTACGGATCAGAAGGTTGCAGGTTCGAATCCTGCCGAGTGCACACAGGTGAGAGGCCCCCGGAGAAATCCGGGGGCCTCTCGCGTTGGGCCGTACAGCAGCGAAGTACAGCAACGCGTCCGGTGAACGTCAGTCGGCGCCGCCCATCGCTTCGGAAAGCCTGCCGATGGCCGCACGCACCTCGTCCTCGCTCGCCTCCGCGTAGACCTCCATCGTCATGGCGATCTGAGAGTGCCGAAGGATGCGCTGAGCGATCTTCGGATGCACCTTGAGGGCGACCAGGAGCGAGCTGCACGTGTGCCGGGTGTTCCGCAGCGGGATCACCCGAAGGCCGGCCCTGCGGGCCCGCAGGGCGAACATGCGGGTCAGGTTCCCCGGCTCGATCGGAGTTCCATGCTTCGTGGTGAAGACCAGGCCGTGCGTGTCCTGCCAGAGTTCACCCACGGCCTTCCGGTCGCCGGTCTGCTGAGCGCGGCGCATCCGTAGCGCCTTGAGGCAGAGTTCGGGCAGGGGCAGGAAATCGTCCGATTCCTCCGTTTTGGTCTCGCGGTGGAGGATCTGGCGTCCTGCCCGCTGGATCTGATGATCCACGTACAGCTCGCCCGTCTTGAAGTCGATGGACTTCCAGGTCAGCCCCAGCACCTCGCCACGGCGGAGCCCGAGGGTCAGCACCAGGACCCAGGCCGCGAAGAGGTGGTCGTCCCGGGCCGCCGCATCCGTGAGGAACTGGCCGGCGTCGGCCACGGACCACGGCTTGATCCGGCGGCGGCGTGGCTTGGGCACCTTGACGAGGGAGGCGACGTTCTTGCCGATCTCCTCTTCGCCGACCGCGTGGGTCAGGGCGGCGCGGAGCGCGTCGCGAGAGCCCTGGATCACTCGGCGGGACGGGTAGGACTCGCAGCACTCCCCGATCGCGCAGCACTTCTGACGGTCGCGAGCCCTGTTGCTGTCCTTGCCCTGGGCGCAGCACTGGCAGATGGTCGCCAGCTTGGTCAGCCACTCGCGCACGTCCCGCACGGTGAGCTTGTCAAGCCGCTTGGCGCCGAGGTGGGGAGCGATGTAGAGCCGCACGTATCCCTCGTACGAGACGTACGACAGCGGGGCGAGGTTGGGCTTGACGATCGAGTCGAGCCAGTACGTCAGGAATGCCGCGAGAGTGCGGTGCCGCGTGGCGACGGGTCCCTTCTTGGCCTCAGTGTGGAGCTTGATCCACTTGTCGTGGACCTTGTCGCGGGTCTTGCCGTAGACGTACTTCCGGGCGCGCTTGCCGTCCGGCTTGGTGACCCAGACATAGGCCGCATGGCCGTTCTTGTAGGGGTAGATGGAGCCTTCGCCGTTGTTCCGCTTGCCGCTCATGCTGCCTGCCCTTCGGCGTCGGTAGCGATGCGCTGGACGTACTCGTCCACCCACGCCGGGAGGATGCGGCGGTTGCGGCCGACCTTCACCGAGCGGATCTCTCCGGTGAGCACCAGCAGCTTGGTCTTGGACAGACCGAAGCCGAGCATCGCGGCGACCTCGGCGGTCGTGTGCCACTTCGGTGTGATGGCGACAGTGGTCATGAGGACGCATCTCCTTCCGTGCGGTCGGTGTGGAGTACGTCGTTGAGCCAGGTTTCGCCGCTGGTGAGTCCGGTTCCGGCGTAGTCCCAGCGGGAGAGCACGAGGGTGGTGGGCGCCGGGGCGGTGGCGTCTTCGCCGCGTGTGAGGGCGGATTGGAGACGTTGCCATTCGGCGCGAGCCTGGCGGAGGGCGGAGAGGGTGGTGGAGTAGCGGCGGGTCTTGGTGGAGAAGTGGCCCCGGAAGCCGAGCATGTGGGCCCAGGCGCGGAGCCGGAGGTGTCCAAGGTCGGGGCGGGCGCCGAGGTTCCAGCAGGTGCGGACGAGGCGGCGGGCGTGGTCGGTGTGGGCGAGTTCGGCCAGGAGCCGTATGCGGTGGTCGAGGGTGCCCGTCGCTGCTTCGGCGCCCTTGGTGGCGTACTTGGCGATGTAGCCGGCCACGGCTCGGTCGGTGAGTTCGGTGCCGTCCGCGAAGTCGGCGGACCGGATGACGCGTACGTCGAGCTGGCGGCCGAAGGTGAACCGGTGCGCGTGGCCGTCGAGGGTCGGGCCGGTGACGGCGGTGGTTCGGGTGGCGGATTCGATGGCGTCGGTGAGGAGTTCGGGGGTGGCCCAGGCCGGGGGGGTTGGGTGTTGCCGCCGTCGTGGCCGTCGAGTCGGATGACGGCGTGGAAGTGGAGGGCGCCGCGTCGTTGGTACTCGGCGACCTTGGCGAAGGAGACGCGGGCGTGCTGTCGGAGGGCGCGTTGGGTGAGTCCGGCGCGCTTGGCGATCTCGCGGCGGAGGTAGATGGAGAAGCGCCGCCACAGGGCGCCCGCGTGGGCGTTCCAGAGCACCGCGGCTTCGTAGTCGTACGAGTCGGGGTGCAGCGGTGTCCCGAGGGCGGGATCGTCGGCGGGGTGGGCTGTGCCGCACCGGCAGGCGGGTTGGCCGGTGGGGCGGTTGTGGACGGGGCCGAAGCTGGGTGCCGTGAAGGTCGCGAAGACGCGGGGGTGTGTGGCTACCTGTTCGCCCGTGCCCTTGCCGCCGCGCAGTCCGGCGGTGATCAGGTGGTAGGTGTCGCGGCGGTACGTCTCCGCGCAGGAGGCGCAGCGGGTGACGCGCCGGTTGTTGCACCGTACGAGGAGCTGTCCGGCGGGGAGCGAGGCCGAGTCGAGGTGGTGCAGGACGGGGCCGATCTCACCGGTCCGGGTGTCGACGTGGTGTTCCGTACCGTGCCCGGTCAGGCGGATGGGACGGGCGCAGCCGCCGAGGGGCGAGAGCTGCCGGAGGAGGCCGGGAAGCTGGCGGGTTTGAGCCAGGCGACGTAGTTCGGCCTGTGCTGGGGTGGTGGCGCGGGGGATGATGGCGCTTCTCCTTTGTCTGACATGTGTGTCCGGGCGAAGGGGATGGGCCTGCCGGGGGCGGCGGATGCTTGGCGGTATCGAGGCCGCCCCGGCAGGTCGCTCAGGGTTGATGCGTGCGGTTGACGACGTCGACGCCGGTGCGGGTGCCCGAGTCGATGGCGGGGGCGAGGACGGTTTCGCTGAGGTAGAAGCCGAAGCGCTGCCCGCAGATCTCCAGGAAGATGCCGGCGGCGCGGCCGAGCTGGGCGAGCCGGATGAGCTGGGTGACCATCTCGTCCCGCCGTTCCTCGTCCTTCTTGGTCGCGATGAGGAAGAGTTCGGCCACCTCGTGCACGAACAGCACCACAGGCACGGGCCGTTGGTGCTCAGGCAGACCCCAGAGGTCCGAGGTGATGTCCTCGTCCGGGGTGCCGGAGGCGATGCCCTGACGGGCCTTGATCAGGTCGTACCGGTTCTCCATCTCGGCGACGAGTACGGGCAGCAGTTCGGCCGCCTCGTCGGGGTTGGTGGCGAGCGCGGACAGACGAGGCGCGAAGGGTGCGAGTTCGACGCCGCGTTTGCAGTCGATGCCGACCAGGGCCACCGGTTGCCGGGCAAGACCGCTGATCAGGTTGCGCAAGTACATCGACTTGCCCGACAGCGTTGCCCCGAGGGTGAGTTGATGCGGGACGACCAGGTAGTCCCGTACGAAGGGCTGCGCATCCTCCCGCAGAGCCACCGGCACCCGCAGCGACTCCGTTGGTGCGGCTCTTGGCATCCGGACGCGGCCCAGCACGTCGAAGCCGACCAGGCGGATTTCGACCGCTCCCGGCTTTTCGGCGGTGACGTGGACAGCGTGGACGGCCCACGCGTGACGCAGCCGCTCGCAGGATGAGGCGACGTCCGCCGGTTCCTGCCCGGGGGCGAGCCGGAGCCTGAACCGCAACCCGGTCGATGTGGGCCGGATCAGTCCACGCCGGGGCGGTACGGGGCGGATCTCACGCCGGGTGGCGACCCGTACCGCCAAGCCACGCAGACGCGACGGAGGGACGGTCAGTCCGCAGGCATTCATGACGGAGACGTACGAGGTCACCAGCCGTACGACGGAGAGCGGCAGGCCGAAGGCCCACCAGTACCAGACGGGTCGGTGCGCGCTGGCCCAGGCGGCCCCGACGCCGAGTGCGACGAGGAGACCGCCCAGCACCGCGAGCGTCAGCAGGTCGGACACGTCAGGCTCCCGTGCCGACCATGGCGGGGATGGCACCAGCGGTCACGGCGGCGGCCCGGTACGCGATGCCGTGACGCTGCTGCCCGTTGAACACCGACTCCCAGGGCCGGGCGACCAGCCCCGGCAGCGAGACCGGCGCACCCAGGACCAGGCCGTTGGTCACTCCGCTCTCGGGAACCGTGACGTGGATGAGCGACGACTCGCCCTCATCGATGTAGACGACGCCGATCTTCATCAGCGCCTCTCCGCTCACGGCGTCCTTGGCGATCTCCCCGGTCTGCCGGTCACGCACCTTCGGCTCGGGCGCCTCCGTCAGCAGGATCGTCGCGGTGGAGGTCTCAACTCGGATGGAACGCATGTGATCTGTCTCCTCGGGGTCACCCCCAATCCGATACACCTAGTCGTGTAGACAAGTTGCGTGGTGGATCGGGGAACTGCTGGAACGCGGATCACTGTGCCATACATCTTGGCCACTCGTCTATACGAGTTGGCTTCTCGATGTGTACGAGTCCCAAGGAGACGCCGTTCCGGGGGTGTGCCTGCCGCTCCAATCGCCTTCATGTCGCGGGGAGTTGGTAGTTGAGGACGTAGGCGTCGGCGGCCATGACGGTGTCGCAGACTTCGACGGCGCGGCCCTTGGTGTCGTACGCGGTGCGGACGAGATGGATCACTGGGACTCCGGAGGCGAGCCGGAGGGTCTTCACTTCCACCGGGGAGGGCATCCGGGCCCGGATTTCTTCTTCGAAGTGGTCGAGCTGGTGGCCGAGTTCTTCGAGGCGGGCGTAGATGCCGCCGGGGCCGGGGTTGGGCTGAGCGATGGGGGTGTCCCGGGCGATGTCGAGCGGCAGGTAGGAGACGGCGAACTCGACGGGTCGCCCGTCCAGCAGGTATCGGCGGCGCCTGGCGAGTACGCGCCGGGGAGCGCCGAGCCGCGCGGAGATGTCCGGGCTTGGACGCTCCTCCCTGACCTCCAGGTTGTCCACCTCCGGACGGCTGCCGGCGGCGTCCGCCTCTACGATGAAGGCCGACTTCCCCTGCTCGCGGTGGCGTCGGGCGAATCGGTCGGAAGCCAGACGGCGCACTGGGGGCCGGGGGCGTACGAAGACCCCCTTGCCATGCTCGGAGGAGACGAGCCCTTCGCTCTGGAGGATGGAGAGCGCGTTGCGCACGGTCATGCGTGAGACGCCGAAGTGTTCGACCAGTTCCGATTCCGAGGGCAGCTTGGAACTCTCGGCGAAGCGCCCCTTGTCGATGGCTTCCCGCAGGTGGTCGGCGATCTGCCGGAAGACGGCGCGGTCGCTGGTCGGGTCCAGCGAGCCGAGTAGACCGGGGGCAAGCGCGGCCATGTGTACTCCTTTGGATATCTAGACAAGAGGCTGAGTCCAGTTGCTACGGTGAGAGCCTAGCCAGCCGACCGGACGAGGACAGCCGAACGTGATCTTTGCCGAACGCCCCCACTCCGTGAGCGTCGCCGGGGTGATCGTGGACGACCACGGTCAAGCCCTGCTGATCAAGCGGCGCGACAACGGGCACTGGGAGCCGCCGGGCGGTGTGGTCGAGGCCGGTGAGACCCTGCTCGACGCGTTGCAGCGGGAGGTTCTGGAGGAGACGGGCATCAAGATCGCCCTCCCGGCGACCCTCACCGGCGTCTACAAGAACATGACGGGCCTGATCGTCTCGCTGGTCTTCCGCTGCGAGATGGCCGACGGCACCTTGACCACCGGTCCCGAGACCCGCGCGCTGCGCTGGGTCACCCGCGAAGAGGTCGCCGAACTCGCCGACGAGGCGTACGCGATCCGCGTCCAGGACGCGTTGGACGCGATGTCGCCGCCCGCCGTGCGTGCCCACGACGGCGTGAAACTCATCTAGCACTGAACAACGGTCCATGGCCGCCCATCAGCGTAAAGGAACTTGTATGCACGAGTATATGAGAGCGCAACAAGTCTGGGAACTCCTTGGCCCAGGTCTCCCCGAAGCGGTGGGCCGCGCCCGGCGCTGGACCGGCGACGTGCTCAGCGGCCATCCCCGCGCGGACGACGCGGCCTTGATCGTCACCGAGCTGATCACCAACGCCGTCACCCACGCGGCCAGCCCCGATTTCCGTCTCACCGTCCGGCGGGAGGGTCGCGACCTGACGCTCACGGTCACCGACCGAGGGGGCGGTACGGGGCACCCTCGCGTCGTTCATCCGGACGACGCTGCCGCTCACGGCCGAGGGCTGGCGATCGTCCACCTTCTCGCCGATCACGTCCGGATCACCTGCGGACTGCTCGGACACACGGTCGCGGTCAAGCTCGCCACCTCGTCGCGGGAGGCGGCCCCGTGCTGAACGTCCCGCGAGGAGGCCGGCCCCAGATCGTTCCGTACATCACGCAGTGGAGCGGGGAACGGGCACCGCGCAGCGACATGGTCGTGCGCCGGGGCCGCCTCGCTTTCGCCGACGAACGCCCCTACGACCGAGACAGCACCGGAGTCCTGTGGACCAGGACCCCTTCCCAGCCGGGCAGGGGAGACCGGAGTACGGCCAGGTCCACCCCATCCGCCAGCGCAACGCGATGGAACGACTCCTCTGCCAGGTCTGCGGAGGCCCCGCCGACCGCAACCGGGACGGCACCTTCTGGCTCCTCGGCGACGACCCCCAGGACCCCGTTGTCCCCACCGACCACGAGGGCATACTCACCGCGCACCCGCCCCTTTGCCTGCCCTGCGCCCGCATCTCGGTCAGCGCATGCCCACACCTGCGCGAGCAGTACGTAGCCCTGCGCGTCCGCCACGTCGAACGGGCCGGAGTACGCGGCGCCCTCTACCGCCCCGCAACACCGAAGCCTGTAGCGGTCGACGCGGTGGGCATCTCCTTCGACGACCCCGTCATCAACTGGGTCCGCGCCGGCCAACTCCTCCTGCGCCTCACCGACTACCACCCCGTCGAACTGCCTTGAGTAACAACTTTCTCTACGTCTTCAAGGCGACTCGCTCCGCTCACCGCGCGCTCCCCGGCTCCCCGCCGGGCCCCGCCGCTCCTGTCTCCGCCCCGCTCCGGGCCCCGGCTCCGCCGGTCGCGCGGCAAGAGCGAACGCCAGTGGTGCGGAGAAACCCTCTGTGGCTGGGGCGGCCGACTCCACGGCTTTAGCCACCTCCCCGGTCCGGGTCCCGCGTCGAGCAAGACCAGAGGGCCACTCGTTCAAATTCCGGGCAGGATCACAGCCTGCCCGAGTTGCCGGCCAGCGTACGGCCCCCTGATCATGCCCGACCCCAAACCAGGCAGGACACCGACCAAAGCCCCTCCGCCGACCTACTCGTCAGAAGGGAAATAGTCTGCCCAGCGATCGATTTCTGATTGGCGTACTTCGATTTCCGACATGCGGACAAACATGCGCTGAGGGAAGGTGCCCAGAATGTGCACAGTGTCTTGAGTTGACCAAACAAACACATCCCGCAAAAACGAAGATACGCTTTCGTTAATTTTTACTAGGCAGTCGAACCTATCCTCCAGGTCAATTGCCAGGTCGTCCAATGGCAATTTGGCATGGTGGTTGTTGTCAACCAAAAGGGCGGCCCTGGGGATATTCGCGGCGGCTACGTTACGTACGAATTGTTCTAGCTCGGATGCTGTAACAGCCTTCCCTCGAACTTCCACTGCCAAGGTGGGTGAATCATTTGAGAAAACATGAACGTCACCGGGGATGTCCCGTGAAGGATCATTGATTCTCCGTGAGGTGACGTGATCATACGCCATGTCGAGGCCAGCTGCCGCGCAAGCTTGTAGTTTGCGAGGGATGTCTGGCCCAGAGGTTACAAAATTCTGTGTATGGCGGATGAGACTAGATTCAACTATCGAACTGCCTGCAACGGCTCTTTGTTTCTTCTGGGCTGCCTCAATGCAGACGCTAAGAACCGCTACCAGAGCGTGAAAAGATTCCCTTTCTGAGTACATTTCCGTACTGGCGAGCGCATCACGTAGCCGCTTGAAGTACGGTCGGGCACTGCTCTTAATTCTCTCAACTTCGTCATAGTGGTCGTATCTGAAGAATGGTTGGTTGTTTATCGGCTCCCGCCCCGTGGCGCCGATGTCGAAGCCAAGTTCAACCGAGGCCGGCACGAGTACTGTGTGGCATAGAGTGCGAAGTGAGAATGATCTATCGCTATGTTTCTCTTTGATTGAAAGGGGGTCGACTTCCCGTGTACAGGCTCGGGCCAGCAACGATGCCCCTAGGGCAGCCGTGTAAGTTCGTGGAGCTTTGTCCTCTCGGAGAGTACGGGCAAGCTCGGCCCATTCATTAGGAGAATCGGCATAGCTCAGCGCTGCGAAATGAGCCTCCTTGACCACTTGATGCGCCTTGTTCTTTTCAATTGTGATTCCCACAATTCCTCCTACCCGAACGAGAGTTGCTCTTGCGTGGGGCTTTCTTCTGTATCGGATTTAATGTGCCCCAACTGCTCCATCAAGGAGCGCACGACCACCTTTCCTAGTTCGACGGGAACGGCGTTGCCGATCTGTCGCATCATCTCGCGTCGACCCCCGACGAATTGAAATTCGTCGGGGAAAGTCATGATGCGCTTCATCTCTGGAATTCGCAGTCTGCGTGCCCTCATCTCTCCATTTTGATTGGGGATGTTTTCCCAATGGAAGGGGCCCACCCAGGGGCCGGGCTGGGCCTGAAGAGTTGTAGAGGGCCTATCGGGATCGGCCCTCAAAAGGAATGTCCAGTATCGGCTTCGCCAACGAAACTCGTTCCTCCCGCCGTAACGGTCGGTGTGCCACAAATAATTCTGTCCCGGTGGCACTTCTGCAGCCAGTTCGCCGAAAGTTCCCTCGGCTAGTTCACCCGGCTCAGGTGCGCATTCGGCTAGCCCTTCGAGAGCTTCCTTAACTCCCACAAAAGGAAGTTTGCTGTGATCAATAGATCGATCCCTTTCTGACTCGCCGGAGTGAGTCGTTTCGGGAAATCGATAGGTTTTTCCGTCACGTCGGCCGACGACAAAAACCCGACGTCGAAGTTGGGGCACCCCGTATTCTGCGGCGAGAAGAACCTTATATGTTGGGTTGTATCCTGCGTCTGAAAGGCCTGCCATAAGTCGGTCGAACTGCTTTTTGTGGGTCTTGTATGTGAGTCCTTGAACGTTTTCGAGAATGAAGGCTTCTGGCTGGCTCTCGCGTACGACTCGAA
Organism: Streptomyces sp. NPDC039430; assembly: GCF_055639435.1. Classification (NCBI taxonomy): domain Bacteria; kingdom Bacillati; phylum Actinomycetota; class Actinomycetes; order Kitasatosporales; family Streptomycetaceae; genus Streptomyces; species Streptomyces sp. NPDC039430. The sequence continues at coordinate 243,433 of NZ_JBVKAK010000009.1, read as the reverse complement.
CATAATCATCGAGTAGTGAGGCGTTCGGGTCTGAACTGTTTCTTTTCTCTTCGATCCAAAAACCCGACTTGCTGAACGGTGTACATGGTGGTCCGCCCACCACAAGAGTTGGTTCCCCTTTTCGCAATCCGCCAACATCAAGAATCTCTTCTGTTGATGTGGTTTGAATGTCTGCGCACAAGGTCTTAGTGTGGGGGAAGTTTAGGCTGAGAGTCTGAAGAGCGGTTTCGTCTTGGTCTGTTGCGACAGCTACGCGAAGAGGTGATCCCGTGCCGTCGTGGCTTAGGGGAGTCTCAGCGCAGCGTTCAACAGCGCAGTCGAGGCCGCCAGCCCCGGAAAATAGACTCACTACAGGCAGCTTAGAGTTCACGGCGACACCTTAGCGTGCAGATGCGGTGATCATGAAACTTCCGCCGGCCCGGCCTCCGTTCTCGTTTGGCTGTGAACGTGGACCGAGTTGGGCTGAGTGAGCAGATCAGGTATCTACCGTCGTAGGCGGTCTCTGTATGTGCAGTGGCACTGATCAGGTTCGATGACTTGCGGTCGTGGATTGAAGGATGCTCAGCTACTTGCTGAGGCAGGTTGGAAGGGAATCGTCAACCATCTGCCAGCTCCATACGGACAAGCTGACCATCCTGGTTGATCTCTCAAAGTGGTCTTTGGTATCGGACCTTTGGTCAGATGCTGGCGCGCCGTGCCCGGTTTGGTTCTGCTCCGTGGCGCCGCCGTCCTCCAGCGCCGCGCTGTGCTGGCAGCTTCGTTGGCGCTTCATCCGCGCGGGACACCGCAGGGTGCTCCGGACCCCGTCACCGCCTTCACGGAACCTGGGTGCGAGCTGTGTTGCGGTACAGCAGCGAAGTACAGCAACCACGGCAACCCGTCGTGTCTCGCGATGTTCGTCAGGAACCCGGCAGAAGCCTGAATGACCGCCACCGACCGATCCGGCTAGAGCTACGGATCAGAAGGTTGCAGGTTCGAATCCTGCCGAGTGCACAGCACGCCAGAAGGCCCCCGGAGAAATCCGGGGGCCTTCTGCGTTGCACGGAGGGTGGACGGTGGCGCGGGGTGCGGGCCGGGGGTGTCGTATGGGCGGGGCGCCGCGCGGGAGTTGGTGGGGGCGGTCGGTGGTGTCTCAGGCCGGGTGAGGCGTTGGGGTGGGGCGCGAGGGGGTGTGGGGTACCGCGACCACCTGGTATTCGTCCTCGTAGACGACCTTGCCGGGGTCCGTCGAGCGGATCATGTGGCACTCGACGCCGTGGGCCGTGAGGATCTTCAGGTAGCCGTCCACGCGTTTGACCAGTTCCGCGGCCGGGGCCGAGGTCTTGAACCAGGCGACCGCGCCCGGGTGGAGTTCGGGGTCGTAGACCTGCGGGTCGACGGTGGAGGGGTCGGGGTAGTTGGCGTCGTACCAGTCGTTGCCGGCCCGCCAGAAGCTCCACTGTTCGTCGGTCAGGACGCCCTGCCGGGCCAGGCCGTTGGCCAGGGCGAAAACGCCGGGGAAGTGGCCGCGCGGGCTGCGGACCGTGCCCTGGAACCGTACGTACGTCATCTCCACCCGACAGCCCCCCGCGCCTCGTCCCGCCCATGTCGTCCGTCCGTGCCTGTCATCCTGAGCGCTATGAGGTGGAAGTGCCAGGGCCTTCGCTGGAGCGAGGGGGTGCCCGCGCTCGGGTGGCGGCGGGGCGGGGGTGGCGACCGGCGCGAGAGCGTGCTGGAGTACGGGCGTGACCTGGGGTTTTGTGCCGTCGGGGCGCGTACGTGCGTCGGGGCGCGGGGGAATGTGTGCCCCCTCGGGGCGGTGATCGCCGGGCGCGGTACGGGCGGACAGTGTGCCGAGTGCGCGCGGCTGGACCGGGCGCACTCCGTGGCCGCCGACACCATCGCCGACGATCCGCGGACGTACCGCGTCTATCTCGCGTGGTTCGGGCCCGGGATGGTGAAGGTCGGGATCACCGCGGAGCAACGCGGGCCCGCGCGCCTTCTGGAGCAGGGGGCGGTCGCGTTCAGCTGGCTCGGGCGCGGGCCGCTGATGGCCGCGCGGCGGACCGAGGAACTGCTGCGCAGGGCGCTGGGGGTGCCGGACCGTATCCCGTACGCGCGGAAGCGGGACGTACGGGCCGCGCTGCCGGTCCTGGCGGAGCGGGTGGCCGAGATCGAGCGGCTGTACGTACGTGCGGTGGCGCTGGAAGGGTGGCCGCAGTCGCTGGAGCGGATGGCGTTCGTGGCCGTCGACCATGCCGGGGCCTTCGGCCTGGACGGGCTGGCGCCGGCCGTCGGCGTGGTGGTGGAGCTGGTGGACGGCGGGTGTGTCACGGGGCGGCTGGTCGCTGCCGCCGGGCCCGATCTGCATCTCGCCGCGCCGGACGGCCGGGTGATCGTCCTGGACACCCGGCTGATGAGCGGGTGGGAGTTGACCGCGGTCGCGGGCGGCGGCACGGGTGAGGGCGGGAGCGGTGGCGGGGGTACGGGCGCGGTCACCGTGCCCGTCCGGGAGGTGCACGGCGGCGATGTGGGTGTGCAGGACGGGCTCTTCTGAAGGGAGAGTGGGCTGGAATGGATGGTGTGGGTGGTATGGGCGGTCACGAGGACGAGATCGAGGCCGTGCGGCGGTTCCGGGAGCGGACAGGGCTCCCGGGCCTCGTCGACGTACATACGCACTTCATGCCGGAGCGGGTCCTCAGGAAGGTCTGGGCCTACTTCGACGCCGCCGGTCCGCTCATCGGGCGGGAGTGGCCCATCTCCTACCGGCGGGAGGAGGCCGAACGCGTCGCCCTGCTGCGCGCGTTCGGTGTGCGGGCGTACACCTCGATGCTCTATCCGCACAAGCCGGGGATGGCGGAGTGGCTGAACGGCTGGGCCGCCGGGTTCGCGGCCCGTACGCCGGACTGTCTGCGGACGGCCACGCTCTTCCCGGAGGACGGCGTCGAGGCGTACGTACGTGAGGCCGTCGAGGGCGGCGCGGGAGCGGGCGGCGCGGGAGCCGGCGGTGAAGGGGCCGGCGGCGCGGGAGTCGGGGGCGCGGGGGGCGGCGGCGCCCGGATCTTCAAGTCGCATCTCCAGGTGGGCGCGTACGACCCGAACGACGAGCGGCTCGACCGGGTCTGGGGGCTGCTCGCCGAGGCCGCCGTCCCGGTGGTGATGCACTGCGGCTCCGGCCCCGCGCCCGGCAAGTACACCGGGCCCGAGCCGGTGGGGCGGCTGCTGGCGCGCCATCCCCGGCTGCGGCTGATCGTCGCGCATCTCGGGATGCCGGAGTACGTGGACTTCCTGGACCTCGCCGAGCGCTACGCGGAGGTCAGGCTGGACACGACCATGGCGTTCACGGACTTCAGCGAGGGCTTCGCGCCGTTCCCCGGAGAGGCGAGGGCGCGGCTGGCGGATCTGGGGGACCGGATCCTGCTGGGGACGGACTTCCCGAACATCCCCTATCCGTACGTCCATCAGCTGGAGGCCCTGGAGCGGCTCGGACTGGGGGACGCGTGGCTGCGGGCGGTCTGTTACGGGAACGGGGCCCGGCTCTTCGGGATCGACGGCGCCGCCCGGGGCCGCCAGGACCGGAAACCGGGCGATCCGGACGGGCGAGACATCGGGGACAGGGCGTAGGCCCTCGCCCGCGGCCGTTTCTCAGGGATTTCACAGGAAGCGGAAAGACCAATCTCAGAGGCCGTCCCCAGGGTGAACAGCATGACCATCACCTCGCCCCGGGGGCGCACCGAAATGCTCAGGCCGGACGGGAGCCCCGTCCGCGTGCTTGTCGTCGACGACGAGACCTCGCTCACCGAGCTGCTGTCCATGGCCCTGCGGTACGAGGGGTGGGAGGTGCGCAGCGCCGGTGACGGTATGGGCGCCATGCGTTCGGCGCGGGAGTTCCGGCCCGACGCGGTCGTACTGGACGTGATGCTGCCCGACATGGACGGGCTGGCGGTCCTGGGGCGGCTGCGCCGCGAACTGCCGCAGGTGCCGGTGCTCTTCCTCACCGCGAAGGACTCCGTGGAGGACCGGATCGCCGGGCTGACCGCGGGCGGTGACGACTATGTCACCAAGCCGTTCAGCCTGGAGGAGGTCGTGGCGCGGCTGCGCGGGCTGATCCGGCGGTCCGGCGCGGCGGCCGTGCGCAGTGAGTCGCTCCTGGTCGTGGGGGATCTGACGCTCGACGAGGACAGTCATGACGTCACCCGCGACGGGCAGTCCATCCATCTGACCGCGACCGAGTTCGAGCTGCTGCGCTATCTGATGCGTAATCCGCGCCGGGTGCTGAGCAAGGCGCAGATCCTGGACCGGGTGTGGTCGTACGACTTCGGCGGCCAGGCCAATGTCGTCGAGCTGTACATCTCCTATCTGCGGCGGAAGATCGACGCGGGGCGCGCGCCGATGATCCACACGCGGCGCGGGGCCGGGTATCTGATCAAGCCCGGTGAGCCCGGTGAGCCCGGTGAGCCCGGTGACGCCCCGCGATGAAGGGACGCTTGCGGGGGGCGACGAAGCGGACCCGGTCCTTGCGGAACCGGCTCGTCGTGTCGGCGGTCACGCTGATCGCGATCGTCGGGACGGTGATCGGGGCGGTCACGACGATCGCGTACCGCTCGTATCTGTACGGCCAGTTGGACGCGCAGGTGCAGGCCATCGCCAAGCGGGCCTCGGGACCGCCGCCGGGGAAGGCGGCGAACAACGCCGAGAACAGGCAGGGGGACGGCGCGAGGAGCGGCGCGGGGAACGGGCCGGGGAGCGGGGCGGGCAGCGGAGCAGGGAGCGGAGCGGGGAACGGGCCGGGGAACGGTACGGGCGAGGGCGACCGGCTGCCCGACGCCGCCCCCGAGAGCAGGGACCCGATGAAGATCGTCACGGGCGGCGGCGCGCCCGTGGGTACGGTCGGTGTCGAGCTGTCGGCCGACGGCTCCGTCGGCCGGGGGCTGATGAGCGCCCTGCAGGAGAACGAGAACACCTGGCCGCCGATCAGGGAGACGCCGCTCAGCGAAGCGCAGAAGGCGGCCATCGCGGCCGTACCGCGGGACGACGCGGCCCACACCGTCACGCTGCCCGAGGGCGCCGACTACCGGGTCCAGTACGTCGACGGCGTCAACGGCGCCTACCTCGTCGGTATACCGGCCGCCGAAGTGCAGGAGAGTCTCAACACCCTTGTGCTCGTGGAGATCTGTGTCACCGTCGCCGCGCTCGTCGCCGCCGGTATCGCGGGCAGTGCGCTCGTCGGCGTCGCGCTGCGGCCGCTCAGGCGCGTAGCCACGACCGCCACCCGGGTCTCCGAACTGCCGCTGCACAGCGGTGAGGTGGCCCCGCTCGTACGGGTCCCCGACGCCGAGGCGGATCCACGCACCGAGGTCGGGCAGGTCGGTGCGGCGCTCAACCGGATGCTGGGGCATGTCGGTTCCGCGCTCGCGGCCCGGCAGGAGAGCGAGACGCGGGTACGGCAGTTCGTCGCCGACGCCGGTCATGAGCTCCGTACGCCGCTCGCCTCCATCCGGGGGTACGCCGAGCTGACCCGGCGCGGGCGCGAGGAGACCGGCCCCGACACCCGGCGCGCGCTCGGACGTATCGAGGCCGAGGCGGAACGGATGACCGGCCTGGTCGAGGACCTGCTGCTGCTGGCGCGGCTCGATGCCGGACGCCCGCTCTCGTACGAGAGCACTGATCTCTCCCCTCTGGTCGTGGACGCGGTGAGCGATGCTCATGCCGCCGGGCAGGACCATCACTGGCGCCTTGAACTGCCCGAGCCGGATGAGCCCTCCGCCACGGTGTACGGCGATGCCTCCCGTCTCCATCAAGTGCTTGTCAATCTCCTCGCCAACGCCCGTACGCACACCCCGCCCGGCACCACCGTCACCGCGCGCGTCCGCAGAAACGACGGCGGGTACGCGGGCGTCGACGGACCGTGGGGCGGTCCGTGGAGCGGGCCGGGGTGCGGACCAAACGGCGGACCAAACGGCGGGCCGAGTGGCGGCGACGGGCCGTGCGACGCCGGGGCGTGCGACGCCGGGGCGGGCGGCGGATCCTCCGTCGTCCTCGAAGTGCGGGACGACGGCCCCGGCATCCCGCCCGACCTGCTGCCGCATGTCTTCGAACGCTTCGCACGCGGTGACGCGTCACGCTCGCGCGCGGCCGGCTCCACCGGCCTCGGCCTGGCGATCGTCCAAGCCGTCGTCACCGCGCATGGCGGGACCGTCGCCGTACAGAGCGTCCCCGGCCGGACCGTGTTCTCCGTACTCCTGCCCGGCCCGCCCACGCACGGGCAGGTCCACTCCTCACACGGGCAGGTCCACTCCTCACACCGGCAGCATCAGTCCCTGCGGCTGCCGTTGGGAACCGGCCGTGACTCACAGACGGGGCACAGCTTCACCACACTGCCGTGACAGCGCGCCTCGCGAATGTCGAGTCATGCGAACCGACACTTCATGGGGCACACTCCCGGCCCGGGAGCATCTCCCGGTCGAGGTGACCGAAGCCCCCGTACTTGACGTGACGATCCCCGTCTACAACGAGGAGCAGGACCTCGAACCATGTGTGCGGCGCCTGCACGAACACCTGGCCCGCACCTTCCCGTACAGCTTTCGCATCACGATCGCCGACAACGCCAGTACCGACCGGACCCCGCAGGTCGCGGCCCGACTCGACACCGAGATCCCGGAGGTACGGGCGTACCGCCTGGAGCAGAAGGGCCGGGGCAGGGCGCTCCGTACCGTGTGGTCCCACTCCGACGCGCCCGTCCTCGCCTATATGGACGTGGACCTGTCCACGGATCTCAACGCACTCCTCCCGCTCGTGGCGCCGCTGATCTCGGGCCACTCCGATTTGGCGATCGGGTCACGGCTGTCCCGTTCGTCACGGGTCGTACGCGGCCCCAAGCGCGAGTTCATCTCGCGGGCCTACAACCTCATCCTCAAGTCCTCTCTCTCCGCGCGCTTCAGCGACGCGCAGTGTGGGTTCAAGGCCATACGGCGTGACGTCGCCCAGCGGCTGCTGCCGATGGTCGAGGACACCGGGTGGTTCTTCGACACAGAGATGCTCGTGCTCGCCGAACGCGCCGGACTGCGGATCCATGAAGTCCCGGTGGACTGGATCGACGACCCCGACAGCACGGTCCATATCGTCAAGACCGCGGCCGAGGATCTCAAGGGCGTCTGGCGGGTGGGGCGGGCACTGGCGGTGGGCGCGCTGCCTCTGGACCGGCTGGCCAGGCCATTCGGGGATGACCCGAGAGACCGCCGGATCGGTGGGGTGCCCGGCGGACTCGCCCGGCAACTGGTCGGCTTCTGCTTCGTGGGCGCCCTGTCCACGCTCTTCTATCTTCTGCTCTATTCCGTCTTCCGTGCAACGGCGAGTCCACAACTCGCCAACGCCGGCGCCCTGCTGGTCTCCGCGATCGCCAACACCGCCGCCAACCGGAGGCTCACCTTCGGGGTGCGGGGCCGGGAGCGCGCCGTACGCCATCAGGCCCAGGGACTGGTCGTCTTCGCCATCGGACTCGCCCTGACCAGCGGTTCACTGGCGGCGCTCGACACGGCCACGGGCTCCCCCTCCCACTCCACCGAGCTGGCCGTGCTGATCGCCGCCAACCTCGCCGCGACGGTCCTGCGTTTCCTCCTGCTGCGCGCCTGGGTCTTCCCCGAGCGCCGTACGGACGATCTCCCGGCCCGCGACGCGGCTCCGGCCTCCGCGCCCGTCTCCGCCTCGGCGCCCGTCTCCGTTCCGGCCTCCGCGCCCGTCTCCGATACGGGCTCCGCGCCGGTCTTCGCTGCTGCCGACACCACCGACCACGACTCAAGGACCGCCTGATGACCATGACCCTTCAGCCCGACGGGCCTCCGGCGGCGGCGCGTCACCAGCGCCATCGCGCCGCCGGCCGCGCCCTCCGCTTCTGGCGGGGCAGGGCCGAGGACGCCAGTTGGGTACGCCCGGCCCTGCTCGCCGTCCTGCTGGTCGCCGGACTGCTTCAGTTGTGGCATCTGAGCGATTCCGGTTACGCCAACTCCTTCTATTCCGCCGCCGTCCAGGCGGGCAGCGAGAGCTGGAAGGCGTTCTTCTTCGGCTCGTCCGACGCGGGGAACTCCATCACCGTCGACAAGCCCCCGGCGGCGCTCTGGCCGATGGCCCTGTCCGTGCGGCTCTTCGGGCTCGGATCCTGGCAGATCCTGGTGCCCGAGGTACTGATGGGGCTCGGGACGGTAGCGGTGCTGTACGCCGCCGTACGCCGCCGCTTCAGCGCCGTCGCCGGACTGACGGCGGCCGTGGTGCTGGCGCTCACGCCCGTCGCCGTGATGATGTTCCGCTTCAACAACCCGGACGCGCTGCTCGCGCTGCTGATGACCACCGCCGTCTACTGCGTGCTGCGCGCGCTGGAGGCCGGCCGGACCAAGTGGCTGGTGTGGGCGGGGATCGCGATCGGCTTCGCGTTCCTGACCAAGACGCTCCAGGGGTTTCTGATCCTGCCGGCGCTGGCGCTGGTGTACGCGGTGTGCGCGCCCACGTCCGTACGGCGACGGCTCGGCCAGCTCGCGCTGGCCGGTCTCGCGCTCGTCGTCTCCGGCGGCTGGTGGGTCGCGATCGTGGAGCTGTGGCCCGCGTCCTCACGCCCGTACGTCGGCGGCTCCCAGACGAACTCCTTCCTCGAACTGACCTTCGGCTACAACGGCCTCGGCCGGATCAACGGCGAGGAGACCGGCAGCGTCGGCGGAGGAGGCGGGGGCGGAGGCGGTCGCGGCGGCGCGACCGGAATCGGCCGGATGTTCAGCGAGTCCATCGGCGGCCAGATCTCCTGGCTGCTCCCCGCCGCTCTGCTGCTGCTCGTCGTCGGACTCGTGGTGACCCGGCGGAGCGCGCGTACGGACACGGCCCGCGCGGCGTTTCTGGTGTGGGGCGGCTCGCTGCTGGTGACCCTCGCGGTCTTCAGCTTCATGGCCGGGATCTTCCACGAGTACTACACCGTGGCACTGGCGCCGTACGTCGCGGCTGTCATCGGCATGGGCGTCACCGTGTTGTGGGAGGAGCGCGCCGGGATCGCGGCGTCGGCGACGCTGGCGATCGCGGCGGCCGGGACGGCGGTGTGGGCGTACGTACTGCTCGGCCGGACTCCGGACTATGTGCCGTGGCTGCGCTGGGCGGTGCTGATCGGCGGTCTGCTGGCGGCGGTGGGACTGCTCGGCGCGAGCAGGCTGGGCCGGCCGCTCGCGCTCGCGGCGGCGGGTCTCGCGGTCGCGGCCTCGCTCGCCGGGCCACTCGCGTACACGCTGACCACGGTCAACACCGCGTACCGGGGCTCGATCATCACGGCGGGACCGGCCGTCGCGCGGGGTGGCGGCGGCTTCGGCGGTGGCGGCGGGCCTCGTTTCGCCGGTGGTGCCGGTGGTGCCGGTGAGGCCGGGACGGTGCTTCCCGGCCAGCAGGCAGCGGGCCAGGCCCCACAGGGCCAGGGACAGGGGCAGGCACAAGGCCAGGGCCAGGGCCAGAGGCAGCGTCAAGGGCAGGGCCAGGGGCAGGGCCAGGCGCAGGGGCAGGCGCAGGGGCAGGGACAAACCCCGGTCGCGGGCGGCGGGCCCCAGCTGCCTCCGAACGGCGCGCTGCCTGAGGGTGGCCAGGGCGGTATGGGCGGCAGGGGCGGCGGAGGTGGTGGAGGCGGCATGGGCGGCCTCCTCAACGGCCAGTCCGTCAGCTCCGAGGCCGAGGCCGCGCTCAAGAAGGACGCGTCCGACTACACCTGGGTCGCCGCGACCATCGGCTCCCAGAACGCGGCCAGCTACCAACTCGCCACCGAGAAGCCCGTCATGGCGATCGGCGGCTTCAATGGCAGCGATCCGTCCCCGACCCTCGACCAGTTCAAGCAGTACGTCGCGGACGGGAAGATCCACTACTTCCTGTCGAGCGGCGAGGGCGAGAGCGGTGGCGCCGGCAGCGGTGGCGGCACTGGAGTCGAGGGTGGGGGAGGCGGTGGCGGCGGCCGAGGCGGCGGCTTCGGCGGTTCCAACTCCGCGATCTCCACCTGGGTGGAGTCCACCTTCAAGAAGGTCACCGTGGACGGCGCGACCCTCTACGACCTGACCCAGGAGGCCTGACAGGTCTGTCCGGCACGGTCCCGGCGGGCAGGGAACCGTCTCGGCGAGGCCCCCAGCCGGCCGGCACCCGGCAGGTCGGCACTCGGTGGGCCGGCGCCGGTAGGCCGGCACTCGGTGGGCCGGCACCCGCTGGCGGAAAGAGAAGCTATACGACGTAAAGGAGGCTCTTGTACGGTGTACAGCGACTGTTCCTGTACACCGTACAAGGAGTCCTCATGACGGCGACAGCCGCCGAGCACCACACCGCCCCCGCACGACACCCGCAGCGCTGGCTGATCCTCGGTGTCATCTGTCTCGCCCAGCTCACCGTGCTGCTCGACAACACCGTCCTCGGTGTCGCGATCCCGTCCCTCACCCGTGAACTGCACGCCTCCACCGCCGACATCCAGTGGATGATCAACGCCTACTCCCTGGTCCAGTCGGGCCTGCTGCTCACCGCGGGCAACGCCGCCGACCGGTACGGCCGCAAGAAACTGCTGATCGTGGGTCTCGTACTGTTCGGGATCGGCTCGCTGGCCGCCGGACTCGCCCAGTCCAGCGGCCAGTTGATCGCGGCCCGCGCCGGAATGGGCGTCGGGGGCGCGCTGCTGATCACCACGACCCTCGCCGTCGTGGTCCAGCTGTTCGACGACACCGAGCGCGTGAGGGCGATCGGTATCTGGTCGACCGTCAACTCCGTCGGCTGGGCCGCCGGTCCGCTGATCGGCGGGGCCATGCTCGACCACTTCTGGTGGGGAGCGATCTTCCTGATCAACATCCCGGTCGCGGTGCTCGGAGTGATCGCGGTCGTCGCGCTCGTACCGGAGTCGAAGAGCAAGGAGGGCGACCGTCCTGATCTGCTCGGCGCGCTGCTCTCCACCATCGGCATGACCGCCGTCGTCTACGCGATCATCTCGGGGCCCGACCACGGCTGGCACTCCGGTCAGGTGCTGGTCTCGGCCTCCCTCGGCCTGCTCGTTCTCGGCCTGTTCGTCCTCTGGGAGCTGCGCGTCCCGTATCCGATGCTGGACATGCACTTCTTCCGCGACCAGCGCTTCGTCGGGGCGGTTGCGGGGGCCATCCTGGTCTCCTTCGGGATGACCGGATCGCTCTTCCTGCTGACCCAGCATCTTCAGTTCGTACTGGGCTACGGGCCGTTGGACGCCGGTCTGCGTACCGCGCCGCTCGCGGTCAGCGTCGTCGTCCTGAACCTCGTGGGCGTCGGCGCGCTGGCCGTGCGCAAGCTGGGCACCCCGGGCACCATCGCGCTCGGCATGGTCCTGGTGTCCGCCGGGCTCGCCGCGATCGCGGTGCTCGGCGCCCATGGGTACGGCGGGATGCTTCTCGGCCTGGTCGTGATGGGCGCGGGTGTCGCCCTCTCCATGCCGGCCATGGCGAACGCCATCATGAGCGCGATCCCGCCGGAGAAGGCGGGGGTCGGCGCGGGCATCAACGGCACGCTGGGCGAGTTCGGCAACGGTCTCGGGGTCGCCGTCCTGGGCGCCGTGCTCAACTCCCGCTTCGCCGCGCTCGTCCCGGCGGCGGTGGGGGGCGCCTCGCTGCCTGCCGCGCTCGCGGCGGCGGACGGGGAGGGGGAGCGGCTGAGCATCTCCGACGCGTTCGCGTCGAGCCTGGAGACGAGCCAGCTGGTCGGGGCCGTGGCCGTGCTGGTGGGCGGTCTGCTGGCCGCGCTGCTGTTGCGCAGGGCCGAGCGCGCGAGGCCCACGCCGGGGGGCCCGGGAGCCCCTGGTGCCCCGGGAGCCGCTGGCGCCTCGGGTTTTTCGCCGGGCGCTTCGTCGGCCTCGCCGTCCGGGTCCCGGCCCAGGTCCACGTCCGGGTCTTCGTCCGGGTCCGCGTCCGGGTCTCCGGCCGGATCCGCGTCCGGCGCCTCGTCGGACTCCGTGTCGGGAGCGGCATAGCATCGGAAGAGCGGCAGGCGTCCGGGCTCCCGCTATCGATGACCTGGTCGTCGCCGGCGGGGCTTGGCCGGCCGGGAGCCCGAGCCGGCCAAGAAAGCGGAGTCCGGCCGAAGCCCGGCCGACGGGAACCGAGGAGGCTCACCCATGGTGCCGGAAGCCGATCGCGACAAGCGGCCGACCCGTACCAGCGTATGGCTGGAGGGCAAGCCCGCGGGCCGCGGCCGCAGAAGCGAGAACTCGGACCATCCCGCCGGCCTGGACCGCGACCGCATAACAGCAGTCTCGGTACGGCTCCTCGACGCGGAGGGCCCGGCGAAGTTCTCCATGCGGCGGCTGGCCGCGGAGCTGGGGGTGACCGCCATGTCCCTCTACTGGTACGTCGACACCAAGGACGACCTCCTCGAACTCGCCCTGGACTCCGTCTTCGGCGAGGTCCTGGTCCCCGATATGACGGACGAGGACGCCGACTGGCGCGACCAGCTGCGCGAACTGGCCACCAGCTACCGGGCGGTGCTGGTCAGGCACCACTGGGTCTCGCCGCTCGTCGGCAGATATCTGAACATCGGCCCGCACTCGATGGCCTTCTCGGCGGCCGTCCAGACCGTCATGGACAGGACGGGCCTGGCGCCGCACGACCGGATGGGCGGGCTGTCCGCGGTCTTCCAGTTCGTCTACGGATTCGGCACGATCGAGGGCCACTTCGTACAGCGCTGCGCCGACGCCGGGCTGAGCCAGGACGAGTACTTCCGGCAGGCGATGGGCGCGATCAACGAACAGCCGCGGTTCCAGGAATCGTTCGAGAGCGCGGACGAACTGATGGAGGCGCGTGGCGGCGATACGGTGGCGGAGATGCGCCAACGCGACTTCACGTTCGCGATCGAGCTGCTCATCGCGGGCATCGAGACGATGCGGGATCGCGACCGGGCCGCCGCCGCGCCCCGTGCCGCTCCGGAGGACGGACCCGGCGCCGAGCCGGAGGACGGACCCGGCGCCGAGCCCGGAGGACGGGCTCCGCGACGCGAGCGGGCATAGCCCCCGGGAGGCAGGCGGGCACGGACGACTCCGCGACACGGGCGGGCACGGACGACTCCGGGACGCGGGCGGGTACGAGGCCCGCGACGCGAGCGGGTACGGTGCCCGGGAAGTGAGGGGCACGGGCCCGGGACGCACAGCCGGTACGGGCCCGCGACGCGAGGGGCACGGGGCCCGGGACGGAGCCCCATGCCCGGGGACTACGAGACGAGACGGGCCGGGAAGCCGCCGGTGGCGAGTGGACTCCAGCGCTCCGGGGTGATCCGGATGATGGACTTCCCCTGCTTCACCATCGCCTCCCGGTACTCGTCCCAGTCGGGGTGCTCGCCCGCGATGTTCCGGTAGTACTCGACCAGCGGCTCGACCGACTCCGGGGAGTCGATCACCTCGGCCGTACCGTCGACCTGGACCCACGGGCCGTTCCAGTCGTCCGACAGAACGATCACGCTCACCCGCTCGTCCCGCTTGGCGTTCCGCGTCTTGGCGCGCTCGGGGTACGTGGAGACGACGATCCGGCCCGAGTCGTCGACCCCACAGGCGAGCGGCGAGCCCTGCGGCCGGCCGTCGGAACGGGTGGTCAGCAGGATCGCGCGGTGCCTGGGGCGTACGAACTCCAGCAGCCCGGCGAGGTCAACGGCCGTATTCGTTGCGATATTCGATGCCATGCCGCGCAGCCTACGACCTGGGAGCCCGCCCGCCGCGAACCCCCCGCCGCGAACCCCCCGCCGCGAACCCCCCGCCGCGAACCCCCCGCCACGAACCCCCCGCCACGAACCATGCCCCTCGCGCGAGCCGCCGCGAACCACCCACTGCCCACTCCCTCTCGCCCGAGTTGCCCCCCGCCCCGCGATCACACACCCGGCAGGCTCTCGCCCTGTACCGCCTGGATGTCCAGCTCCACCCGCAGCGTCGTCCCGATCGCGGAGATCCCCGCCTGCACCACCTGGTTGTAGTTCATGGCGAAGTCCTCCCGGTGCAGTTCCGTGGTCGCGCGGAAGGCCGCCCGTACCCCGCCCCACGGGTCGGGCCCGGTGCCCAGGTAGCTCAGGTCCAGGTCCACTTCGCGTACGACCCCGTGCAGCGACAGCTGTCCGTGCACGGTCCAGCGGTCCGGGCCCGCCGGAGTCAGCCCCGTACTGCTGTACGTGATCTCCGGGAAGCGCTCCACGTCCAGGAAGTCGGGCGACTTGAGGTGCTTGTCCCGCAGCGCGTTGCCGGTGTCGATGCTCGCCGCGCTGATGACCGCGTCGACGCGCGACGCCTCAACTCCGAACGCGCCGCCCGCGCCCCCCGAGGCACCCGCGCTCCCCGCGCTCCCCGTGCCCGCCGCACCCGCCGTACCCTCCGCGATCTCGATCCGTCCGCCGAACTCCGTGAACCTCCCGCGCACGCTGGAGATCCCCAGGTGCTGGGCCACCGCGCTCACCGCGGAATGCGCCGGATCCAGGCTCCAGGCGCCCGGTGGCGGCAGTTCGACCCCGCCCTGCCTGGCGAGGATGACCGTGCCCAGCTCGGCACGCCCGCTCGCCGTGACCAGCGCCGTGGAGGCGACGGGCGCGTAGCCGACGGCCGTCACGACGACGGTGTACGGGCCCGGCGCCAGCGCCGCGTCGGTCCGTACCGAGCCGTTCTCGTCGGCGTCCTGCCGCAGCACCTGCGTACCGCTCATATCGGTCATGGTCACGACCGCGTGCTGTACGGCCCAGCCGTCCCGCGTCCGTACCTGTCCGCGAAGTCCCATTCCGCCCGTCCCGCCCATCCCGTTTCTCTCTCCCTCGTCCCTCGGTCAGTCCCACAAAGAGCCGGGCCCCGGCCGGGGTGCGACGACAGGCCGTCCCCTGCCCACCGCCGCCCCCGCAACCGGAGCCCGTTTCCGCACCCGACCGGCGCGCCGCCCGCTACAAGCGCCGCGCGGTCCGGGGGGTTTCGACTACTCGCCGGGGTGGGCGAGTTCGATGTCGTGGCCGTCGACCCCGCGGCCGGTGACCGTCAGCGAGCCCGCCACCGGCGGGTAGCCGGTCGCGATGACCGTGTACTCGCCGGAGTCCAGGTCGGCGAAGGCGTACGCCCCGTCCTCGCCGGTCGTCGCCGTCGCGACCACGTTTCCGGCCGCGTCGACCAGCGTCACCCGGGCGTCATGCGCCGGGCGGCGGGCCGCGCCCGCCCTGACCGTGCCCTGCACCAGGGCGCCGGAGAGGAGGACCGCCTCGACACGGGTGACGCCCTGGCCGCCTATCTCCACCGGCAGGGCCAGCGGGCGGTAGCCAGTCGCGTTCACCGCGACGGTCACATATCCGGGGACCAGCTCACTGAAGCCGAACTCGCCCTGCTCGGACGACTTCCCGGTGGCCAGCACATCGCCGCGCACATCGGTCACGATCACCATCGCGCCCTCGACCGGGTACCCGCCGTCCGCGGCGCGCACCACCCCGGTGAGGCCGCTCGTACCGGAGAGCAGGATGTCGTACGAGAGCGGTCCGTCCCCGACGACCACCGTGGACGCCTGCGGCTGGAAGCCGTCGGCGGAGGCGATCAGTACGTACGAGCCGGCGCCCGGCGCGTCCAGGACATAGCCGCCGTCGGACTGGGCGACCGAGCGGGCCAGCTGGCGCCCGGCCAGGGATATCAGGGTGACGGCGGCGCGGGGCACCGGCGTGCCCTCGGAACCGAGCACCACACCCTGTACGGCGGTGCCCGGCGCGGATGCCGCCGCGAACGGTGATCCAGCCGATTCGGCCGGTCCAGCTGCCATGGTCCCTCCAGAAGCCGCTGTCATCCCGGAGCCCGCCATTCCGGAGCCCGCCATTCCGGGGCCCGCCATTCCAGACCCCGCCATTCCAGACCCCCTCGCCGCGGGTACCGCCGCCACCTCGGGTATCGCGGATATCGCGGGTATCTCGGCGGTCGTCGCGACAGGCCCGGTCGGCGCGGCGGTAGCCGCCACCTCCGCGGTCTCCCCGCCGGCGCGCGTCTTCAGCGCGACCTCCTTGATGAACAGCGTCAGCAGCAGCGCGATCAGCGCGGCCGGTGCCGAGTAGAGGAAGACATCGCCGACGCCGTGGCCGTACGCCACCTCCATGACCTGCCGCATCGGGGCGGGCAGCGTGTCCAGGTTCGGGATGCCGCCGCCACCGGTGCCGCCATGGCCCAGGGCCGCGCCCTGCGGGCCGAGGTCGGCCAGCCCCTCCTTGACGTAGTGCGTGACCCGGTTGCCCAGCACCGCGCCCAGCGCCGAGACACCGACCGCACCGCCCAGCGAGCGGAAGAAGGTGACGGTGGAGCTGGCGGCGCCGAGGTCCTCGGGCGAGACCTGGTTCTGTGTGCACAGGACCAGGTTCTGCATCATCATGCCGACGCCGAGACCCATCAGCGCCATGTAGATCGCCATGTGCCAGTACGGGGTGTCGTACCGCAGGGTGCCCAGCAGCCCGAGCCCGGCCGTCACCAGCACACCACCGCTGACCAGCCAGATCTTCCAGCGTCCCGTCTTGGTGATGATCATGCCGGAGACGGTGGAGGAGATGAACAGACCACCGATCATCGGGATGGTCATGACACCGGACATCGTCGGCGACTTGTCGCGGGCCAGCTGGAAGTACTGGCTGAAGAAGACCGTGCCGGCGAACATCGCGATACCGACGAAGAGCGAGGCCAGCGAGGCCAGCGTGATCGTGCGGTTGCGGAAGAGCCGCAGCGGGATGATCGGCTCGCGCGCCTTCGACTCGACGAGGATGAACACGGCGCCGAGCAGAACCGATCCGCCGACCATCGCGTACGTCTGCCACGAGATCCAGTCGTACTTGTTGCCCGCGAAGGTGACCCAGACCAGCAGCAGCGAGACGGCCGCGCTGATGAAGAAGGCGCCGAACCAGTCGACCTTGACTCCTTCGCGCTTGACGACCGGGAGCTTGAGGGTCTTCTGGAGGACGATCAGCGCGATGACGGCGAACGGGACGCCGACGTAGAAGCACCAGCGCCAGCCCAGCCACGAGGTGTCGGTGATGACGCCGCCGAGCAGCGGACCGCCGACGGTGGCGACGGCGAAGGTCGCGCCGAGGTAGCCGCTGTACCGGCCGCGCTCGCGCGGGGCGATCATCGCGGCCATGACGATCTGGGCGAGGGCGGAGAGACCGCCGACGCCGATGCCCTGGAACACCCGGCAGGCGATCAGCATCCCGGCGTTCTGCGAGAGGCCGGCCACGATCGAGCCCGAGACATAGATGATCAGGGCTATCTGAACCAGGAGCTTCTTGCTGAAGAGGTCGGAGAGCTTGCCCCACAGCGGGGTGGTCGCCGTCATCGCCAGCAGCGACGCGGTCACCACCCAGGTGTAGGCGCTCTGTCCGCCGCCCAGGTCGGAGATGATCTCCGGCAGGGCGTTGGAGACGATCGTCGACGACAGGATCGCGACGAACATGCCCAGAAGCAGCCCGGAGAGCGCCTCCATGATCTGACGGTGTGTCATCGGCGCGCCGCTCGCGGAGGCGGGGGCGCCGCCTCCGTGCTTGGCGTGGCCGCCCCGCACACCCGCTGGTGTGGTCGTAGCCATTGAATTCCTTGTCTTACGTCTCTTGCCGCATGGGTGTACGGGTGTACGAATCTTGGTAACGCCAGTCCCGGCAGTCGCCGAAGCTGCTGCGCAGCCGCTCCAGCATCGTGACCAGCTGCCCGACCTCGTCGTCGGTCCAGTCGTCGAGCGTGCGCGCGAACATCTCCGTCGTCCGCCGGGCGAGCTCGTCGATCAGCTCCTGGCCCGCCGGGGTGAGCCGCAGGATGCGGGAGCGCTTGTCCGCGGGGTCGGGGGACCGTTCGATCCAGCCGCGCTCGGCGGCGTGGGCGACATGCCTGCTGGTCACCGACATGTCGACGGCGAGCAGCTCGGCGAGGCGGCTCATCCGCATCTCGCCGTGCCGGTCGAGCAGGGTCAGTACGGCGGCGGTGCCGGCCGGGCACTCGGCGGGCAGGATGCGCGCCAGCCCCCGTTTGACGGCGCCGATGGCACTGATCTGTCGGGCCAGCTCCGCGTACTGACTGTGTGCTGCGGCCATGGGCCCTCCCGACATCTTGTTGCTTGGGGCAACCATAGAACCATAGAAGCCGTTGGTTGCTGCAGGCAAACGAAATCGGGCCGAGTGGAGTAAAGGAACCCAAAAGGCTTTGCATGGGCGAAGTCAATGACCGGCGCGGTGGACAGGACGGCGGGCGGGCGGCGGACGGGGCGGCGCCAGATCAGTCAGCGGCGGGCCCGGCGTTGGACGGGATCCGCGCGTTCGCTAGGGTCCTGGCGTATGGCACACAACCCCCATGCCCCGCAGGGCCCCGAGGGCAATCCCGACCCCGCGGGCAGCACCCAGATGTTCCGTGCGTTCGTCGACGACGGCGAGCCGCAGCGCCGGCAGGCGCCGCCCCAGCAGAGCGGGCCGAAGGTCGGAGTGATCGTCGGCGTGGTCGCGGCCGTCGTGGTTCTGGCCGTGGTGGCCTGGCTGGCCTTCGCCTGACGCTTCCTCGTCTCCGCATCGCGGGTCGTCTCCGAGTGCCGGGTCATTCCCGGCTCCCAGGTCGTTCCCGTACGTCGGGTCGTTCCCGTACCTACGGTCGTCTCCGAACCCCGCCCGCGACATCGCCCGAGAACGGGCGAGGGGCGGGGTCCGCGGGCCTCAGTCCGAGATCAGCCCTTCCCGCAGCTGCGCGAGCGTACGGGTCAGCAGCCGCGAGACATGCATCTGGGAGATGCCCACCTCTTCGCCGATCTGCGACTGGGTCATGTTCGCGAAGAACCGGAGCATGATGATCTGCCGCTCGCGAGGCGGCAGTTTGGCGAGGAGCGGCTTGAGCGACTCGCGGTACTCGACGCCCTCAAGCGCCATGTCCTCGTAGCCGAGCCGGTCCGCGAGCGAGCCCTCCCCGCCGTCGTCCTCCGGAGAGGGCGAGTCCAGCGAGGAAGCGGTGTACGCGTTGCCGACCGCGAGGCCGTCGACCACGTCCTCCTCCGACACGCCCAGTACGGTGGCGAGTTCGGGGACGGTCGGCGAACGGTCGAGCTTCTGCGCCAGCTCGTCGCTGGCCTTCGTCAGCGCGAGCCGCAACTCCTGGAGCCGGCGCGGCACCCGCACCGACCACGAGGTGTCCCGGAAGAACCGTTTGATCTCGCCGACGACGGTCGGCATCGCGAACGTCGGGAATTCCACGCCGCGTTCGCAGTCGAACCGGTCGATCGCCTTGATCAGGCCGATGGTGCCGACCTGGACGATGTCCTCCATCGGCTCGTTACGGCTGCGGAACCGGGCCGCCGCGTAACGCACCAGCGGCAGATTCAGCTCGATGAGGGTGTCACGTACGTAGGTGCGCTCCGGGCTGTCCTGATCGAGCACGGCGAGCCGCAGGAACAGGGAGCGGGACAGAGTGCGGGTGTCGATGGCTTCCGGCTGGGACACACGCGGCTGGACCACGTGGTCGAGAGCATCGGGCGCGGGAGCGCTCTTTGTGAGCGTGAGCACCTTCGAGCTGCCCTGTTCTACGGACATGCCACCCCCTTGAGGTCGCGGACGGTCGCGTCGGCCGCTCCCGTCGGTGGAACGCAGCCTCCACCTGAATACCGGAGCCGGGACTGCGGCAAACGCGGTTCCAGCAGAATGTCACATGTCGGCAACACGCTGTAGTGACATGTCGACAAGTAAGCGCTGAATCCGCCCTGGAAAGAGGGGGTGTGGGGCTTTTCGGACCGTGAAGGGGAGTCGAAGTGGGTCTACCCCTGAGGGTTACGCCTCGATCCGATTTGCGGATCGCAGTCGTGCAAAGCTTCGGGCCAGAAGCCTTGACACGTGCATCTGGGAAACCCCCAATTCCTGACTGATCTGCGACTGCGTCAGGTTGTTGTAGTAGCGCAGCATCAGGATCCGCTGTTCCCTCTCGGGCAGCTGTACGAGCAGATGCCGCACCAGATCGCGGTGCTCGACCCCGGCCAGCGCCGGGTCCTCGTAGCCGAGCCTGTCCAGCAGGCCCGGCAGTCCGTCGCCCTCCTGGGCGGCCTCCAGCGAGGTCGCGTGGTACGAGCGCCCCGCCTCGATGCAGGCCAGTACCTCGTCCTCGGAGATCTTCAGCCGCTCGGCGATCTCGGCGGTGGTGGGGGAGCGGCCGTGGGCCGTCGTCAGGTCCTCTGTCGCGCCGGTGACCTGTACCCACAGCTCGTGCAGCCGCCGCGGGACATGGACCGTCCGGACATTGTCCCGAAAGTAGCGTTTGATCTCGCCGACGACGGTCGGCATCGCGAAGGTCGGGAACTGCACCCCGCGGTCCGGGTCGAACCGGTCGATGGCGTTGATCAGACCGATCGTGCCGACCTGGACGACATCCTCCATGGGCTCGTTACGGCTGCGGAACCGGGCCGCCGCGTAGCGCACCAGCGGCAGATTCGCCTCGATGAGCGCTCCGCGTACCCGGGTGTGTTCCTCGCTGCCCGGTTCCAGCCCCTTCAGCTCGGCGAAGAGGACCTGGGTCAGTGCCCTGGTGTCCGCGCCGCGGCTCTGCGCCGCGGGGCGGGGCTCGGTCTCGATCTGGGGCAGCAGTTGAGGCGTAGTACTGGCCGGCACGGTGACGCCACCCCTTTGCGGTCGACTACGTCAACTCATCCGTCAAAAGCGGTCATAGCATCACAAGACATGTCCACTGTGTGCAAGCACCTGAAAAAACCGTGTTGACGGCAAGATGGAGCAATAAACCCAAAAACCCCACACCGAATGGGTGTGGGGCGAGGAGGCGGACGGCTCAGAACTCGTAGTCGGCGATCACCCAGGTGGCGAATTCACGCCACTGTGCGACGCCCGCCTGGTGCGCGGGGTGGTCCAGGTAGCGCTGGAGCGCGGCGTGGTCGGCGACCGCCGCGTTGATGGCGAAGTCATAGGCGATCGGGCGGTCGCTGATGTTCCAGGCGCACTCCCAGACCTCCAGCTCGGGCACCTGCCCGTCGAGCTCCTTGAAGGCCTTCACCCCCGCGACGACGCGCGGCTCCTCACGCGAGACACCCTCATTGAGCTTGAAGAGGACCAGGTGGCGGATCACGGGCACTCCTTGGGGGACGCGGAGAAGAGACAGAGGGGGTGCGTGCGGGGCCGTGGCCGTGGCCGAGTGTCGATCAGTTGATGAGCTCGGACATGAACTCGCCCACACCCTGGGCGGCGCTCGATATGCCCTCGAACCCTACCTGGACAAGATCGGCGGCCCTGGCAGGCGACGTGATGATCGTGTACAGCACGAAGACGGCGACCGCGTACAGCACGATCTTTCTCGCTTGCCCCATCCGCCACTTCCTCCCCTGTCTTCCCAGTGCGGTCGCGCGTGAGTCTAACCGTATGAACGCCAGTGCCCGGAGGCCGTTCTCGTCGCTCCTCGTCGCTCGCGTGGTGCAAATCGATCAGGAGTTCTGGTTGGCGAGCGTAACGGGATCGGCGGGACCGTTGGAAGATCGGTGTGAATGTGCGGTGGCGGCGTTCGGACGGTCGGCTGAACCAGGGTGGCGAATCGCCGATCGGCAAGCCGGCCGCCGGCGGCGTACGGCTCCGCCGCGTTTCCCCCCCCCCCCCCCCCCCCCCCCCCCCCCCCCGCCAAACCCCCCCCTCCCCCCCCACCCCCCCCTCCTTCCCTCCCCCCCCCCGCACC
>NZ_JBVKAK010000009.1:0-221777 GCF_055639435.1 Streptomyces sp. NPDC039430 | reverse complement strand
GTGGTGGTGGTGTTGGGATGGTCGGTTAACCCGGGGTGGTGAATCGCCGATTGAAAAGTCGGCCGCTGGTGGCGTACGTCTTTGTGCGGTGACCGGCCGGCCACCGCACAGAGCCGTACGCAAGGCTCAACCGACCTGCTTCACCTCGATGACCTTGTATTCCTTGCCACCGATGATTTTCGTCTTCTCGCCCGTCTTCACGAATTTGCCGCCGCGCGGGATGAGGACTTCCGACTCCTTGCCCTGGTAGCGGGAAAGGGGATCGATGTTGCGGCCGTTGTCCGTAGTGACTTCGAGCACGACATTCTCGCCCTTCCTGCCGTTGCTCTTCGCGTTTTCGGCGGCGCGGTCGGCCTTGGCGGGGTCGCTGGACGTGCTGAGGTACTCGGGCATCTCGACCTCGTCACCGTTGGCGAACCTCTCCAGCAACTCGTCCGGCATGAACGTGCCCCGGTAGAACGTCCCATCGACCGGCGGCAGATGGTCCAGAGCGCGGTCCATGCGCTCGATGAACTTCGGGACCGAATTCGCACGGCTGCCGGGGATCGGCTGACCACGCAGGTACTTGTTCGCGTCCTCGGCCCAGGAGCCGGTGTAGTCGGCGACGATGAGCGCGTCCTGGGCGGTGAAGTCCTTCGTCAGCGGGTTCTGGCGAGCGATCTCCTCGACCTTCTGCGCCCAGTCCTTCCTGTCGGTGGAGCCGTATTTCGGGACGTCGTCCAGCGCGGTCATCGGGTTCGGGCGCTCGGAGCAATTTCCCCCACCTGGCTCCGGTTCCGGCTCCGGTTCGGGCTCCGGCTCTGGCCTCGGCTCATCAGTGAGCCCGAGAGCGTTGCGGAGCCTGTCCTCCGCGTCTTGGTACGTATCGACGCCAGCGATAGAGAATCCGGACAGTGACTGAACCATGTCCATCGCCGAAGCGCTTCCGGGATCGGCCGCGAGCGCGACGCCGCTGACGACAACACCCCCGGCGCCCACACGCGTACGAACCGCAGCCGAGGCAAGCGTGTAGCGCCCATCACCGGCTGCGCCCGTGCTCACCGGGCCGGAGAACGCGACCTTGGAACCGTTCAGGCAGTCATTCTTCTTGTCGTCGTCCTGGTCGTCGTCTTTGTTGTCGTCTTTGTTGTTGTCATCCTTCTTGTCGTCGTTCTTGCCGCCGCTGCTTCCGCCCGAGCCGCCACTGGAGCCTCCGCCGCTGTCGGAGCCGCCGGTGTTTGTTTCTGTGCAGCTCTGCATGATGCCCCAGGGGGCCATGACGGGGTTGCACTCGACGCCGCCGCTGGACCCGCCGCTGTCTGAACCGCCGTCTGATCCGCCGCCGTTTGATCCGCCGCCGTCCGAGCTTCCGCCGTCCGAGCTTCCGCCGTCCGAGCTTCCGCCGTCGGAGCTTCCGCCGTCGGACCCACCGCCGTCGGAGCCGCCCCCGTTGGAGCCGCCCCCGTTGGAGCTTCCGCCGTTGGAGCCTCCGCCGCTGTCGGAGCCGCCGGTGTTTGTTTCTGTGCAGCTCTGCATGATGCCCCAGGGGGCCATGACGGGGTTGCACTCAACGCCGCCGCTGGACCCGCCGCTGTCCGAACCGCCGTCGGACCCACCGCCGTCAGAGCTGCCGCCGTCCGAGCCGCCTCCGTCGGACCCCCCGCCGTCGGAGCCTCCGCCGTCCGACCCGCCTCCGTTGGAGCCCCCGCCGTCGGAGCCTCCGCCGTCCGACCCGCCTCCGTTGGAGCCGCCTCCGTTGGACCCGCCTCCGTCCGACCCGCCTCCGTTGGAGCCGCCTCCGTTGGACCCGCCTCCGTCAGACCCGTCGCCGTTGGAGCCGCCGTTGGAACTTCCTCCGCCGTTGGACCCGCCGCCGTTGGAGCTTCCGCCGTCGGACCCACCGTCCGAGCTTCCGCCGTTGGACCCCCCACCGTCGGACCCGCCGCCGTCGGAACCACCGTTGGACCCCCCGCCGTCCGACCCGCCTCCGTCGGAGCCCCCGTCGGACCCTCCGCCGTCCGAGCCTCCGCTGTCGGACCCACCGTCCGAACCCCCGCCGTTTGAGCCGCCGCCCGAGTCACCACCGCCGTTGTTCCCGCCGTCGGAGTCACCGCCACCGCCCGACTCGCCACCGCCCGACTCGCCGCCGCCCGACTCGCCGCCGCCCCCGGCGACCGTGTCGCTTTCACAGGAGCTGCCGAGGATGTTGCAGACCGCTGTCTGGAGGCCGTTCGCGATTTGGGGTCCCACGCCGCTGAGAACAAGCGCGCCGATGATCAGGGCCACCAGGCCGATCATGCCCGCGTACTCGGCCGTCGTCTGACCGCGGTTCCGGCGCCAGCCGATCACGTGCGGAGTCGACGGGATCGCGTCCCGGCGCAACCGCTCGCGCGTCCATCGCGGCCTCACCGCCCTCTGTTCCGCGGGCAGTTCGAACCAGGCCCGGCTGGTACCCGCACCGACCAGCGCCAGCAGTGCACCCGGCAGCAGCAGTTGGCTGAGCCCGCGCGCCGAGCCCCCGTACAGATTGACGATGCTGCCGATCAGCAGCCATGCCTGGAGAGCGATCAACGCGAGCCAGACGGCTTTCCCACCGGTCCACAGGCGCCGCGCCAGGATCACGGCGGCGATACCCGGCGCCACCGCGTACAGCGCCAGCAGAGAGAGCGTCGGCGTGACGCGAGTGCCCAGTTCCAGCAGCGAGTTCAGCACGCCGATGCCGCCCAGCAGCGTCAGGGCGCACATCAGATAGAGCAGAAACCGGGTCACGGCGAGTGATCTCGGCAACTCCCAACGGTGCGTTGGTATGCCGGCCCGGAACGCCAAGTCCTGTGACTCCGACACGGGGAAACCCTTCCAGCCGAACCGCTCAAGATGTCCGGCCCAGGCGTCCAGCCGTGCCGTATACGTCGGCACGGTACGTACGCGCAAGGCCCCATTCCTAGGGCCCACGGGCCTATCTCGGGCCCGCTCCCCGCCGTGGTGCGGTGGAACATGCGCTACCTGGAAGCGGACGCTCCCGGCGCCCCGATGGCACCACCGACGCCATGAAGTGGGGGCGGCGCGAGCCCGCACGGCCCGTGGACGCCGGCCGCGACCTCGCTCAGATTCGGCAAGAGCCGGGCGTCACACCGGCGGCGGGGTGAGTTTGGCGGCCACGGCGTCGAGGACCCAGTCCAGGCCGGTCGCGAAGGATGCCTCGGCGTCCACGTCCGTGCCGTCGTACACGGCTTTGGTCAGCACCGGGAAGCTGCCCGTGGCCAGCATTCTCGTCAGATGCGGCCCGGAGGCGCGCTGCCAGTCGTGCTTGGACAGGCCCGTGGCGCGCTCGGCCCGCAGGTTCGCGATCTCACGCCTGATCGCGCCGGTGAAGTAGGCGCTGACGGTCTCCACGGCGCGCATGACGGTGTCGATGTCGGCGAGGCCGTCGAGGGGGGCCAGCGTGGACTCGGCCACGGCGAGGCCGTTCGGGCCCAGGGTCGGGCGGCCGCCGAGCAGGTCGGCCAGCCATTCATGGCGGAGAGCGGTCTGCCTGGTGCGGTGGGCGAGGACGCGCAGCGCCTCCCGCCAGTCGCCGGGCTCCTCCTCGGGGAGAATCTCGGCGTGGACCTCGTCCACCATGAGGTCGAACAGCTCCTCCTTGGTGGCGATGTATCCGTACAGCCGCATCGGACCGGCGTCCAGCCGGGCGGCGACCTTGCGCACCGATACCGCCTTCAGCCCGTCCTCGTCGGCCAGCGCGATGGCGGCGGCGACGATCCGCTCCCGGTCGAGCGGCACGGGGCGAGTCGGCGGCTCCGGCCGGTCCCACACAGTCATGGTTCACATCGTACGGTTGCGATGCATCGTAATGAATCAATACAGTGTATCGACATGAGACATCGCATCGCCGTGGTCGGGAGCGGTCCTGCCGGCCTTACCTTCGCCCGCGTCCTGCACCGCCATGACGTCCCCGTCGCCGTCCTCGAACGCGATCCGGCCCCCGACGCCCGCCCCCCCGGGCGGCACGCTGGACCTGCACGAAGGGCTGGGCCAACTCGCGCTGGAGAAGGCGGGGCTGCTGGCGGAGTTCCGGACGCTGTCCCGTCCCGAGGGGCAGGCGATGCGCATCCTGGACACGGCCGGGACGGTCCTGCGCGACTGGCGGCCCCAGCCGGATGACCGGGCCAATCCCGAGATCGACCGCGGGCAACTCCGTGACCTGCTGCTCGGCCCTCTTGACGTCCGGTGGGGGCAGGGCGTGACGCGGGTGGTGCCGGGGACCCGCGATGGCGTACTGGTCCACTTCGCGGACGGGCGGCAGGAGACGTTCGACCTCGTGGTCGGCGCGGACGGTGCCTGGTCCCGGATCCGTCCGGCGGTCTCGTCGGTGACGCCGCACTACACCGGCGTCACCTTGGTCGAGACCGCCCTGGACGACGTCGACACCCGCCACCCCGATCTCGCCCGGCTGATCGGCGACGGTTCCGTGGCTGTGTACGGCGTGAACCGAGCGCTCGTCGCCCAGCGCAACAGCGGCGGGCACGTCAAGGTGTACGCGCAGTTCCGCGCGCCGCTGGACTGGCACGAGAACCTGGACTGGCACAAGAGCCTGGATCTGGACCTGGACCTGGCCGACGCCGAGGCCGCGCGATCGAGTCTGCTGGCCCTGTTCGACGGCTGGGCCGCTCCCGTCCTCGACCTCCTCCGCCACGGCAGCGCCTTTGTCCACCGTCCCCTCTATGCCCTGCCCGTGTCCCACACCTGGGCCCATGTCCCCGGGGTGACGCTCTTGGGCGACGCCGCCCATCTGATGCCCCCGTTGGGGGCGGGCGCGAACCTCGCGATGCTGGAAGGCGCCGAACTCGCCGAGTCCATCGCCACAGGCCCCGGAGATCTCGACGAGGCCGTCCGTGCCTTCGAGGAACAGATGTGGGCACGGGCCGGCGGGTGGGCGAAGATCACGACGACCGGCCTGGAACGCCTCGTGAGCCCGGACCCCGCCGAAGCCCTCGCCCTCTTCGACGAAGTCCAGGACGAAGTACGGCCATCCTGACCGCCAGGCGCGAGAGCGAGAGCGCCGGCGAACCGTCCGGCGGACCTGATCAACCGCTCAGCACGTCACCCTTCGCGTCGCGGATGTGCACCTGTTGCGGATGTGCGTCAGTCGCGGATGTGCACTCGCCGCGGATGTGCACCAGCCCGCAACCGCGCTATCCCGCGGTGGTCGGCGACAGCCGCCGTGTGATCCGGTCGAACAGCTCCGTCAGCGGCTCGCCGATGTCCCGGCCGAACTCGGTCAGCCCGTAGGTGACCTGGGGCGGCGACGTCGGCTCGACCTCCCGCCAGATCAGGCCGTCCTGAACCAGCGCGCGCAGGGTCTGGGCGAGCATCTTCTCGCTGATGCCCTGGATGCTCTCGCGCAGCTCGTAGAACCGGAGGTCGTTGCTCCGCAAGGAGATCAGCACCCAGATGCCCCACCTGCTGGTCACATGGTCGACCATGTCGCGCGCGGGGCAGTCGGTGTGAAACACGTCATACCGCTCACCGACCTCGGCCTGTCTGCGCTGCACGCCTCCCGCCATGTCATGAGCTTACCTCAAGGTATGTCCTTACCAATAGTTAGTCCGTGCTCCTAGCGTGACGGCCACAGAGGACATCCGCCAAGGAGCAGATCATGATCGTATTGACCGGAGCCACCGGGAACATCGGCCGGCCGTTGACGCAGGCGCTGGCCGAGGCGGGCCAGGAGGTGACGGCGGTGTCACGGCACGCGTCGGCGGTACCGGACGGCGTCCGCCATGTGGTGGCGGACCTGGCCGAGCCGGACAGCCTCAAGTCCGCGCTGGCCGGGGCGAAGGCGCTGTTCCTGCTGCTGTCCGGCGACCTGCACGCCACTGGCGCCAACCCTGCCGACATCATCGGCGAAGCCGCGGCCGGCGGGGTCCGCCGGGTCGTCCTGCTCTCCACGCTGGGCGTGGTGACCAGGCCCTCCGGCACCACGCGGATCGCGATGCGCGCGCTGGAGGACACGCTGCGGGAGTCCGGTCTGGAGTGGGTCATCCTGCGGCCGGGCGGCTTCGCCTCCAACGCCCTGTGGTGGGCCGAGTCCGTCCGCGTGCAACAGGTCGTCGCCGCACCCTTCGGCGACGTCGGGGTGCCGATCATCGACCCGGCGGACATCGCCGCGGTCGCGGCGGCCTGCCTGCTGGATGACCGGCACACCGGCGGCGCCTACGAGCTGACCGGCCCGGAGGTGATCACTCCGCGCCAGCAGACGGAGGCGATCGCCGCCGCGCTGGGCTCGCCGGTGAGGTTCCACGAGCTCACCCGCGACGAGGCGAAGGCCGCCATGACCCAGAGCATGCCGGCGGAGCTCGCCGACGACACTCTGGACATCCTCGGCTCCCCGAGCCCGGCCGAGCTGCGTGTCAGCCCGGATGTCCAACGAGTCCTCGGCCGCGCACCGCGCCCCTTCGCCGACTGGGCCGCCAGGAATGCCGCCGCGTTCCGCTGAAACCGCTCGCAGGGCGCTGACATGGCCCTGGCCGGGCCGGAACCGACGCTTCGGCCGCGCCGAATCGCCGTGCGGCCAACGCCGTTGACCGTGCCGGCCCAGGAACATTCCGATCGGATCCCGCCCTGTCGGCGACGATCGTTTGCCGACGGGGCGGGCCCGCGCGTCCAATGAACACGGAGATGCTCGGGGACCACCCCCGTCTGCGCGGGGACCACGGAGCTGACCCGGGAGGTTATGCGGGTCGGTGCTGCTTTTGCTTACTTCTGCGGTTTCGGCCCGTCCCCGCCCGGCTGCTCGATCCTTGCCTGCTCCACCAGCTCCGGATACGGGTCCTCCTCGTCCAGGTCCGACCCGTGCAGCGTCATGACCGACCATGGGACCGGACAGGGCGGGGCGTGGTCGGGGTCCGGGCAGAGGATTCTGGTGATCTGCTCCTTGATCTCGTCGGCCTGCTGCCGCGTGGCGTACACGCCCAGCCGCACTTCCCAGATGCTCCGCTCTTCGGACACGCCGGCCTTCCCGCTGACACTCGTTGAAGTGAATGAAGAAGTGGACAAAAGGGGGCGGGGGCGAATCGGGCGCCTCCCGCCCTTTTCGGACGATCTTTTTGGACGCTACCAGACGCGCTTCGCGTCGCAGTGGCGCTTGTAGTGGTTGGGCGGAACGGGGACGTTGCGCTTGGCGTCGTTGATCGCGGCCTGCTTGGAGTTGCCGCTGCCGTCCGCGCGGTCGTAGCCGACGGCGTTGTTGTCGCTGATGCGAACAATCTGGCACTGGACCGTCGCGTGCCAGGTGCGCTGGATCGAGATGCCGCCCCGCTGAGCGGCCTCGGGGAAGGCCGTGGCGGAGGCGGCGGGGGCGACGAGGCCGCCGAGCGCGAGGGTCATCGCCCCCACGGTCAGCGCGGTACGGAACTTCTTCACGGGGTCCTCCTGGGTTCGGTGCGGCACGGGACGTGCGTTCTTTGCAGCCGCAGCGCCTCCGACCCTCGCACCCGCACCCGCCGAACGCATCGGCTGACAGCCGGGTTGGCAGTGCGTCGGCAGGGTGGCAGCCGCAGGACTGCCACACCGGCGGACCTGCCACGGACTGCCAACGACGTACGGTCCGCGCCGAGCTCTGAACCGACGCGGCCTCCACCGCTACGTACTGGTCGTAGCGACCACGACCCCGGAGGAGACCCATGGTGTACGACACGGCCCACCCGCCCCTGACGGGGCAGCGCGACAACCCCTCGCTGGTGACCGTGGTGGGCACGGAACTGGCCCGCAACAAGCGGGGATTCGTGCCCTGGTACCACCTGCTCGCGCCGATCGTCATCACCGTTCCGCTGTTCCTCGGGGCGCTCGGCTCCTCCGAGGCGAAGGCCGGGCAGACCTTCGAGGTGTTCCGCAATGTGACGCTGGAGTTCTGGGGCGTGCTGGTGCCGATGACGGCGGGGCTCGCCGCGGCGCTGACGGTCCGCGCCGACCAGGACGCCTGGCGGCTGCTGCTGTCGTACGGTGTCCCGCGCCGCCGGTACTTCATGGGCAAGGTGGCCGCCCTGGGCGTGCTCGGTCTTGTGTCCTCCACGGTGCTGCTGGTGATGCTGTCACTGGGCGCGATGATCAGCGGAAAGTTCCCCGGGGCGATGGGGACGGTGGTCGCGGCGGTCTATCTGCCCTGGCTGGTGGGGCTGTCGATGACGGCCCTGGCCGTGCTGGTCGCGGTGATGTGGGGCACGGGCCCGAGTATTGGGGTGGGTGTCGCGGGGCTGTTGTGCGGGGCGCTCGTCTCGGACAAGGACTTCTGGTACGCCGTTCCGTTCGCCTGGCCCATGCGAGTGGTGCTGCCGCTGGCCGGGATCGGGCCCAACGGGGTGCCGTTGCCCGAGGGCAGTCCTGTGACCGCCATGTCGGCGATCCCGCTCGCCGTTGCCCTCGCCGTCTCGCTGACCGCGGTCCTGCTGGTCGTCGGCAGCGCGCACATGAGCCGTAAGGAGATCTGACCATGCCGACGACGGCTACTTCCGCGCTGTCCATCCGGCGGCTGCACAAGCACTACGGCAGCCACCGTGCCCTCGACGGCGTGGACCTCACGGTGTCGCAGGGAGAGGTCTACGGCCTGCTCGGGCCGAACGGCGCAGGCAAGACGACCCTGATGAAGACGGTGCTGGGTCTGCAGCGTCCCACGTCGGGCCGTATCGAGCTGTTCGGCGGGCCGGTCGGGCGAGAGGCGCTGGCGCGGGTCGGCGCGCTGATCGAGGTACCCGGTCTGTGGCCGACGCTGACGGGCGACGAGACGCTGCGGCTGCACGCCTCGCTGCGCTGTGTCCCGAAGGAATGGATCGAGCCGGCCCTCGCCCTGGTGGGGATGACCGGGGCGCGTGACCGCAAGGTCGGCGCGTACTCCCTCGGGATGCGATGGCGGCTGGGCATCGCCGTGGCGCTGCTGGCGCGACCGCGGCTGATCATCCTCGACGAGCCGACCAACGGGCTCGATCCCGTGGGCATCCGGGAGATGCGCGGGATCATCCGGTCGCTGGCCGGCGAGGGCGTGGCGGTACTGATCGCCAGCCATCAGCTGGCGGAGGTGGCCCAGGTGTGTGACCGGGTGCAGGTCCTGGTGGCGGGGCGGACACAGTACGAGGGTCCGCTGGCCGGGCTCGCCGACGACGGTGACCTGGAGGCCGGGTTCTTCCGCCTGCTGGAGACCGCGGATGCGGGCGTGCGCTGAACGGCCCCTTCAGGGACGGCCAGGTCCGGTCCGGCCAGGTCCGGCCCGACCAGGTCCGGTCAGGTCCGGCCCGGCCAGGTCCGGCCAGGTCCGGTACGGCGGCCGTGGCCAGTACGGCCAGGTCCGGTATCGCCCTCCGCTCCGGGGCACCCCTCTCCAGCTCCGGAGCAACCCCCTCCAGGGCAGCTCCCTCACCGGCCGCCCGGCTCCGGGGACAGCCCTCCGGCACCGACCCTTTCCGGGACGCCTCCGGCACATCCCGGGGCCGGAGACGTCATCGGGGCCGGAGGACATGACCCGGCAGGCCCCGCCGTGCGGCGGGCCGCTCAGCCGGCCTGTGACCGGACGCGGTCGTCGGTATCGGCGGGTGCCGGGATGACGGACATCAGTTCGGCACGGCCCCGGACGCCGAGTTCGTCGTAGAGCCTGCGGATGCGGCGGTACATGGACCGCTCGGAACAGTAGTGACGGCGTGCTATCTCCGACACCGTCATGGACGTGCGGAGCTGGCGGACCAGTTCCCGGTCGGCCCGGTGCAGATCCGGGACCGTCGGCGCTCCCGCCGCGTGCAGGCCGGGGAGGGCCACGGGCCGCGTGACCCTCTGCTCGGTGACGCGTACGGGGGCCGGCCGGGCGTCGGCGGGGACGGCGGCCGGACCGTCGGCGTGGGTGATGGTGCGGGTGTAGGCATGGGTGATGGCATGGGCCCGCAGTTGCGCGTGCACCATGCCGATCTGGCTCTCGCCCGAGATGGCCACGTTGAACACGAAGTTCGCGCCGGAGCGGATGGCGTAGTAGGTGTGGTGGCCCGAGAGGTCGTTCGTGACGGCGATGAGCAGGGACAGCGGGTGCCGTACCCGCAGAGTGCGCAGTTCCTCGGCCTGGAACTCGCTGTTGACCGGTAGCAGCACCGGCAGGCTGAGCCCACCGGGAGCGTTCAGTTCCTCTTCGTCGACGAAGTCGACGTGGTCAAGGCTGCGGCGGAGCGTCTCGAACGGTGAGTCCGCCGAACCCGCCGAGTCGAAATGACTCCTGAGGCCGGCATGGACCAATACATGAAAAGGCTGGGACTCGTGCACTGCGTTGTTCCCCCGTGTGTTGTGGATCCCTCTTGTTTGTCGCGGTCGTCGGTCCTGTCCGTGCGGTGGTCTTGTCGGCGTGGTGGTCTTGTCCGTGTGCCGGTCCGCTGGTCAGGCGGGCCCGCAGAGTTTCATGGTTCGGCTGAGCAGGACACCGATACTCACCTTGCCGCCTCCGTCGCCGGAGGCGCGTACCGGACCGATGTCCGCGTACCCCGCTTCTCGGGCACGGTCGTTGAGCGCGTAGGTGGTGCCGTCGGGGACGGTGAAGACAGCCTGGTCGCCGTCGCGGCACTCGGCGGTGCCGTGATCGACGTTCAGCGGCCACATGTAGCCGAGGTTCTTCTCGCTCATCGCCTGCTTCGTGGTGGTGGGGCTGGGCAGCGGCACCGGATCCCCGGTGGCCGGGTCGCTGCGACCGGAGCCCGAGCAGGCGGTGAGCGCCAGCAGGATCAGGCCGGTGAGCGCGGATGCGGTGACGGTGGTGCGGGTTCGGGCTTTCGCGATCATGTGCCGGTCATTTCGTCTCGGAGCGTGCGGTTGTCTCGGGTCGTGCTGTCGGCGGCGAGCAGTGCGGCGTAGCCGTCCTCCAGGGACGGCTCGACCGGGCGGGCGCCGGGCGCCGGCGTGGCGGTGACGATGCGGTACTCGGCCTCCCCGGCCGTGTTGACCGCGCTGACCACCTGTGCGCCGGGGGGCGGCCCGGACCCCGGCCCGCCCGCCCGGACGACGTACGTGTGGCCCGCGGCCTGGCTGATCAGCGCGGCGGTGGTGTCGTGGAAGACCAGCCGGCCGGAGGCGAGTACGGCCACCTCCGAGCAGGTCTGGGCCACGTCGTCGAGGATGTGGGTGGAGAGCAGGACGGTGCGACCGCCGCCGAGTCCGGCGAGCAGGGCGCGGAAGCGCATCCGTTCGTGTGGGTCGAGTCCGGTGGTCGGCTCGTCCACGATCAGTACGGACGGGTCGCCCAGCAGGGCCTGTGCGATGCCGATACGCCGTCTCATGCCGCCGGAGTGGCCGGCGAGTCGCTCGGACGCCCGGTCCTCCAGGCCGACTTCGGCGAGCCGCTCCGCTACCTGGCGGCGGCGTTCCCGCTTGTCGTGGATGCCTTTGAGTACAGCGATGTAGTCGAGGAACTCGCGTGCCGTCAGGTCGGGGTAGAGGGACAGCTCCTGCGGCAGGTAGCCCAGGGCGCGTTTGGCGGCGGTGAGGCCGGCGGTCGTCGACAGGTCGTGGCCGGCGACCGTGACCCGGCCGGAGGTGGGCCGCAGGACGCCGGTGAGGATGCGCAACAGGGTCGTCTTTCCCGCCCCGTTGGCGCCCAGCAGGCCGACGGTGCCGCTGTCGACGTGCAGGTCGACAGCGTCCAGCGCACGGCGCCCGCCACGGTAGACCTTGGTCAGCTGCTCCGTGGTGATGTTCATGATGCTCCGTGTCGTCGGGTACGGGCGACGAGATGGCCGAGCGCGTGGCAGGCCAGGGCCGTCGCGAGGACGAGGGCGAGGTTCAGCAGCGCGGTGGTGTCGCTCACGGCGGGGCGGAGGGCTCCGGTGCCCTCCCGGGTCGCCCATACGGTCGGGGCATGCACCCAGGCGACGAGCGGATAGCCGCCGAGCGGTGACAGGACGGTGCCCGTGACCGTGGGCACCGGTGAGAACGACGGCGGGAAGTGGCAGGCCCACAGCCAGACCATGACCAGGACGGCCCGCGCGACGGCCACCGGCATCAGCAGGCCGAGCAGCCCGCCGAGCGCTGTGGCGAGTGCCGCCGCGGGGAGGATGGCGGTCAGGAGCGCGAGGACCGCCGAGCCGAGCGGCGCGGGGGAGCCCTCGGTGGCCGCGACCGCCCCCGCGTACAGCAGGAACAGCGCGGCGACCGGGGCGAGCGCGGTCAGCAGCGGACCGGCGAGGGTCCCGGCGGTGCGGGCCGCCGCCGCGGCCGGGGTGGCGGTGAGCAGCTCGGCCATGCCGCGCGTCTCCAGGGTCCTGCGCAGCAGATCGGCGAGCGCGATGCCCACGCCGAGCGTGCAGAAGGTGTTGACGAGCACCGCGGCGGCGCCGGTTCTGGCGGTCGCGTCGGTGTGCCCGATGATGGCGGGCGAGGACACGGCCAGCAGCAGGCTCAGCAGGGCGAGGGGCACCACGGCGCCCCAGACGATCTTGCGTCGGGCGGCCATCAGCGCCTCGTACCGCAGGGTCCACAGCAGTGCGCCCATCATGTCTCCCCGTCGGAGGTGTACGGGGCGGTGCCCCGGTCGAGCCGGGCGCCCGCCCGCCCGGGTTCGAGGGCCCTGAGAGCCCGTACGGTGAGCAGGGCACCGGCCGGCAGGGCGAGCAGGGCCTGTGCGGTCCCGTCCGGCACGATCCGGTCGACCAGCATCAGCTTGGCCAGGACGGCTGCCACGACCAGGCCGGTGGCGGGGGCGGCGGACCCGAACCGGACCGTGGCCCAGACCGCGCCGCCGCTGAGCAGGACCGTCAGTCCGGTCAGTTCCAGCAGGACGGCCGCCGGGTCGAACTCCCGGGGCCCGGTGAGGGCCAGCAGCGTCACCAGCACCCCCGCCGCGAGGGCCGCGACGGTGACGGGCCAGGACAGGCGGCGGGCCACGGCGAGCGGGTAGCGGGTGGGCAACGACAGGTGCAGCTCAAGCAGTTGCTCGCGTGCCACCACGGCCGCGCAGGCCAGTGCCGTGGCAGCGGGCAGGGCGCAGCTCAGCAGGGAGCGGCCCAGCAGCACGCCGGCGCCGGAACCGGTCGTACTGGTGAGGTAGGCGAGGAGTGCCGCCAGTACCGGGAGGAGGAAGGCCTGTCTCCCGCAGCGGCGTGCCTCGTGTGTCCACCGTGTCGCAGCGGTCATGTCACGGCTCCACCATCTTCCTGACCCCGTTTTCCTTTCTCGTTGTTGTGCCCGTGGCGGGTTGTGGCCGGGTGGCCGGCTTCCCGTGCGCTGCTCCCTTCCTGTCGTCAGGCCCCCCGATGGCACGGGTGGCGTACCGCCGTTCGCGGTCGGCTACGGAGGCGCCGGCCCCTGGGGCGTGTCGCGGAAGTCCCGCCTGGCCCGCGGGCGGACGGCGCGACTACCGCAACACGCCCTGGTGGCGGTACACCCTGTACGTAGCGGCGGAGCGCCCCGAGGTTCATGGCACAGGGGGTGGACGCCGGGTGCGCATCTGGCCGGCTACCGCGAGGTGGCGTCCGGAAAGGTCCGCATGGCGCCGACGGCCCAGCCCAGGAGGGCCACGGCCAGGGCCGGCGTCCAGGGAGTCGTGGACAGCAGGGGACCGAGGAGGGCGTCGAGCGGGGTGGAGAAGATCCCCTGGGGGCCGCTCACCACGCCCAGCAGCCATATCGTCCCGCCCGCGGCCGCCCCGGCCGCCGGGCTGAACCTGACGGAGACCGCGAGGGCGCAGGACGCGGCCAGCAGGGACTGCCCGAGCCAGGCCGAGACCACCCGCGACCAGCCGGGCGGCCCGTCCACCAGGGTGGAGCAGAGCAGGGCGAGCGCCACGTCGACGCAGAGCACCACCGTCAGCCGGGCCAGGAACACGGCCGTGGGCGGGACCGGGAGGGTGAGGAGCAGTTCGCGTCGCGGGTCCCAGCGGGGCGAGGCCGCCATCAGCGCACCGAGCATCACCAGCAGCACCGCCACCGCGGCGAACAGCCGCAGCCCGAACCGCTCGTGCACCTGCGCCGACGCCAGCAGCGCCGCCCCCACGAAGCCGGCCGCGCTGAGCGGCGCCCAGCTCTTCGGCATCAACGCGGCCTGCCGGACGACCAGTTGCCAGGTCGTCCGCACGGAGTCCCCGATGCGCGGGGTGGGGGGTGCGGTGGCCGCACGGCTTCCCGGCACGACAGCCGGAACGTTTCCGGCGTTGGCGTCGTCCGGCGCCGCGGCGGTCCGTGCCTCCGCCCCCGCCAGCACGCCCCCCAACAGCACCTCGAACGAGGGCGGGGACACGGTGCGCTCCGCCGCCTCCGCCCGCACCGCCGCGCCGATCTCCCGCCACGCCGCCATTCGGGTACGGCAGTCGGCGCATCCGGCCAGGTGCCCCGGGGAAAGCGGGTCGCGCGGTGCCGTGTGCGCCAGGCGGGCCAGGGCGTCGTCCGTGAGGTGTTCTGTCGTCATCGTCGTTCCGCTCCTTCCAGCCGCCCGGCGGCGAGCATGCGGCCCAGCCGCTGTCGCGCCTGGGACATTCTGCTCTTGACGGTGCCCACCGGGATCGCGAGCACGGTGGCCACTTCCGGATAGGGAAGCTCCTCGACCAGGACCAGCGTGAGCACCTCGCGCAGATGCTCCGGCAGTGCCGCCACGGCGGTCATCAGCTCGGCGCGCTCGGCGTCCCGCATGATCTGGTCCTCCACGCCCGGTGCCGGATCCGGCACGTCCCTGGCCTCGGCCAGGTCGGTCAACCGCGGCCGGGCGCGACGCAGTTGATTGTGGGCCTGCCGTCTGGCCACGCCCATCACCCACCCCTTGACCGAGGACTCGCCGCGGAACGCGGTCGCCGAGCGCCACACCGCGAGCCAGGTCTCCTGCAGGATCTCCTCCGCCACGCCCTGGTCGGAGGTGAGTCTGCGGATGAGACGGAGCACGGCGGCGGCATGCCTCTCGTAGAGGACACGCAGGGCGGTTTGGTCGCCGGCGGCAACGGCGGCGAGCAGGGCTTCGTCCGGACACACACCCCATACGTATCCAAAAGAGCCGGTCCGGTTCACGGATTGTGCCGTTCCTGACGATTCTGGCCGGAACTCGACCGGCGCTGCCCCCGTCTCAAACGCGCCCGTCAAACGCGCCCCTCAGCGCCCCTCGAAGATGCCCCTGCCACAGGACTGCCATCGCTGCCATTCCGGTCCGGAGCTGTTGTCCGGCCGCGAACGCCCATGGTTCGGTGATGACTGGATCGCGATTCACACACATTCGTCCGATTCTTGCGAAGGAGTATCCGCATGGGCAGCATCAACGCACCCGTCCTGTCCGCCAAGGACACGGACCTGTTCGACCTCGACCTGGAGATCGGCGTCGAGAAGTCGGTCGCGGGTCCGGCCATCACCAGCGTCTCGTGGTGCACCCCTGGCTGCACCAGCGAGGGCGGCGGCTCCGGCTGCAGCCACTGCTGCTGACGGCACACGACACGACAGGAGCCATGGGGCGGGGACCCGCCCCGCCCCATGGGCCTTTCCCGGCACGCGGACCGGAACGGCAGGACGAGAAGGAGGAGCACACCATGGGGGCATCGTCACCGGAACACCGGAGCCGGCCGGAGCACCTGTTCGAGGCCGGGGACATCTTCCTGTACCGGGCGCCCATGGCACCGCACGCCCCCGGCCTGCCCCTGCCCACGGCGGGTCCCCAGGACCTGGACGCCTGCGCCGCCCTGCTCGGCTCGGTCCACGCCGACCCCGCCTTGAGCGAGGCGCTCGACCTGGCCTCGCCCAGCCTCAGCGCCATGGTCCGCCGGGTCACGGAGCGTGGCCCGCGCGGGATCAAGGCGGGACAGCTGCGCCGGGCCGCCCTCGCGGTGCTGCGCTACGACATCCGTATGCGGACCCGGCCCACCCCCTTCGGCCTCTTCGCCGGCGTGGCCACCGGCCAGTTCGACTCCACCGCCAAGCTGCAGCGCGGCACGGCACACCGCACCCGCACCCACGCCGACATGCAGTGGCTCACCCGGCTCGTACACCGCCTCGAACAGGACCCGGCCGTCCTGTCCACCCTCACCGTCCAGGCCCACCAGGCCCTGGCCGTACGCGGGAACCGGCTGGTCCTCACCTCGTCCTCCGCTCAGGGCGTCCGCCTCACCGAGGGCGGCGAGACCCGGTCCACGGTCTCCGTATCCCACACACCCGTCGTCGAGCGCGCCGTGACCGAGGCCGCGGCGCCACTGCCGTACGGCGAACTGGCCGGGCGCCTCGCGGACGCCTTCCCGGGCGCCCCCGTCGAGAAGATCCGGGCGCTGATCGGCGAGCTGGTGCGGCAGGAGATCCTCATCACCGGATTACGTCCGCCCCTGGACGGCGGCGACCCACTGCGGCACGTACTGGACCTGCTCGCACCCGTGGCGGAGGCGTCCGAGGAGACCCGCCGCCTCCGCACCGCGCTGCTGGCGGTGGACCGCGAGCGGCAGGCGTACGACGCAGTGGACGTCGGTGCCGGGCGCGAGCGACTCGGCCGGCTGCTGGAGACGGCGCGCTCGGCGGAGCCGGACGACACCCCCCTGCACATCGACACCCGCCTCGACAGCGCCCTGCATCTGCCGTACGCGGTACGGGAGGTGATCGAGCGTGCCACGGACGTGATGTGGCGGCTGTCCCGCCCCAAGCTGGGGCTGTTCGCACTGCGGGACTACCACCGCCGGTTCCTCGACGTGTACGGCGCCGACCGCCTCGTACCGGTCCTGGATCTCCTGGACGAGTCCACGGGCCTCGGCGCCCCGGCCGGTTACGGCTGGCCCAACGGCGACACGCCGCCCGGCCCCGCGCCCGACACCCCGCGGACGGCACGCCGGGACCGGGCCATGGCCCGGCTGGTGGCCGCGGCGCAGCGGGCCGGGCGGCGCGAGGCGGTCCTCGGTGACGCGGACCTCGACGAGCTGTGCCACGACAGCGCCGATCCCGCGGAGCTGCCCAGCTCCGCGGAGGTGACGGTGCAGGTCGCCGCGGACTCGCTGGAGGCCCTGGACGACGGGGACATCCTCGTCTTCCTGTCGCCCTCGCCCGGGTCGCACCGGGCCGGGTCGACCTTCGCCCGGTTCGCCGACCTGCACCCCGCCTGGCGTGCCGAGTTCGCCGCGCTGCACCGGGACAACCCGGTGCACGTGGCGGACGCCGTCGCCGTCGACCTCGCCTTCCGCACCCGCTCGGGGAGAGCCGCCAACCTGGCGCACACCACTCCGGCCACCGGCCGCCGCATCAGCGTCGGCGTGCCCGATGTGTCCGGCACGGAGGAACTGCGCCTGTCGGACATCGGCGTCGGCGCCACCCTCGACCGGCTCACCGCCGTCCATCTGCCCACCGGCCGCGAGATCGTGCCCGTACTGGGCAACATGGTCAGCGCGCCCGCCCAGGCCCCCAACGCCGTACGGCTGTTGTGGGAGATCGGCCTGGAGGGGCAACGGCTGTGGGAGCCATGGAACTGGGGGCCGCTGGCCGACGCGCCCTTCGTCCCCCGCGTCCGGTACGGCGCCTTCGTGCTGGCCTGCGCCGTGTGGCGGCTGGACGAACCCCGCGCGTCTGCCGCGGACGCGCGGGGCGCCGACTGGGACCGCGCGGTCGCGGACTGGCGTGAAGCCTGGGACGTACCGCGCCGGATCCTCGCCGTCACCGCCGACCAGCGCCTGCTGCTCGACCTCGGTGACGCCTGGCACCGTGAGCTGCTGCGCGACCAGGTGCTGCGCCACCCCGACCTGATCGCCCAGGAGGTCCCCGGCGATTACGAGGGCTGGCTGGAGAGCCCGCTCGCCGGGCACACCGTCGAACTGGTCGTCCCGCTGGCCCGCCGCGAGAGGGGCCTGCCCCGGCTGCGGCCGTATGCCGGACGCCATCAGCCCACCCGTACCGTGCACGGCCTGGGCGGTGAGTGGCTGTACGTCAAACTGCACGGCTCCGCCCGCGCCCAGGACGACCTGCTGTGCCGCCACGTCCCCGAACTGGTGGCGCTGGCCGCCGGGAAGGGCGCCGACGGCTGGTTCTTCATCCGTTACACCGACGAGGCCGGCCACCACCTGCGCCTGCGCCTGCACGGCTCCCGGCCCGAGGTCCTGTGGGGCTCGGTAGCGCCCCCGCTCGGCGCCCTGCTGGAGCGCTGGCGCCAGCAGGGCCTGCTGCGCGGCCACACGGTCGCCCAGTACGACCCGGAGACCGAGCGTTACGGCGGCCCGGCCGCCCAGCGGCTCGCCGAGCGGGTCTTCCAGTACGACAGCGAGGCCGCCCTCGACCTGCTGCGTCTGGCCAAGGACCCGGCGAACCCCCACACGGTCGATGACCTCGCCGCCCTCTCCTGCGCCGCGCTGGCCCACGCCTTCGGACCGCCCCCGCCCCACCACCCCCTGCTCACCGCGGACTTCGGCGACGACGCGGCGGCGGCCTGGCTCTCCATGACCGGCTCGCGCCGGGACCTGCCCGCCGCCTTCCGTACCCGGGCCGCCCACTGGCGCCGCACCCTCGACCCCTACGGCGGCTGGCCCCGCCTGGACCCCGCCGGCGCCGCCGCCGTGGCGGCCCTGCGCGCCCGGGACGCGGCGGTCCGTCAACTCGCCGACGCCGTACGGGACTCCGGCGGCACGCCCGAGGGCCGCGTCGTCGGTAGTTTGCTGCACATGGTCTGCAACCGCCTCTTCGGTGGCCAGAGCGCCCGCGAGCGCACCGTCCTCGGCATCGCCCGGGGCGCCGTCCAGGACAATTTCCAGCGCCGGAGCCATACCTCGTGAACACCGCCATGCTGGGGGCCCGGGAGGCGGTGGCCCTGGTCGCCGACCGGCTCGCCGACCCCGCGCACGTCGCCGCCGTCGCCTCCCGCGACGACAACCGCGACCCGGTCTACGACTCCGTCATGTGGGGGCCGATGACCCTCGCCAACGGCCTGACGGGCACCGCGCTCCTCTACGCGGAGCTGGCCCGTACCGACGAGGCCTGGCGGCAGGTGGCCCACCGGTACATCGCCGCCGCGGGACGCGCGATGAACTCCGCGCCGAGCCGCGGACTGTTCTCCGGCCCCGCCGCGCTGCTCGCCGCCGCCCAGAGCTGCGCGGGTCCGGCCGGCCACTACGGCTCACTGCGCCGGAAACTGGCCGCCTGGGTCGCCCGGGACCAGCGGGAGCGGCTGCACGTCTTCCGCGAGCGCGCCGCGAACGGCGGCACCGGTGTCGACTGGGCCGCGTACGACCTGATCAACGGGGTCTCGGGCGTCACCCGCCTGCTCCTGGACTCGGCGGCCGACCCGGCCGAGACCGGCCCCGGCGTCGAGTCCGCCCTCGCCGACTCCCTCCGCCACCTCGTGCGCCTCACCGAACCCGTCCGGGTCGACGGCCACGAGGTCCCCGGCTGGTGGGTACCGGCCGCACTCCAGCTCGGCGCACGCGACCGGCACACCTATCCCCGCGGCGACTTCAATCTGGGCCTGGCCCATGGCATCGCCGGACCGCTCACGGTGCTCGGCTCCGCCCACGCCGCCGGTCAGCGGGTGCCAGGACTGCACGGCGCCGCGCACCGGATCGCCGACTGGCTGCTGGGCTGGACGCTGCACGACGAGGCCGGACCGTACTGGCCGGCCCGGGTGAGCTGGGACGACGAACTGGCCGTCGACCGGCCGCGCGAGCTGTTCACCCGAACAGCCTGGTGCTACGGAGCCCCGGGCGTCGCCGCCGCGCTCTTCCACGCCGGGACCGCCTTCGACCGGCCGGCCTGGCGCACCGCCGCCGTCGACGCACTGCACGCGGCGCTGCGGCGGGACGAGTCCAAGTGGGCGATCGAGGGCGCCACCGTCTGCCACGGCCACGCCGGACTGCTGCGCGTCGTGGCCAGGGCCGCGCACGCCACCGGCGACCCCGGACTGCGCGCCGGTCGCGTCCGGTTGACCGCCAAGGTCCTCGACTGCGCCGACGAGGACGCCCCCTTCGGCTTCCGCCACCTCATGCGCTTCCCGGCCGCCGCGCTCTCACCGGTGCCGCACCGGGCCGTGAACACGGCGGGGCTGCTGGAGGGCGCGGCGGGAGTCGCGCTGTCCCTGCTGCCGGTCGATGAGGGGCCACTGCCGTGGGACCGCACGCTGGGACTGGTCTGAACCTCCGGATTCCGGACACCGAACGAATCGAGGAAAACGACGTGCCGACCGACCTGTCCGCCGACCTGCCGACCGACCTGTCCGCCGACCTGTCCACGGAGGTGTCCACCGGCCTGTCCACGGAGGTGTCCGCCGACCTGTCCACCGAGGTGTCCACCGGCCTGTCTTCCGGCCTGCCTTCCGACGCACCGGCGGCCTTCGAGCTGAGGGACCTCGTCGTGCGCTACGGCAAGGTGCGTGCCGTCGACGGCGTCTCGGTCAGCTCTCCCCCGGGGCGTATCACCGCGCTCCTCGGCCCCAACGGCGCCGGGAAATCCAGCCTGCTGGGCGTGTTGTCGACGGCCTCCCGGCCGCACTCCGGCACGGTCCGCGTCTTCGGGCACGACGTGCTGACGGCCCCGATGGCTGCCCGCCGCCGGCTCGGCCTCGTCTTCCAGGAGCGCACCCTCGACAAGGAACTCTCCGTGGAACGCAACCTGTGGTTCCATGCCCGGCTGTTCGGCATGACACGGGCCGACGCCCGCGCCCGTATCGACCTCATGCTGGACCTGTTCGAACTGACCGACCGGCGTCGCCGGCCGATCGAGGAGCTGTCCGGCGGGCTGGCCAGGCGGGTCGAGATCGCCCGCGCCCTGCTCCACCGCCCCGGCCTGATCGTTCTC
This sequence comes from Streptomyces sp. NPDC039430, assembly GCF_055639435.1. Lineage (NCBI taxonomy): Bacteria > Bacillati > Actinomycetota > Actinomycetes > Kitasatosporales > Streptomycetaceae > Streptomyces > Streptomyces sp. NPDC039430. Next base: position 201,066 of record NZ_JBVKAK010000009.1, on the reverse strand, counting down.
GACGAGCCCACCAACGGTCTGGACCCCTCCGTACGGGCCACCGTGTGGGCCGATCTCCTGCGTCTGCGCGACCGGCTGGGTGTCACCGTCCTGTACGCGACCCACTACATGGACGAGGCCGAGTACGCCGACGAGATCGTCATCCTGCGGCAGGGACGGGTCGTGCGGCAGGGCAGCCTGGAACGGCTCAAGAACAGCCTGGACTCCTCCCGCATCGTGGTGTCCTGCGCCGACGACGAGGCCGCCGCCCGCCAGTTGCGCGCCGCGGGCTTCGCTCCGCTGCACGAACCCGGCGGAGTCGCGGTGCACTGCGCCGATCCCGAGGCGCGGATCGCGGAGGTGGTGCGCGCCCTCGACGTGCCCGGTCTGACCGTCGCCGTCCACCACCCGTCCATGAACGATGTCTACTTGGCGGCCGCGGCCGTACGGGAGAGTGACGGCCGGCCGGAGAGCGGCCGACAGGAGAACGGCCGGCAGGAAGGCGGGAGCACGCCGTGACCACGACCCCCGCCCCCGGCCTCGCCCATGAGCCCGGCGCCCATGAGTCCGGCAGCCATGAGTCCAGCTCCGAGGACGGCCGCCTGACCGTGGCACTGCGCGCCATCGGCGTCATCGCCCACCGCGATCTGCTCCGGCAGGTCAAGCGCCCGGGAATGCTCGTCAGCCAGGGCGTGCAGATCCTCTTCTTCGTCCTCGTCTACGCCGTCGGCTTCAACGGCATGATCGGCTCGGTCGGTTCCGTGTCGTTCAGCGCGTACGTCTTCCCCGGCATCATCGCCATCCAGGTCGTGTCGATCGGCGTCGCCTCGGGCCAGACGTACGCCTGGGACCGCGAGTACGGCGTGCTGCGCGAACTCCTCGTCGCCCCGGTCCCCCGGATCTGTCTGCCCCTGGGCAAGGTGGTCGCCGGGGCGGGCATGGTGACGGCGCAGAGCGTCGTGATGCTCGCCTTCGCCCCCCTGACCGGGGTCGAGCTGACGCCGGGCCGGTTCACCGCCGCGGTCGGCGCCTACGCGCTCGCCGCGGTCGTGTTCAGCGTCATCGGGCTGTGCCTGGCCACCGTCATCAAGCGGGTGCAGACGCTCCAGGCGGCCGTCCAACTGGCCATGTTCCCGATGCTGTTCCTCTCCGGGTCGGTCTTCAGCGCCCGGGACGCCCCCGACTGGCTGGCCTGGATCATGCACCTCAATCCCATGACGTACGCCGTCGACCTGGCCCGCCAGACCCTGCTGGGCGACGGCGGCCTGCTGCCGTGGTGGGGGGACCTCGGCGCCCTCGCCGGAATCCTGGTCGCGGTTCTGGCCGTGCTGCGCGTCCGGAGCGCGCGATGAGCGGCGCCCGGTCGGCGCCGTCACTCGCCGAGGACGAGGCGGCCGACCAGGTTCTGGCGGGCGCCCTGCGGTGGATCGAGGACCGGCTGGAGTGGTTCGCGCCCGAGCGGTGGGAGGAGTTCCTGCCCCGTCGCCCCTTCCGCCCCGGCCCGCTCCTCGAACTCCTCGGCCTGGTCCGGGTCCTGGCCCGTGCGGGCGTCCTCGCCAAGGACGCCCCGCTCGCGACAGGCGCCCTGGACCTCGCCGAACGGGCCGCCTCCGACGCGTCCTTCACGCGCGGACTGCGCGCAGGCGACGCCTTCTTCCCGTACCACCTCAATCTGATCGCCCTGCTGGAGCTGCTGGGACGCCCCCGCGCCGAGTCCTGCGCGGCGTGCCAGGCACTGCTCGCGGCGGACGCGGGCGCCCACGCCCAGCCGTACAAGCCGGTGCTCAACCGGATCGAACTCCGTTACTTCGTGGACCGCGGCGGCTTCACCGCCCCGGCGTGCCTGCCCGAGGCCCGCGCGCTCCATCGCGAGAGCATCGCCGCACTGGACCCGGACGTCCTCCAGCTGAGCGAGAGCGAGACCTACGCCCTCACCCATGTCGTCTTCTACGCGACGGACTTCGGCCACCGGCCCCTCGATCTCGGCGGACCCGAGCCGACGGCCCGCCTCCGCGAGACCGTACGCGTCCTGCTCGGCGTGCACCTGGCGCGCGGCAGCCTGGACCTCCTGGCCGAAATGCTGCTGTGCGAGGCGGCCCTGGGCGAAGGGCCCGTCATGGACCCGCTGCCGGGAGAGGGCTGGAACGCGCTGGCCCGCGCGGCCCGGCCGGACGGTGCCGTGCCCGGCCCCGTGCACCGCCCCGAGGTCCTGGCCGCTCTCCAGGGCGACAAGGCCACCGCGTACCTCTTCGGTACCTGCTACCACACGACGACGGCGGCGGCCCTGGCGGCCACCGTACGAAGAGACCGGAAGCGTCCCGCACGGCGCCCCAGCGGCCCCCTGATGCCGTCCGCGGATCCCGCCCGCGTGCGCGCCTGGGCCCGCGAGGTCTCCACGACCGCCGCCACCGCCCCCGCCGCCGTCCGGGCGGCCTGGGCCGGCCGGCTCGACCCGCTGCTGGTGCTCGGGGTCCAGGCCCACGACCCGGACACCCTCGCGGAAGTCCTGCGAGCCGCCGAACAGCTCGGCCGCTCCGACCACCCCATCCCTCGGAGGGCGGCGGCCCTACTGGCCGCGTGGACCGGCTGAACGGCCCTCGGCCGAGGCCGGGGCCTGCCACGGACACCGCGATTGAACCCGTGGGCGCGGGGCCGACACTTGTCATGCACCAGGATCGGCCTGAGATATCGGCAAAACACCCTCCTGATCGTGTTTCCGCAGATCAGAAGGGTGTGAGAGCGGTAGCGGAGGGATTTGAACCCTCGGTGAGTTTCCCCACACTCGCTTTCGAGGCGAGCTCCTTCGGCCGCTCGGACACGCTACCGAGAGAGAGCTTAGCCCAAGGTGGGCCGTGCTCCGAAATCGGTATCCCCGGGACTGTCCGCCGGCCGCCGGACGGCTGGTCGGCGGCTGTCCGACGGCAGGTCAGCGATCCCGGAAGAACGACGTCAGCAGTTCGGAACACTCCTCCGCGAGAACGCCGTGGATCACCTCGGGCCGGTGGTTGAGCCGTCGGTCCCGTACGACATCCCAGAGCGAGCCGGCCGCCCCCGCCTTCTCGTCGAGCGCGCCGAACACCACACGGTCCAGCCGGGACTGGACGATCGCGCCCGCGCACATCGTGCACGGTTCCAAGGTCACCACCAGCGTGCATTCCGTGAGCCGCCAGGCTCCGAGCTTCCCGGCGGCTCTGCGGATCGCCAGGATCTCCGCATGCGCCGTCGGGTCGCCCGTGGCCTCGCGTTCGTTGTGGCCCGCGGCGAGCACCGTGCCGTCCGGGGACAGCACGACGGCGCCGACCGGCACATCACCGGACAGGGCGGCCCGTGCCGCCTCGTCGAGGGCGAGGCGCATGGCCGCCCGCCACGGTGCGCGTACCGGGTCGGGCACGGGGTCGTGCCGGATCACATGGGCCTGCCTCAGCGGACGGTCTCCAGCACCTCGGCGGCTCCCAGCGCCTCGGCGATCTCGGCCATCGCGTCGGAATCCAGCGCCAGCAGATCGGCCTCTGACAGGCCGAGGTCGGTGAGAATCTCGCGGTCGCCGACGGCTCCCGCGGGCACGGTCTCCCCGTTCTTCACGGGGATGTCCACTTCCTCCTCGTCGTTCTCGTCCGGTTCGCCGTCCTCCGTACCGTCGAGGTCCAGCGTGTCCAAGTCGTCGGCCGGGTCGTCGTCGTCCCTGCCGAGCAGTTCATCAATGAGGATCTCCCCGTAAGAGGAGCGTGCGGCCGCGGCCGCGTCGGAGACGTAGATGCGAGGATCTTCCTCGCCCTCCACGCGGAGGATGCCGAACCAGGCATCCTCCTGCTCGATAAACACGAGCACCGTGTCCTCGTCCACCGAGGCTTCGCGGGCCAAGTCGGTCAGGTCCGACAAGGTCTCCACATCGTCGAGCTCTGTGTCGCTCGCTTCCCACCCGTCTTCGGTGCGCGCGAGCAGTGCGGCGAAGTACACCGTGACTCTCCCACTGGTCAGAGGTGTGACGATCCGGCGGTGCGCTGATCTGCCCCGCCCACTCGGAATCGTGGCAGAAACGAACGCTTCGCGAGAGGTCTTCCACCGTTGCGTCGTCGGGCCATTTTATTAGGCCCCTGTTCGGCCCCGGGCGCCGGATGCCTTCCATGAGCATGCGGGACGAAGGCGGGGTACGTCGCGCGCCGGGCGCGGCTACCGCCGGTCACCACCGGAACGTACGCATCCGCATCTGCTGGCGCATCCGCGCGGCGCGGGCCTGGCGGGGTTTCACACGCTCGCGCAGGGCCTTGGCCTCGTTCAGCTCCCGCAGGAACTGCGCGCGCCGGCGACGCCGCTCCGCCTCGCTCTCCTGGGCGGCCTGGCTCTCGTGACCGGCCCGGCTCTCCTGCGCGGCTGCCGAGGGCTCCGGCCGGGGCTCGTCCCCCGCCTCGGCGGGCGCGTCGGCCTCGGTCCGGGCGGCGCGCGGGTCCCGGTCTTCCCGATCCTCGTCCGGCATGGCTGCGTCACCACCTCAGGCTGCGTACTCGGCTCCGCGGTCGTACCGGCGCCTTCTGACACCTTCCCTCGCCGACGGGGGTTGATGCCAGCTGAGCGGTGGCAGCGCGTACAGCCTTGGCCCCCGGTTACTGTGTCGCCATGCGGATTCATGTCGTCGACCACCCGCTGGTGGCGCACAAACTCACCACGCTGCGCGATCGGCGCACCGACTCCCCGACCTTCCGGCGTCTCGCCGACGAGCTGGTCACCCTGCTCGCGTACGAGGCCACCCGGGACGTAAGGACTGAACAGGTCGACATCCGGACACCGGTGACGGGCACGACGGGCGTGAAGCTCTCGTATCCGCGCCCGCTGGTGGTCCCGATCCTCCGGGCCGGTCTCGGCATGCTGGACGGCATGGTGCGGCTGCTGCCGACGGCGGAGGTGGGCTTCCTCGGGATGATCCGCGACGAGGAGACCCTTCAGGCGTCCACGTACGCGAACCGTATGCCCGAGGACCTCTCGGGACGTCAGGTGTATGTGCTCGATCCCATGCTGGCGACCGGCGGGACGCTGGTCGCGGCGATCCGTGAGCTGATCAAGCGCGGCGCGGACGATGTGACCGCGGTCGTGCTGCTCGCGGCGCCCGAGGGCGTCGAGGTGATGGAGCGCGAGCTCGCGGGCACGCCGGTGACGGTCGTGACGGCGGCGGTCGACGAGCGCCTCAACGAGAACGGCTACATCGTCCCGGGCCTCGGCGACGCGGGCGACCGTATGTACGGGACGGCCGAGTAGGACGACATGAGGTACGGGACGGCCGGGCAGGGCGACGCGAGGTACGGGACGGTCTAGTAGGGCGATACGCCGCCGGGGCCCGGTTCGCGCGGCAGGCGAACCGGGCCCCGGCGGAAGGCGCGGTCAGTTTTTCGGGGGCTTCGGGGCCGCCCCCAGATCCCCGCAGGCGGGATCCGACGCGGTGCTCGACGCGGTGGCCAGGGCCTGCTCGGCCTCCTCCTGTACGTTCAGCTCCTTGAAGTCCGTGCCGAGGATCAGATCGACATCCGGTGTCTTCCGGCTGTCGGTCTTCGACGTGGCCCCCTTCAGCTGGGCGCCGAGAACCGTGAAGAAACCGTCCTCGGGCCTCGATGCGCCGACCAGTATCCCGGTGCCCGGGACCTTCTTGTCGTACGCGGCGGGGGCGTTGCCGACCTTGCCGATGACGAAGCCGCGTTTCTTCAGCTCGTCGGCGGTGGCCATGGCGAGTCCGCCTCGCGGGGTCGCGTTGTAGACGTTGACCGTGATCTGGCCGGGCTTGGGGAGCGCCTTGACGGGCTCGGACGAATGCTCGCAGCCGGACTTCCGGGCGGCGGCGGCGCTCTTCGTGCCGCCTCCCGTGAAGACATCGATGAGCTGCAGCGTTCCCCAGCCGGCCAGGCCGAGGGCAGCGACGGAGGCGACGGCCGCGAGCACGATCCTGCGACGATGACGGGGGCGGCGCATGCGCGGGTACTTGTTGCCCGTGATGCGATACTTTCCGCCCATGCCGGGGGGAGTCAGCATGCTCATGGCCGCAGCGTAGTGCGCGCCGATGGTGTTTCCTACTAAATGATCAATGGGTTGCTCGGTCCGGGTGAGGAAAGACCCCGAAGGGCTCAGTGTCCGAAGTGCGCGGCACCCGAAGGGCCGTCTGTGCCGCGGACTCCGCTGCGGCTCCGGCCCCCGTACGGACTGCGGATCCTGCCTCTGTACGGGGCAGCCCCGCCCTACGGGCCGGATCAGCCCAGATCCAGCTCCAGCACGCGCGCGTGCAGCACCTGGCGTTGCTGGAGCGCGGCGCGGACGGCGCGGTGGAGCCCGTCCTCCAGGTAGAGATCGCCCTGCCACTTCACGACGTGGGCGAAAAGGTCCCCATAGAAGGTCGAGTCCTCGGCGAGCAGCGTCTCCAGGTCCAGTTGACCCTTCGTGGTCACGAGCTGATCGAGGCGGACCGGGCGCGGCGCGACATCCGCCCACTGCCGGGTGCTTTCCCGGCCGTGGTCGGGATACGGCCGCCCGTTACCGATGCGCTTGAAGATCACACGGAAAGCCTACCGGGCGAGCGGCTCCGGGCGCAGCCATGGTGACCGAGCGCAAAGGTCGTATTAGGTCACAAAGGGGGAGCGAAGTGCGAGTGGAACCAACCCGTCCGGTGCTCGTACTCCCAGGAACGCGCCAGGAACGGCCCAGGAACGCCCTGGGAACGCCACGGGGATGGCCCCGGGTACGCCCCCCGAACGCGGCCGCCGGCCACGCGGCCGTGCCGCTGATTCGCTCGAAAGGGGTCCGGCGGGGTGCGCGACAGGCTCACCCCGGCTCCCGTCGGCCGGCCCCGTCAGACGGGCGGGGTCCCCGGCGGGGACTGCGGGCGCGGGTTCGGCGGCGGGTGCGGTCCGGGATCGGGCGGTAATTTGGGCCCGCCCGGTTTCGCGTGCTTTCCGTTGCTGATTCTGCTCTTCCGGTTCGAGAGCCCGAAGATTCCGAACGGCGGAAAGATATCCACGCGCCTTGGGAAATTGGCCTCGGCGCAGCTCAGGCAGAGCAAGTCCATACAGCCGTCCTGGGTGGTGCGTGCCGCCTCCACGCTGTTTATCCAGCAGGATTCGCAGTACCAGCAGTCCGTCTTTGAGAGCAGCACGGTGGTCAAGGTCGCCCTGGGCATCGGGTCACCTTTCCGTGCGCCGCGTTCTGGTGCCCTCCTGGGCGGATAGTTGTTCCGTCCGGCGCCACCGGAGCATGGTCGTGCCGAGGACCACGGCCTCCAATTCAGGGGGACGGTGTGTCATTGAGTTCGATTCCTCGCACATTGTCGTCCTCAGGGCGATGCAACTACGTTGCACAGGACAAGGGTTGCGTTGCGCGGGGCGGGCGCACAACATCGCACGCGTTCCAGTCGAGATCTGTCACATGACATGAGGGGAGCGGCCATGGGCCGACGCAACGCAGGGGGCGGGGAGAAAGGCGCCAGCACGGCCGATGTGTTCGGTGAAGTTCTCAAGCACTGCCGTGAGTCCATAGGTGTTACGCAAATAGCACTGGCTGGCGAAGTCCCCTGCGATCGTTCCTACGTTGCCCGTGTGGAAGCCGGAACACGTGTTCCTGACGAGAAATTCGCTGAGACGTGCGACATCGTGCTGCGCACCGGGGGCATCCTGCAGAAGCTCTGGCACAAGATCGACTGGTATCCGGAAGTGGACCATCCGGACTGGTTCAAGCGCCGTGCCGCCATGGACGCCGAGGCGACGGCGCTCCGTGAGTACCAGACCCAGATGATGCCGGGCCTGTTGCAGACCGAGGACTACGCCCGCGCGTTGCTCTCGCGCCGGGCCAGTGGGGATGAGCTGGAGAGGCGGGTTCGCGCGCGGCTCAGCAGACAACACAGATTCCTCTCGCCCGAGGGGCCGCTTCTGCTCATGGTCCTGGATGAGAGCTGCATCAGGAACACCGTCGGAAGCGCGGCCGTCATGCGGGATCAGTGCGCACATCTGCTGCGTGTGGGAAAGCAGCCGAACATCCGTGTTCAAGTCGCCCCGGCGGGTGTCCCGGGTATTTGGCGTCCCAATACGTCCATGTCTCTGATCACCCTCTCGGATGGCCATGTCTGGGTGTACTCGGAATCGCTTGACCGCGGACATTTCAGCGACGATCCGGCAGTTACCGGCCGTCATGCACAGACCTATGCTGTTCTGAGGGCGGATGCGCTGTCCGCCTCCGAGTCTGCCGCGTTGCTCAATGACGCGATGGAAGGGTACGGCCACCATGATGAATCGCGATTTCAGAGCGACGACGTGGGTAAAGAGCAGTTACAGCGGCGACAACAGCGGAAACTGCGTGGAAATAGGCACCGGTATCCCGGGCATTATCCCCGTACGTGACAGCAAGAATACCGAAGGCCCGGTGCTCGTATTCAGCAGAGCGGTTTTCTCGACTTTCGTTTCCGGTGCCAGAACCGCCGCGCACCCCACCGCCTGATCGCGATGGGGTGCGCTGTGCCGTCGAGGCGACCCGCTACGCGGTGGGCGTGTGGCCGCGTGAATGCGAAACGGTCTCGTTCTTGGCGCCCTTGAGCGGGGTCCGCGCCGCTTCGGCCTTCGCGGCCGGCTTGGTCACCGAGCTCAGATCGTGGGCGTAGGTGCCCACGGCGTCGGCGATCACACCGATGTTAATGCCGAACGCCTTCATATTGACGTTCGAGAGGTCGTCGCAGGCGGAGTGATAGCACCTGTCGTACGCGACGCCGGCCTCGCCGCCGTACTTCTTGGCCTGGTCCTCGGACTTGATGCCCTCGGCGCCGGTGAAGGTGCCGCCGGACGGGATGCCCGCGTCGATGAAGGGACCGTAGTCGGAGCGGCCGTCGAAGTCCGTGCCCTCGTGCGGAACGTTCCTGCTGTCGAGGAAGTCGGTGATGCCCTTCTCCAACTGGGCGGAGCCCTCGGGGCCGGCGCCCGAGCCCTCGCCGTCGGAGTCGTCGCCGTCGTACACGAACTGAGCGAAGTTCGGCGAGGCGATCATGTCGAAGTTGAGGTAGAGGGCGATGTTCGCGCGCTGTGCGGCGGTGAGGCCGTTGACGTACGCCTCGGCGCCGAGCAGGCCCAGTTCCTCCGCCGACCACCAGGCGAACCGCACCTTGTTCGCGGGCTTGTCGTGCGTCTTGGCGAGCTTGAGGGCGACCTCCAGCAGCCCGGCGGAACCGGAGCCGTTGTCGTTGATGCCGGGGCCCTCGGTGACGGAGTCCAGGTGGGCGCCGAGCATCACGGTCCTGTCCGCCCTGCCGCCCTTGGTCTCGGCGACCACATTGCGGGTGGTGCGCTCCTCCTGGAGCTGGCGGATGTCCAGGGAGACCTTCACCGCGCCCTTGGCGGCCTCGGCGGCGAGTGCCTGGCCCTCGGCCTGCGTGATGCCGCCCGTGGGGATCTTCCCGGCGTCCGGGCCGCCGAGCGTTCCGCTGAGGGCGCCCTCGGTGTTGTTGTAGATGACCGCGGCGACCGCACCGGCCGCCGCCGCCTCCTTCTGCTTCGTCGCGAAGTCGCAGCCGCCGCGCTGGATCAGCGCGATCTTGCCGGTGAAGGCGCCGGCCGCGTAGTCGGCGGGCTCGCAGCCGGTGGTCGCGTCGACCGGGACGGGGGCGAGGTCGGCCGCGATGCCGCCCTCCTTGGTGGACGTCGTGTACGACATGGCCACGATCGCCACATCGCGCGGCGAAGGCGCGGTGACCGTGAGCTTCTCGGCGAGCGTCTCGATATAGGTGATGTCGAACGTGTCGTACGAGACCTGGTAACCGGCCTTCTTCAGCTGGCTGTACACATACGCGGCGGAGGCGTCATGGCCGAGCGTGCCCGCCGCCCTGTTGCCGTTGGCGGAGTCCGCGATGGCCTGGAACTTCTCCAGATGCCGGTACGCGCTGCCGGCCGATGCCTCGCGCACCAGCTTCCGGGAGAGCTTCGCCGCGTCCTTGGCGGCGTCCTCGGCCGGGTCATGGGGGCGAGCGGAGGCGGGCGAGGCGGACAGCAGAAGAGGCGCGGCGAGCGCGGCGGTCGCCGCGACTGCCAGAAGTCTGCGGGAAGTTGCCTTCACAGGGGCTGGGATCCTTCCGGTGCGAACGAATGTGAGGGAAAGCTAGCCAGCGCCGCGCCGCCTGGGAACAGCTGTGCCACAGCTCACGGTGCGTAGCGGGGGATCACTCGCGTATCGGGCGCGGATTCCGTCGCGTGGACCGGCCGCCGGTCAGTCCGTCCTGGGCGCTCGCGCCGGCTTCGCCGCCTTCGCCGCGCGCTTCGCCTCCTGCTTGAACGCCCGTACCTTCGCCAGCGATTCGGGTCCGGTGATGTCCGCCGCCGAACGGTACGAGCCCACGTCCCCGTACGCGCCCGCGGCCTCGCGCCAGCCCTTGGGCTGTACCCCGTACTGCTTGCCCAGCAGCGCCAGGAAGATCTGGGACTTCTGCGTGCCGAAGCCGGGCAGCGCGTTGAGCCGCTCCCGGACCTCCGCGCCGGTGGCGATGTCACGCCAGATCGCGGCGGGATCGCCGTCGTAGTGCTCGACGAGGTACTGGCAGAGCTGCTGGACGCGTCTGGCCATCGACCCCGGATAACGGTGCACGGCGGGCTTGTCCGTGAGCAGCGCGACGAACGCCTCGGGGTCGTACGCGGCGATCTCGCGTGCGTCGAGGTCGTCGTGTCCCATGCGTACGGCGATGGTGTACGGGCCGGAGAACGCCCACTCCATCGGGACTTGTTGGTCAAGCAGCATGCCGACGAGCGCGGCCAGCGGGCTGCGGCCGAGCAGCTCGTCGGCCTCGGGCTGTTGTGCGAGCCGGATTGTGGTGCTCATTCAGTGATGATCACCCGGGCCGCGGCGCCATGTGCGTACGCCACGCGCTTGCCGTGTGTTCATATGACTAATTTGTGGTCCGGATGGGGGAGTGGGGCGAGGGGTAGATCACGACACGAGGGAAAACCACCGGAACTGTCGGGAAAGGCCGCTCGCTCGTGACACAGCCGTTTGAATTGCCGGATTTCTATATGGCTTATCCGGCCCGACTCAATCCGCACCTGGAGGAGACCAGGGCGCACTCCAAGCAATGGGCCAGGGACAGGGGAATGCTGGAGGGTTCGGGGGTCTGGGAGGAAGCCGACCTCGATTCCCATGACTACGCCCTGCTCTGCTCGTATACGCATCCGGACTGCGACGGTCCGGCGTTGTCGCTGGTCACGGACTGGTATGTGTGGGTGTTCTTCTTCGACGACCACTTCCTGGAGGTCTACAAGCGGCCCCAGGACCGGGAGGGCGGCAAGGCGTATCTCGAACGGCTGGCCGCCTTCATGCCGATGGATCTCGCCGACGGATTCCCGGAGCCGACCAATCCGGTCGAGGCGGGGCTGGCGGACCTCTGGGCGCGTACGGTCCCGAGCATGTCCATGGCCTGGCGGCGGCGGTTCGCGGAGTCCACGGAGAATCTCCTCAACGAGTCCGACTGGGAGCTGGCGAACATCAACGCGCACCGGGTGGCGAACCCGGTCGAGTACATCGAGATGCGCCGCAAGGTCGGCGGAGCGCCCTGGTCCGCGGGGCTCATCGAATACGCGGCGGGCGCCGAAGTGCCCGCGGTGATCGCCGACTCACGTCCGCTGCGGGTCCTGAAGGAGACGTTCTCGGACGCTGTCCACCTGCGCAACGACCTGTTCTCGTACCAGCGGGAGATCGAGGAGGAGGGCGAGCTGAGCAATGGCGTGCTCGTCCTGGAGACGTTCCTCGGCTGTACGACTCAGGAGGCGGCGGACGCCGTCAACGATCTGCTCACCTCGCGCATCCAGCAGTTCGAGAACACCGCGCTGGCCGAACTGGGGCCGCTCTTCGCCGCGAAGGGACTGGATCCGCAGTCGTGCGCCGACACCCTCGCCTATGTGAAGGGGCTGCAGGACTGGCAGTCGGGCGGCCATGAGTGGCATATGCGCTCCAGCCGCTATATGAACGGCGCTGGTTCGGAGAGCGGTTCGGAAGCCGGTCCGGAAGTCGGTTCGGAGGCCGCTTCCGGCACGGGGGGCGGGGGCGTCGGCGGGTTGTGGGGTGCGCCGGGCGGGGCGGGCGCGTCGTTCTCGATGGTGCCGGTCGGTCTCGGTACGGCCGCGGCGGATATCGCGAAGACGATCGGAGCGGGCGCGCCGGCGCGGGTGCGGAGCCACAGCCATGTCCCGTTCCAGCGGGTCGGTCCCTCCGTGCTGCCTGAGTTCCGGATGCCGTTCGCGCTGTCGATGAGCCCGCATCTGGACCACTCGCGGGAGCACACCGTCGAGTGGGCGCACCGCATGGGGATCCTGGAGGCACAGCCGGGGATCCCGGGTTCGGATGTCTGGGACGAGGAGCGGCTGCGCCGTATCGATCTGCCGCTCTGCGCGGCCGGAATCCATCCGGACGCCACGGCGGAGGGGCTCGATCTCACCTCGGACTGGCTGACGTGGGGGACGTACGGCGACGACTACTACCCGGTCGTCTACGGCAACGCGCGCGATATGGCGGGCGCGAAGGCGTGCAATGACCGGCTCGCGCTGTTCATGCCGGTCGAGAGCTTCGAGACGCCGGTGCCCGTGACCGGGCTGGAGCGGGGGCTGGCCGATCTGTGGGTCCGTACGGCGGGCCCGATGGACGCGCAGGCGCGCCGCGTCTTCCGTAAGTCCGTCGTGGACATGACCGACAGCTGGCTGTGGGAGCTGGCCAATCAGGTGCAGAACCGTATCCCCGATCCCGTCGACTACATCGAGATGCGACGGCAGACCTTCGGCTCGGACATGACGATGAGTCTGTCCCGGCTGGGCCACGGCCGGGTGGTGCCGCCCGAGATCTACCGGTCCGGCCCGATGAGGTCCATGGAGAACGCGGCCCAGGACTACGCGACGCTGCTGAACGACGTCTTCTCGTACCAGAAGGAGATCGAGTTCGAGGGCGAGGTGCACAACGGTGTGCTCGTCGTGCAGAACTTCTTCAACTGCGACTACCCGACCGGGCTCGCGATCATCGACGACCTGATGAACTCGCGGATGAGCCAGTTCCGGCATGTCGTCGCCAACGAACTGCCCACGCTGTACGACGACTTCGACCTCGACGCGGACGCGCGCCGGGTGCTCGACGGCTATGTGAAGGAGCTGGAGAACTGGCTGTCGGGGATTCTCAACTGGCATCACGGCTGCAAGCGGTACAAGGAGGCGGAACTGCTGGAAGAGCGGGCCGGTGACCTCCGCCTGCTGCCGCCCGGTCCGAGCGGGCTCGGCACCTCCGCGGCACGGATTCACCTACCTGGGTGGGAACCGGCGCGATCTTTGCCCCAAATGGCGCAGTAACTCGCTTACGGGCGCGCCCGTTTGTCATCCGGTCGATGTGATCGTTAACCGGATGGGGGCCGTGGGTGGCGAGTGGAAACGCACTGTACGAGCGCACGGAGGCGCGAGGCCCGCGCGCGAGGGGGCGTGAGAAGAGCCGGGAGGGGGTGAAACCGCGGTCGGCGGTACTGGAGGCCGTCGCCGGGTGGGTACCGGGGGAGCCCGTCCCCAATGGGGCGTTGCCCGCGGAGTGGGAGGTGGATGACGCCTGGATCCGTACGCGCACGGGCATCGAGGGCCGCCATCGGGCCGCTCCGGGGATGTCCACGGGGGACCTCGCGTATGAGGCGGCGAGGCTGCTGGTACCGGAGGCGCCCGGCCTCGCGGCCACGGGTGCGGGTGCGGGCGCGGGCATGCTCGCGGGCACGGGCACGGGCACGGGCGCGCGCGTGGGCGCGGCTTCGGCGCGGGCGGGCGGTGACCGGGGGGTGGACGCCGTGGTGTTGGCCACGGCGACGCCGGACCATCTCTGTCCCGGCACGGCGCCGGCGCTGGCGGCGCGGCTGGGGCTGGGCACGGTACCCGCGTTCGATATCGGCGCGGTGTGCAGCGGCTTCGTCTACGGCCTCGCCGTCTGCCATGGCCTGGTCGTCTCCGGCCTCTACGAGCGGGTGCTCCTGGTCGGCGCCGATGTGTACTCGACCTGGCTGGATCCCCGGGACCGCTCCTCGGGCGTGGTGTTCGGCGACGGCGCCGGAGCGGCGCTGATCGGCGCGGGCAGGGCCGGAGACCGGGGCGAGCTGCTCGCCTTCGATCTGGGCAGTGACGGCACGGGATACGACCTGATCACCGTGCCAGGCGGCGGAGCGCGGTCGAGGTCGGTGGCGGAACCGCCCGCCGACGGCGCCGAGTTCTTCCGGATGCGGGGGCGGGCGGTCTATCAGCACGCGGTCGAGCGGATGACCGGTTCGTGCCGCTCCCTGCTGCGCGCGGTGGGCTGGGACGCCGCCGACGTCGACCATTTCGTACCGCACCAGGCCAATGCCCGGATCCTGCGGGCCGTCGCCGACCGGGTGGGGATCGGCGTCCAGAGCTGTGTCACCCATCTCGACCGGGTGGGCAATACCGGCGCGGCCTCCATCCCTCTCGCCCTGGCGGACGCGGACGCGCGGGGACGTTTCCGCGCGGGCGACCGCATGCTGCTGACCGCCTTCGGCGGCGGCCTCACCTGGGGGACGGTCGCGCTGCGCTGGCCGGTGACGACCACGCCCGCGTCGACCACGCCCGTGCCGACCATGACCGAGGCACCCGCGCTCGCGTCGACCACGACCGAGGCGACCACCCCCGAGGCGACTACGCCCGCGACCACGTCCGAGGCCGCACGGCCCGAGAACTCACGGGCCACGGCCCTCGACGGAAGGAACGGATCATGACGCCGACGGCTGAGCGGGGACGCGGTCAGGGGAACGGCCAGGGGAACGGCCAGGGGAACGGTCAGGGGCACGAGGAGGGACACGAGGAGGGGTGTCGGCGGGAGAGCGGGACGGTCGCGGTGACCGGGCTCGGGGTGGTGACCCCCGCCGGCCACGATGAACAGTCCTTCTGGGAGGGGCTGTGCGCGGGGCGCTCGGTGGCCAGGCAGCGCCCCGAACTGGCCGGTATGCCGGTCGACTTCGCCTGTGCGGTCGAGGGCATCGACCTCGACGCCGTGATCGGCGGACGGTCGGTCTGGCGGATGGCGCGGTTCGTGAAACTGGCGCTGATCGCGGCCAGACAGGCCGTGGCGGACGCCGGGCTCGACCCCGCGAGCTGGGACAGCGGCCGGGTGGGCGTGGTGCTCGGCGTGGGCGTGGGAGGTGTCTCCGTACTCGTCGACAACGCGCTGAAGCTCCAGGCGGACGGTCCGCAGGCCGTCTCCCCCGTGCTGGTACCGATGATGATCCCCAACGCGGCGGCCGGAGAGGTCGCCATCGCGCTCAAGGCGCGCGGACCGAGCCTGGCCCCGGCGACCGCCTGCGCGTCGGGGGCCACCGCGATCGCCGTGGGCCGCGATCTGCTGACGAGCGGCCAGTGCGATGTGGTGGTGGCCGGGGGCTCCGAGGCCGTACTGACCCCGCTGGTGGTGACGGCCTTCGCGCGGATGGGCGCGCTGTCGACGCGTACCGGCGATCCGGGCGGGGCGTCACGGCCGTTCGCCTCGGACCGCGACGGGTTCGTGATCGGTGAGGGCGCCGCGATGGTCGTCCTGGAGCGGGAGGCGGGCGCGCGGGCCCGGGGCCGGACGCCGCGCGCGCTGCTGGCCGGCGCGGGCGCCAGTACGGACGCGCACCACCCGACGGCGCCCGCGCCCGACGGACGGTGGGCCCAGGTCGCGGTGGAGGCGGCGCTGCGGGACGCGGGCTGGAGCCCGTACGACGTAGAGCATGTCAACGCGCACGGCACGTCGACGCCGCTCAACGACACGATGGAGGCGACACTGATCGACCGGGTGTACCCGCACCGGCCGTCGGTCACGGCGCCGAAGGGGGTGGTGGGGCACACGCTGGCGGCGGCGGGGGCGATCGAGGCGGTGGCGACGGTGCTGACCCTCGAACATGGCGTGATTCCGCCGATCGCCAACGTGGACGCGCCCGCTGTCGAGTTCGACCTCGACTGTGTGACGAAGGAACCCCGGCGGCAGTGGGTGGAGACGGCGGTCAGCCACTCATTCGGGTTCGGCGGGCACAACGTGGCGCTGGCGTTCCGGCGGGCCTGACGACAGGTCATATCAGGGAGCTGATCGTACGAATGTCCCATGGTTCTGCGGGTGGGAGAGTCGTTTCTTCGCCATTGATTGATCGTTATACCGGCGTGAGTATAAATATCAACGCCGTTGCCATGAAGTCATTCGACCAGACAGGCTCATTGGGCCCAGCCTCACTGGGTCCGGCGGGCCCGGCGGGCTCGTCGGACGCGGCGGGCTCCTTGTCCTCGACGGTGGACTCGTTGGCGCGCGTGCTCTTCGGGGAGGACTTCGACCGGGAGCACGCGCCCTGGCGTCGGCTCGCCGCCGCGCCGCCGTTCCGCCGCCGGCCCGGCGCGTCGTCCGGGGAACGGCTGGCGATGGCGTACGAGCGGCTGCGCACGGTCAATGACACGCTCGACAGCCCGGCGGGGCTGGTGGCCGACCCGCGCGGGCTCGCCGCGCTGCATGAGTGGCTGGGCCCGGTCGATCCGGCCTTCACGACGGTCGCGGGCATTCACTACAACCTGTTCCTCGGCAGCCTCCTCGACCACGCGGAGAGCCGGCAGGGCCCGGCGGCGGACGGCACGGCGGAGCTGGCCGACTTCTTCGCGCTGCGCCGGGTGGGCACCTTCCTCTGTACGGAGGTCGCGCACGGAAACGACGCGGTCGCCGTGGAGACCACGGCCACCTACGACCGGGAGCGGGACGGCTTCGTCCTGCGCACGCCGCATGCCGGGGCGCAGAAGTTCATGCCCAACACCAGCCCGGCGGGCGGCCCCAAGTCCGGTGTCGTGGCGGCCCGGTTGCTCGTGGACGGTACCGATCACGGCGTCTTCCTGTTCCTGACGCCGCTGACCGACTCCGCCGGGGCGCTCCCGGGCGTCCGGGTGCGCAGGCTGCCCGCCCGGCTGGGCAGCCCGGTGGACCACTGTCTCACCTCGTTCGACCGGGTTTTCGTGGCGCGCGAGGCGCTACTGGGGGGCGCGCAGGGGCGGATCGGCGAGGACGGTGAGTTCCGGAGCGAGCAGAGCAACCGCCGACGGCGTTTCCTGACCTCGATCGGCCGGGTCACGGCGGGGAAGCTCTCCATGAGCGCGTGCGCGGTCGGCTCGGCGCGGGTCACGCTGGCGCTCGCCGTACGGTACGGCGGGCACCGGCACATCTCCGGGTCCAGAGGCGGGGAGCGGGTACCGGTGTTCGCGCACCGCAGCCATCACGGCCCGCTGGTCGGAGCCCTGGCCACGGTCTTCGCGATGACCCTGCTGCACCGTACGGCGCTGGCCGCCTGGGAGTCGCGTACGGAAGCGGACACGGACGAGGCCGAGCGGCTGGTGGCGGTCGCCAAGGGCTGGATCAGCTGGCGGGCGCGCGAGGTCATCGTGGAGTCGCGGGAACGGTGCGGTGCGCAGGCGCTGTTGGAGAACAACGGTATGACCGAGCTGCTGGCGGGGATCGAGGGCGTCATCACGGCGGAGGGCGACAATGTCGCGATCTACGCGAAGGCGGCGGCGGAGATGTTGTTCTCGGCGGCTCCTGCTCCGGCCCCGGCCCCGGCTCCCGCTAAGGCTCCCGCTAAGGCTCACGCTAAGGCTCGTGCTACGGCGCCGGCCTCGGCTCCGTTTGGGGCCGGGGGTGCGGCTTCCGGGCAGAGGGACGGATCGTATGGGCCCGCCGGCCGCGAGCTGACCGATCCGCTGTTCCTGGACGGACTGCTCGTGGCTGTCGAGGCCGTCTGGCTGGCACGGGCCCGCCGCCGGATGAGCCAGGTGCCGCACGGCGACTCGCTGGCGCGGTGGAACGCGGCGTCCGGAGCCGCGCTGCGCGCCGTGGAGGCGTACGCGTACCGGCGCGCGTCGGAGGCGTACGGGGTGGCGGTGGCAGGACTGGCGCCCGGCTCGCCGCGCGCCTCCGCCTCCTCCCCGTCGGCCCATGACCTGTTGCGTTCGCTGCACCGGCTCTTCGCGCTCCAGTGGATCGACCGGAACAGCGGCGATCTGCTGGCCGCGGGGCGGCTGGCCCCCCGTCATCTCGACGAACTGCCCGAGGCCGTCGAACACCTCATCTCGCGGCTGGCCGGCCATGCCCCCGCGCTCGTCGAGTCCTTCGCGCTTCCGGAGGAGATGGTGGCCGACTGGCCTATTTCCGGAGCCGGTTACGTGGACGCCTATGACGACGCGGAGGGCGCGTGGCACGCCGTACCCGCCGCACCGCCCGTACCCGTAGCCGCGCCCCCCGCACCCGTAGACCCCGCGCCCGCGCCCCCCGCACCCGCAGGCGCACCCCCCGTACCCGCCGCACCCGCCGCACCCGCTTGAAACCACGGACCCCTTCAACCGACCCAACCCCTGGAAAGGACTTCCCATGAGCGAGATCCACCCGCAGATCACCGAGGTGCTGACGGAGACGTTCAAGGTGCCCGCCGCGGAGATCATCCCCGAGGCCACGATGGACAGCCTGGAGATGGACTCCCTCGCCGTCGCCGAGTTCGCCGTCATCATCAAGGAGACGCTGGGGATCGACGCCGACTCGGACTCGCTGCTCAAGGGCGCCACGCTGGCCGAGATCACCACGTTCCTCAACGGGGCGCGTACGGCGCGTACGGTGCGCGCCGTGCACGCGGCGCACGCGCCGTACGCGGTTCACTCGGTCGGCACGACGAGTGGCGTCAGCGAGGCGAACGAGGCCCCGGTGGGCGTCGGCCGATGACCGGACCCGCCATCGCCATCACCGGTCTTGGGATGATCACCCCGGCCGGGAACGACACCGACTCCACCTGGCGCGGCGTGTGCGCGGGGGTCTCCCCGGCCCACCGGGTGCCCGAACTGAGCGGCTGTGCGGTCGACTTCGCCTGTACGGTCGAGGGCATCGATCTCGATGCCGCGATCGGGGGGCGTACGGCCTTCCGGATGGGCCGGTACGTGAAGTTCGCGCTCCTCGCCGCGCGCGAGGCGGTCGCCGACGCCGGACTCGACCCGGCGAGCTGGGACGGCACCCGGGTCGCCGTCGTGGTCGGGACCAGCAGCGGGGGGTCCGCCAGCCTGACGGAACAGTCCGTCGCGCTCGACAGACGCGGGCCGGAGGCGACCTCCCCCTCCGGCATCCTGCTCACGATCCCCAACATGCCGGCGGCCGAGATCGCCATCAAGATGCGGGCCACCGGGCCCAGCATGGCGCCGTGCACGGCGTGTTCCTCGGGGGTCACGGCGCTGTCCGTGGCGCGGGACCTGCTCTCCACCGGTCAGTGCGACATCGCCATCGCGGGGGCGACGGAATCCATCGTCTTCCCGGTCGCCATAACCGGGTTCGTGCGCTCGGGCGCCGCCGCGCTGGCGGGTCCTGGCGAGGACCCGGCGGCGCTGTGCCGGCCCTTCGCCTCGGACCGCGCGGGGCTGGTCCTGGGGGAGGGCGCGGCGATCATGGTGCTGGAGCGCGAGCGGGACGCGCGGGCGCGCGGCGCGGAGCCGCGCGCGCTGCTGGCGGGCGCCGGTGCCACGACCGACGCGCACCACCCGACGAGCCCGCACCCCTCGGGCGCCGTCGCCCAGCGCGCGGTGGAGGTGGCACTGCGCGACGCGGGCTGGCAGCCCGGTGATGTCGAGCATGTCAACGCGCACGGCACCTCGACGCCGCTCAACGACGCGACCGAGGCGGCGCTGATCAGCAGGGTCTATCCGCACCGGCCGCCGGTGACGGCGCCCAAGGGTGTGCTGGGGCACTGTATGGGGGCGGCGGGCGCGATCGAGGCGGGCCTGACCGTGCTGACGCTCCAGCACGGTGTCGTACCGCCGATCGCCAACCTGGACGCGCCGGCCGTCGAGTTCGACATCGACTGCGTGACCAAGCAGCCGCTGCGGCAGCGGATCGACCGGGCGGTCAGCCACTCGTTCGGCTTCGGCGGGCACAACGCGGTACTGGCGCTGCGACGCGCCTGAGCCACGCGGCCGTACGCCACGCACGCACGTCACGCAGGCACGGCGCGGTGCGCGTAGCGCGGTACGCACCGCGCGTACGCAGCGCCTCCTCAACGCTGTACGGACCGCCGTACGCGTCGCCGTACGTTCGCCGCCCTGGTCGCACGGACCGCGCCGGCTGTACGGATCGCGTCGGCGCACACAATGCGCCGACGTATGGAATGCCGTCCTCCAGCCACGCGCCGGGGGGCGGCCTCCCCGCACTTCCCTCCTCCCCGCACTTCCCTCCTCCCCGCACTTCCCTCCTCTCCTCACTTCTCTCTCACTCCGGAGGCCCACCATCAGCAGGCACCCGCCGCTCCGAGGACGTACCGCCGTCATCACCGGCGCCGCGCGCGGCGTCGGCGAGCAGCTCGCCCGTTCCCTTTCCGAACGGGGCGCCCGGCTGGCGCTCGTCGGCCTGGAGAAGGCCGAACTCGCCCGCGTCGCGGCGTCATTGACGGGCGAGGCGGACCACTGGCACGCGGATGTCACCGATGCGGCGGCCATGCTGCGCACGGCACGGCTCGTCCAGGAACGCTTCGGTACGGTCGATGTCGTCGTCGCCAACGCCGGGGTCGCGGTGGGCGGCCTCTTCCGTCACTCGGAGCCCGACGCGTGGCGCCGCGTCATCGAGGTCAACCTGATCGGCAGCGCCAACACCGCACGCGCCTTCCTCCCCGCGCTGCTGGACTCCCGCGGCTACTACCTCCAGGTCGCCTCGCTCGCGGCCTTCGCCCCCGCGCCGATGATGACGGCCTACTGCGCCTCGAAGGCCGGGGCGGAGTCCTTCGCGCACACCCTCCGCACCGAGCTGGCGCACCACGGAGTGGGGGTCGGCGTCGGCTATCTCACCTGGACGGACACCGACATGGTCCGCGGCGCCGACCAGGACTCCACGCTCCGCGAGCTGCGCTCCCGTATGCGCTGGCCCGCCAGCCGCACGTACCCGCTGGCCCCTGCCGTGGACCGCCTCGCCACGGGCATCGAACGCCGCGCCCGCCACATCTACGCCCAGCCCTGGCTCCGCACGGCCCAGCTCCTCCGCGCGGCCCTGCCGTCCGCCGCGACGCACCGGGCGCGCAGAGCCCTGCCCGCCCTGGAGCCCGCCTCGGCGGCGATCCCCACGACCCTCCTGGGCGCGGGCGGAGCCGCCAACGACCCCGCGCCCCGGAGCGACGCCTGAGCCGGCACCTGCCCGGCGACGACGCGCCCGAGCACTCCCGTACGGGAGGTCCTGGCCGCGTACGGTTCCGGTCACGCCCGCGCGGGGACCACTCCCCCAGCGTCCGGTCCAGGACCAGGAAACACGGAACACCCCCGCCTGCGCGGGGAGCACGGCCGGGGTCTGCCGGCGCGGACCAGGCCCTCCGGAACACCCCCGCCTGCGCGGGGAGCACGTGGCCCTGGTGTCGGGCCATTGACGTGCCGGCCTACGGCTCCAGCAGGTCGAGGGCCTCCCGGACCAGGTCCGGCAACTGCTCCGCCGGCTCGCCCGGCACGCGCAGCCAGCGCTCCTTCGCGGTCTGCACCGCCGCCCCGATCACTCCGACGACCAGACGCGGATACATGTCCGCGTCGGGGTCCACACCCATGCGTCCGGCGAGCACACCCGCCAGGACGTAGCTGTGTTCCGTGGTCCGTTCCAGGCTCTTGGCGAGCAGGGGCGGGTTGGCCAGGATCAGGCGCTGGACGCGCAGGTAGCGTGCGCCGTCCTCGCCCGAACTGCCGTCGAGCACGGCGAGGGTGGCGGCCCGCATCGCTTTCAGCGGGGATTCCGCGGCCGGGCGCGCGGCGAGTTCACGCAGCAGGGTGGCGTTGTCGTCGTCCTCGTACCCGAGGATCACGCCTTCCTTGGAGCCGAAGTAGCGGGTGAGGGTCCGGGGCGAGACGTTCACCACCGCGGCGATGTCCTCCAGGGACGTCGCGTGAAAGCCTTTGCGCTCGAACAGGTCGGTCGCCGCTTCCATCAGCGCCCGGCGCGTGAGCAGCTTCTTCCGTTCCCGCAGCCCCGCCGTCTCCGGGACATTCGTACGCACGAACAGCCCAGACCTTTCCTGTGGGTGACGCGTCGCCGCAACGTACCCCCGGCCGTTCTCCGCCGCAACTGATCCGGTCATCCTCCGAGGGACGGGTGCGGGGCGCGGTCGCCAGTGCTAATTTGTCTGTGGCAGACATTTTGCATGTCATGCATCAATACCCCCACGACCGACGGGAATGCCATGGCTGTTTCCGCTCACAGCACCCTCTCCGGTGCCGAACCTCCGCTCCCGCTGCCGCTGCCACGCGAGCGGGAATGCCCCTTCCGTCCGGCGCCGGAGGTCGCCGGATTCAGGACCGACCTCCCGGTGGCCAGAGTCGTGGGCCCCACGGGCATCGAGGCGTGGCTGGTCACTCGCTACGCCGACGTACGCGACGTACTCGGCGACCCCGAGCGCTTCAGCAACCGTTCGGGGCAGGCGGCCCACATCCTGGCCGACATGCCGCCCGACGCGCCTGTGACGGAGGGCTCGTTCTCACGGATGGACGGGGCCGAGCACCTGCGGTTCCGCCGGATCCTTGGACCCGAACTCTCCACGATCAAGCGCATCGAACGGCTCCGTCCCACGGTGCAGCGGATCGTGGACGAACGGCTCGACGCGCTCGGCGAGTCGGCCCCGCCGGTGGACCTCTACCAGCAGTTCGCCGTACCGCTCACCTCCACCGTCATCGCGGAACTGCTGGGAGTCCCCGCCGCCGACCACCCGCTGTTCCAGAGGGCGGGGGCCGCGCTCTTCACCGCGACCGCCGACCCGGAAGAGAGGGCCGCCGCGTTCGAGGCGCTCTTCGGCTACCTGCACCCCCTCGTGGCCCGGCGGCGACGCGAGCCCGGCGAGGACATCCTCAGCAACCTGATCGAACGGGGCGACCGCGGCGACCGGCCGTTCACCGACACCGAGCTGGTCATGACGGCGGCGGGTCTCCTCGTCGCGGGCTTCGACACCACGGCCAGCATGATCAGTTACGGCGTGCTGGCACTGCTGCACCACCCCGACCAGCTCACGGCCCTGCGCGACGACCCCGCACTGATACCGGGCGCGGTGGAGGAGCTGGTGCGGTTCCTCGGCGTCGGTACGGGCATCATGCGGGAGGTCACCCGCGACACCGAGATCGGCGGACAGCCCGTCGCGGCGGGTGATTTCGTCATCGCCGCCATCCAGTCGGCCAATCACGACCCGGAGCAGTTCCCGGAGGCCGACCGGCTCGACGTGACCCGCGACGCCGGCAGGCACATCGGATTCGGCCATGGCCCGCACCAGTGCGCCGGCCAGCAACTGGCCCGACTCGAACTGAAGACCGTACTCGAAACCCTGCTGCGCCGGATTCCGACCCTGCGCCTGGCCGTTCCGTTCGAACAGATCGAATTCAAGACCGACAGCGTGGTGACCGGGCCCAGCGCACTGCCGGTCACCTGGGACGAGGTGCTCTGATGCGTGTCCACACCGAGACCGAGAAGTGCGTGGCGGCGGGGGTCTGCGTGCTGGCCGCCCCCGAGGTGTTCGACCAGGACGACGACGGACTGGTCGTCGTCCTCGACGACAGCCCCTCGTCCGAACAGCGCGAGGTGGTACTCGACGCCGCGGCCCGGTGCCCCGCGGCGGTGATACGCCTGGCCGAGGACGCGTAAGCGGGGCGCCGGGGCCCCGCCTCGGTGCATCGGGCGGCGCGGATGCACGGTATCCGCGCCGCCCGATGGCGGCACACGCGGCGGGCGGCGGCGGGCGGCTGCCGTCGTCGCCATCGCTATCGCCATCGCCATCGCCGTCGTCGACGCCGGTGACGACCTTCCGGCTTCCGGCGAAGACGGCCGACGGCCGCCCGCCCCCCACCGCCGGGCCCCGACCGGGGCACCCCATGTGGGACGGGCGTCACGCGCGGGGCGAAATCCTGACGTTCGAGCCGTCCGTCTAGGACTTGTCCGGTCGATCATGTTCGGAGCCAGATGGTGAGGGCTGCCGCTGTTGCGGTGCCGAGGAAGACGTAGCCGCGCTTGTCGTAGCGTGTGGCCACGGCCCGGTGCTGTTTCAGCCTGTTGCTGGCCCGTTCGACGGTGTTGTGTTTCTTGTACCGCTCTTCGTCGAAGCCCGGTGGCCGTCCGCCACGTGCTCCTTTGCGCAGGCGGGCGGCCTGGCTGTCGGCCTTCTCCGGGATGATGTGCCGGATGCCCCGATGCCGCAGGTACTGCCGGCACGGGCCGTTGCTGTCTGCCTTGTCGGCCGAGACACTGTCCGGCTTGCCGCGTGGCCTGCCCGGCCCCGGCCGGGGAACACGGATCTTCTCCAGTACCGGTCCGGACTGGGTGCAGTCGGCCCGCTGGCCCGGCGTGACCGTCAGGGACAAGGGCCGGCGGTTGCCGTCCGCGCTGAGGTGGAGTTTTGGCCGTGGAGCCGCCCCGTGAGCGGCCCAGTCCCTCACCTCCCGCACCACCTCCACCAGGCGGGCGATGAGGGCGATGAGGCTCTGCCACGGTGTTTCGCCCCGATGTCCGACCGGTGCAGGATCCCGTCGATCACCTGCCGGTGATCCCGCCACCGGCCACAACGCGCGTTACCGACCGGCAGGAACGGCCGCAGCCGTTCCCACTCCGCATCACTCAGATCACCCCGCCCCATGCCCACGTCAACGACCCAGACACGAAGTAATCACATGATCGACCGGACAAGTCCTAGAGCTGCGACGCTCCTCCGTCGACAGGGAACTCCGTTCCCGTCGAGAAGGTAGCACCGAACGCCAAGTACGCCACCGCGGCGGCCACTTCCTCGGACGTCCCCAGCCGCTGCATCGGGTTGATGCTCCGGTAGGTGTCCTTTATCGTCTCGGCGACGTCGGCGGGGACGGAGCGGTCCAGGATGCCCGTGTCGGTCGGGCCGGGGCTCACGGCATTGACCCGCACCTTGTGCGGCAGCAGCTCGCGGGCCAGGGTGCGCGTCATCGACCGCAGGGCTGCCTTGCTCGCCGAGTAGACACTGAGCGTGTCGAGGCCCAGGACGTTCACCACCGACGTGGTGAGGACCACGCCGCTTCCCTCGCGCAACAGCGGCGCCAACGCCTGCACCGTGAAGTACGGGCCCTTGGTGTTGATGTCGAACAGCGTGTCGTACATCTCCTCCGTCGTCGAGTCGAACGGCGCGGACTCGGTGACGCCGGCGTTGACGAACAGCGCGTCCACCGCACCGAACCGCTCCTGGACCGTGCTGGCCAGCGCCTTGATGTCCGTCAGGGACGCGGCGTCGCTGCGGACGCCGACCGCCTTGTCCCCCAGCTGCTCAAGCGCGGCGTCCAGAGTGGATCGGGTGCGGCCGGTGATCAGTACGTGCGCCCCACCGTCCGCGAACAACCGGGCCGTAGCGAGGCCAATACCGCTGCTTCCGCCCGTGATCACGATCTTCTTGCCGTCATAAGTGGTCATGCCCTCAAGCCAATATCTACCCGCACACCCTGTCCAAGGCCTGTTCCGTATGCCGGCATGCCCCAGGCGTATGACGACGCGCGACGTACCCTGAGCGAATGGACCTCGATCTCCGGCTCGTGCGCTATTTCACAGTCGTGGCGGAGTATGGCAACTTCGGCCGGGCCGCCACCAAGCTGCACCTGGCACAGCCGTCGCTGAGCCGCCAGATCCAGCGACTTGAGGCTCGGCTCGGTGTCCGGCTTTTCGACCGCTCGCCGCAGGGCAGCAGCCTCACCGACGCCGGTCAGGCATTCCTTCCCAGGGCCCGGATACTGCTCCAAGAGGCCGAGCAAGCCGCTCGCACGGCCAGAGCCGCCGTCCAGCCCCGTACCGTCACCGTCGGCTGCGCCGAAGGACTGGTCATCACCGCCTGTGTGCAGGAACTGCGCCGTCGGCACCCCGACGGCCAGGTCCGCACCCGGCACCTCGACTGGCGGGACACGCGCGCCCTCGCCGAGGGGCGGGTGGACGCCCTCGTTGTGTACAGGCCCCTGCCCTTCCCCACGGACGGCTTCCGGGTGACCAAGCTCCATCAGGAATCGCGGGTACTCGCCACATCGGCGAGTCATCATCTGGCGAACGAGAAAGCCGTCAGCCCCCGGGCTCTGTCGGACGAGGAACTGGTGGCCTGCGTCAGCACTCCGGTTGTCTGGAGCACGCCCAAGCCGGTCGACGACCGCCCGGCACCACCCCCGCCCGCGATCGACGACAGCTACGAGGACAAGCTGGAACTCATCGCCACCGGCCACTGTGTCGCGATCTTCCCTGCCGCCGATCGACGCGCTGCTGTGCGCGAGGACATCGCCCTGGTGCCCGTCATCGACATCGATCCCTGCGAGCTCGTGCTCGTCACCCGCGCTGGCGACCTGAACCCGCTGCTCGGATCCCTGGAAGACGTCGCACGTACATTGCTCGGCACAGCCTCCCGACAGGAGAACAGCACGCCGCCGATCAGCTGACTCCTCGCGGAGGTGGCTCCAAATGATCTTGTGTGGTGGATCATGGTCGGGGATACGTCGCCATGAACTGTCCGATGCCGAGTGGGAGTTCGTCCGACCTCTGCTGCCTCGGTCGGAGCGTGGGCGGAAGCGGTTGGACGTGAGAAGGCCCTCATGCCCCACCGTAATGCACCCCTGACAGAGACCGGGCGTCTGCGTCTGGCCCGCTGCGTGGTCGATGACGGATGGGCTCTGCGACGGGCTGCCGAGCGCTTCCAGGTCTCGCCGACAACAGCCCAGCGGTGGGCCGGCCGGCCGCTACCGGGCATTCGGCGAGGCGGGAATGACCGACCGCTCCAGCCGGCCGCACCGCAGCCCCGGGCAGACCCCGGCCCGCACCGAGCGGCGGATCATCAAGGTCCGGCTCCTGCGCCGCTGGGGCCCGGCCCGCATCGCCCACCTGCTCCACCTGGCGCCTTCGACCGTCCACCGCGTCCTGACCCGCTACCGCCTGGCCCGGCTCACACACCTGGACCGCACAACCGGCCGGCCCATACGCCGCTACGAACGCGAACGCCCCGGCGAACTGGTCCACGTGGACATCA
The DNA here is from genome assembly GCF_055639435.1 of Streptomyces sp. NPDC039430. Lineage (NCBI taxonomy): Bacteria > Bacillati > Actinomycetota > Actinomycetes > Kitasatosporales > Streptomycetaceae > Streptomyces > Streptomyces sp. NPDC039430. Next base: position 174,074 of record NZ_JBVKAK010000009.1, on the reverse strand, counting down.
AGAAGCCCGGCAGCATCCCCGACGGCGGAGGCCACAGGGTGCTGGGCAGGCCCGCGGGCCGCAAGAAGCGCTCCGGAGCCGGCTACAGCTACATCCACACCGCCGTCGACGACCACTCCCGCCTCGCCTACAGCGAAATCCACGGCGACGAACGCAAAGAGACCGCCACCGCCTTCTGGACACGGGCCCAGGCATTCTTCGCGTCCTGCGGGATCACCGTCGAACGTGTCCTGACCGACAACGGCTCCTGCTACAAGTCCCGCCTCTGGCGCGAGACCCTGACAGCGGCCGGGATCACCCACAAGCGAACCCGGCCCTACCGGCCCCAGACCAACGGCAAAGCCGAACGCCTCAACCGCACCCTCCTCGACGAATGGGCCTACGCGAAGCCCTACCGCTCAGAACAGGAACGACGCGACGCCTATCCCGACTGGCTGCACACCTACAATCACCACCGCGGACACACCGCACTGATGGACCGTCAGGACGATTGGTGGGTGTGGAGCCACACCTCATTCGCCGCGATGCTGCCGCGCTGAGCTTCGGCCTCGATCCGCTCCAGAACAGTCAGTACCTGCTTCGAGACCTGCTTCGAGCCGTGATGCGCCGGCTCACGCGCACATCAGCTACGCCGACCAGATCGAGTGTGAGCGATGCGGTATCACTCAATGCGTATGCCGTGGATTTGACAGCGCGGCCTGCGGTGGGACGGTTGAAGAGGCGCGTGGTTCGGCGGCCTCCCCAGTGAGGATCCCATCCGGTGCGCGAGGGGTCGCCGCCCCAGCGGCGGTCCCGGAGCGTCCTGCCGTGCGTTGTCAACAGGCTGGCGCCGGGGCGCGCCGCGAGTGAACTTCAGCAGGTCGCGGCTTCTGCGCGGGCCCGTGAGCAGAAGAGGAGAAAGGACGGTATCGACATGCGGGCAGCAGTGTACGAAGGACCGCGGACGGTCACGGTGAAAGACGTGCCGGACCCGAAGATCGACCACCCCTGCGACATTATCGTGAAGATCACCAGCACCAACATCTGTGGTTCCGACCTGCACATGTATGAGGGGCGGACCTCGTTCGAGACGGGGCGCACGCTGGGACACGAGAACCTGGGGCAGGTCGTGGAGGTGGGGCCGGGGGTCAGCAAGATCAAGGTCGGCGAGTACGTCGTCCTCCCGTTCAACATCGCCTGCGGTTTCTGCAAGCAGTGCGAGAAGGGGCTGACGAACTACTGCCTGACCATGCAGCCGGAGCCCGCCCTCGCGGGGGCCGCGTACGGGTTCGCGGAGATGGGCCCGTACCAAGGCGGTCAGGCCGAGCTGCTGCGCGTCCCGTACGGCGACTTCAATGCCCTGCGGCTGGGCGAGGACGCGGCCGAGCGGCAGGTGGACTACGTGATGCTCGCCGATATCTTCCCCACCGGCTATCACGCCACCGAGATGGCGGACGTCAAGCCCGGGGACCAGACCATCGTCTACGGGGCCGGACCGGTCGGCTTGATGGCCGCCTACTCGGCGCTCCTCAAGGGCGCGGGACGTGTGTGGGTCGCCGACTACCAGCCCGACCGGCTGCGTATCGCCGAGGAGATCGGGGCTATCCCGATCGACACGAGCCGGGAGGATCCGGCCGAGGTCGTCAAGGAAGCGACGCTCGGGCTGGGTGCCGACAACGGCTGCGAGTGCGTCGGTTACCAGGCGCACGATCCCCGGGGCAAGGAGGACGCGGCCCTCACTCTCAACGGTCTGATCGACGCTGTGCGGTTCACCGGATCGCTGGGAGTGGTCGGTGTGTTCATGCCCGAGGACCCCGGCGGCGCCGAAGCCCAGGGAAAACTCGAAGCGCAGGGCAAGATCGCCCTCGACTACGGCCTGATGTGGTTCAAGGGCCAGAAGATGGGGACCGGGCAGGCGCCGGTCAAGCGTTACAACCGCGCCCTGCGCGACCTCATCGCCGGAGGGAAGGCCGAGCCGAGCTTCCTGGTCTCCCACGAACTCGACCTCAGCGAGGCATCCACCGCGTACGAGAAGTTCGACGCGCGTGAGGACGGATGGACCAAGGTCGTACTCCACCCGAACGGCGCTTGATACGCCGTCAGGATGATTGGTGGGTGCAGAGCCACACCTCATTCGCCGCGATGCTGCCGCGCTGAGCCTGCCGTTCAACCTCGGCGTGAGATGAGTCGGGCGATTGGCTCTGTCGGCCGGCAGAGCCAATCGAGGAGAGGGCTGGTGACCACGAGCCAGTGGACACTTACCGTGGTGCGCGGGCCTGCTGTATGCCTCGCCGGTGGCGAGCACTCTGCCGACGTCATGACGTGTGGCCACGTGGCGGTTCTTCGAACCGGGTGGCCGACCCGGCCCGGGGTGGGATGGTTTCGGTGCACCGGCCGGGAGCCGGTCCGTGTCACCGCCCGTCCCCTCTCCGAGGATCGCCGGGAACAGCCACTCGTCGATGTGCCCGTTCTGAGGGGCGGAGCAGGAGCCGCGGGTGTGGGCGACGGCCGACAGGTCATTGCTCGCGGTCACGAAGACCAGGGCGTTCTCGTCGTCCGCCTGCGCTGGGACCACGGAGTGACCGCAGTCCCAGCGTTCGGGGTGGTCGGAACATCCCCGCCTGCGCGGGGACCACGCCGGCTTCCTGCAGGGGCAGGTCAGCGCGGGCGGAACACCCCCGCCTGCGCGGGGACCACATCCAGACCAGCATGAGGACCAGGGTGCTGTCCGGAACACCCCCGCCTGCGCGGGGACCACGCCGCCGCCGCGATCAGCAATCGGAAGACCCGCGGAACACCCCCGCCTGCGCGGGGACCGCCCTTCTCGACCTGCGGTGTTAGGTGGGCTTTGCCGTTGCTTGACCATCAGGCGTCCTCACGCCTCCATGCTGTCAGAGGCATGCGGTCGGTGGGGCCGCCTTGGCGTCGTAGCTGGATCAATTGCCCACCGGATCGCTCGACAACCCGGCCAACCGACCCGGCCAGTCCCGCCCGGTTGCCGGTTGTCGGCTGCCGCTTACGGGCGCGCGGGGCCGAATTCCCCGCCCCCGCGGGGGACCGTCGCGACTGTCCCCTCGGACCGGCACATGTTCGTGCTGCGCATTGCGTGGGGCGCGCATGTATGTATTTCGCGGAACGTCCGGCTCATCCGGCGGAAGCCGCGTGTCGGAAATATGATGGAAGTGAGGCTTGAGCGAGAGCCCCTCTGTACTCCGTTGCGAGGAACAACTCACAGCGGTCCACCAACGGACGTACCTCGGAGCGGTGCATGACCCGGCGTCGTCCCGTCCGGTCGGCGAGCGCCGACGACCTGCTGACCACACTCGGCCGGCTCACCGCCCAGGCGCGGCGGCGGGTGGAGCTGCAGCATGCCCGGGTGGAGCTGGCTGAGGCCCTGCAGCGGGCGATGCTGCCGCCCTTTCTGCCCGCGGTACCGGGGCTGCGGACGGCCGCCAGGTACGCGCCCGCGCGGGATGGTCTCGACATCGGCGGTGACTGGTACGACGGTTTCGTGCTGCCCGACGGCGCGCTCGCGTTCTGTGTGGGCGATGTGCAGGGGCACGATGTCGAGGCGGCCGTCATCATGGGGCAGGTACGGATCGGTCTGCGGGCGGTCGCCGCGGCGGCCGGTGACCCCGGGCAGGTGTTGAGCCGGGCCAACGATCTGATGCTGTCGGTGGACTCCACCCTCTTCGCGACCTGCACGTTTCTCCGCTTCGACCCCGTCACCCGGGTGCTGGAGAGCGCCCGCGCCGGCCATGTGGCCTCGGTGTGGGCCGCGGCGGACGGCAGCTCGGGCGTCGATGAGGACCCGGGCGGTCTGCCGCTGGGCATCCTGCCAGGAGAGACGTATCCGGTGATCCGCCGCCGGCTGACGGACACCGGGGCGTTCGTGCTGGTCACGGACGGTGTGGTGGAGGGGCCGTCGTTCCCGGTCGAGCACGGTCTCGGGCAGGTGGCCCGGCTGACGGCCGAAGCGGTCCTGGCCGCCGAGGACGCCCGCACCGGGGTGGACCCCGGCGAGCTGGCCGCCGAGGTGCTGAAGGTGGCCGAGCTGACCGGTCACTCGGACGACGCCGCCGTGCTCGTCCTCTGCCATGACTCCGTACCGGACGGCCCCGTCGGCGCGTACGGTCCGTGCCGCTGACCCGGGAGGCCTGACCCGGAGGCCCGCTGACCCGGATGCCCGGCGTCCGCGCGTACGGCCCGGGGTGACGCGAGCGCTCCGGCAGTGCGTGTCACGGCGTGCCCGGGCGGCGGGCGTTGTCTGATGGCTGATGTGGTGCGTACCGAGGAAGTCCAACGTCTGTCCCTCGCCGTTCTCCGGATTCTCGGCGTCGCCGTCGCCTACTACGGGGTCGCCCAGCTCGGTCTGCTGAAGCAGCTGGTGATCGAGGGCGCGATCGTGACGGCTCTCTGGCCGTCCACGGGCATCGCGCTGGCCGGGCTGCTCTTCCTCGGCCTCGGGGTCTGGCCGGGGATCGCGCTCGGTGCCCTCTTCACCATCGTGACTCTCGGTTCCGTCCACCTCTTCGACATCGGGGTCATCGCGGCCAGCACCCTCGCCCCTGTCGCTGCCTTTCTGATGCTCCGGCACGTGGGTTTCCGTACGGAGCTGGACCGGCTGCGGGACGGGGTCGCCCTGGTGTTCCTCGGGGCCCTGGCCGGGATGCTGATCAGCGCGACGCTGGGCGTGTGGATGCTGGTGCTCGGCGGCAAGCTGCCGCTGGCGGGATTCTGGCCGACCTGGTCGGCGTGGTGGGTGGGCGATGCCATGGGCGTGCTCGTGGTCACGCCGGTGCTGCTGATGCTCCGCAGGGCCCGGCGCCCCCGGGCCGGGGACTTCCGCCGCTGGCCCGAGGCGGTGGCCCTGCTGATCACCGCCGTCGTCGTGACGCCGCTGGCCACCATGAGCAGTCTCTCCTTGCTCTTCCTCGTCTTCCCGGTGCTGATCTGGGCCGCGCTGCGCTTCCAGCTTCCCGGGAGCGCGCCGTACGCGCTGTTCGTCTCCGTACTGGCGATCTCGGAGGCGACCGACCTCGTCGGGGCCTTCGCTCACCACACCCTCTTCCACCGGATGGTCAGCCTCCAGGCCCTCAACGGGTCTGTCGCGCTGACCTCGCTGCTGCTGGCGGCGATCGTCACCGAGCAGCGGAACATCCGGTTGAAGATCGAGAAGGCGTGCGTGGAGCTGGCCGATCTGGTGGCGCACCTCAGCCCGGCGGAGCCGCCGAAAAGGTGGGGGCCGGAGCGCGGGACGAACGCCAGGGGCGGTTGATCCCCGTCGGCCCCCGCCGGCCCCCCGCCGGCCCCCCGTCGGTCCCTGTCCCCCCGCCCGCGACCGCACAGCGCCCGTCGCACGGCGCACGTCGCACGAGCCGACGAGCCGACGATCCTGACGAACCCAACGAGCGGGGCGAAGCCCAGAGAGGTGAGGTGGCGCACCATGCCCCTGACAGGAGCGATGTTCCTCGGCGCCGAGCGGCGGACCGGCAGCGGCCCGGTCGTCGCCTCGGTCGATCCCCGTACGGACACCCCGCTGGAGCCCGGCTACGGCTCCGGCACCCCCGAGGACGTCGCCCGCGCCTGTGAACTGGCCGAGCGGGCGGCCCCCGGCTACCGCGCCACCTCCCCCGAGCGGCGGGCGACCTTCCTGGAGCGGATCGCGGACCGTATCGAGGCGCTCGGCGAGGAGCTGACCGTCCGGGCCGTCGCCGAAAGCGGCCTCCCCGCGGGCCGGGTCACCGGCGAACGGGACCGTACGACGGGACAGTTGCGGCTCCTCGCGACCGAGGTGCGGTACGGCTCCTGGGCGGAGGTACGGATCGACCGGCCGCTGCCGGACCGTGTCCCCGAGCCGCGGCCCGATCTGCGGGAGCGTCATATCGGCATCGGGCCGGTGGCGGTGTTCGGTGCGAGCGACTTCCCGCTCGGTTTCTCGGTGGCGGGCGGCGACAGCACCGCCGCGCTCGCCGCCGGCTGCCCCGTCGTGCTCAAGGCGCACAGCGCCCACCTCGGCACCTCGGAACTGGTCGGCTCGGCCGTGGCCGCCGCCGTACGCGAGAGCGAGCTGCCGGAGGGCGTGTTCTCGCTGCTCTTCGGCTCCGGCGCGGAACTCGGCCGGGCCCTGGTCGCCGACCCCCGGATCCGGGCCGTCGGCTTCACCGGATCGCGGGCGGGCGGCGAGGCACTGATGCGTACGGCCGCCGCCCGCCCGGAACCCGTCCCCGTGTACGCCGAGATGAGCAGCGTCAACCCGGTGTTCCTGCTGCCCGGCGCCCTCCGCGACCGGTCCGCCGCGCTGGTCGGGGGGTTCATCGACGCGCTGACGGCGGGGGCCGGGCAGTTCCGTACCCGGCCGGGGCTGCTGGCCGGAGTCAACGGACCCGAGCTGGCCCAGTTCCTGGCGGCGGCCGGCCGGGCGGTGTCGGCGCGGACCGCGCGGCCGGTCCAGACCCGCGCCCTCCACGACGCGTACGAGAGCGCGGTGGCGGCGCTGACGGCGGTGGAGGACGTACGGGAGATCGCCGCCGGACAGCCGGGCGAGGGCGCCAACACCTGTGCGCCCCGGCTGTTCACGGTCCCGGCCGAGACGTTCCTGAGCCGGCCGGAACTCCAGGACCAGACGTTCGGTGCCGTCGCGACCGTGGTGACCTGCCGTGACGCGGCCCAACTCGCCGAGGTGGCCCGCGCCTTGCGGGGCCAGCTGACCGCCACGGTCCACCACGGCCCGGGGGACCAGGACACCGCCGCCGCCCTGCTGCCGCTGCTGGAGACCAGGGCGGGCCGTGTCCTCTACGCCGGCTGGCCCACGGCGGTCGAGGTCAGCCACGCCATGGTGCACGGCGGCCCGTACCCCGCCACCGCGGACGTACGCACGACCTCGGTCGGTACTCTGTCCATCCGCCGGTACCTGCGTCCCGTCTGCTACCAGGACGTCCCGGCCGACTTCCTTCCCGCCGACGTCTCCGACGGCAATCCCCGTGATCTGCCCCGCCGGCTGGACGGCGCCAGGGAACAGCGCTGACCGCTACCACCGAAACAGCGCTGAGCGCTTCCGCCGCGCCCGCCGCCCGCCGCCCGCCGCCGTGCGGGGCCCCGGCCGTCAGCGGTGGACGCCCTCAGCGCTGGACGCCCTCAGCGGTGGATGCCCTCAGTGGTAGACGGGGAACGGCGTGGTCGCGGGGCTGATGAGGGCCGCGTACGGGTCCTCGTGGCGCCGATGACGGCCGGAATGGCTGCCGTCGGAGGGCGGGGTACGCGGCGTGAGCAGCCCGTCGTTGGCCAGGGTCTGTACGCGGAGCAGCAGCGCCCGCAGATCCAGGCCCAGCTCGGCGGCGACCGTCTGGAGGTCGAGGCCGGACTTCCAGCTCCACAGCAGGACGGAGTCCATGCTGGCCGACCAGACCACGGTCTCCTCCACGGCGGGGGTGTGGAAGACCGTGGGCGCGGCGGCCGTCTGCGCGTCCTGGGGCATCGCGTCCGGCTGCGGGGGCATCTCGGCCCGGGGCTGCGGCAGATGGACATCCGACACGGGGAAGGCGTCGGCCGCGGGATCGTGCGTCGGCGGGTGCCCCTGCCCCTGTGCCTGTCCCTGCCCTGGCCCCTGCCCATGTGCTTGTGCCGGGGGCGGCGGGGGCGGGGGCGTCTGCGGTGGCTCCTGCGGGAACTGCGGGGTCAGCGGCGCGAGCGGTGGTGGCGGTGGCTGCACTCCGCGGATCAGGAGTTCCTCGGCGACCGACCGGGCGTCCTCCCGGCCCACCGTGCGCCGTGCGACCCGCACCTCGCGTTCGTTCAGGCCCATCAGATCGGCCACCGCGCCGTCGTTTCCGACCGTCACGGAGAAGGCCGCGAGCGTCCTGCTCCGCTCGGCCTGCGCCTCGTCCAGCACCGACTGCGCCTGGCGCACACGCTCATCGCTGGCGCAGAACGCTTCGGCCAGGACAGTGTTCCGCTCCCAGAGTTCACGTGGATCCACGTGCGTAACAACGCCCGTGGCGTGGACAGGGATGGACTATGTGTTCAATTGCACCCAAAGGGCCTAAAGATAGAATAAGGGCCAGTTGGATCAGATCTCTCATGGAGATGTGACGGGATGACAATCTCCGGCGGCGACAACGGCGACAACGGCGACAACGGCGACAACGGCGGCGACCCGGTGGCGATTCGGAAGGCGACTCAGGTCGACAGCCTGGCGGCCCGCGTCCGCAGATACCGCGCCTCTGGCACGCTGAGCGTACGCCCGGCGGCCAGCCGATAGGCGGCTCGCGCGCCGTCGATGTCCCCCGACTTCTCCAGCAGATGCGCGCGTACGGCGTCGAGCCGGTGATGGCCCGCCAGCCGGTCCTCCAGTGCGGCGACCTCGGCCAGCCCCGCCCGGGGGCCGCGCACCATCGCGACGGCCACGGCCCTGCCGAGTCCGGCCATGGGCTCGGGCATGCGGCGCACGAGGATGTCGTACAGGGCCAGGATCTGCGGCCAGTCGGTGTCCTCGGCGCTGGCCGCCTCGTCATGGAGCGCGGCGATCGCGGACTGCAGCTGGTAGGCACCGGCCGGGCCCTGGGACAGCGCCTCCGTCACCAGCGCGGTGCCTTCCTCGATCGCCTTCCCGTCCCAGAGGGAACGGTCCTGCTCGTCCAGCGGGATCAGTTCGCCGTCAGGGCCCGTGCGCGCCGCGCTCCGGGCGTCGGTGAGCAGCATCAGCGCGAGCAGCCCGGTCACCGCGCCCTCGCGGGGCAGCAGCCGGCGTACGGCGCGGGTCAGCCGGATCGCCTCGCGGGCGAGATCGGCGCGGTGCAGATCGCTTCCGGAGGTCGCCGTATAGCCCTCGTTGAAAATCAGATAGAGCACCTGGAGCACGGGCGCGAGCCGCCGGTCCCGGTCCTGCGGCCCCGGCTGCCGGAAGGGCACCCCCTTGATCCGCCGCTTGGCCCTGCTGATCCGCTGCGCCATCGTCGCCTCGGGCACCAGATGGGCGCGGGCGATCTCGGCCGTGGTCAGACCGCCGACGGCGCGCAGCGTGAGGGCGATCTGCGCGGCCGGGGCCAGTTCGGGGTGGCAGCAGAGGAAGAGCAGGGTGAGGGTGTCGTCCTGCGACGGCGCACGGCTCTCACCGGGCGGCGGCGCCGTGAACGCGTCGCGCGGTGCGAGCGCCGCGGCCGTCTCCTCGCGCAGACGCCGTGCCTCGTCGGCGCGCAGCTGGTCCACGAGCCGCCGGGAGGCGACCCTGATCAGCCAGCCGCGCGGGTTTTCTGGCACGCCTGTCTCCGGCCACTGCCGCGCCGCCGCGAGCAGCGCCTCCTGTACGGAGTCCTCGGCCGCGCCGAAGTGTCCGTACCGGCGTACCAGCGCGCCGAGGACCTGCGGCGCGTGCAGCCGCAGCAGGTCCTCGATCTCCGTTCCTGGTCTCATGCCGTACGTCTTACACGTCGCCGCCGCCCATGTCCGGGATGGGCCGGATGATCACGGGGTAGACCGGGGAGCCCTCGGGCGCCGGGCACCGCAGGAAGCGCTCGGCGATCTCCGTCACGCGCTCCAGGCTCTCGCAGTCCAGTACCCAGTATCCGGCGAGCAGTTCCTTGGTCTCGCCGTACGGGCCGTCCGTGATCACGGGCCGGCCGTCGTCGCCGACTCCGACGACGCGCGTGGCGTTGGGCTCGGCCAGGCCGTTCCCGTCCACCATCTCGCCGCTCTCGGCGAGGTCGTTGTTGAGCTCTTCCATGTAGGAGAACATCGCCCGCAGATCGTCCTCGTTCCAGGCCGGGGTGTGGGCGGAGGCCTTGCCGGCCATCGCGTCGTAGTCGGCCTGCGCGCCCTGCACCATCACCAGGTACTTCATGATGTGTCTCCTCGGTTCCTCGGTGGGCCGTCACCCCTTGTGGGCGACTCTCACAGGGGACGTCGGAGCGGGTCGCGCGTTCTCGACAGCTCACGGGACGGACTGGCGAAGATTTTTCCGGAACTCCTCTCCCAGCGGAAGCGCTCCGGGAGCGGAACCTCTCCGGGAGCGGAACCTTTCCAGGAGAGGGGACCGCTCCCGGCGGGGAAACGACCGGTACCAGGCCGTCAGTGGGCCGTCTCCCGCGCGGGAACGCCGCGGGATGTCTGCGCGGGGGTCCGGTCGGCCGGGTCGGACGCGGTCTCCAGCGGCCTGCGGGCCCAGCGGCCCGCGATGACCGCGCACACCATCAGCTGCACCTGGTGGAAGAGCATGAGGGGAAGGATCACCGGGCCCGCCGACGCCCCGAACAGCACCGCCGCCATGGGCAGTCCCGTCGCCAGGCTCTTGTTGGAGCCGCAGAAGACGATGGTGATCCGGTCCTCCTGGCTGAACCCGAGGCGTCGCGCGACGAACGAGGTCAACGTGAGCGCCACCGCCAGCAGAAGCGCGGCCAGCGTCACCAGACCGGCCAGCCGCGCCGGGGTGATCTGCCGCCAGATGCCCTCCGCCATGCCCTGGCTGAAGGCCGTGTAGACGACGAGGAGGATGGAGAACCGGTCCAGCAGGCCGATCTGCTTCTTGTGCCGCCCGATGAACCCGCCGATCCAGCGGCGCAGTACCTGCCCGGCGACGAAGGGAAGCAGGAGCTGGGTGGTGATGGCCATCGCCCCGTGGGCCGAGAAGCTGACGGTGGAGCCGATCAGCCAGGCCGCGAGCAGCGGGGTGGCGACCATGCCGAACAGGCTGGAGTACGTACCGGCGCAGATGGCGGCCGGGACATTGCCCCGGGCGGTGGAGGTCAGCGCGATCGACGACTGGACGGTCGAGGGAACGACGCAGAGGAAGAGGAGGCCGGTGTAGAGCTGGTCGGTGAGGAGGAACGGTACGAGTCCGCCCACGGCCAGCCCGAGCAGCGGGAAGAGCGCGAACGTACTCGCCCCCACCACGAGGTGGAGTTTCCACTGCCGCAGTCCGTCGACCGCCTCGCGGGTGGAGAGCCGCGCGCCGTAGAGGAAGAAGAGCAGCGCGATGGCGAGATCGGCGCCGCCGCCGACGGCCACGGCCGCCCGGCCGGTCGCGGGCAGCAGCGCCGCGAACACGACCGTGCCGAGAAGGGCGACGACATAGAGGTCGATCGCCCTTCCCAGCCGGCCCGGCCAGGACATCAGCCAGGACGACGCCGGCCAGGACTTAGAGGTCACGTCATTCACCGTTCTCGCCTTGGTACGGCGGATGCCCGATCTGTCCGATCTGCTCGATCACACCGGTGGAGCCCGAGCCCGAGCCCGAGCCGGAACCGGAACCGGAAGACGGGACCGAACCGGAAGACGGGACCGAACCGGAGCCCGGGGACTGGCCGGCGGACTGGCCGGGTGACGAGCCGGAGCCGGAGGACGGGCCCGGACACGAGCAGGACCCGGTCCCGCCGCCGCTTCCGGTGCCGTTGTCCCCGGTCTGGACGTCGATGGCGCCACCACCCCCGTCGTGGTCGCTGCCCGCCGTGCCCTTGCTCCTGAACAGCATGTTGAGCGTCCGGTCGACCTCCAGCCATGAGTCGGCATGGGAGTTGTCGATCACCAGCAGCCCGACATTGCGTCCGGCGACGGGCCCCGACCTCTCCTGCTCGTCGTCGGCCTGTGCGGTGCCGGCGCCGCACAGGACGCTCGTCGTCGCCGCGACGAGGACACTCGTCGCGGAGACTCCCCTCAGAAGGGGCGTTTTCTTCGGAAGTCGGTGCCGGCCGGTGCCGGACCGAAGGAAATGAGATGACAAGAGGGAATTCCCGTGGTCACACCGACACCGAAACGCGGCTGTCGTGGTGTCTGCTGATGTTCTTTTCCAGCAATTCCGTCGATCCCTTGACCCCGATCGCCCCCGTCTCCCTGGTGTCCGGCAGCCGGCCGTCGGCCATTTTCAGATCGACCAGCGCGCCGTCGATCGCGCCGTGCGCGGCGAAAAGACACGGCGTGCTGTAGATGGCGAGATTCACGCCCAGGTCGGAGAGTTCGGAGAGGGAGAGCCTCGGCGACTTTCCGCCCGCGATCTGGTTGAACAGCAGCGGCTTGTCGCCGACGACCGAGCGGATCTTACGAATCCACTCCACGCTCCGCACACCGTCGACGAGGACGACATCCGCGTCCGTCTCCGCCAGCGCGGCGGCGCGCCGTACGATCTCCGACTCCTCCGTGGCGTCCGTACGCGCCACCACGAGCATCTCCTCCCTGCTGCGCAGCACCAGATCGAGCTTGGCCAGGTACTCCTCCAGCGGCAGGATGAGCTTGCCGTCCGCGTGCCCGCATCTGCGTGGCCGCTTCTGGTCCTCCAGAATCACCCCCGAGGCCCCGGCGCGCTCCAGTCGCTGGACGACATGGCACGCGACTTCCGGGTCCACATACCCGTCGTCGATGTCGACAAGCATGTGATGGCGTGGGAACGCCAGGCGGAGCCGCTCCGCGAAGGCCACCATGTCGGGCCAGGCGATGAAACCGATGTCCGGCAGCCCGTAATGGGAAGCGGCGAATCCGAAGCCGGAGACGAAGAATCCGTTGTAGTGCTGGGCCGCGATCGAGGCCGAGTACATGTCGTAGATGCCGATGAGAGGTGTCGTGCGAGGCGATTCGACCGCTTCTCGCAAGGCGTTGCCGTAGCGCATGGTTCTCCCTCAATCCAGAACCCGCCCGGTCACGAGTTCAGGCGACGTGCTGACGGGCACACATTTACAGAAGACCAAGACTTCGTAAAACGACACACCGTGTCGTCGCCCGATCTGGCAAAAAATACGGAGTGATCGATATGTGTGACATTTCAACGAAGTGACGATTCCTCGTCCGGCGCGCGAGGCTCAGCGGGCGAGCCGGGTCTCCAGGCCGTCGAGCACGCAGGCCAGTCCGCCCTCGAAGCCGTCCTCGCGGGCACCGCCCATGTCCTGTCCGCGCTGTGCGGCGTACAGCCTGCGCAGGCGCGGGTACGGCGCCGCGGCCTGTTCGGCGGCCGGCCACAGCCGCTCCGTCCACTCCTGCTCGCTCCGGCCGCTGCGGGCGAGCGTCGTCAGCCACGCGGCCTCGCTGGTGGACACCCCGATGACGAACGAGACCACGGTGTTGACGGCCTGGTCGGCCTCGGGCAGTGAGAAGCCCGCCTCCTCGAAGACGGTGAGCAGGCTCTCGAACAGCCGCATCATGTTCGGCCCCAGGTAGGCCACCCCCACCTCACCGAGCACGGAGACGATCCAGGGGTGCCGCAGGAACGCCGAACGCAGGCTGTGGGCGCAGCGGGTGGCGGCCTCGCGCCACCGCTCCGGGTCTCCGGCGTCCGGCAGTTCGATCTCGCCGTAGACCTCGTCCACGACCAGCTCGATCAGCTCGTCCTTGTTGGCGACATGCGAGTACATCGAGGTGGCGCCCGCGTTCAGCCGGGTGCCGAGCTTCCGCATGCTCAGGGCGTCGATGCCCTCGGCGTCCAGCAACTGGAGGGCCGTGGACACGATCTGCTCCCGGCTCAGCGCCGGCTGCTCCCGCCGCTGCCTGCGCGGACGGGTCCACACGGACGGGAACGGCTGGTCGTCGGCCGGCATACGCACTCCACTCTCGCCCGGCGCCCCGCGCTCTCGGCGCCCCGCGCCGCTCCGGGTCCTCGGCGGCCCAGGATAGCCCAGTGCGCGCACGGCGTACGGCCGTACGTACAGTGTGCGGACCGGTGGGGTGTCCGCGCGGCTACGCGGCGGGCCCTCCCGGTGAGACCAGGCCCGTCTCGTACGCGAGGACGACGGCCTGGGCGCGGTCGCGCAGGGCGAGTTTGGCGAAGATCCGGGCCACATGGGTCTTCACGGTGGCTTCGCTGAGGGTCAGTCGCCGGGCGAGTTCGGCGTTCGAGAGGCCGCCGCCCATGAGGGTCAGGACCTCCAGCTCGCGAGGCGTCAGGGCCGTCAGATCACGGTGGACGGCGGGGAGTTCGGGCGCGTGGGCGGACCGGTGGCCGCCGGAGGCGAAGCGTTCGACGAGGCGCCGCGTGATCGAGGGGGAGAGCAGCGCGTCACCGGTGTTGACGAGGCGTACGGCGGCGGCGAGGTGCTGCGGGGTGACGTCCTTCAGCAGGAAGCCGCTCGCGCCGAGGGCCAGAGCGGCGTAGACGTACCGGTCGAGGTCGAAGGTGGTCAGCATGAGCACCCGGCAGTCCGGGTTCTGTTCCAGTACGCGCCGGGCGGCCTCCAGACCGTCCATGGCCGGCATACGGATGTCCATGAGGACGACGTCCGGGCGCAGCCTGCGGGCCGCTTCGACCGCCTCGGCGCCGTCGGCCGCCTCGCCGACCACGTCGATGCCGCGCATGGTGAGGATCAGCCGGAAGCCGGTACGGACCAGGGCCTGATCGTCGGCGATGAGGACACGGGGAGCCGGCTCGTCCGTCGGCGTGGATGCCGGGGTGGGCGCGGGCGTAGGCGTGGATGCGGGGGTGGGCGCGGGCGTAGGCGTGGGGGCGGACGGAGGCTCGGGCGGGGTGCCGGGGGCGGTGTTCATGGCCGCTCCAACGGTATCCGCGCCCGTACGCGGTATCCGCCGCCGAGGCGCCGTCTGGCGTCCAGCTCGCCTCCGTAGACGGCGACCCGTTCCCGCAGCCCGAGCAGGCCGCGCCCCGCTCCGCCTCTCCCCGCCGGGGCCGGTTCGCCCGGCGCGGGCCGGTCTCCGGAGAGCACGCTCGGCCCGCCGTTCAGCACCTCCACCCGCAGACAGTGGTCCGCGTACCGCACCGTCACCTCGGCCTTCCCGCCGCTGCCGTGCTTGAGCGCGTTGGTCAGGGCCTCCTGGACGATCCGGTACGCGGTGAGATCGACCCCGGCGGGGAGCGGGCGCGGCTCCCCGGAGACGCGCACCTCGACGGGCAGTCCCGCGAAGGCGATCCGGTCGATCAGCGGGCTGAGCCGGCTCAGGCTCGGCTGTGGCGAGAGGGCGCCCGCGCCGTGGTCGTCCCCGTCCTCACCGTCCTGCGACGGTGCCAGCAGCCCCAGCAGATGGCGCAGTTCGGTCATCGCGTCACGGCCCGCGCCCTCGACGGCCAGCAGCGCCGCGGCGGCCTCGTCCGGCAGCGTGTCCAGCACCTCGCGGGCGGCTCCCGCCTGGACGACCATGAGACTCACGTTGTGGCTGACGATGTCGTGCAACTCCTGCGCGATCCTGGCCCGTTCGGTGTCCACGGCGGTACGGGCCGCGCTCTCCCGTTCGCGTTCGAGGAGCCAGCGCCGGTCCTCCAGCGCCGTGCGATGCAGCCGGCGCGCCCGTACGAGCGCCACGCCCAGCCAGCCGACGGCCGCACAGGCCGCCACGAGGGCGGCGATCAGCCCGCCCGTCCCGGATATCCCCACGGATCTCACCTTCGCAGACGGCGTCGTGGCGCGCGTCACTCCCCGGGTCCAGCACCGTACATCCGTGGGATGACGCGACCGGGAGGTTACCTCCGGGGAGGGACGTGCGGCCCGTCGCCGCTCCTCCAGGCTTCCTGCCATGGCTACCGAAACCGAAGAGGACAGAACACGCACCGCCGGGGCGGCGCCCGTCGTCCGGCTCATGGACGTGCGCAAGGAGTACGGCGACACCACGGCGCTTGACGGCGTATCGCTGGAGATCCGCGCGGGGGAGTCGGTCGCGGTGATGGGCCCGTCGGGCTGCGGCAAGTCCACGCTGCTCAATATGGTCGCGGGGCTGGACCGTCCGACGTCCGGGACCGTCACGGTGCACGGCGACGATCTGGGACGGCTGAGCGAGAAGGGGCTCGCGCTGTTCCGGCGCCGGCGGATCGGCATGATCTTCCAGTTCTTCAACCTGCTCGACGATCTGCCGGCGCTGGACAATGTCGCGCTGGCCGCGCAGCTGACCGGCGTACCGGCCTCGCGGGCCCGCGGGCGCGCGCTGGAACTCCTCGACGAACTCGGCATCGCCGACCGGCGCAACGCCTATCCGGCGGTGCTGAGCGGCGGTGAGCGCCAGCGGGTCGCCGCCGCCCGCGCCCTGATGAACCGGCCGGCCCTGCTGCTCGCCGACGAGCCGACCGGCGCCCTGGACAGCCGCGCCGGGGAGCAGGTGATGGATCTGCTGCTCGACCTCAACCAGATAGGCCAGACGCTGCTGTTGGTGACGCATGACGAGCGGATGGCGACACGGTGCGCGAGCCGGGTGATCCAGGTCGCGGACGGCCGGGTGGCGGGTGAACGCGGCTTGGAGCGTACGGACCAGACGGTGCGCGCCGACCGTACGGAGCCCTCGGAGCGGACCGTATGAGCGCCGTATGGCACGCTTCGCGCGCGGCCGTCCGGCGCCGCAGGCTCCAGACGGCCGTCATCGGACTCGTCGTCTTCGCCTCCACGGTCGCGATCGTGGAGGCTCTCGGACTGCTCGAAGCCGCCTCGGCGCCCTTCGACCGTGCCTTCGCGCAGCAGCGCGGCGCCCATGTCGTCGCTTCGTTCGACCGGGCGGGGGTCTCGGACGCTCAACTGGCGGCGACGGCACGGCGGCCGGGGGTGGAGGCGGCGGCGGGTCCGTTCGAGCAGGCCGTCATCACGCTCCCCGATACCGATACCGATACCGGTACTGATACCGGTACTGGTACCGGTGCCGCCGGCCAGGGATCCGGGACTCCGGCCGGTCCGCGCACGGTCACCGGCCCCCTCACGGTCGTCGGGCGCGCCGGTCCGGGCGGTCCGGTGGACCGGGTGCGCCTCCTGACCGGACGGTGGGCCACCCGCCCCGGCGAGATCGTCCTGCACGCACAGGGCGCCGAACGGGATCTCGGTACGGTGATCAGCGTCCCCGGCGGTCCGGAACTCACCGTCGTGGGCTGGGCCAGCAGTCTGAGCCGGTCCGCGCGGGGCTGGGTCTCCCCCGACCAGATCGCGGCCCTGCACCCGGCCACGACGCAGATGCTCTACCGGTTCACCGGCCCGTCCTCCAGCACGGACCGCCGGATCGAGAAGGCGTTGGCCTCGGCCACGGCGGACCTGCCGGCGTCGCCGCTCGCCTCGCAGTCGTACCTCACCATCAAGCGGGACGTCGGCCGCACGGCCTCGGCCTATGTGCCCTTCCTGCTGGCGTTCGGGGTCCTCGGGCTGGTGGTGGCGGTCCTGATCGTCGCCAATGTGGTGAGCGGGGCGGTCGTCGCGGGGCTGCGGCACATCGGGGTCCTCAAGGCGCTCGGTTTCACCCCGAACCAGGTCGTCTCCGTCTATCTCGTGATGGTGCTCGTGCCGGGGGCCGTCGGCTGTGTCACCGGCACGGTCCTCGGCGGCGTCGCGGCTCAGCCTCTGCTGAAGAACGTCTTCATGGGGATCGGGACCCAGGACCTCGCCGTGGGCATCAGCCCGTGGGTGTACGGCGTGACGCTGGTCGGGATGCCCGTGCTGGTCGGCCTCGCCGCGCTCGTCCCCGCACTGCGCGCGCACCGGTTGTCCGCCGCCAGGGCGATCAGCGCGGGCAGCGCGCCACGCGCCGGACGCGGGCGCCGGGTACAGCGCGCGCTCGCCGGCACCCGGCTGCCGCGCCCGGTCAGCCTGGGCCTCGGCCTGCCGTTCGCACGGCCGGGCCGTACCGCCCTGACCCTGGCGGCCGTCGTCCTCGGCGTGACCACGGTGACGCTGGCCACCGGACTGTCCAGCACGATGGCCGCGTACGGCGAGGCCGTGCAGCGGGTCGGATACGTGCACACCGTGGTCCACGTGGGCAAGCCCCGGTTCGGCGAGCCCGCGCCGAAGCAGGGCGACGCCGGGACGGAAGCCCTGCTGCGCTCACTGCCGGGCACGGTCCATGTGACCGCCGACGCGTGGATCGACGTCAATCTCGCCGGGTACACCGAGACCGTCGGCTGCCAGTTCTTCCGCGGCGATTCCGGCACCCTGGGCGAGACGGTCGCCAGGGGCCGCTGGCTGGAAGGACCGGGCGAGGTGGTGGCGCCGCCGGCGTTCCTGTCGAAGCGCGGCCTGGACGTCGGTGACCGGGTCACCTTCACGCTGGGCGGCGGGAAGGCGTCGGCCACCATCGTCGGCGAGTCCATGGCGGGCATGCCCGACCAGCTCCAGTCCAACTGGGAGACGCTGACCGCGTTCGCACCGGACCGCGAGGCCAATCAGTACGAGATCCGGCTCGCCCCGGGCACCGACGTCGGCGCCTACCACGCGGCGGTCAGGGCGGCGGACCCCGGGCTCTACCCCGTGGCCCTCTCGGAGACGAACAGCGACGCCGTCATCATCATCGGCTCCGCCTCGGCGCTGACGGTGCTCCTCGCGACGGTCGCGGCGCTGGGCGTCTTCAACACCGTCCTCCTCAACACCCGTGAACGGAGGCGGGATCTGGGCACGCTCAAATCCCTCGGGATGACACCGCGTCAGGTGAGCGTGATGGTGGTGGCCTCGATGGCGGCGCTCGGCGCGGTCGGCGGCCTGCTCGGCATCCCGGCCGGCATCGGAGCGTACGGCCTGATCATGCCCGCCATGACGGACGCGGCGGGCGTCTCGCTCCCCGCCTCCATGACGGACGTCTGGCACGCCCCCGTACTGGCCCTGCTCGCGCTCACGGGCGTCGTGATCGCCGCACTGGGCGCCCTGGTCCCGGCGCGCTCGGCGGCCCGGCTGACGATCGCGAAGGTGCTGCACAACGAGTGAGGACGGTGAGGACGGTGGGGACGGCGGGGACGGTGGGGACGGTCATCGGCCCGAAGCGGCGTGCCGGCTTTCCGCGGGCGGCTCGGGAAGTTCGCGCCGCGTGCGGACCGGAGAGAGGAAGGTGGGCAGAAACGCCCCGGCCAGGACGGCGCCGCCGATCCAGAGGGTGCTCTGTACGGAGACCAGCTCGCCGAACAGGCCCGCCAGGGCGGAGCCGACGGCGAGAGCGCCGGTGAGGAGGAAGCGGAAGGTGGCGTTCATACGGCCGAGCAGGGCGTCCGAGGTCTTCCGCTGACGCAGGCTCACGCCGAGCACGTTGTCCATGCCCGTCTTGAACATGGCCAGCAGATAGCCGGTGCCCGCCAGCCAGAGCCCGGCGCCGTCGTCGATGAGCGGTACGAGGAGTCCCGCGGGGGCCAGCCACAGGCCGGCCACGGCGAGCGTCCGGCCGTGGCCGAGCCGGGCGGCGAGGGGGCGGGCGCAGCGGGCGCCCAGGAGCAGACCGGCGCCGCCCGCCGCCCAGAACAGGCCCAGCGCACCCGCCGGAAGGCCGAGTTCGCGGATGAACAGCACCGGCAGCATGGTGTTGATGATCTGCGAGCCGAGGTTGGCGAGGGCCGCCGTGAGGGCGAGGGCGCGCAGCTCCTTGTCGCCGAGGACATGGCGCAGACCCTCCGCTATCCGGGCGCTCAGCCGGGTGGGCTGCCCCGGGGGCGGCGGTGGCGCCGGTGCGCGGCGCAGGGCGGTGAGCCGGACAGCGGAGGCCAGATGGGCCCCGGCGGTGCATACGAGGGCGACGGGCGCGGTGAGCAGCTGGACGAGCCCGCCGCCCGCGCCGCGTCCGCTCACATTGCCGACGGCGATGAGGGTCATCACGGCGGCGTTCGCCTGGACGAGCCCTTCGCGGTCGACCAGCCGCGGCAGCACGCTCTGCGAGCCGATGTCGAAGAAGACGGTGGCGCAGCCGGTCAGGACGACGACCACGTACAACTGCGTGAGCGTGAGGGCGTCGAGCCACCAGGCCACGGGAACGGAGGCGAGCAGCGCCGCCCGCGCCAGATCCGCGGTGATCAGCACGCTCCGCTGGCGCATCCTGTCCACCCAGGCCCCGGCGGGCAGCCCGATGAGGAGGAACGCGACCGTGCTGAGGGTGGCGAGGGCGCCGACCTGGCCGGGGGTCGCGTCGAGTGTGGTGACGGCGATGAGCGGGACGGCGACGTAGCCGATGTTCGTACCGAGCTGGCTGAGGGCGGTCGCGGTGAAGAGCGTGCGGAAGTCGGCCACCCGCCAGGGGGAATGGGGCTGCATGATCCGTTCTTTCGGTGGTGGGGCGACGGCGCGCCGTCCGAGCGTCAGGCCGTACGCGGGTCAGGCCGTTTGAACGCGCTCCGCCGGGCCGCGTTCCCGGCCGCGCGTCATCCCCACGCCGATCAGCACGACGACCATGCCGGCGAGGACGCGGGCGCTCAGCTCTTCGCCCAGGAAGAGCGCGCCGAGCGTCACCGAGACCACCGGCAGGAGGTAACCGACGGTGGCGGTCGTGGTGGGGCCCTCGTCGTCGAGGAGCCGGTAGTTGAGGTGGAACGTGACGCCCGTGCCCAGAACGCCCAGGATGACGACGGCGGTCATCGCGCTGAGAGTGGGACCGCCGGAAGCCGCCGGGGCCGTGGGAAGCGCGAGGGTCGTCAGGCCCGTCGCGGCGAGGAGTTGGGCCCCGGAGAGGGCGAGCGGCGCGGTGTCCCGGCCCGTGAGGTGGCGGGCCATGTAGGCGAAGGCCACCGCGTAGCTGGCGGCGGCGCCGAGCAGGACCAGGGCGCCCCAACTGCTCAGTCCGCTCCGCTGCCAGGGCGCGAAGATGAGCAGCGTGCCGGCGAAGCCGAGGAGCAGCCCTGCCAGCCGGGGCGGCCGGAGCCCGCGTTCCGTGCCGAGCGCGAGGCCGATCAGCAAAGACCAGAGGGGTGTTGTGGCGTTGAGTACGCCCGCCACGCTGGAATCCACGGTCTGCTCGCCGATGCCGAAGAGGAAGAACGGCAGGGCGTTGCAGAAGAAGGCGGCCACGAGGAGATGACCCCAGGTCGCGAGGTCGCGGGGGAGGCGCTGGCGGGCGGCGAACGCCAGGGCCAGCAGGACGGCGGTCCCGAGCGCACAGCGGATGACGGTGATGTGGAGCGGTGACAGCCCCCCGTTCAGGGCGACCTTGATCCAGAGGAAGCCCGATCCCCACAGCAGGGCGAGGACAGCCATGCGGAGAAGGGTGGTGCGTGAGCCGCTGAGCATGGTGCGCCTCCTGCGGGACGTGGCGGGGCGGTGCGGGACGTGGCGGTGCGGGGCGGGTTTTACGGTGTCCCAGGAGGCGGTCGTAAGACAAGCGAAAAGAACTGCACTCACGGTTAAGCTCTTCTACATGCTTGATATGCGGCGCATGCAGGTGCTCCGGGCGGTGGTGACCAGTGGTTCGGTCACCGCGGCGGCCCGGAATCTCGGCTACACACCCTCCGCCGTCAGCCAGCAGATGGCGACGCTGGAGAAGGAGGCGGGGATCACCCTGCTGGAACGGTCGGGGCGGGGGGTGCGGCCGACCGACGCCGGGCGGCTGCTCACCGAGTACGCGGCTCTCATCGGCAGACAGGTCGCGGAGGCGGAGACCGCGCTGGCGGACCTGCGGGCCGGGCGGACCGGGCGGGTGGTGGTCCGCTACTTCGCGACGGTGGGGGCCACTCTGCTGGCCCCCGCGCTGGCGGAGCTGCGCGGTGAACACCCGGGCGTGCAGGTCGACTTGAAGCTATCCGGTGCCGACGATCCGCTGCCGGAGGTGCGGGAGGGCCGCGCCGATGTGGCGCTCGTGGTCCGGCCGAGGGGGCCGGGGGACGGGCTGTTCGTCGACGGCGTACGGTTCGTGCACCTTCTCGACGACACGTACCGTGCCGTTCTCCCCAAGGGGCACCGGCTCGCCTCGAAGCGGGTGCTCGAACTGACCGACCTCGCCGAGGAGCCATGGGTCGGCAGCGAGTGGCCGGGCCCGTGCCTCGACGCCATCCTCACCGCGTGTGGCGCGGCCGGTTTCAGCCCGGACTTCGTCGTGGAGAGCGAGGACTACGCCACCGCGCAAGGCTTCGTGGCCGCCGGGCTGGGCGTCAGTCTGGTGCCGGTCACGGGGCTGGCCGGCCACCATCCCGCCGTGGCCGTACGCAAGGTCAGGAACCCGGAACCGGTCAGGGCGATCTACGCGGCGGTACGGGGACCGGGCCCGGACCCGATCGCGCTGCGCGGGCTGCTCGACGCGCTGCGGAGGGCGGCGACGCCGTGACGCGCGGCGCACGGGGCCGCGCCCTCGCCGTACCCCGTACCCGTACCCGTACCCGTACCCCGTACCCGCGCCGCGTACGGCGGGTCAGACCGCCGGGTCTCCGACCAACTGGTCACCCGGGATGCCCGCCTTGTCGGGGTGGTAGTAGTCCCTGATGCCCGCGGCCCAGGTGGACCGCGCGATCCGGTCCGCGTCCGTGGGCCCGAACGCGTCGAAGAGGGAGTGGATATTCGCGAGCCGGAAGCCGATGGCCGTCATGAGCGCGGCGAACGTGGGCCGGCGGATCAGTCCGTCGCCCTCCAGATCGCCCAGGGCGGCGAGTGATTCGGCGAATTCGTCGACGGCCTCGTCGAAGCGTTCCGGAGAAAGGACGCAGGCCGTGTACTCGTCGAAGCTGACCGTGCCGTCACCGTCGGCGTCCAGTTCGCCGGCCAGCGTCGTCCAGTATTTCCGGAACGCGGCCACCATCGCGCTCTTCGCGGTCTCGTCGGCGCCGGGTACCGCCCGGATGACATGAGTCGCCATGAGGTCGAAATCGTCGGCTTCGAGATGTCCGTTGCCATTGACGTCGAAGAGTGTGAAGACGAGTTTGACCCGGTTGAGTGCTTCCGTACGCATGATGTCCCGCCCTTCGTGAGGCCCTGACCGGCCGTGCGGCTGTGATCGGCGTGCATGCGTTTTCACTATGCGAGGCAGGGGGCGGTACGTCCGTGAAAGTATCCTTATTCATCAGAATGGGTGAATACGGCTGATCAGAGGGCGAGTTGAGCCGTCCTCGCCACCTCAAGCGCCGCTCGCGCGAAGACCTGGACGGCGCCGGTGTCGTCCCCGGCCCGCCACACCAGCCCGTACCCGATGGGGTCGGCGTCCGCGAAGGGGAGGTACGTGACACCGGGCCACGCGTAATACGTCGCGGTGTGCGCGGCCGTCAGCAAGGCCCCCTTGCCCCCGGAGACCAGCATGAGCGCCTCTTGCATATGGGTGACGGCCGGGCCGCGACGGATCGGTCTGCCGCTGGGCGTGCGCGCCGGCACGCGCTGCTCCAGCCGGTAGCCGGGGAGTTCACCGGCGATGGTCAGCAACGGCACGTCGGCCAGGTCTTCGAGCGACACCTTCCCGTCGGCGGCCAGCGGATGCCCGCTGGACACGGCCAGCGCGCGCCCCTCCGTGAGCAGGGTGGGACCCCCGCCCAGATCGTCCTCCCGTACGGGGAACTCCGTGAGCTGGACATCGAACTCGCCGCTGCGCAGCTGTCCGAACGGATCCGAGAGCGGCACCTCGCAGATCTCCACGCCCAGCCCGGGATGGCCGGTGCGCAGCGCCTCGGCGGCCTTCATCACGATCTCCCCGGCCAGCGGGGCGGAGAACCCGACGTGCAGCACTCCTCTGACGCCGCGCGCGGTGGCGGCGGCCCGCGCGACGGCGGCCCCGACCGCGCGGTGGTGCGGTTCGAGGTCGTCACGGAGTTGCCGGCCGAGGGCGGTGAGGGCGACACGGCGGCTCGTACGGGCGAACAGCGGGGCGCCGACGCGGCGCTCCAGCCGCCGCACGAGCTGGCTCACCCGGGCGCGGGACAGCCGCAGCCGGTCCGCCGTGCGGCCGAAATGCAGCTCCTCGGCGAGGATGAGAAAGCACTCCAGTTCCACGCGCTCCATGGGCGCCCCCGGATTGATGAGTCCGCCGGATCGCTGAGCCCGCGGGATCGGTAGGCCGGCCGGATCGGTAAGCCTGGCTTCACGAACGTTGCGATCTTCGCCGTTGTTCCCCCATGGCCCCTGATCGATGGTGGCTGAGCCAAGAACTTCCCTACACCAGCGAGGAATTCAGATGAGTGCGCGTGACTGGGGCGTGCTGTTCGTCCTGTGCGGTGCGATCTTCCTGGAAGGCATCGACGTGGCCATGCTCAATGTGGCCCTTCCCGCCATCCGCTCCGAACTCGGCCTGTCCACAGGCGAGTTGCAGTGGGTCATGAGTGCGTACGTCCTCGGATACGGCGGCTTCATGCTGCTCGGGGGACGGGCCGCCGACCTCTTCGGCCGACGCCGGATGTTCGTCTTCTGGCTCACCGTCTTTCTGCTCTTCTCGGGGCTCGGCGGGTTCGCCACCGACGGCTGGACACTGATCGTCGCGCGGTTCGTCACCGGTGTCGCCGCCGCCTTCATGACCCCGGCAGGACTGTCCATCATCACCACGGGCTTCGAGGAGGGCCCGCGCCGGGACAAGGCGCTGCTCGTCTACTCCGGCACGGCGGCGGGCGGCTTCTCGATCGGGCTGGTCGTGGGCGGACTGCTCACCTCGGCCGACTGGCGGTGGGTGTTCTTCGCGCCGGTCGTCCTGTCCTTCCTCGTCCTGATGGCGGCGCTCGCGCTGCTGCCCGCGTCGCCGCGCCCGGACAGGACCGGAGAGAGCGTCGACCTGGCCGGTTCGGTCAGTGTCACGGCGGCCATCGTGCTGCTCGTCCTCGGTGTCGAACGCGCCTCCCACGCCGGGCTCGGCTGGACACTCGGCACGCTCGCGGCGGGCCTCGTGCTCCTCGCCGTCTTCGTCGCCGTCGAGCGGCGCTCGGCCTCCCCGCTCGTACGCCTGGGCATCTTCCGCAGCGGGCCGCTGGTGCGCGCCAACCTGTCCGCGCTGCTGTTCGCGGCAGGCTTCTTCGGATTCCAGTTCCTGGTGGTGCTGTACCTCCAGGAACTGCGCGGCTGGTCGACGCTCCAGACGAGTTTCGCGATGATCGTCATCGGCGTCGACGCGATCCTGTCCCCCACTCTCACCCCCAGGCTGGTGGCCAGATTCGGCAACGCCAGGGTGATCTTCGGCGGGCTGCTGCTGGCCGCGCTCGCCTACGCGCTGTTCCTGCCGGTCGGCGCCGACTGGACGTATCCGGCGATGTTCCCGAGCCTGATCATCCTCGGGCTGGCCTTCGCGCTGGCGTACGGCCCCCTGACCATCGCCGCCACGGACGGTATCGAGGAGCGCGAGCAGGGGCTGGCCGGCGGCCTGCTCTACACCTCGTTCCAGTTCGGCGCCGCGCTCGGCCTCTCGGCGGTCACGGCCGTGAACGTCGCCGCCACCGAAGGGGATTCGCCGGCGGCCCTGCTGGACGGGTACCGGGCCGCGCTGGTCGTCCCGTTCGCGGCGGCCCTGATCGCGGCCGTCGTCAGCGCGTTCGGGCTGCGGTCGGCGAAGGAGGCGCCGGCGGTCCTCACACCAGGATCAGCACCCCGATGAGGACGGCGATCACGATCACACCGATGCCGGTTCCCATCACGCAGCCCGGGTTGGTGGCCAGTTCGGACAGGCGGGTCATGAGGGTGGGGGGTGCCGGGTGGCCGGGGGAGAGCGGCTGGGGTGTGGTGGGCCCGGGGACCTCTTGCGGCATTCGGGGCAGTGGGGGCGGTTGGGGAAGTTGAGGTGGCTGGTGCGGCTGGTGCGGCTGGTGCGGCTGGTGCGGCTGGTGTGGCTGGGGGGTGATGGGCGGCGCGTGGGGCGGAGCGGGTGGGGACGCCGGGACGGTGTTCTGGCTGATCACGTCGCGCAGGATCTGCTGCCATACGACCGGCGGCAGATCGGGGGCCTGGCCGTTTCCGGGCGTGATGACGCTCTGCCAGAGCCAGTTGCCCGCCGTGGGGTGGCGGTCGCGGACCATGCGGTGCAGCAGTTCCTGGAGATCGCGCAGATAGCGTTCGTCGCGGGCCAGGGGGACGACGGCCCAGGTGAAGAGGGCGGCCGCCCGTTTGGCCATGGCCGTCCTCGAAAGGGGCTCCGTGTCCTGTCTGTTCGGCGTGTAATACAGGCCGTTGCGGAGCACCTCCGCGCACAGCTCGTGCGCGACGCTCGGCCGGCGTACCCGGACGCGGTGGTCGCCTCCCAGCTCGTCCAGCAGCAGTTCCACGGAGTCCTGCGGCAGTTCGGCGGAGCGCAGTTCGTCCAGGAGCAGTTCGTCGGACAGCGTGCGCAACCGCGCGGCGAGCAGGCCGCGTTGGGTGAGGTTCCCGCGCCGGTGGACGCGCAGCTCCGCGTGGAGTGAGCGCGCCTCGTGGGCGGTCAGCGGATAGCCGGTGGCGGGCGCGGGCTCCGGCGTGGGCCTTGGTGCCGGTGTCAGCGGTGGTTCGGTTGCCGGTTCCGGTTCGTGGTCCCGGTCCCGGTCCCGGTCCCGGTCCCGTTCGCGTTCCCGTTCCCATTCCCGAGCGGATACGGGCGCGGGCTCCCGCTCCGGCTCCGGTGCTGTGGGGACCGGGGCCGGGGCCGAGGCCGGCGCGGCGGTCGCGGGCCTGGGCGGCTCCCGGCGGTCGGCGTACAGGATCTCCTTCAGCAGGAGGCGCCGCCGCGCCCACTCCAGCCCCGCGCCGTCCCTGAGCCCCTCGGTCAGCTGCGGCACTCCCGGGGCGTCCGCCGGGTGCGCCAGGACGTGGTCCACCAGCCGGGCCGCCGCCATGTGCTCGAACTGGGGGCTGGCCGGTGAGCGGCCCATGACCCGGGCCAGCGGACCCGACCCGCCCGCGTCCGGTTCCCAGCGCGGGACGGACGTCAGCCGCAGCTGATGCGTGTCGACCGTGTCGTACGTGGCGAACGTCCACTCGTGGCCCAGCCAGGAACCGAAGAGCATGAACAGCCCCAGGTACACCAGCGGCGCCGCGTCCTGGTCCGGCCAGCCCGGCTGCTTCTCCTCGTCCGTGAGCAGCGACACCCGCTGCGCCGGATCGCGCAACCACTCCGCCGTGACCAGGATCAGCGCGTTACGGACCGACGGCAGCTGCTGCCGCATCCCGGGCAGCCGCTTGCGCGCCACCGCGTCCAGCTCCGCGGACTCCACCGCGCGCAGCCGCCCGGCGGCCTTCTCGGCGGACTCCCTGCTGCCCCAGCCGCCGTGCGCCAGCCCGAGACACTGACGGGTCTTGAGGGTCTTCGGGTCACCGATCAGGACATGGCTGACGGTGCTGGGCCGGCCACCCCGGTCGGTGGTGGGCCAGCGCTGTACGAGCATGACGTCGCCGTCGCGTGACAGCACCCGTACGACGCTCTGCCGCGGGGCCGCCGTACCGGACACCCACAGCAACGGGCCCAGTTCCCGGCCCAGTTCCTCGGCGCGTCCGGCCGGGCAGGAGTGGGCGACGGCCGTCATTCCGGTGCCCTGGCGGCCTTGGTTGCCGTCCCACCGGAAGACCACCTGGTGCACCGAGCCCGAGCCCGACCCTGCGGCACCGCTGCCGCCCGCCCCGCTCATGCCGCCCGCTGTCCGCCGGGACGGCCGCTGCTCCTCGAAGTCGTTCACTTCACTTCGCTCCCTCTCTCACAGAGCCCACAGAGCCCACTGAGCCCACGGAGCCCGCGGAACCCACAGAGCCCACGGCGGCCTCCGGCGCCGCCTCCATCGCGGGCGCCGTCCCCACGGCGAACTCCTCCGCGCCGCCCGGCACATCGATCAGCCCGTGCATCGCGAGCAGCGACAGCAGCGGTTCGAGCACCCGCCGGGGTCCCGCCCCCGCCGGATAGCGGCCGTGCTCCTCCTGGCCGCCGGTGGCCGACGCGACATGCAGGGTGCACCGGCGGATCGCGTCGAAGGGCCGCAGCCACGCCTGGCCCGCGTGCCGGCGCAGCAGTCCGTACACGTCCTGGCTCTCCTCGCGCGTCAGCGCGGGGTCGAGCGAGGTGGCCGGTGCCTGGTCGAGCCACCGGTCCACGGGCGGCTGGAACCGCAGCAGATCGGCCTTGCCGAGCACCATCGCCGCCGCCACGTCCAGATACGGCCCGTTCTTCGGCAGCCGGTCCAGGACCGTGCCGAACGCCAGATCGCCGTCCCGGTTCACCTCAAGTCCCCAGCGTTCCCTGGCGTGGTCCAGATGCGGCAGCGGGAGCGCCAGCGCCGGATCGACGACGAAGATCATGGCGTCGACCCCGAGCAGGAAGCGGAGCGCCGCGTCGGTCCGTACGAGATCCTCGCCGCCGAGATCGAAGAAGGCGACCGGCCGCACCTGCCCGTGGACGTCGGTGATCAGCAGGGATTCCACGAAGCGGGCGAAGCCGTCCAGGCCGAGGGCGCCGGTGTGGTCGAGGACCTTGCCGTTGCGCAGTGGCTGCACCCGTTCCCGTACGAACCGCGCGTGCTGCTCCGGGTTGACGGACTGCCACTTCAGGCCGAAGGGCTCCAGACCGCCGTCGGTGATCTCCGCGATCATCTGGGTCAGCAGATGGCTCTTGCCGGTGGAGGACTGGCCGACCATCGCGACCGTCAGCGGCCGGCCGTAGGTGAGGTAGGGCACCGGGATGAAGTGCTCGGGGAAGTCAGGGTCCGCCGTGCACTTCTGGACGGCGCCCCGCATGACGTCCTGGCGGCGCAGGGAGTTGCCGATGGCCGAGGGGTCGAGCCGCTGGTACTGCATCCTGCTGTCGGTCACGAACAGCGAGGTGAGGTCGAGCTGGATGGTCTCCAGGCAGTACGGGCAGAGCACCTCGCCGTTGGCCCGCCCGGCCGCCGGCCCGGGGCCGTCGTGGGACTCGGCCGCGGGCGCGAGCCGCTTGAGGCGCAGCGCCTGCTCGAACGCCTCCTGGTGCGGGCGCGTCTCGTCGGCGGGCACGGTGAGCGCGATACGCCGGGCCGCGCCCGGCGCCAGCAGGTCGAGCAGCCGGCCGGGGGCGGGCCGGTCGGCCGCCAGCGGGGCGAAGGCGCCCCGCAGCGTCTCGGCGAGCACCCGGTGTTCGCCGAGATCGGCGGGTGCCCGGTCGGCGGGACCGGCCCGGCCGGTCGCCAGCTGGTAGAGCACCTGGGCCGCGCTCCACACCATGTCCCGGGAGTCGACGAAGCCCTCGCCCCCGCGCTGTTCCGGCGAGCAGTAGGGCGCCCGGCCCCACCGGGTCCTCGGCCGTCCGGCGCGGGCCGCCCCCTCCAGGCCCCAGAGCTGGACCGATGTGCCGTCCCAGAGGACGTTGGCGGGCGAGATACCGCGTAACACCAGGCCCTGGCCGTCCAGCAGACACAGCGCCAGCATCAGGTCACGGGCGAAGCGCGGCTGGTCGGTCGCGGACATCACGTGCGTGCGTACGGCGGGCTCGCCGCGCGGCGCGGCGTACAGCAGGAACGGCTCGGCCGTGTCCAGCTCGTAGCCGATGACCTTCGGGAAGAGCGCGGCGTACTCGGTGGTGTCGAGCACCCGGTGCAGATGCAGGGCGGTGCCCGCCTCCGCGTCCAGCAGCGCGCGCGCCGCCGGGTTCGCCGCGGCGGAGGCCGGCAGCCGCACCTGGAGGCACTGCTGTCCCTCGTCGTCGAGCAGGCCCTTGCGGATCCACTGGGGCAGCAGCGGATCGCGGCGGGATTCGCGGCCGAAGCGGACGGGGGCGGTGCGGCGGCGCCCCGAGGGGGCGGTGAAGGAGAGGGTGGTGCTGGTCACCGGCGGTCGCCGTCCTTTCGTCGGTACGTGTGCGTCGAGCGGCTTCGGTGCCGGGTGCTGGTCACCAGCGCTCGCCGTCCTCTCGCCCGTACGCGTCTCCTCGTTCGTACGCGTCCACCCGGCCGGAGTCGTACGTGTCCGCCCTGTCGGACCCGTACGTGTCCACGCGGTCGGATCCGTACGCCTCCGCCCGGTCGGACTCGGGGCTCTGGCGCGACCGGACCGTGTCCACCACCCCCATCCGCAGCGGGGTGAGCCGGATCAGACCGGCGTACCGCCCCGACGAGGTCCACAGCGCTTCCTCCGGCTGGCCGGAACCGCTGGTGCGCCAGGCGTTCTCGACCTCGCCGCGCACGGCCTCCGGGGCGAATCTGATCCAGACCGCCGCCGCCGGGTCGCGGCTGAGCAGTGCTCCCTGCTCGGGCGAGGAGAGCTGCACCACGATCCGCCGGTCGGCCTCCGCGCCGACCAGTTCGGCCACCCGGTGCGGGTCGGTGCCCAGCAGATTCGCCGACGTCGTGCGGGTGCGGTGCGCGGCGGCGAACGGGGGCGGGGCCAGGACGCCGTTGCGCTGGAGGTGATGGCGCGCGGTCGACAGCAGCTCACGGACGCGTGCCTCGGTGCGCCCGACGGCGAGCGTGCCGGCCTGGCCGCGTTCGACGGCACCCCAGTAGGGCGCCATCGCGACCAGCGCCGCGTCCGTCAGATCGCCGGCCAGGGTGGCGACCAGCTCAGGGCCGCCCTCGCCGCTCTCGCGGTCGAGCCAGCGCGGAACCCCGGCGGTGCGGTCCCCCCACGGGGCGGCGGACCTGGCGGCGCTCTCCGTCTTCGCCGGTTCGTCCCAGGAGGGTCCGTCCTCCCAGGCGTACGCGCTCGCCCAGTCGGTGTCCTCGTCGCCGGCCGTACCGAAGGCGTCCGTCTCCAGGCCCGAGGCGCTGGTCAGCCAGTCGTCCTCGGCGGCCGGTTCGGCGCCGCCCGTATCCGGGACCGAGGGCCGGTCCGGCTCGGGCACCGCCTCGGCGTCCGCCGCGGCGGCCGTCGCCCGCAGCATCCCGGCGACGGACCGGGCCGCGTCGGCGCAGTACAGGCGTTCCTCGGCGGCCCAGTGTTCACGGACCGCCTCGGCCAGCAGGCCGTCGAGCCCCTCCAGGGCCCGGCGCAGTACGGCGGTGCCGTGGCCGGCGGCCCAGAAGTCGGCCGCCTCGCCCCACAGCCGCCGCGTCGTCTCCACCGCGACACCGAGGCCCACCAGCAGCCCCGCGGTGCTCAGCCAGAGCGGGGGCTCGGCGGCGTACGCCACCACCACCCCGGCCACCGCGCCGCCGACCGCCGCGGCCCGGGGGCCCACGGCCCAGTGGCCCGGCCGCCCCGCGCCCCGCAGCCGGGCCGCGCCGAGCACCGCCACGGCGATGAACACCAGCGGCACGACGACCGCGAGCGCCGCCAGCGGCCCCTGCCACAGCGCCCCGAGCAGCCCCGCGACGGCCGCCACCGGAGCGACCACCGGGCCGGGCACCGCGACGCCGCCCGTCGACAGGCGCGGGGCCACCGCGTCCGCGGAGTGGCCGGCGAGCCTCGGCAGCAGCGCGGAACCGGGCACCGGCTCCACCCGCCCCGCCAGCCCGGTGAAACGCTGGGCCACCGCGCGCAGCGCCAGCCCCTGCCCCAGCAGCTTTCCCGCGAACTCCCGCAGGCCCTCGCCGATCCGCTCGCCCACGCCCTCGGCCGAGGGCACCCGCAGACCGAGGGCCGCGAGCCGGGCCGCCGCCTCGGCGGCGGACGACGTCGCACCGGAGCCGCCACCGCGCAGGGCCGTGCCGACGAGATCCTGGTAGCCGTCGAGCGCCCGGCGGGCCTGGTCGAGGTCCGCCTCGAACGCCTCCCTGCGGGCGCCGCTCAGCAGCCCGGGGAGTGAACGCAGCCCGGCCTGCGCGTCCTCGGCGTCGGCGAGGGCGTCCGCGCAGGCGCGGTACGCGTCGTCCGCGACCCCGCCCGCCACCCGGTGCCGCTGGTCGGGGCCGCCCCGGCCCGTCACCAGGCCCCGCAGCGGCTCCGGCAGATCGACGGTGGACCACGTGGTCACCGCGAGGTCCGGCACGCGCCCGCCGCCGTCCGGGAAGCCGCCGCCCGCGAGGCCGCCGCCCGCGAAGCCGTCACCGCCCGCGAGGCCGTCCTCGCCCGCGAACCGGGTGAGCGCGTCGCGCCAGGCCCGGTCGCGCACCTCCGGTGGCAGGTCCTGCTCCAGCAGCCGCACCCCGGGCGCGGCGACGGCGTCGGGCAGCGACCCGAGGTCGTCGAGCACCCGCAGGAAGACGTCGGGGACCGACAGCAGATCCACCAGGACCGCCAGCGCGTCCGGATCGTCGGGCGCGGGCTGTTCGAGCGCCGTACGGGCGGAGCGCAGATCGCCCGCCCACAGCAGGCCGATACCGGAGCCCCGCAGCAGCGCGGGGCGCAGCAGCCGCCGGTCCGGCTGGAACGCCTCGTTCTCACCGGCGTACGAACCGGGCGCGCTGCCCACCAGCAGGACGAGGATGCGGACCTCGCCCACGGCCCGGTAGGCGGTGATCAGTTCGTACTGCCGCTGATGGTCGGTCAGTCCCGCCGGGGTGTCGACCACCAGGAACAGCGGGTGGTCGGGCTCCGGCAGCCCGGCCAGGCCGAGCTGTCCGGCGACCTTGGCCCGCAGGACCGGGGCGTTGTCGAGTTCCGCCGCCCCGGCGCGCAGATCGAGATGGATGACGGTGGCGATCTCTTCAGGCGTGATCACTCCGCATCACCGTCCCAGGGGTTGCGGCGGGATTCGTCGCGGTCGCGGCCGCCGTCGCGGTCTCTGTCGCGGTCTCTGTCGGGGGCATCGGGGCCCGCGCCGGAGTACGGGCGGCGGGGGTCGACGGGGCCGCCGGGGTCGTCGGGACCACCGGGGTCGTCCCATGGCACGGAGGGCCGGTCGGCGCCGCTGGGGCGGCCGTGGTCACCGTCCCCGGAGGCACGCCGCGGACGATCGCCGTACGACGCGCGGCCGCCGTATCCGCCGCGCTCGCCGTTGGGGTCGCGGTCGCCGTACGTTTCGCGCTCACCGTTGGGGTCGCGGCTGCCGTACGTTTCGCGCTCACCATTCGGGTCGCGGTCCCCGTTCCGGTCGCGGTCGCGGCTGCCGTACGCCTCTCGCTCGCCGTACCTGTCACCGCCGCCGTGCCTGTCGCGTTCGCCGTACCCCTCGCGTTCGCCGTGCGTCTCACGGCTGCCGCCCGCCGGGTACGCGTCGGCCGGGGCGCGCGGCGCGGTGCCCCAGTCGTCGTCATCGGCCACCGCGCGGCGGGGTTCCGGAACCTCCTTGCGGACGCGCGGCTTGGGCGTCCCGCCGCGTACGTGCTCCAGCAGCGTCCGCAGCGTCGGCTGGATGGCGCGCTGGTCCCCGAACTCCGTGTCCAGTGCGGCGGGCAGCGTCTCCGCCCAGAACTCCCACAGCGGCCGTACCCATCCCTCGACCCGCTCGCCGCCGCGCTCGCGGCGGTCCTCCAGCAGCTCCAGCTGGCGCGGGGCGATCTTCTCGACCAGCTCGACGAAGAGCGGATGCGGCTCGCTGCCGCTCCGGGCGAGACCCAGCGGCTGAGCCCCCATCAGTTCGCGGCAGTAGTCCTCGACGGTCCGTTCGTCGTCCAGCACCGTCCAGCGTTCGTACGAGCGCAGCAGCTCCGCCCAGCTCGACACACCGCCGGGGAAGTCCCCCAGCCGCAGCCGCACGCCGGGCACGTTGTCCCCCGTCTCGGGGAACAGCCGCAGCCGCACCCGGCCCGGCGACGCGGAGTCGCCGTCGACCACGTCCACCTGGCCGTTCCACACGCAGCACAGCAGCCGGTGCAGGATGGTGCGGCGGTCGTCCTCGCCGCTCACCATCCAGCTGTCCCGGAAGCCGAGCCGCTGCCGCCACCGCAGCACGTCCTGGGCCTGCTCGGAATCCTTCGCCCTGGCCCACTGCCTGAGCACCTTGCGGGCCTCCGGCACCTGCGTGAGGCTCATCTCGCTGCGGAAGAGGACCACGGTGATCGAGTCGCTCTCCACGCCCCGGTACTCCACGGAGTTCTTGGCGTCGGCGGGCAGCCGCAGCGCCTTGCCGAGGTACTCCTGCACCTCCTCCACGGCCTGCACGCGCGGGTACGTGACGAGCGCCCGCAGCGGTCCCGTGCCCTCCGGGGTGAAGCCGACCGGCAGCAGCCCGGTCAGTTTGCGCCCGAACAGTTCCAGCGCCTCCTTGCTGACCTGGTCCGTGGCGTCCGCGTCGCCCGCGGCGGCGGCCAGCAGGGTGCTCATGGGCGGCAGCAGCGGGCGCTCCTCCAGCTGTTCGCCGCTCTCCGCGAACAGCCGGGTGATCCGGCCCTCCAGCTGCGCCTTGACGACCGCCACCGCGCTGTCCGGGCTGCGACGGCTGAGCGAGTGGACCCGGCGCCAGGTGTCCCCGTCGATCATCTTCAGCAGGAGCGTGGCCTCGTCGTCGTTCTCGCGCAGCCCCTCCCGGCGGATCATCCGGGTGACCAGGTCCTCGTAGAAGTGGTTGAGGGTGCGCTGCGGCGGCAGCAGGTACGAGATGCCGGTGCGGTCCTCGTACAGTTCGAGGCCCTTCTGCGCGGACACCTTGCGTTCCCGGTCGGAGTGTTTGCGGAAGGAGTTGACCAGCCGCCCGAGGTCGGTGCCCGCCACGTCCGCCTGGGACTGCCAGCGCTGCTGCTGCTCCCGCCACGCCTCGTGCCACACGGTCCTGCTGCGCCACTGGTACCAGGTGTCCTGGTCCCGGAGGGCCGCCTGTACGTCGTCGTCGCCCCAGCGTGCCGGGGACATACCGGCGAGGCGGCCCTTGATGCGCGGGCTCTTGGGCGGCTGCTCCGTCACCCCCGGCGGGCGCTGGGGGGCGGTGGCGCGGCTGTTGAGCATGCCCAGGAAGCCGAGCCTGGCGATCGGCTCCTCGCTGTCCGGGACGCCCCTGACGACGCGTTCGGCCAGGAAGGGGTCCACGGTCTGGAGGAGCTTGTCGATGGCGGGGCGCGGGGCGAACCGGTCGGCCATCGTCGCGGCCTGGCGGTCGGCGATGGACTGGAGATCGGACAGCAGCCGCTGCATGTCGGCGATCCGCTCGCCCAGCGCCTGTTCGATGGCCCTGCTGCCGCGCGGCAGCGGATCGGGCTCCGGCACGGTCAACTGCTTGCGCTCCCACAGCTCTTCGAGGTACGAGTCGGTGAAGAGCTGACGGATCATCGGCACCGCCGTCTCGCGGAGCGCGGTGCGCGGCCGCTCCACGAGATCGGTGACCGCCTCCCGCAGCAGCCGGCCGGCGACCAGGTCGGCCAGCTGGTCCATCGGCGCGGTCATGGAGGCGACGAGGCTGGTGGAGACGCCCTGTCTGCCGATGCCGGTGGGGGACAGGGCGCTGCGGTGCACGCCCCGGTTGATGAAGCTCGCGGCGAACGTCTGGAAGTCGTCGTCGGCCGCCGTCGACCGGCCCCGGGAGCGCCCGTCGCCCAGCTCGGTGCCGATCAGCGACATCACGAGCGAGACGATGGAGCGGCGCAGATCGTCCTGGCGGATGCCCGCGGTCGGGCTGAACAGGAAGGCCGTGGGCAGGATGCCGGTCCGCAGCCGGATCGGCTGCATGCCCGGGTAGTGGATGCCGAGCCCGGACTCATGGTCCAGGTCGCCGATCTCCGAGCCCTCCGTCGGCGCGTTCTGTCCGTCCACCAGCCGGAACAGATCGACCAGCGCGCGGGCCGCGTTGAGTTCCGCCTCCCGGCCGCCGCCCGCGGCCGAGGAGAACGAGGACGGCATCACGACCAGCGGATAGATCTTGACCCCGTCGAAGCGGCGCAGCTGGAACGCGTAGTTGATCAGATGCAGATAGTCCAGGAAGATCCCGGCGCCGGTGCCGCCGGCCACCGAGAAGGCGACGAACACGTCGCAGCCGGTGACCTTTCCGCCGCCCAGCTCGCTCAGCTCGCCGGCCGACCTGGCGATCGCGTCGATGGCCTGGAGCAGCGGTTCGAGGACGGGGGTGAGGCTGTGCCTGAGCGTGGCGAACAGCGCCGCGCGCCCGACGGTGGGCAGCTGGCCCGCGCCGTTGTGCAGCGGGGTGACCTTCGGCTCGTCGGTGCGCGGCGGCAGCCAGTCGGCGACCTCGTCGCGCAGGCTCGCCCGCAGCATCTTGGTCACCTCCGGTGAACTGTCGAAGTTCGGCAGCAGGTTGTGGGTGGCCCGGGAGGTACGGGCGTACGCGGCCCGCAGCGACGGGTCCACGTTGAACTGCGGCAGCCGTTGGAGGTCGGACTCGCTGTAGTCCGCGTACACGAACTGGAGGCAGTCGGGCAGCTGGTAGGGGGCGTGGCCGCTCAGATGGCTGAGCGCGACCCCGTCGGGACCGCACAGTTCGGCGCGCAGCTTGCGTTCCAGCTCGGCGCCGACCAGGCCACCGGTGCCGCCCAGGCCGACGAAGAGCATCGGCTGGAAGATTTTCATGGGGTTTCCTCCCGCTCACGGCCGTACCTGCGGCCGGTTCGTCCTCGGTGCGTCTGTGGGTTCACGTGGTGCGGACTCCTGGCGCGTCGCGGCGCTCCGGCCGCGACGCGCTGTCCGGGTCACAGGTACGAGTCGTAGGTGCTCGAACTCCCGCCCTCACCGGTCGCGGGGGTGGTGGTGGGCGTGCTGGTGGATGTGTCGGTCCGTGACCGCGAGGGCCGCGCCCGACGGGTGGTGCGGGTCCGGGTCGTGCGGGTACGGGTCTCCTCGCCGAGCGCGAGGCTCAGCGCATCCGTCAGCGGGACCTGGCCGTTGGCGGGCAGCCGGGTCCGCCGGCCGCCGCGCTCGCGCAGCACCGCGCCGCCTTCCGGGCTGCGCTGGACGGCGTACGGACCGTGGTTGCGCCGCTCGATGCGCGGGCTCCGGTGGGGTTCGACGACGGCGAACTCGTACCACTGCTTGTGCCCGTGCCCGGCCGGGTGCTCGCCGAGGATGTCGCCCGTCTCGGAGACCAGTCGCAGCACCAGGCCGAACGGGTCCCTGCGGGTGCGGCGCTGGCGCAGCCAGGCGAGAACGGCCAGGACGGCCAGGACGATCACGACGGCGGCGGACAGGAACACCCACCAGTACTTCTCCCAGATCCCGGGCTCCGGTGTCACCTGTACCGAGAGCGGGGAGCGCACCAGCGTCCGGTCGTCGTCGGTGGTGTCGACGACCGTGACGGTGCCGCCGAGCCGCAGTCCGTCGTCGCTGAGGCGGTCGCCGAAGACGTCCTCGGGGGCGACCTCGACCGTCACCTTCCGGGTCCCCGACTCACCGGGCTTCAGCTCGATCTCGGCCGGGGTGACCGAGAGCAGCCCGTCCTGGAGGTCGGCGACGGACAGCCGCAGGGTGTGCGGGGTGTCGCTGGTGTTGTGGACGGCCAGGGTGCCGGTGACCGAGGAGCCGGGATGGGCGTCCGCGGCGCGCAGGGTGAGCGCGGTGGTGACGGGCAGTACGCCGGGCGCGACCTGGCCGGTCTCGCTGCGGGTGTCGGCGCTCAGCCCCGACGCCGTCAGGGTGCCGCTCACCTTCAGCGCGCCGTCGGCGCTCTTCGGGATCTTCACGGAACCGGTGAAGGAGCCGTCGCTTCCGTCGGGATCGGTCCCCTTCCCGTCGTCGGTGAGATCCAGCGCCAGCGGGGCGAAGCCGTCGCCGGTCAGCTCACCGCGGACCCGCAGCCCCGCGTAGTCGTCCGGGTCCTTGATCTCGTACCCCTCGCGGGTCTGCAACCGCATGGTCACCGTGGTCTTCTCGCCGGCCTGCGGCGACGGCGGGTCCATGGTGATGGAGCCGCGCAGCTCGCCCTGCCACAGCACGCTGACGCCGACGGGCAGGGAGCGGTGCCCCTCGGGAGCCTCGGCCTTCACCTTCCAGATGCCGGGGACGGGGTCGATGATCTTCAGCGCCTCGACGGTGCCGCCCGCGCCCGCCAGTTCGAACCGTGACGCGCGGTACGTCCCGGAGGTGGGCACCTCATGGCCGCTCGGGTCGAGGTAGGTGACCGTCACCTCGGGGTCGCCCTTGTCGACCACGATGCTGCCGACGGTCGCCAGCGGTGAGATACCGATCTCCAGGGTGGCGGGCGGCCGGTTGCTGGGGCCCCGCTCGTAGCGCAGGCAGTGGGCGGCGGCGAAGATCTTCTCCAGCATCGGGCCGACGTCTTTCGCCCCGGAGACCTTGCTCGCCTTCGGACGGGCGGAGGGCAGCTCGACGCAGCCCTTCTGGAAGCCGCCCGCGGCGATCCGGTCGAGCTGCTTCTTGTCCGGGGCCGGACCGAACCCGAGCGGCCAGATCTGGACCTGCTGCTCGGCCGCGTTCTTCAGCTCCAGCTCCAGCTGGCGTTCGCCCTCGGCCTCGCGGTGCGCGGGATCGCCGTACTTG
The DNA here is from genome assembly GCF_055639435.1 of Streptomyces sp. NPDC039430. Taxonomy (NCBI): domain Bacteria; kingdom Bacillati; phylum Actinomycetota; class Actinomycetes; order Kitasatosporales; family Streptomycetaceae; genus Streptomyces; species Streptomyces sp. NPDC039430. Next base: position 136,392 of record NZ_JBVKAK010000009.1, on the reverse strand, counting down.
GGGCTGCCGCTGACGTCCATCTTCCCGTCGGTGAGCAGGAACAGCACGCGCGGCACCGACGGGTCGGTGCCGGTGCTCAGGTCGTGCACGCCCTGGCGTATCGCGCTGGGGAAGTCGGTGCCGGTGCCCTCGCTCTTCTTACGGCCGCGCAGCTTGCCCACGCACGCGCCGACCGACTCGCGCCCCGCCGCGTCCAGCGTGGTGCGCGGGCACACCGGGTCCACCGCGCGCTGGCCACCGGACTCGGCGGCGGCGAACCCGAAGACCGTGACGTTCGAGGACGAGGAGACGTCACCGAGCGCGATCCGGGCGGCGGCGGCCTTCTCGGCCTTCATGTCCTCGGGCGCGAGACTGGCCGACTCGTCCACGGCGACCGCGTAGTTGACGGAGGTGAAGGCCGGTTCCGACGCCGCCGCCGGCACCGGCCGCGGACCGGGGGGCGCCAGCAGGGACACGAGCACCGCGGCGCCGCCCAGCGCGGAGACCGCGCCGCGGCGCGCCCAGCCCTTTCTCGTCCGCTCTCTTCCCCTGAGTGTTCCCACGGCCGTCCCCTTATTTCGTCTCTGCGTGGTCTGCGCGGTGCGCGTGGTGTGCGCGGTGGTACGTCGTGCGCGCGGTGGCGCGGTGTGCCTTCGTGGCGTGGTGCGCGGTGGCCCGCCGGCGCGGGTCAGCGCGCGGTCAGACTCCAGATCAGCGCGAGCGCCGCCGCGGGGGCCAGCGTGCTCACTCCCCAGCGGATGGCCCGGTACTTGGCGGACAGGATCGAGCTGACGTCCACGGCCTGTATGAGCAGCCATCCGGCCAGGTCACGCCCGGCCTCGGCGACCTCGGCGGACAGCCGCGCGAAGTCGCGCGGGGCCAGCAGATCGCCGAAGTACGTCACCCCGTCCTGGTCCTGGCCGCGTATCGTGCCCGTACGCGGCATGAGCGCCCGGACCAGCGCGGTCACCGCGATCGCCCAGAGCACGCCCGCGACGACCAGCGTGGCGTCGGCCGGCCCGTGCCAGTCGGGCGCGCCGTGCCTGCTGATCAGGAACGCGGGCAGCGCCAGCGCCCCGGAGAGCAGGACGCCGGCCTTCGAGTCGGCCCGGCCGAGGTCCTCCCTGACCGTGCTCAGCAAGCGCTCGGCGATACGTTCCCCCGCCCGGTCGTGCCCGTGCGGACCCCCGTCCGGCACGGGCCCGGCCGGGTCGGGGGACGTGCGCGCGCCGCTGTCGGCGGTCATCGCTCCTCCTCCGCCCAGGACCATCCGTCGTCCCGGCCGCGGCTCCGGCGGCGCGGCGGCTCCGGTGCGGCGTCCTCGTCCACCGGCGGGCCGGCCCGGTGCCCGGCCCGGGAGGGCGGTTCGTCCGCCACCCAGTCCGGGGTGAACCGCTCGCCCGGCGGCGGATCGAGCCGCGGGGTGTCGCGGCGCGCCGGCAGGGAGCCGATGGGCCCCTGGACGCGCCGGCGGCCCCGGTTGAGCAGCTCAAGCGCCTGCGTCTCCACGTCGTTGGACTGGATCTGGCCGCTGGCGACCATGTCGAAGAGCCGGTCGACGCGGTCCTTCTCGTCCTGCCTGCCCTCCTGTCGGATCTTCTCCAGGAAGTCCTTGGCCGCCTGGGGGTCGGCCGCCAGCATGTAGCTGAGCTGGTCCAGCTCCCCGCCCTGCAACATGGCGCGGAACCTGCTCTGGTGCACCCGCGTCACCTCGGCCGAGGCGTGCGCGTCCCTGATGTCGTCCATGTGGTCGATCGTCTTGTCGTCCACCCGCAGCCGGACGTACAGCCGTACCCGCAGGCCGAACTCGGCGCCCAGGTCGGCCCAGCGCCCGCCGGCGCAGTGCCGGGTGATGGCGCGGTCCGCCTGCTCCGCCTGGGCCACCGGGAACTCCGAGGAGACCTCGCGCAGCCGCTCCAGCGTCGGGGCGGTGAGCCGCTGCGCGACATCGGTCACCACCTGGGTGGCGACCAGATGGGGATCGGTCACCGTCCAGTGGATGTCCACCTCGGCCTTGAAGAAGGTGGTACCGCCCGCCGCCGGCAGCTCCATCTGGAGCGTCGTCACGAACGTGCCGAGCGCGATCTCGCAGACGGTGTACGGCCGGGCCAGCGCCCGCTTGTCGTAGTGCTGGACGCCGGAGACGGTGGCCACGCTGTAGCCGCCGTTCCGGTAGAACAGCACCGAGGCGGTACGGGCGCTCGTCTGCCGGAACGCACCCGTCGGCGCGTAGTCCCGCAGGAACGGGCCCGCGGGCCCCGAGCCGTCGGGCCCGTCCCAGCCCGCCGCCACGTCCTCGTCCTCAGCCATGCCTCTCCTCCTCGCCCGTCCGGTCCGGCGACGGGACGGCGAGCCACCACAGGGAGCGCGCCTGCGCGTCGGGGAGCGGATTCTCCGGATCGTTCATCATTCGGCGCAGCAGCCAGTCCAGCCGCCGCCGGTCGTGCTCCTCGGCCGCCAGCGCGGGCAGCAGCGCCGCCAGCCCCGGCCTGGCCCACTCGGTGCCGTCCTTGCGCACGGCCGAGCGCATCAGGGCCTCCAGCGCGTCCATCGCCACGTCCTTCGACCGCGGGGTGTTCAGCGCCGTCCACAGCAAGTCGGCCATCGGCAGGACGAGTTCGGGCCGGGTGGCGGCGAGGGCCAGCGGGAGCGGCCAGTCGCCGCAGTCGGCCAGCGGGGAGCCGGGCTCGGCGGCCGGCACCTCGTCCACCCCGGTCAGCGCCATACGGACGGTGGTCACCAGACCGAGGTCCTGGTAGGCGTCGCGCTGGTGGTGGGTCCAGTCCGCCATCCGCCGCAGCACCTTCGCGACGTCCGGGAGCGCCAGCAGCCGTACGACATTGAACGAGGCGGCCGCCAGCTGGTCCCCGTCGTCACGGACCCCGATCCGGGCCAGCGCGTCCAGCGCGTCGTCGGTCGTGGCCGCGGCGTTCCCGTATCCGAGCGCCATCGCCGCCGTCCAGCGCAGCGGCTTCGTCCCGAACCTGCTCCAGTCGTCGACCAGTTTGCGCACTGCCTCGCGGTGCGAGGCGTGGCCGGCCGCCTGGTCCATCGTGGTGGCCGCGAAGATCCTCCGACGCGGGGTGGCCGCCTCGGCGAGCGGCCGGATCAGCTCCGCGTAACTGTGGTCGAAGTCCCGGACGGACAGCTCCCCGGCGGCCACCGCGGCGCGCATCCACACATGGGGGCGCGGGTCGTCCGACAGCAGCCGCAGCCAGCGCACGAGCGGCGCCCGTACGGGGAAGTGCCGGTCCCAGATCTCGGCGAGCACCGCGGCGGGCAGCGCCGAGCCCCGGTACCAGATCAGCCGCGCGGCCACCTCGGCACCGGCCACCTCGACCCGGCCGTCGATCAGTTCGGCCCGCGAGAGCGCCAGATCGGATTCCGGGTCGTCGCAGAACAGCGGGCGGGCCGGGGTGGTGTCCGGATCGCTCTGTACGGACAGTTCCCAGGTGAGCAGATGGGCGGCGGCGGCCACGGTGCTGTGCGGGGTCCCGCCGAGTACGGCGAGCGCGATACGGAACGCCACCGGGTGGAACAGCGCCGCCGTACCCGACCGCCCCGCGCCCCCGTCCGCGGCGGCGGCCGGGAGCGCGGCCAGTGCCCGGTCCACCCCGGCGAACCACTCCTGGGCCTGCCCGGCGGCGAGGCTCCGGCAGCCGGACAGCAACTCGTCGTAGGAGAGGTCCCCCAGCAGATGCCCGGCCAGCAGCGACGCCTGCACCTCGGCCTCGGCGGGGCGCAGATCCGTCAGCCCGACGGCGTCCCGGACCTCCTCGCGCTGTGCCAGCTCCTCGGCGGCGGCGAGCAGGTCGTCCAGACGGGGTCCGGCCTGGGGTCCTGGTTCGGGTGCGGCTTCGGGTCGGCCGCCGGGTCCGCCGCCGGGTCGGCCGCCGGGTCCGCCGCCGGGTCCGCCGTCGGTGGCGGCGGCGGCGGTGTGGTCCGCAGGCGACCGCCGGCGCTCCGCCAGCTCCTCCCGCCGTTCCTCCAGCTTCTCCCGCAGCCGGGTGGTGAGGAGTTCCTGGGTGGGCGCGGGCGGGCAGATCATCCCGTACCGCCCGGCGAGCAGCGGGTTCGCGGCCGACCCGAGTGTCACGACGATCACCGCGAAGGCCCCGCACCCGTCCAGGGCCGCGGCCAGCCCGTCCAGGTCCATCGCGTCCGGCGGCAGCGAACCGGGCCTGGTGAGGGCCAGTTCCAGCAGGTATCCGGTGCCGCGCCGGTCCTCCGCGCCGTCACCGCTCAGGAGGCCGGCCAGCCCCCGTACGCCACCGTCCGGATCGACCCGCGAGACCCGGGGGCCCGCCCCGGGCTCCGCGCCCGCGCCGGCCGTGACCTCGTCGAGGAGGGAGAGCGCGGTGCTGGTGCGTCCGGTGCCGGGCGCGGCGCCGAGCACGAGTAATCGGCGGGCGACGAGCGCGCTGCGCAGCCGCACGTACCCCTGCGGTACCACATGGGCCCTGCGCAGCCCGCGCAGTTCGTCCTCCGGGACGGGTCCGCTGCGCATTCCCGCACCGGACTGGCGGGAGTCCAGCCGCAGATGGATATCGCCGATATGGGCGCTCTGGATGAAGGAACGGTCGAAACTGTTCAGGTCCCGGCCGGTGTCGAACAGCATCCGGGTGGAGTGGCGCGCCCGCGAGGCGGCGGCCAGATCCGTGGGCCCGTCGTCGCCCTGCTCCTCGGCGAGCGGGTCGCGGGTGTGCTCCTTGAACCGCCCGGTGACGCGCTCCCGTTCCCGTTCCCGCTCCTCCTTCTCCCGTTCTTCCTTCTCCCGCTCTTCCCTTTCCCGTGCTTCTTTGTCCCGCTTATCCTGCTCGTTCCGCTCTTCCTTCTTCTTCCCCTTCTCCGCGGCCTCCCCGCCGCCGGAGTCGCGGTCGCTGCCGGCGCGTCCCTCCTCCGCGCGGGGCCTGTTGTCCCTGGCCCTCTCGTCCCTCGCCCTCTCGTCCCTCGCCCTGTCGTCCTTGGCCCTGGGCTGGTCGGCGGCCTGGGGCGCGCGTTCGGGGGATCCGGCCGCCTGCTGTTCGTCGGACATGTCGGGTCAGTCCTTCCGCGGCCGGGGAGAGTCGGTGATCCGCCCGATGTGCACGGGCTGCTGGTAGACGTTGTCGGAGTGCTGGGACATGTCGCCGTGGACGGTGTACTGGGCGCGGGGGGCACGGGGCCGGTCGTCGGCGCCGACGGCACCGTCGGCGTCTTCGCGGTCCTCGTGCTCCTCGTGGTCCTCGTGGTCCTCGTCGTCAACCCGCGTATCCGAGGCGCGCGGTGCGTCCGCGGGGCGCGGTGCGTCCGCGGCCGTCGGCGGTTCACCGGCCGGTATCACCGGAGCGGGCCGCCCGGGAAGGTGGAACCAGGCGTTGACATCGCCCTCCTTGATCTTCAGCCGGGCCAGGGCGTAGTGCGCGGGCTCGATGAACTTGCCGCCGCCGCTGACCACGTCCTCGTACAGCGCGTCCGAGACCACCACCACGAGATCGGCCCGCTCGGCGTCCAACAGCACACGGGCCATGGGGGAGTCGGCCAGCCGGCAGGCGAGATCGACCGCGCGCCCGCTGATGCCCCGGTCGTCGTGGCGTACCGGGCCGACGTGCATGCCCACCCGCAGCCCCAGCGGTACGCGCAGGGCGCGGTTCTCGTCGCGCAGTTTCTCGTGCGCCTCCACCAGCCACAGCCCGAGCAGCCGGGTCACCGCGACCCGGCCGGCCACCGACAGCAGCACCCCGTCGCCCCGGTCCTCCATATGGACGGCGTCCCGCGCCACCTTGGCGTGGGTGAAGGCCGTCTCCAGGACCCGGTAGATCCGGGCGCGCATCCGGGGCTTGTCCACGTCGTCGTACTCACCGGAGCGCCGCGCGTCGACGCTGATCACCAACTCGTAGCGTGCCTCGGCGACATCCATCGCGTCGTCGTCCACCCCGTGCCCCCTGTTCTGTCCGCCTGCCGTCCCCCATCAGCCTCGCGGCCGGGACGAAGGGCGTCTGTAGCCGTTTACACACGCCGGCCCGGTTTTCTCCCCCGCTGCCGCTACTCCTGATGGCCGTCCGCGAGGAGCGCGAGCAGAGCGGGGTCGAGGATCTCCACTCTTCGGTTGCCCGTGCGCACGATCTGCTGGCCGCGCAGCAGCCGCAGGGCCTTGGCGACGGCTTCCCGGGTGGCGCCGACGGTGGCGGCCAGTTCGTCCTGGGCCAGATGTACGACGGTGCCCGCGGGCGATGTCCCCGCGGCGGCGGGGGGCGCTACGGGGCCGGGTGCGTACGGCCCGGAGGGTTCGGCCCGTGACAGCTCGGTGAGCCGGCTGGCCAGACGCTGGAGGACGGTGAGAGACGCGAGCGCCGACCGCTCCTGGTCGGCGCTGCGGAGCCGGAACGTGAGCTGGCGTATCACCAGCCCGCTGACCCGTGGATGCAGCGCGAGGAAGCGCCGGAACGCGTCCCCGGAGATGACCTGGGCCTCGACGGGTCCCAGCGCGCGCACGGTGGCGCTACGGGGATGGCTGTCCAGCGCGGCCATCTCGCCGAGCAGCTCACCGGGGCCGCGCAGCCCCAGGATCAGCCGGGTGGCCCCCCGGTCCGTGGCCACGGAAACGGTCACCCATCCCTGAAGTATGATCATGATGTGAGTGGAGCGGTCGCCCTCCGTCAGGAGATGGGCGTCGGCCGCGAAGCGTTTCCGGTGCCCGAGAGCCATCACGCTCTCGTTCTCCCGATCGGTCAGCGCACGCGCGAACGCCAACTCATCGCCGAGCAGCCCCATGGCCACTCCCCCCACGGCAGTCAGGACGCTGATTTTCGTTGGCGTTGATGGTCGCAGAGTGACGTTCTGGTTGGAGCAAAACGCGCCACCTTGCCCATACTGGCCGGTAATCGCCGAACTGCCAGCTAGACCGCCCGCGCGCCGCGCGCCCCGGTCACCCCGTCACCCCCGGAACCCCCCTGCGGCCCCTACTCCCTGCGCCCGCCCCGTCTCCCGGTCCAGCCGACGACCCTGAGGTCAGGTCCCCCGCACGAGCGAAGCGGGCACTTCGACGGGGCAAACGGACAGGAAACGCGGACTTGGCGGAAACTCGGGTTTCCGGCGCCAACGCGGCGATTCGGCCCCGGTGGAGGGGAGTTGAGCCCCACATGCCCCAGCCGGGCGGGGAGTTGAGCCTCGGACGCCTCGGACGTCCCGGACGCCTCGGACGCCTTGCATGTCCCGGGCGCCTCGCACGTCCCGGATGCCTCAGGCGGGCCGGGCCCCCGGGGACGGCTGCCAGCCCAGAGCCGGGCCGAGCTTGGTGGCCATGTCGGTGAGGATCTGTACGTAGTCCTCGTGGTCGAAGGTGAACGGGAGCGCGAACGCGACCTCGTCGACCTCCCGGAACGCGGCGTGGGCATAGAGCTGTTCAGCCAGTTCGGCGGAGCTTCCGACGAGATCCGGCGCGAACATCAGCCGGGCCGGCCCCTGTGGCGTGGTGGTACGCGGCAGTCGCTGCCTCGCGTACGCCTCGTACTTCGCGCGCTGCTCCGGCGAGGCGCTGTCGGTGGGGATGACGACGAGCCCCTGGGACACACGGGCGCGATCGCCGTCCGGGTGATGGGCGCGGAAGGCGCGGACGTGCGACAGCTGGGTCGCGGCGAAGTCCTCGGACTCCTCCGCCTTCACGACGCTGCTGGTCAGGAAGTTCATACCCTGCTCGCCCGCCCAGCGCGCGGATCGCAGACTGGCCCCGCCGTACCACATACGGCTCGCCAGGCCGGCGGCGTGCGGCTGGACGCGGTCGGAGAACGCCTCGATGCCCTCCGTACCCCTGAACTCGCTGGCCGGCTCCCCACGCACGAACGCCAGCAGCCGCCGCACACGCTCGTAACCGAAGTCCTCGGCCTCGGCGGTGTCGGGATAGAGCGCTTGCTTCACCCGCTCGTACTGCATGGGCGGACCGACACTGACCCCCGGATTGAGGCGGCCTCCGGACAGGATGTCGACGGTCGCCAGATCCTCGGCAAGTCGCAGCGGATTCTCCCAGCCCAGCGGGATGACGGCGGTGCCCAGCTGGATACGGCTGGTGCGCTGGGAGGCCGCCGCCAGCACGGCGACGGGGGAGGAGATGCCGTACTGCAGATGCCGGTGCCGCAGCCACGCGCTGTCGAACCCCAGCCGCTCACCCAGCTCGATGACGGCGAGCGTCGACTCGTGGCCCCGTCCCGGATCGGCCTCGTCGAACAGCCCGATGGTCAGAAACCCCATACTCCGCAACGGCTCGGACGTCGTCGGCACGGAATCCCCCTCGTCCACGGTACGGCGCGCTCCGCCGTACACCAGCGTCCCTCCGATTGTCGCAGGCGCGCCGTGCTACGGCCGGGGCGTCCCGGCCGGCTTCCGGCCCGTCCTTCCCGGTGCCGGAGCGGTCCCGCCGCGAGGTGGTCGCACAATCGGACGTACGTACTGAGGGTGAATATGCGGAGAGTGCGACACGCCCGCGCTGACGTACCGGCACTCTGCTGAGGGTCCATCTCGGCGGCGCTCATGGCGGGGAGTGAGTCTCATGGCGGGGAATAAGTCTCGCGGCGGGGAGTGAGCAGTGACAGCCCGGGGGGAGCACAGGTGACGGCTGAAGCAGACCGCGGCACTTCCGCCCCTCCGCCGGCCCCCGCGCACACGCGTCGCCCGGCCGGTGACGATCGGCGACGGGACGTGCCGCGCCACGTCGCCTGTGTGATGGACGGGAACGGCCGGTGGGCGGCACAGCGGTCCCTGCCGCGTACGTCAGGCCATCGCGCCGCGGAGACAGCGGTGATCGACATCATCGAGGCGGCGCGTGCGGCGGGGGTGGAGTGGCTGAGCCTGTACGCGTTCTCCACCGAGAACTGGCGGCGCCCGAGCGGCGAGATCGACTTCCTCATGCGACTGGTGCGTCGCGTGGTGCGCAAGCATGCCGCGCTGCTGCACGCGCGCGGCATCCGCTGCCGGTTCCTGGGGGTGGCGGACCCGCGGATTCCGGCACCGCTGGCCCGGGACTTCGCCGATCTGATGACGCTGACCGGCGAGAACCGGGGCATGACGCTGACCGTGGCGTTCGACCACGGCGGACGCAGAGACATCGTCGAGGCGGCACGGTCCCTCATCCGCAGCGGGGTGTCCGCCGATGCCGTCGACGAGCGGCACTTCGCGGCCCATCTGCCCTTCCCCGACACCCCCGATGTCGACCTCGTCATCCGGACCTCCGGAGAACAGCGCATCTCCAACTTCATGCTGTGGCAGGTCGCCTACGCCGAGTGGATCTTCCCGCCGGTGCTCTGGCCCGACTTCCACGCGCCGCACTTCCTGGAGTGCCTGCACTCCTACCGGCAACGCGACCGCCGCTTCGGCGGCGTGACTCCGCGAGCGAACGGAGAACCCCACCCGTGACGGACACCGGCGACAGCCGCCCCCAGCACCCCCGTTCCGAGGCCGCCGGTCACGACCGTGACCCCGCCCGGCCGACCCCCGCTCCCGGGACCGGGCCCGGAGCTCTGTTCGGCCCCGACTCGCAGTTCCAGCGGTTCTTCAACGATCCGCGCTGGGCACTGGCCGTCCTCAGGGCCACGGTGCTGGAGGCCGCTCACCCGCAGATCGGCGCGGCCCTGATCGACAACTCGACGTTCGTGACGCACCCGTGGCGGCGGCTGCGCAACACCCTCGTCAGCCTGCAACGCATGTTCGGCCCCGACGAGGGGATCCGGCAGAGGGAGGCGGCACGGCTCAACCGTCTGCACGCGCGGCTGAGCGGTACGGACGCGCGGGACCGGCCGTACGACGCGATGGACCCCGAGGTCCGCGCCTGGGTGGTCGCGACGCTGTTCGAGAGCTCCGTCACCATGTGCCGACTGAGCGGGCAGCCGCTCGACCGGGCCACCATGGAACAGCTCTACGCCGAATTCCAGGCGTTCCTGGCGGCCTTGGGGGACGGGGCCGGCCATCTGCCGCCCACGCTGAAGGAGTTCTGGCAGTACTACGACCACATGGTCGAGGAGGAGCTGGAGGACACCGAAGCCCTGCGCATCATCCTCTACAAGCTCTTCGACCATCTCCCCGCGCCGCCCCTGCTGCACGGCCTGCCCACCCTCTGGGCGGCGGGTCGCGCGCTCGCCGGCCCGGTCCTCGGCGCGATCACCGTGGCGTCGCTCCCCGAATCCTTCCGGCGCCGGGCCGGTCTGCCCGAAATCCCCGGCGCGCAGGCGCTGATGCAGAGCGTCTACCTGGCCACCGGTCTGGCACGCTTCCTGCCCGACGACTGGGTTCAGGCCGAGAACGTCACCAGCCTGCTCTTCCTGTCCCCGGACAGCGACGACCCCCACCTCGCGACGCTCACCGCGCTGCGCGGCCGGATGAAGAGAGCCGGCGCCCTGCTCCGGCTGGTCACTCCCTTCCCCGCGCAGCCCGGCCCGGCCGGGGGCGCCGGACCACAACGGGACGCGGAAGAGTTCTTCACGGCGGTACTCGACCAGACCGGGGACGGCTATCTGGACTGGCCCGATCTCGCCGCCATGGCAAGGGAGTTGTCGTCCCGCCTCGATCTGGACGAACCGGCGGAGACCAAGCTCTACCACGCGTACGCCGAGTGGTGGAAGGAACTCCAGGCGGCTCTGGACGTGGACGGCGACGGCCGTATCAGCAAGGAGGAGTACGCCGCCGGTGTGCCCTCCCTCGCGGGGCCCGCGCTGATCAGGGTCGCCGAGGTACTCTTCGGCGCCACCGACGCGGACGGCGACGGGTCCATCGACGCGGACGAGTACCGGGCCCTGTTCCGGACCGCGTTCCGGCGCACCGTGGCCGGCATCGACGTCGGCGCTGACGTCAGTGGCGACGCCGACGCCGACGCCGACGGCGGCCACGGTGCGAGGTACTCCCGGAGCGCCTTCGTGAAGGACTTCCTCTCCTTCATGTCGGGTCGTTCGCGCTCGACCGCTTTCGACCCGCTGCTGGCCGAGGCGTAGGGGGCGCCCCTATCGGACCCCGGACCGCGGACCCCGAATTCCGGCTCCGGGCCCCGGGCTTCGGGGCGACAGGAGCGCGCCCGCCGCCTATGAGGCCGCGCGACTACGCGGCGGATCCGGCCCGACGACGACGCACGGCGAACACGGCCCCGGCACCCATGACGACCGCGGCTCCGCCGATGGCGGCGGTGGTCGGCATGGCGTTCGACGAGCCGGTCTCGGCGAGCGAGCCGCTGAGCGGAATCGCGTCGAGCCCGCCCTGCGGCGCGGGCTGGTTCCCACCGCCGGGCTCACCGTGGACGCCCTCGCCCTTGGTGTCGCCGCCCTTGATGTCCTCCACCGCGCCGGGCTTGCCCTCGGAGTCCACCACCTTGCCGGGTTCGCTGCCGGAGGCGAGGATCGTGAAGTCGAACTGGCTGATGTCGTCGAAGCCGCACTGTCCGTCTTCGCCGTACGAGTGGCCGATGGTGAAGAAGTAGCCGGTGCCGGCCTTGGCCTTCTCGCCGACCTTGACGCGCATCTCGGCGTCCGCGTACTCGCCCGGTGCGAGGGTCTTGACGGTGGCGAACTCCTCGTTGTCCAGGACGTCGGCGCCCTCGCCCTCGATGGCCTTCCACTGTCCGGTGGCGGAGTTGAACCACTCGACGGTGACGCCCAGTTGGGCGATGTCGTCGATCTCCGGGTCGCCGGTGCCGAGGTAGAGGGAGATGTCGGTCTCCATCACCTTGATCGTGGATACGTTGGTCACGCGGTAGACGAAGTCGTGCCAGCCCGACCCGGCGACGATCGTGCCCGGGAGCCCGCGCAGCGACGTCTTGCCGCGCTCCTCGTCCGGGATGCCGGAGCAGAACGTCGGGCGCGTATACGTCGGAGACGGCTCGGCGCCCAGCTTCGCGGCCGACCGCGCAGCGGCCGGAACGGCCACCGCGGCGGGAATCGCCCCGTCGGCCGACTGCTCGGGGGCCGTCTCCGGGGCCGTCGCGGGCGCGGACGGCGCGGGGGCGGACGATGCGGGCGCGGGGGACGCGGTGGACGCGGGCGCCGGGGAAGCCGATGCGGGGGGCGCGCCGTCGGCCGGAGTGTCGCCCGTCGCGTACGCGGCCGGGGCCACGAACAGGGCTATGGGGCCGATGACAGCCGTGACGGCTGCGGTCGCCAGAACGCGGTGGAGCTTCATAGAACCCTTCCGTTGGAGAGGAAGACCGCGACGCGGCCATACGTGCGTACACCGGTGTGATCGGCCGGACCGCCAGAAGGTTGCGAGTCAGCCGGGCGTTGCCTTTGTGATCCCCCTCACGGCACCTGCGCGCGGCTCCGAAGGCGCGGCCGCGGTCGCCACTGCCGCACTCGCCACTGCCGCACTCGCCACCACCACCGCCTTCGCCGCACAGCCCGCCGCGGAGGGGGTGGCGGCGGCTCTCTGAAGCCCTCCGACGAGGCGACCGGTGCCGGTGCCCCCTGCGTCAGGCGGCCGCTTCCGGCGTCGTTCCATGCTCAAGGTAGGCGGTCACGCCGCCGGCGCGGGCCTCGATGCCGGCGGTGATACGGCGTACGAGGCGGGGAATGGTGAGTTCCGGCAACTCTCCGATGCCGTGGAAGGCATAGCCGCGAATCTCGTTGGCCTGGAGCGCGATGCGCTGACACTCGTCCGCCGTGAGGCGGCCTCCGTCGAAGAGATAGAGGACCTTGTCGCCCTCTCCCGGGTTCGGCGCCCAGTCCACGACCAGCAGGCGGCCGATGGCGGGCTTGATGCCCAGCTCCTCGTGGACTTCGCGCACGCAGGCCTGCCGGGGCGACTCCCCCCGCTCGACGTATCCACCAGGGATGTCGCGGTAGTCCTTGTACGAGGGTTCGACGAGCAGGACTCGACCGGCGTCATCGAAGAAGAGGGCGCCGGCGGCCATACGAGGGCGGGCCATCCTCGCTTCGTGCTCGTGCTCGTGCTCGCTCACGGGGCGGACTCTAGCCGCCGCTGACGCCCGGCCCGCGTGCCAGGGCGGGCACGGTGGGCACGGCGGGCCGGTCGCTGTGGCCGCGGTGCTCAAGCCGTGGAGCCGCCCCGGCCGCCCCCGGCCATCCCCCCCCGGGGCTGTCCCCTGGCCCCCGCTCGTCCGGCCGCCCCTTCGCGGTGACCTCGTCTACGGTGGAGGACGTGGCTCCCTCCACCAGTTCCCTCGGCGACTTCCTGCACGCACGGCGGGCCCTCGTGCGGCCCGAGGAGGTGGGTCTCACCGCCTCGCCGCACCGGCGGCTGCCGGGGCTGCGGCGGGAGGAGGTCGCCGCGCTCGCCGGGATCTCCGCCGCGTACTACCTGCGCCTGGAGCGCGGCCGGGACCGGCGCCCCTCACCCGAGGTGACCGACGCGCTCGCCCGCGTCCTGCGTCTCGACGCCGACGCCCGCGTACACCTCCACGCCCTCGCCCGGGGCCGCCCCGCATACCCGGCGCCGTATGCCCCGGAGACCGTCCCCGAGCCCGTACGCCGGCTCGTGCTCAGCCGCACCGACACCCCCGCCTTCGTCCAGGGCCGCTACCACGACGTCCTTGTCGCCAATCCCCTGGCCACCGCGCTCTCGCCCAGCTACCGCACCGGCGTCAACCTGCTGCGTGCCACCTTCCTCAGCGACCGCGTCCGCGTGCTCTACGACGACTGGGACCGCGTCAGCGCCTCCGTCGTCGCTTCCGTGCGCGCCCAGGCGGGACCCGCGCCGACCGATCCGCGCTTCGCCGCACTCATCGCCGAACTCAGGTCGGGCAGCGAGGAGTTCAGACTGCTGTGGGACCGGCACGACGTGCGCCCGCGCACCGCGGGAGGCACCCGCCTTGTCCACCCCACGCTCGGTGTTCTCGACCTCTCGTACGAGAAGCTGAGCCTTCTGCCCGACGAGGGGCAGGTCCTCGTGGTCTACCACGCTGCGCCCGGCAGCCGGGAGGCCGCGCTGCTCGCCTCGCTCGACGTCACGGCCACGCGCTCCGACGTCACCTCTTCACCCTCCGAGGGGCCCTCCTCACCCAGCGACGCCACCTCCGCACTCCCCGAGGGGCCCTCCCCACCCAGCGGCGCCACCTCCTCACTCCCCGAGGCGTCCTTCCCGCCCACCGAGGGGACCTCCTCGTGACCGCCCCGTCGTCGCCCGCGCTCGGCGCCTTCCTGCGCACCCGCCGCGACGCACTCGACCCCGATCGCGCCGGAGTACCGGCCGGCCCCGGCCGCCGCCGCGTGCCGGGCCTGCGCCGCGAGGAACTGGCCGGCCTCGCCGGGATCAGCGCCGACTACTACACCCGCCTCGAACAGGGCCGGGACCGCAACCCCTCACCCGAGATCCTCGACGCGCTCGCCCGTGCCCTGAGCCTCGACCCGGCTGCCACCCGCCACCTGCACCGCCTTGCCGGGCAGCTGCCCGCGGACGACCCGGCCGGCCCCGGCGACGCGGCCGGCCGACTGCCCGCGGGGCTGCGACAACTGCTCACCGTGTGGCGCGACGTTCCGGCGGTCGTGCGGAACGCCTACCTCGACGTGCTCGCCGCCACCCCGCCCGCCACCGCTCTCGCCCCCTTCTACCGCCCCGGTGTCAACCTGCTGCGCGCCGCCTTCCTCGGCGACAGCGTCCGCCGCCGCTACCGCAACGCCCCCGAACTCCTCGCCCGCGCCGTCGCCTCACTGCGCGCCTTCGCCGACGAGGCCCCGGACGATCCGCGCCTGCGAGGCCTGCGCGACGAACTCAGCGCGGCCTCACCGCAGTTCCGCGCGCTCTGGGAGCGGTACGAGGTGAGTCCGCCGCCCGGCGGCACCTTGGAGATCGACCACCCGTCCGTCGGCTTCCTGAGTCTGGGGTACCGGCGCTTCGGCGTTCCGGGCCTGCCCGGCACCCTGCTCGTCGTCCACACCGCGGACCCGGGCACCCCGTCCGCCGCCGCACTGGACCGCCTGGTGCGAGAGGTCACGGCGAGGCCCTGAGGCCCGTCAACTCCTGAGCGAGGCCGACGAAGCCTGAGGGAGCCCGACGAAGCCTGAGCGGATCCCGATGAAGCCCGACTGAGGTCACGTCCCCGGCGCTCACAGGGCGATCAGTTCCTCGGCCGTACGCCACAGCCGTGCCGCGTTCTCCGGGTCGAGGGCGTACGGGGCGACGCCGCCCGACCCGAGGGCCCCGCCGCTCTCGACCACCGGGGACTCCGCGCAGTCCTCGAAGTACCGGCCGCCGACGCCCTCCAGCAGGGGCGACGCGGCGAGCAGGACGCTGGTCGCCGCGCCCTGGGAGACGGTCTTGCGCAGGTGTTCGGGGGTGCGCAGGCCGCCGGTGTGCTGCTGGAGGTTGGTGGCGATGGCGCCCGGGTTGAGGGCGTTGGCGCGGATGCCCTCACCTGACCAGCGCCGGTCCGCGCCGACGGCGAGCAGGATGCCGGCGGTCTTCGACTGCCCGTATGCCGACCAGGGCTCGTACGGCCGGAAGCGGAAGTCGAAGTCGTCGAAGATCACCGGCGACATGAGATGCGCGAGGGAGCTGACGGAGACGACGCGCGCACCCCCGGCGGCGGCGAGCGCCGGGAACAGCCCCAGGGTGAGTGCGAAGTGACCTACGTAGTTCGTGCCGAACTGGAGCTCGCGGCCCTCGGGGGTGCGCGTCAGCTCGGGGAGCGCCATGATTCCCGCGTTGTTGACGAGGATGTGCAGCGGGCCCGTCCAGGCGTCGGTGAAGGCGCGGACGGAGCGCAGATCGGCGAGATCAAGGGCACGGGCGCCGACCCGCGGATTGCCCGTCGTCCGCGTGATCTCGGCGGCTGCCTCGGCGGCGACCGCGGGCCGGCGGGCCGCGAGGACCACCTCGGCACCCGCGGCGGCGAGCGCGCGGGCGGTCTCGGTGCCGAGCCCGGAGGTGGCTCCTGTGACGACGGCCCGCCTGCCGGTCAGGGCGACGCCCTTGAGGACGTCCTCGGTGGTGGAGGAGAAGCCGAAGGGGGTCTGAAGCAGCTGGTTCATGGAAGCGCCCTTGCTTTGGCCGGGTACGGGAGCGGGAAAACGGGCGGGGGGCTCAGGCGCCGACCGCCTTCGCCGACAGGTCCCACAGCCGCGCCGCGTTCTCGGGGTCGAGCGCGTACGGCGCGACGCCGACCGGCTCCGCCTCCTGCTCGACGAGCACGGGGTCGATGACGGGCGCCTCGTTGGAGTTCTGGAAATACCGGCCGCTGACACCGTCGAGCAGCGGGGACGCGGCGACCAGGACCGCGGTGGCGGCCCCTTGGTCCGCACTGCGCCACGGATAGCTGTCGTACACGGCGCGGGCCTCGTCCGGCATGTCCTCGCCGAAGGCGTACTGCTGCAGAGGGGACTTGATCCCGCCGGGCATGAGCGAGTTGGCGGTGATCCCGTCCGCCGCCCAGCGCGTGACGACCTCGGCCGCGAAGAGGACGACGGCCGACTTCGACTGGCCGTAGCCGAGGAAGGGTTCGTACGGCCGCTCACGGAAGTTGATGTCGTCGAACACGACAGGGGAGAAGAGGTGACCGGTCGAACTGACGGCCGCGATCCGGCTGCCCTCGGCGGCAAGCGCGTCGTGCAGTCCGGTGGCGAGAGCGAAGTGGCCGAGGTGGTTGGTGGCGAACTGGCGCTCCCAGCCGTCGGGGGTGAGGTCCAGCTCCGGGAGCGCCATGATTCCCGCGTTGTTGACGAGCATGTGCAGCGGGCCCTCCCAGGCGCGGACGAGGCCGCGCACCGAAACGGGATCACTGAGGTCGAGCGTGACCGCGCTCACGGCCTCGTTGCCGGTGTCCGCCGTGATCCCGGCAGCCGCCTCACGCGCCCGGCCCAGCCCCCGAGCGGCGATCACGACCCGGGCCCCGGCCCGTGCGAGCGCCCGGGCGGTCGCGATCCCGACCCCTGAGGAACCTCCGGTCACCAGCGCGGTACGACCGTGCAGATCAACCCCCGCGAGCACCTCGTCAGCAGTGGACTCACGGTCGAAAGGGGTGGTGAGAAGAGCCATGGAGCATCCTTCAAGTCGTGGTGTGGAACCGGCCCCTCCACCATCCGTCCGCCCCACGACCGGGGCCAGTACTCCACCGAGGGGGGCACCGGCGGGACCACCCCGGGAATAAAACCCGGCCGCCCCGCAACACCCTCACCGCCCCGCACCGGAACAGCGCCTGCCCCGTGGGCGCGAAGGCAACTGTCCCCGCCCAGCCGAGAAGACCGAGCCATACCCCGAACGGCGGAGGGCACGAGATTCGAACTGATGCACGACGGTGGGCGGGGCTGAAATGAGGCGGAAACCGAGACGGGCCGTTGGTAGGTCTCCTCGTCCGGGTGAAGCAGACCGATTCGACGGCGGTGGTGATCCAGACGCTCCTAGAAGCGATCCGGGCGGCAACCTGACAGAGCCGACTCGACGGTTCCGTCGACCAACTCCCGTGCGACCAGGCGGCCCACGGCAGCAGCGAGCGTGACCGCCGAGTGCATCACGGCCAAGTAGAGGCCAGGGACCTCGGCGACCGGGCCGACGATCGGCTCACCGTCGGCCGGCATGGGGCGCACCCCGAGTCGGCTGCTGAGCAGTTCGACGCTCTCGGCGCCATGAAAAGTGGACCGGACGGCGGCAAGGGTTCGTTCGGGCGAGTCCGCGGCGGCAATCAGCCGGCCGGCGGCGACCTGCCGAAGGTCGAAGTCCTCGGTGTTGACGACGGTGCGGACCAGACCGGCCGGGGCGCGGAGCCGGAACAGCGGCGACGGCGACGGTTCGACCGGGACGCGCACTCCGAGCGGCGCGCCCAGCGAGGCCGTGGCAACCCCGGCCGCCAGCACCACCGTCGCACCGGAGATGGGCCCCGTTGCCGTCTCGACCCCGGCAATCCGGCCCGCTGTATCCCGGCGAACCCCGGTGACCGGCGTGTCCAGATGCACCCGGGCTCCATGGGTGCGAGCGGCCGCGACCAGCCGCTCGGTCACGCCCACCGAGTCAACAGCGCCGTCACCCGGCGACCAGACAGCCCACTCCGGAGGCTGCCGAAGGGCGGGCTCAAGCGTCGCCACGGTGGCCGCGTCCACGATCGCCTGCCCGGGCCCGGCGTCCGGCGCGCTGCCCTCCCTGGTCCAGCTCAGCGAGCCGGACCAGGTCACCGGGAGTCCCGGCAACTCGGCCCCGAGCCGGTGGTACTCCGCCGTCGCGGTGGCCCGCAGCCCTGCGGCCGGACCTGTACGCACGCCAGACGCTCCGATCCAGGCGAACGAGTCCGCCGTCACGCCGGCGCCTGGCCGCCCGGCGTCGACCAACGTCACCGCGGCGCCCGCACGGGCAGCGTGATACGCCACCGATGCGCCGACAATGCCGGCGCCGACGACGACCAGGTCCCTACTCACCGGTGGGCTCAACACGTTCACGACCTTAGCGTCCGCAGCATCCGCCCGCGGGGCCCGGTGGGTCGACGCCCGCTGACCGACGACAGTCCTTGGCGACCAGAGTGGTCAGGGCTGTACCGGGCGAGGGCTGTGAACGGGTACTTCCTGGACCGGTGCGTCCCTGCCGCATAGGGCTCGGTGGTATCGCAGGTGCGCTTCGCTTATGTGGTGCTTCGGCAGCTGACGGAGCACACCCGTGTGACTGCCGTCCGCCGTGGAGCGGACGACGCCGTCCGGATCGATGTATATCGCCAACGTGTCGAACTGAACATGGTGGTTGGGGCACAGTACGAGCAGGTTGGCGAGCTCGTCGGGCCCGTTGTGCGGTTGCCCGAGACCACGGATGTGGGCCGCTTCGCTGTACGTGCCGAACCGTTTCGCCAACTGTTTTCCACAGACCTGGCAGTGGTCGGAGTGCATCTCCTTGACTGCCTTGGCCAGTCCGACATCACGCACTATGCGGGACGTGTTCGTGGTGCGGCGAGCGGCAGGACCTTGTTGTTCCTGCTCCTCCGCCAGTGTCTCGATGCCGCTTGCGTTCTCGTAGCCGGCCAGCCCGAGTTGCTCCATCAGATTGTGCTGAGCGAACCCGGCGAAGTAAGTCTCCCGGAGGACGGCGATCGCCTGGCACCGTACGAACGGATCGCTCAACAGACGGTCGGCCTGGCGGATGAACCCCGCTTGGGGCTTGGATCTGTCGAGTGCTGAGACGCTGATCCTGCCCGCCTGATTCGCCGGGAGGCCATCAATGTCCCACAGGCCGCTCGTTCGCAGATGCCAGAATGGGTACTCGGGCGTCGGGGACGACTGGGGGCCGCCGAACTCGATCAATAGCTTGCCCACCTCGTCACGGAACTCCGGCCAGGGAGCAAGTCGCGGCTCTCCTCGGGCGTTTCTCGCAATGGCCCACATCAGGGCCAAGGGCTTGTGCGGGCTGGTGCGTCCCTCCCGTCGGTGAACCTTGAGACTCCTCAGTCTCTTCATGTCGATCCAAGCCCAGTTCAGCAGGTCATCTTCTGCACTCAGGTCGAGGAGGGCCAGTTCATAGCGGAAGTTCGGGAACGTCCGCCCCTTGTCGCTCTGCTCGATCTCTTCGACGTCCTTGATGACCGCCTAGCCGCAGAACTTCACGTATCCCTTGGGAGTCTTGTTGCGCGTGACCGTTGCGAAGACGAGCAGCGGCGCAGCCAAGGTCCGCTCGTGCACGGTCGTCGCTCGATGGCTCGTCCATGCCTTCAGTAGCACCGCGTCCTGCGTCTCGCCCACCGGAACGGTGTGATCGACGCGATGATCCCCAAAGTAGGCAACGCGCCCGTTTCCTAGATCGAACTCGTCGTGCCAGGGCGTCTCGACAGAGCCGGCCTTCCACGGGCTCGAACGTATGAGGATCGCCGGTCGCCGCACGCCCGGTGTGACCTTGACTTCGGCAATCGGGTTGATGCCCTTGCTCAGCTGTATCGGAGCGAGGACCTGTGAAGCTGTGAGGTGGTGGATGTTCGGGTAGCCGCCCATGACTTCGATGGACGGGTCCCTGTTCTGCGAGGACCGCAACACCTCACCGACACGCAACTGGTTGACCACCGAACATCCCCCACCTCACCGCCGTTGTTCAGGTGATTTTGCCAGGCAGGGGGATGGACGACCTTCTGGGCCGCTACTGCCCGGAGCGCAGGCAGATCCGCCGCGAGTGCAGGAAGACCACGTCCCGTGCCGGCCGTCGGACCATCGGACTCTTGAGCCCGCTCATCAAGTTGCTCCGCAAGCACATAGGAGAACAGGCACGAGAGAAGAAGCAAGCCGGTGAGCTGGGGGAGGCGAAGGGGTACGTCCTAGCGCAGCAGGTCGGTGAAGCGCTCCGGGGCCCCGAGCCGGAGGCTGGCGAAGACAGCGGAGCCGACTCGTACGAGGGGCCCTCGGACCTCGGCTGAGACGAAGACTGAGACAGAAGATCACGAACGGCTCACCGCGTCGCCGCCGCATGAAGCTCCGCGCCTTGTCCCGGACCCGCACGCGAAGAAGGCCCTGACCAGTCGAGACTGGTCAGGGCCTTCGTCGTATTGCCCGGTGAGAGCAATGGCGGAGGATACGAGATTCGAACTCGTGAGGGGTTGCCCCCAACACGCTTTCCAAGCGTGCGCCCTAGGCCACTAGGCGAATCCTCCGCGGCAAACAATACAAGACGCCGGGGAGTGCTCGCGAACTCGATCCGGGCCTCCGGGATCGGGTACTGTGTGCGGAGCCCCTCACGTGGCGCTATCTGACTGAACTCCCCCAGGGCCGGAAGGCAGCAAGGGTAGGTTGGCTCTGGCGGGTGCGTGGGGGGCGCTTGCGTTGGGGGTGGTGGTCGGGGGGCTTTGTCGTAGGGGGCGGATATCGTCGTAGGTGTGTCGTCCCTTGCGCTGTACCGCCGTTATCGCCCCGAGTCATTCGCCGAGGTCATCGGGCAGGAGCATGTCACTGACCCGCTGCAGCAGGCCCTGCGGAACAACCGGGTCAATCATGCGTACCTGTTCAGCGGGCCGCGTGGCTGTGGGAAGACGACCAGTGCGCGCATCCTCGCGCGCTGTCTGAACTGTGAGCAGGGGCCGACGCCGACACCGTGCGGTGAGTGCCAGTCCTGCAAGGACCTGGCCAGGAACGGGCCGGGGTCGATCGATGTGATCGAGATCGACGCCGCGTCGCACGGCGGCGTGGACGATGCCCGTGATCTTCGGGAGAAGGCGTTCTTCGGGCCCGCGAGCAGTCGTTACAAGATCTACATCATCGACGAGGCGCACATGGTCACCTCGGCGGGGTTCAACGCCCTGCTGAAGGTGGTCGAGGAGCCGCCGGAGCATCTCAAGTTCATCTTCGCGACCACCGAGCCCGAGAAGGTCATCGGCACGATCAGGTCGCGTACGCACCACTATCCGTTCCGGCTGGTCCCGCCGGGGACGCTGCGCGACTATCTCGGCGAGGTGTGCGGCAAGGAGCGGATCCCGGTCGCGGACGGGGTGTTGCCGCTGGTCGTACGGGCTGGTGGCGGGTCCGTGCGTGACTCGATGTCCGTCATGGACCAGTTGCTCGCGGGCGCCGCCGAGGACGGTGTGACGTACGCCATGGCGACGGCCTTGCTCGGTTATACGGACGGGTCGCTGCTCGACGCGGTGATGGACGCGTTCGCGGCGGGGGACGGGGCCGCGGCGTTCGAGGTCGTGGAGCAGGTCATCGAGGGCGGAAACGACCCGCGGCGCTTTGTCGCCGATCTTCTGGAGCGGCTGCGGGACCTCGTCATTCTGGCCGCCGTGCCGGATGCCGGGGAGAAGGGGCTGATCGACGCTCCCGCCGATGTCGTGGAGCGGATGCAGGCCCAGGCGTCGGTCTTCGGGGCGGCCGAGCTGAGCCGGGCGGCCGACCTGGTCAACACCGGGCTCACGGAAATGCGCGGGGCCACCTCGCCCCGGCTTCAGCTGGAGCTGATCTGCGCGCGGGTGCTGCTGCCCGCGGCCTTCGACGACGAGCGGTCGGTCCAGGCGCGGCTCGACCGGCTGGAGCGGGGGGCGGCCGCCGCCGCCTCGACCGCGGGGGCCGCGTTCTCGGCCGGAGGCCCCGGTCCCGCGACGGGGTACGTCCCCGGGCCCGAGGCGCACGCGCCCGTGCCGCCCGTACCGTCCGCGATGCCAGGACCGGCCGCGCCCCCGTCCGCGCCCGTACCACCGGCCATGCCGCAGGCCCCTGCCATGCCGCGGGCCGTACCGGAGCCCGGCGCTCCGCAGCCTGCCGCGCACACGCCGGCGCCCGGCCCCGCCGCCGAGCCGCAGCGGCCCGGTGCCTGGCCCTCCGCCGCCACGCCCGAGACCGGGGGGCGCCGTCCCGGCGGCTGGCCCACCGCGTCGACCCCTGGACAGGGACAGGGACAGGGCCAAGGGCAAGGACAGGGACCAGCGGGCGCACCGGCGTCGGGTCCCGCGTCCCCGCCGGCCGCCGCTCCTCAGCCCGCTGCCGCTGCCGCTGCCGCCGCGCCGGCCCCCGGTATGACGCAGGGCGCCGGCCAGGTGCGGAACATGTGGCCGGACATCCTGGAGGCGGTGAAGAACCGCCGGCGCTTCACCTGGATCCTGCTCAGCCAGAACGCGCAGGTCGCGGGGTTCGACGGCACGACGCTCCAGGTCGGCTTCATCAACGCGGGCGCCCGTGACAACTTCACGAGCAGCGGCAGCGAGGACGTGCTCAAGCAGGCGCTCTCCGAGCAGTTCCATGTGCAGTGGAAGATCGAGGCGATCGTCGACCCGTCGGGCGGCACCGCCGCGCCCCCGGCGAGCGGAGGCGGAGGAGGCGGTGGCGGTTACGGCGGCCCCGGCCCCGGTGGCGGCTATGGCGTGGGCGGCGGCTACGGCGGAGGTACGGGCGGCGCGGGCACGCCCGGCGCCACCGGCGGGGGGGCGTACGGAGGCGGTGGCGGAGCCGGGAGCGGCGGCGGATACGGAGGTGCCCCCTCCGCCTCGAACGCCGCCCCGGCCACCTCGCAGGCACAGCGCCCCGCCCAGCCCGCGCACGCTTCGCAGTCGTCATCCGCCCCCGCGTCCCAGTCCGCGGCCGGTTCCGGTACGGCGCGGGCCGAGTCGCAGCGCCAGAACGGCCAGAACGGCCAGAACGGACCCGACCGCTCGGACCGGCACGACAACAGACCCGTCGCGCCCGCCAAACCGCCGGTGGCACCGGAGGACGACATTCCGGAGGAGGACGATCCGGACCTCGTCGACTCCGCGCTCTCCGGCCATGAACTGATCGTGCGGGAGCTGGGGGCGACGGTCGTGGAGGAATACACAAACGAATAGCGGTCCGTCATTCGGCGGCCCGTCCAAGGCTCGGCCACGGGCCGCACACGGAGCGGCGCCCTGTCCGGGCTAGGCTGCCCCTCGTGAAGGTCCTTGTCATCGGCGGCGGCGCCCGCGAACACGCCCTGTGCCGCTCTCTCTCCCTCGACCCCGAGGTCACCGCTCTGCACTGCGCGCCCGGCAACGCCGGCATCGCCGAGATCGCCGAGCTGCACCCGGTGGACGCGCTGGACGGTACGGCCGTGGCCGCCCTCGCCACCGAGCTGGAGGCCGGGCTCGTCATCGTCGGGCCCGAGGCCCCGCTGGTGGCCGGGGTCGCCGACGCCGTACGGAGCGCGGGCATCCCCTGCTTCGGCCCGTCCCAGGAGGCGGCCGAGCTGGAGGGTTCCAAGGCCTTCGCCAAGGATGTGATGGCGGCGGCGAACGTTCCGACGGCCCGTAGCTACGTCTGCACCACCCCCGAGCAGATCGACGAAGCGCTGGACGCCTTCGGCCCGCCGTACGTCGTCAAGGACGACGGTCTGGCCGCCGGGAAGGGCGTCGTCGTGACCGCGGATCTCGCCGTGGCGCGCGAGCACGCGCTCGGCTGCGACCGCGTCGTCATCGAGGAGTTCCTCGACGGCCCCGAGGTCTCTCTCTTCGCCATCACCGACGGAGAGACGGTCCTTCCGCTCCAGCCCGCGCAGGACTTCAAGCGCGCCCTCGACAACGACGAGGGCCCCAACACGGGCGGCATGGGCGCGTACTCCCCGCTCCCGTGGGCCGACCCCAAGCTGGTGGACGAGGTCCTGGAGACCGTTCTCCAGCCGACGGTCAACGAACTGCACCGCCGCGGTACGCCCTTCTCGGGGCTGCTGTACGCGGGCCTCGCGATCACCGGACGCGGCGTGCGGGTCATCGAGTTCAACGCACGCTTCGGCGACCCGGAGACGCAGGTGGTCCTGGCCAGGCTCAAGACGCCGCTGG
Organism: Streptomyces sp. NPDC039430; assembly: GCF_055639435.1. Classification (NCBI taxonomy): domain Bacteria; kingdom Bacillati; phylum Actinomycetota; class Actinomycetes; order Kitasatosporales; family Streptomycetaceae; genus Streptomyces; species Streptomyces sp. NPDC039430. The sequence continues at coordinate 112,283 of NZ_JBVKAK010000009.1, read as the reverse complement.
CGCGCGTCCTGCTGGCGGCGGCGGAGGGAGACCTCGCCACGCTGCCCCCGCTGACCTGGCGCGACGACGCGGCGGTCACGGTGGTCGTCGCCTCGCACAACTACCCGGACACCCCGCGCACCGGCGACCCGATCGAGGGTCTCGGCGAGATCGCGGCACAGGATGCCCCCGACGCGTACGTCCTGCACGCCGGCACCCGGCGTGACGGCGACACGGATACGGTCGTGAGCGCCGGTGGCCGCGTGCTGTCGGTGACGGCCACGGGCAAGAACCTGACGCAGGCGAGGGAGCGCGCGTACACGGCGCTGCGCCGTATCCGGCTGGCGGGCTCCCAGCACCGTACGGACATCGCCCGCGAGGCCGCGGAGAACGCCGAGAAGGCTGAGAGCGCGGCGCACGCGGAGAACGCGGAGAACGTCACGGTCGTCGAGGGTGTGGAGACCACGGGAGCCTGATCCCGGGCGCCGTCAGCCCTGGCCCGCTTCGGCCCGCGCCCCGGCCCGCGCCTCACCTCACCTCACCTCACCTCACCTCACCTCACTTCACTTCACTCCGCCCCCGTCCCGGCTCGCCCGGGGCGGGGGCGGGGCTGTCACGGCGTACCCCCTCGCCGCATCCCCGCGCGTCAGCAGCTTTACCCAAGGCCATTCCATCGAGTGACCGTTGGGCCATCCGGATGACGGGTCTCCAGGGTCCAACTAGGGTGCGGCGCAGGCGTTCCGGCACTTGGCCCACCGGCATTGCGATGTCAGTGACGGGTGCCACAGTGGGGGAGTGAGCAACGCAGGCCGCAGGGCAGAGGGGGTGAGGTCCGACCATGTCCGGTTCCGGTATCGGTGAGGAGATGGGTGCTCAGGGCGCCCGTGTACGGGCTCTCGCGGTGCTGCGCATCCGCAGCAGGGCGCTGGGCGTGGCGCTGCTGCCCGCCGCCGTCGCCGTCGTACTGCTCGTCGGCGGGGCCACGGGCCGCATCAGCGGCGGAGGCTGGGACATCGCGCGCTGGGCCGTGACGGGCTTCGCGCTCGTCGTGCTGCTGCTCGCGGGCGCCGTCGCCGCCGTGATCGCCCGCGCCAGGCCCGCTCTCAGCCCGACGGTCCCGGTCAGCGAGAAGGCCGCGCCCGATCTCTACCGGCTGGTGCGCGATCTCGCTGAGCGGCTCGACGTGCCGGCGCCCTCCGCCATAGCCCTGACCCCGGACTGCGACAGCTGGCTGGAGGACCGTACGCATCCGGCGCACGCCGAGGCGCTCTCGGATACGCACGCGGACGCGTATACGCACCCGAGCGCGCTGTCCGGCTTCGGCGGCGGCCGTCGGATCGCCGCCCGGCGGATCGCCGCCGCCCCCGTCCTGGTGATCGGTTCGCCCTTCCTCTGGTGGATGCGGGTCGCCGAGCTGCGGGCCGTGCTCGCCCCTGTCGTGGCGGGTACGGGACCTTCGGCGCATCCGGACATAGCCGCGGCCCGCCGGTTCGTCCGGGGGCTGGACGCGGCGGTCGCCGTCGCGTCCCGGCCTGGGCTGGGACCGATACGCCGAGTGGCGCTGGGCTTTGTCGGCCGGGTCGCCAAGCTGCTGCTGCGCGGCTGCGGCGAGCATGCCGCGCTGATGGAGCGCGGTGTCGCGGCGGCCGCCTCCGAGCGTGCACAGGCTGTGGACTACGGTCTGCGGATCGTCGCCCAGGAGCAGGTGGGCCTCGCGTACGCGGGCTGGGACCGGCTGCTGACCAGGGTCGCGCTGCCCGCGTGGCGGATGGGCCGCTGGCCGTCCCGGCTGGACGCCGGCGTGGTGTCCGCGCTCACGGAGCTGTCCCGTCGCGACCGTCTCGCCGAGGGCTTCGCGTCCCGGCTCGGCGAGCGCCCCGCCTGCGATCTGCTCGAAGAACCGGGCCTGGTCGACGAGGCGGCCTCGCTGCTGGCCGCCCGCCTCTTCCACGGTGGCCCGGCCGAAGCCGGCCCGGACTGGTCCCCGGTGGACTGGCAGCAGTATCCGGAGGAGGTCGTCGACCGTAAGTGGCGTACGGAAGCGGCGCGGCTGCACCGCGTCCTCGACGCCATGGGGGTACGGCGCTCCGCCGACCCCGCGGGCTCCGCCCTGACGCCCGGCCCGACCCTGGAGCGGGTCATCGACCACCTGTCCCGGCACGACGCCGGGACAGACGCCACCAGCGATACCCGTCACGTCAGTGGCAGTGGTGGAAGTGGTGGCAGCGGTGGCAGTGGTGGCTCCAGCGGTACCAGTGCCGTCGAAGGCACGAGACAGGCCAACAACACGAGCAAGACAAGCAACACAAGCAACACAAGCAAGACGAGCAACACGAGCAAGAACAGCGAGGCCATCGACGCCGGCGACGCCCTGGCCGCCGGCATCAGCGCGGAGCTGGCCCGCGAAGAGGCGGCGGCCGCACCGGCCGTCCCGGCCGAGGCCGCGAGCGATGCCCTCGCGCTCTGGGGCACCGACCCGCTGCCCCTCTTCCCGCTCCAGCCGCCCCGCAGCGGCCGTGAGCTGCTCGCCGACCATGTCACGGCGATGGTCTGCTGCTCCGCCGTCGATACGGCGGGTGCCGTGCCCGGCCTCGACTGGCTCGACGGCCCGGCCCTCCTCGTCGACGGCGAGCGCCGCGCGGATCTGGGCGGGCGCGTCCTCAGCCTGGTCGAGGGCGGCGACGCCGAGCCGCTCCGTTCCTGGCTGACGTCGCTCGGCGTACGGGCCGAGAAGCCCGTGCGCCTGGTGTGAGCCCCGCCATATAACGCCACACACCGCCCGGCGCCGGTGGGCGCTGGGCCCGGTGCCGCCCACCCGACCCGCGATCGCGGCTCACCCTTTATCACACCGTGAATCCCGATTGTCGCCTTCCTTTAAGGTTAATTCGCAACGAACGGTGACGGAGCGCGTGCGTAATGTGATGTGCTGGGGGTCGCCGCTTACACCCGACCGCTTCACCGGCCGGATAAACGGTCGTATCACCGGCGCGTCGGTGCTCGCGTCGGCGCATTTGTCAACGGTCGTGCCACCTGATGGCGCGGGGGCTCGGAGGAGGGGCGCACCATGGGGGCGGACCAGATCCGGCGGTGGGAATCGGGCGCGCTCGCCCACGCGGTCAGCGATCCCTTCGGCCAGGGCCCGCTGCCCTGGCTGCGCGGCAGCGAGAACTACTTCGACGACACCGGCCATGTCGTGCCCTGGTACGCCGATCCGCATCTGGGCAGCGGCAGCCAGGGCAACCACGCCGGTAACGGACACGGACACGGACGCGGAAACGGTCACGGTCACCACGGCGGCAGCGCCGGCAGCGGTGGCACCCGTACCGCCGACGACGTACGCCGCCAGATCAAGGGCTTCGCGTCCACCGGCGCCGTCGCCCCCGGCGAGGCCATCGACTTCCATGTCACCGTCGACCCGCCGCAGCAGTTCTCGGTCGACATCTACCGGATCGGGCACTACGGCGGTGACGGCGCCCGCAAGATCATCACCAGCCCCCGGCTCTCCGGGATCGTCCAGCCGCCCCCGCTCGCCGCCGACCGCACCGTCTCCTGCCATCACTGGTGGCTGTCCTGGCGGCTCCAGATCCCAGACTTCTGGGCCCTCGGTGCCTATGTAGCCGTCCTCACCACAGCCGACGGCTACCGCTCCCACATCCCCTTCACGGTCCGCGACAGCCACCCCGCCGATCTGCTCCTGCTCCTCCCCGACATCACCTGGCAGGCCTACAACCTCTACCCCGAGGACGGCCACACCGGCGCCAGCCTCTACCACGCGTGGGACGAGCAGGGCCGGCTCCTCGGCGAGCAGGACGCCGCCATGACGGTCTCCTTCGACCGCCCTTACGCGGGCGCGGGGCTCCCCCTCCATGTCGGCCACGCCTACGACTTCATCCGCTGGGCCGAGCGGTACGGCTACGACCTCGCCTACGCCGACACCCGCGATCTGCACGCGGGCCGCGTCGACCCCAGCCGCTACCGGGGCCTGGTCTTCCCCGGCCATGACGAGTACTGGTCCGTCCCCATGCGCCGGACCGTCGAGGCCGCGCGCGACGGCGGCACCTCACTCGTCTTCCTCTCCGCCAACACCATGTACTGGCAGGTGGAGTTGGGCCCCTCGGCCTCCGGCGTCCCCGACCGCCTGCTCACCTGCCGCAAGCGCCGTGGCCCAGGCCGTCCCGCGCTCTGGCGCGAGGTGGACCGGCCGGAACAGGAACTGCTCGGCATCCAGTACGCGGGCCGGGTCCCCGAGCCGCGCCCCCTGGTCGTAAGGAACGCCGATCACTGGCTCTGGGAAGCCACCGGCGCGACGGAGGGCGACGAGATCGACGGCCTGGTCGCGGGTGAGGCGGACCGTTACTTCCCGCGTACCGCACTCCCCGAGCACCAGGACCGGATCCTGCTCGCGCACTCCCCGTACCGCGATCTCGACAACAGTCGGCGCCACCAGGAGACCTCGCTCTACCGTGCCCCTTCCGGCGCACTCGTCTTCGCGTCGGGGACCTTCGCCTGGTCCCCGGCGCTGGACCGGCCGGGTCATATCGATCCCCGTATCCAGCGCGCGACCGCCAACCTCCTGGACCGGATCTGCAAACGGGACTGACCGCCGGGACTGACCGCCGGGACTGGAACGCTGCGGCTGACCGCCGGACTGAACGCCGGGACCGGGCGTCAGGCCCGAGCACCAGGACCTGGGGGCACGGCGCGCGGCACCCGTGCGAGCTGGGACTTCCGGCATACGGGAGAATCGACGCGATCTCTCAGATCGGACAGAACCACGGGGAGGAACCGTGTCCGGATTCGTAGAAAAGCCCGAGCCCGCAGAGGTGCCGGGTCTGGTGCACATCCACACCGGCAAGGTGCGGGATCTGTACCGGAACGAGGCGGGCGACCTCGTGATGGTCGCCAGTGACCGTTTGTCCGCGTACGACTGGGTGCTGCCCACGGAAATCCCCGACAAGGGCCGGGTACTCACCCAGCTCTCGCTCTGGTGGTTCGAGAAGCTCGTCGACCTCGTGCCCAACCATGTGATCTCGACCGACCTCCCCGCGGGCGCCCCCGCCGACTGGGCAGGCCGCACCCTCGTCTGCCGCTCGCTCCGGATGGTCCCGGTGGAGTGCGTCGCCCGTGGCTATCTGACCGGCTCGGGCCTCGCGGAGTACAAGGAGTCCCGCACCGTCTGCGGGCTCGCCCTCCCCGAGGGCCTCATGGACGGCTCCGAGCTGCCCGGTCCGATCTTCACGCCCGCCACCAAGGCGGCCGTCGGCGACCATGACGAGAACGTCCCGTACGAGGAAGTGGCCCACCAGGTCGGCGCGGAGATCGCGGCCCTGCTCCGCCGGACGACCCTCGACGTCTACGGCCGGGCCCGGGACATCGCCCGCGACCGGGGGATCATCCTCGCCGACACCAAGTTCGAGTTCGGCTTCGACGGCGAGCGGCTGGTGATCGCCGACGAGGTGCTGACCCCCGACTCCTCGCGTTTCTGGCCGGCCGCCGGCTGGGAGCCGGGCCGTCCGCAGCCGTCGTACGACAAGCAGTACGTACGCGACTGGCTGACCTCCCCGGCCTCCGGCTGGGACCGCGGGAGCGAGCAGCCGCCGCCCCCGCTGCCGCAGGAGATCGTCGACGCGACCCGCGCGAAGTACGTGGAGGCGTACGAACTCCTCACCGGCCTCAGCTGGCGCTGAGCCCACCCCGTACGAGCGGCGGCCGGAAGACACGACCGGAATACAGAACCCGGCCGCACAAGCCGGCCGCAGAATCCGGTCCGGACACCAAGAAGCCCCCCGACCGATCCGGCCGGGGGGCTTCTACGCTGAGCGGACGACCAGGTTCGAACTGGCGACCTCAACCTTGGCAAGGTTGCGCTCTACCAACTGAGCTACGTCCGCATGCGTCGTGGCGCGGAGACCACTATACCCAACCTCGCTCGCGTGCGAGACGCACTGCCGTATGCCGGTTCTCCGCCCCCAGTTTGGAGGCGGCCGACGACAGATAGTTCCGCACGGTCCCCTGCGACAGCGACGCCCGCTCCGCGACCTCCGCGATCGGCGCCCCGTCCGCCGCCAGCTCCAGGACCTCGGCCTCCCGCGCGGTCAGCGGCGAGTCCCCGGCCGAGATCGCGTCCGCCGCCAACTCGGGGTCGACGAAACGGTTCCCGGCGTGGACGGTACGGATGATCTCGGCGAGATTCCGCGCGCTCATCGTCTTCGGGACGAAGCCCCGTACGCCCGCGGCCAGTGCCCGTTTCAGATGGCCGGGGCGGCCATGGCTCGTCACGATCATCGTCCGGCAGCCGGGCAGTTCGGTACGGAGCGATGTGGCGACTTTCACACCGTCCGCGCCCGGCATCTGGAGATCGAGTACGGCCACATCGGGCCGGTGGGCCCGTGCCATCGCGAGGGCTTCGGGGCCGGAGGCCGCCTCGGCGACCACGATCAGATCGTCTTCGAGCGCGAGCAGCGCGGCGAGCGCACCGCGGATCAAATGCTCATCGTCGGCGAGCAGTACGCGAACAGGACTCATACCGCTACTTCCTCGCCGTCCGGGTCTCGCCGGCTTCATCGGTCACGTCAGGCACATCAGGCACCTCAGGCACATCAAGCACGCGGGTCACACGGCTCGCGTCGGACTCATTGGCGTCATCGGCCGCGCCGCCCCCCTCGGGGAAGGGGCGGTCATGCCCGGTGTCCGTCCGCGGCAGTGGCAGTGGCAGCGGAGGTGACAGCGGCAGTGGCTGTGGCAGTGGCAGTGGCACCCGTGCCGTCAGCAGGAAGCAGCCGTCCCCGGTGCTTCCCGCCTCAAGGGTCCCGTCCAGCGCGGCCAGCCTCTCCCGCAGTCCGGCGAGCCCGGAGCCCGTCCCCGACAGCCCGGAGTCCTTCCCGGCCGGTCCGGAGCCTGTCCCGGCCCGCGTACCGGCGCCGGCGGCCGGCACCCCGTCGTTCTCCACGGTCAGCACCACCTCCCGGCTGCCCGACCCGCCAACCCCCGACTCCCCGGTCCCCGACCCCCCGGTCTGCGACAGCCGTACGGTGCATCGCCGGGCGTCCCCGTGCCGCAGCACATTCGTCGTCGCCTCCCGTACCACCCACCCGAGAGCCGACTGGACCTCGGCGGACAGTCCGCCGACATCGCCCCCCTTGATCCGGCAGTCGATGCCCGCCGCTTTCAACACGCCCCGGGCTCCTTCCAGTTCGGTGTGCAGATCCGCTTCCCGGTAGCCGCGTACGACCTCCCGTACCTCCCGCTGCGACTCCTGCGCGATCTGCTGCACTTCGGTCATCTGGGTCACCGCCCCCGGCCGGTCGCGCTCGGCCAGCTGAACCGCCAGCTCGCTCTTCAGCGCGATCACCGCGAGGTTGCGGCCCATGACATCGTGCAGATCGCGCCCGAATCGCAGCCGTTCCTCCGCGATCGCGAGCCGCGTATGCAGCTCGCGCGCCTCGCTCAGCTCCCAGACGACGTTGACCAGCCAGGCCGAGAAGACACAGGAGAAGCCCAGAGCCGAACCCGTGGCAAGGACCGCGACCCCGTTCGCGGCGGCGCTGTACCCCTCCAGCCCGAGCAGCAGACTGACGGCAGCCGTGCCGACCCCCGCACCGAGCACGGCGGACACCCTGTGCGCCGTCGTGCGCAGTCCGAGAGTGATCGCCGCCAGACCGAAGCCGGCGAATCCCACCAGCAGATACGCGTAAGCCGTGTCCTGTGGGATCGAGCCGGTACTCCCCAGCACGAGCAGGAGGATGATGCCTCCGCCCGTCAGCGCGGAAACGCCCAGAATCAGCCGTACGGGCTGCTCACGCTGGCCCAGGCGCCAGTCCATGGCCGTGGAAAGCAGCACACCCGTCAGCGCGGAATGTGCCACGACGAGCAGGAACAGCCAGCCGCCGCGCTGTCCTCCACTCCCGTCGAAGAGCCGCGGAACGCCGATCGCGGCGACCTCAAGGATCGTGAAGCTGTGGAACGTCCAGCGGGTGTAGAGCTCGACCTTGGCCATGCTGCTCCTGGCCGGCGTGCTCCAGCCGTGCCACCAGCCCGTCAGTCTGGACATCGCGCCCTTCCTCGGTGTCCTGGTGCCTGTGTCCGCGTCTCAGCGACGAGGCTCCCAGCGGAACCATCGCTGTACAGCAAACACTGAGAGGATGGTCCAAACCAAGGCGCTCAGCGCCGCGCCGAGCAGGTCGTTCGCCTCCGCCCCGCCGAGCCAGCCCGCACGGATCAGCGTGACGGTCCCGGTCATCGGCAGCAGTTCGCAGATGGAGGCGATCCGTTCGGGCAGCACCTCCAGCGGCACGAACAGCCCCGAGCCGACCACCGAGATCATGAACAGCGGCATGCTGGTGATCTGAGCGCTCTCGACGGTACGGGTGAAGGCGGAGGTCACCGCCGCCAGCGCGCTGAGCAGCACCAGCCCGATCAGCAGTCCGCCGACCAGCACCACCGGCTGCTGCGGGGCGCGTACGTCGAGGAACGCGACCGCGGCGGCGATCATCACGGCGGACTGAGCGAACGCCAGCCCGGCCGACGGCAGCGCGGTGCCGATCAGGATCTCCCGGTCGGACGCCTCCATCGTGCGGAGCCGCTTGAGCACCAGTTCCTCGCGGCGCGCGGTGTACGCGGCGGTGAGGCTGCCGTAGACGGCCATGATCAGCACCATGCCGATGCCGCCGGTCATCGACGCCTCGATGACGCTGATCCCGGTGCCGCCGAGGTCGATCCTGCCGAGCGATTCCTTGATCGCGACGATCATTCCCAGCGGCACGAGCAGGGCGGTGAACAGCGCTGTCCTGTTCCGTACGAGCAGCGAGAACTCGGCCCGGCCGAGCGCCTTGAGGCGGTCTCCTGTCGTTGTCGTCCGTACGTCGGTGTCCCCGCTCCGCGGGATCTCCGTCTTCTGCCGGCTCACCGTGCTCATCGTGCGTCCACCGTTCTCGCCGTTCCTGCCGTGCCCGCCGCCGTACCCGCCGCACCGGCGACGCCCGCCGCACCGGCGACGCCCGCCGCACCGGCGACGCCCGCCGCACCAGCGACTCCCGCCATTCCCGCCGTTCCCGCCGTTCCCGCCGTTCCCGCCGTTCCCGCCGTTCCCGCCGTTTCCGCGGTCCTGGCCGCGATGTCGAGAAAGGCCTCTTCGAGGGAGGCGGACCGCGCGTCCAGCGCCCCCAGCTCCACGCCGGACTCCTCGGCCCACCGGAGGAGTTCGCTCAGATCCCGCTGGAGCCGCTGCGTACGGATCTCCACCGCCTGACCGTTCGCCGCCGCCCGCAGGGACAGCGGGAGCCGTCCGGCGGGGACCTCCTCGGGGAGCACGAAGCGGATCCGGGCCGGCCGGGTGGCGGTCACCTCGGCCGGGGTGCCGGTGACATCGATCCGGCCCTGGTGCATGATCGCCAGCCGGTCGGCGAGGGTCTCGGCCTCCTCCAGATAGTGCGTGGTCAGCAGCACGGTGGTGCCGCCGTCCCGCAGCTCCCTGACCAACTCCCAGGTGTCGCGCCGTCCTTCGGCGTCCAGCCCGGTCGTCGGCTCGTCGAGGAAGAGCACCTCGGGCCGGCCGAGCAGCGCGAGCGCCAGATCCAGGCGCCGCTTCTCCCCGCCGGAGAGCTGCTTGACGCGCACGCCGGAGCGCTCGGTGAGCCCCACCAGCTCCAGCGCCTCCGGGGTCGGCCGCGCCCCGCTGGTGCAGCCGGCGCACATGGCCACGGTCTCGGCGACCGTCAGATCGGACGGGAAGCCGCCCTCCTGGAGCATCATTCCCATCCGGGGCCTGACGGCCGTCCGCTTGGTGTACGGATCATGGCCGAACACCCGGACCGTGCCGCCGCTGGGTCTCGCGAGGCCCTCCAGCATTTCCAGGGTGGACGTTTTGCCCGCTCCGTTCGTCCCCAGCAGGGCGAACAGCTCGCCGCGCGCCACGGAGAAGGAGACACCGTCCACCGCTGTGAAGCCACCGGCGTATGTACGCCTCAGCTCTTCCACCTCGATTACCGCGTCGTTCATCATGCCTTCGAGGTTTCCGTCGGACCGGTGTGGTCGGCAGTGCGCGGTGTCATCGCGGCGGATGACATTTGTCATCGGATGCCGGGCGCACGCTGGCACACGCGCTGCGCACGCGCTGGACATACGCCGGTACGCGCCCCGGAGACAGCCACCCGGGACAGGTGGCCGGTCTACGTAGACCGGATACGTAGACCGGATACGTAACGGCGATACGTAGCGGGGATACGCCCCCAGGGATACGCATCGGGGATATACGAAGAAGGCCCCGGTCGATGTGACCGGGGCCTTCATTTCTGAGCGGACGACCAGGTTCGAACTGGCGACCTCAACCTTGGCAAGGTTGCGCTCTACCAACTGAGCTACGTCCGCAGTGCGTCGGAAGTCCGGCGCGAGCACCACTCTACCTGATCCAAAAGAGCCACTGGACCATCGGCCCGGTGGACCGGAGAGCGACGCGGAGCGGGTGACAGGAATTGCACACTGCGCCTCCCCCTTGGAAAGGGGGCGTTCTACTACTGAACTACACCCGCACGCTGCTTGGGGTTTGGCCTTTCGGCCTTGCCCCTCGGCGTGGTCCAAACTCTAGCCGATCAATGGGGGTGCTGTGCAACTCGGTGCGCTGCGGGCCCCACTGTCCGCGGGACCGGGCAGCGCCGGGCCCGCGGAGCCGCCGCGCCGGACCCGCGGAGCCGGGTGGCGCGGCCTCAACTCGCTTCGCGGAACGCCTCGTACACCCGCTTGGGGATCCGGCCCCGGGCCGGCACCTCCATCTTGTGGGACTGCGCCCAGGCGCGGACCGCCGCCGGGTCGGGTGCGAGGGCGGTGTGCCGGTAGGTGGTGCGAGACTTGCCGTGCTTGCTGGCGTTTGTCTGCTTTCGGCCTGCTGCCATGAACGGCGCCAGGGCCTTGCGCAGTTTCTTTGCATTGGCGGGATTGAGGTCGATCTCGTACGTCTTCCCGTCCAGGCCGAACGTGACCGTTTCCGCCGCTTCTCCTCCGTCGATGTCGTCGGAGAGCGTGACCACTACGCGCTGCGCCACGGATATCGGTCCTTTCCTGCGGTACCGCTCGCGCCCGTCACCTGCTGAAAACACGGCTGACGTGCGGCGATACCGGCCTTCCGGCTGTTATGGGGCAATGCTGCTTTCTTCTGTATTCCTTTGTACAGCCGCAAGCGTCGCATTGTGAAGCCCAGCCAATTGCATCAGCGTGTCCCGAGGCAATGGTGGGGTGTGACTTTTTCCCTGGATTTTTCCCGCCGTCGCCGGGTCCGAAATCGCGGCGTGATCTGCGAAACGGCATATCTACCCGCGTAGATCTTGCGGCCGGGTACGCTGAGTGTGCTCGGGGGGTCTGGGGGATTCCCTGGAGAAGACAGCAGCGAGAACCAGCCGCACCACACCACCGGGAGTGCCAGTGGCACGCGTCGTAGTCGACGTCATGCTCAAGCCGGAGATCCTCGACCCGCAGGGCCAGGCGGTGCAGCGCGCACTGCCCCGCCTGGGCTTCGAGGGCATCGCCGACGTCCGCCAGGGAAAGCGCTTCGAGCTTGAGGTGGCAGGGCCGGTCGACGACGCCGCCCTCGCCCGTATCCATGAGATGGCCGAGACCTTCCTCGCCAACACCGTCATCGAGGACTTCATCGTGAAGGTCGAGTCCGAGAAGGCCGAGAAGGCCGAGAAGGCCGGGAGCGCGGAGAAGGCCGAGGGGCCGAAGTGACGTCCCGTATCGGAGTCGTCACCTTCCCCGGCACGCTCGACGACCGGGACAGCCTGCGCGCCGTCCGGATCGCCGGGGCCGAGCCCGTCTCCCTCTGGCACCGCGACAAGGACCTCAAGCAGGTCGACGCCGTCGTGCTGGCCGGTGGCTTCAGCTACGGCGACTATCTGCGGGCCGGCGCCATCTCCCGGTTCTCCCCGGTGATGGAGACGATCATCGAGCAGGCGAAGGCTGGTCTGCCGGTCCTCGGTATCTGCAACGGCTTCCAGATCCTCACCGAGTCCCATCTGCTGCCCGGCGCGATGCTCAGGAACAACCACCTGCACTTCATCTGCCGCGACCAGAAGCTGCGCGTGGAGACGGCGGACACCGCCTGGACCGCCGACTACGAGGCCGGCCAGGAGATCTCCGTACCCCTCAAGAACATCGACGGCCGGTACGTCGCCGACGAGCGCACGCTCGACGAGCTGGAGGCCGAGGGCAGGGTCGCCTTCCGCTATCTGGACGGCAACCCCAACGGTTCGCTGCGCGACATCGCCGGAGTCACCAACGCGGCGGGCAATGTCGTCGGCCTGATGCCGCACCCCGAGCACGCCGTGGAGCCGCTGATCGGTACGGGCCGTACCGACGGCCTGGGATTCTTCACCTCGATCCTGAAGAAGCTGGTAAGCGCCTGATGACCATCAAGACCCTCGACACGGTCAAGCACGCGAGCGGCACGCCCGAGACCGAGCAGCCCTGGAAGGACCTCGGCCTCAAGGAGGACGAGTACGCCCGGATCCGCGAGATCCTGGGCCGCCGTCCCACCGGTGCCGAGCTGGCCATGTACTCCGTCATGTGGTCGGAGCACTGCTCGTACAAGAGCAGCAAGGTGCACCTCAAGCAGTTCGGCGAGAAGGCCCCGGCCAACGACGCCATGCTCGTCGGCATCGGCGAGAACGCGGGCGTCGTGGACGTCGGCCAGGGGTACGCGGTCACGTTCAAGGTCGAGTCCCACAACCACCCGTCGTACATCGAGCCCTACCAGGGCGCGGCCACCGGCGTCGGCGGCATCGTGCGCGACATCCTCGCCATGGGCGCCCGCCCGGTCGCCGTCGTGGACCCGCTGCGCTTCGGCGCCGCCGACCACCCCGACACCAAGCGCGTCCTGCCGGGCGTCGTCGCGGGCATCGGTGGCTACGGCAACTGCCTGGGCCTGCCCAACATCGGCGGCGAGGTCGTCTTCGACGCCTGCTACCAGGGCAACCCGCTGGTCAACGCCGGCTGCATCGGCGTGATGAAGCACGAGGACATCCACCTCGCGAAGGCGTCGGGCCCCGGCAACAAGGTGATCCTGTACGGCGCCCGCACCGGCGGCGACGGCATCGGCGGCGTGTCCGTCCTCGCCTCCGAGACCTTCGAGTCGACCGGGCCCGCCAAGCGCCCCGCCGTCCAGGTCGGCGACCCGTTCCAGGAGAAGCTCCTCATCGAGTGCACCCTGGAGATCTTCCGGGAGAAGCTCGTCGCCGGTATCCAGGACCTCGGCGGCGCCGGGCTCTCCTGCGCCACCAGCGAGCTGGCGTCCGCCGGTTCCGGCGGGATGCGGGTCGAGCTGGACACCGTGCCGCTGCGTGACGCGACCCTCTCGCCCGAGGAGATCCTCATGAGCGAGTCGCAGGAGCGCATGTGCGCGGTGGTCGAGCCCGACAAGGTCGCCCGCTTCATGGAGATCTGTGAGAAGTGGGACGTCATCGCCACCGTCATCGGTGAGGTGACCGAGGGCGAGCGGCTGGAGATCTTCTGGCACGGCGAGCAGATCGTCGACGTGCCGCCGCGCTCGGTGGCCCATGACGGCCCGGTCTACCACCGGCCGTACGCGCGCCCCGACTGGCAGGACGCCCTCCAGGCGGACGACGCCAACAAGCTGGCACGCCCGGCCACTTCGGCCGAGCTGCGCGAGCAGGTGCTGAAGCTGGTGGCGTCGCCGAACCAGGCGTCGAAGGCGTGGATCACCGACCAGTACGACCGGTTCGTGCAGGGCAACACCGTCCTCGCGCAGCCCGAGGACGCCGGAATGGTCCGGATCGACGAGGAGTCGAACCTCGGCGTGGCCATGGCGACCGACGGCAACGGCCGGTACGCGAAGCTCGACCCGTACACGGGCGCGCAGCTCGCGCTGGCGGAGGCGTACCGCAATGTCGCCGCCTCCGGTGCCAGGCCGCTCGCCATCTCCGACTGCCTGAACTTCGGTTCGCCCGAGGACCCGGCGGTCATGTGGCAGTTCGCGGAGGCCACGCGCGGTCTGGCGGACGGCTGCCTCCAGCTGGGCACGCCCGTCACCGGCGGCAATGTCTCGCTCTACAACCAGACCGGTGAGACGGCCATCCACCCGACGCCGGTCGTCGCGGTGCTCGGTGTGATCGATGACGTCAACCGCCGTACGCCGATCGCGTTCAAGGAAGAGGGCCAGCTCCTCTATCTGCTGGGCGAGACGCGCGAGGAGTTCGGCGGCTCGGCCTGGTCGCAGGTCGTCCACGACCACCTCGGCGGGCTGCCGCCGGCCGTGGACCTGGACCGGGAGAAACTGCTCGGCGAGATCCTGATCTCGGCGTCCCGCGACGGAATGATCGACGCGGCGCACGATCTGAGCGACGGCGGTCTGATCCAGGCGGTCACCGAGTCCTGCCTGCGCGGCGGGAACGGCGCCCGGCTGGTCGTGCCGGACGGTCTGGACGCGTTCACGTTCCTGTTCAGCGAGTCCGCCGGGCGCGCGGTCGTCTCCGTACCGCGCAGCGAGGAGCTCCGCTTCACCGACATGTGCGGTGCGCGCGGGCTGCCCGTGACCCGGATCGGGGTTGTGGACGGCGAGGCGATCGAGATCCAGGGCGAGTTCAGCGTGCCCCTGGCCGAGCTGAAGGACGCCCACGAGGGCACGATCCCCGCGCTGCTGGCCTGAGGCCCGTACGCGACGGAATGTACTGACGAGGTCCGCACCCGACGGAACGCGGTCACGAGATCCGCACCCGACGGAACGCGGTCACGAGATCCGCACCCGACGCGACGCGGTTCACGCGACGACGAGCCCCCGCCCGGTCTCCCCGGGCGGGGGCTCCGTCGCGCGGCGGGCATCAGGCCATTGCCGGGAAAGTGATGTTCGTCCGCCCGTTCTTCATCTCCGCGTCGCCTGGGGCGCGAAATGAGGGGAAGGGGGCCTCGGTTCCGGCGGTCCGCGGAATTCCCCCGGACCTGGCCGCATATCCGGAGTCATATGCTCTCCGCACCGGTGAAAACCCCTGAAAGGGGAGGGTTTTCTCCAGGAAAACCGCGTTCCAGGGCAGGATTCCTTCTTCGTTCGGACGCCCCCCACGCCCTCCCCGCACCCTCTGAGCAGGGATGACTCCGGTCTCGGCGCCGGCGCCCGGTCTTCGGTGGAGCGCGGTGGTGCGGCGGGCCGCTTTTCGCGCGCTTCTCGCGCGGAAAGGCACGGGATTCTCCGGGGCGGCGAGTTCTCCACCATTCCGGAGGTCCTGGCGAATGGTGCGCGGCCGAAACCGGTGCGTTCACTTCGCGCCAGTCATGGCCGGGGTGACGTACGGCCCCCGGCGGCCGGCCGGGGGCCGCGCATATGCTCGCGCCATGCCACCGGCCAAGAAGCGTCTGCGCAGCTACGACTCCGCCAAGATCCGGACCGCCGTCCTGACCCAGTTCGGGGCCGTGCGCGAGGCAGTCGCCCGGCTCACCCCCGAGCAGCTCGCGCTGCCCACCGCGCTCGGCGACTGGACCGTCCGCGAGCTGGCCGCGCATCTCAGCATGGCCGTCGAGTCCGTCAACCGCTATCTCGAACAGCCCGAATACCCCGGCCCGCCGCCCGGCCCCGTGGTCGTCCTGCCCGAGTGGCCGTTCACGACCGCCGCCCACGCCCCGGCCATCTCCGAGGACATCCGCGCGCTCGCCGCGTCCGCCACCCCCGACGAGCTGTTCGAGCGGGCCGGTACCCGGATCGCCGCGCTGCTGCCGGGCGCCCCCGACGACCGGCTGCTCGCGACCAGGATCGGGGCCATACGCCTCGGGGACTATCTGGTCACCCGGACCGTCGAGCTGATCGTCCACACCGATGACCTGAACCGGGCGGCCGGGCTGAGCGTCCCGTACGAGCGACAGGCGCTCGCCGCCTGTACGCGGCTGCTCGCCGACGCCCTCGCCGTGAAGGCGCCCGGGGCCTCGACCGAGGTACGGATCCCGCCGTACGCGGTGGTGCAGTGCGTGGAGGGTCCCCGGCACACGCGCGGAACGCCCCCGAACGTCGTGGAGACCGATCCGCTGACCTGGGTCAGGCTCGCCACCGGACGGACGACCTGGCGCGAGGCGCTGGACGCGGCCCGGGTCAGTGCCGGCGGCGAACGCGCGGATCTGGCCGGGCTGCTCCCGCTCATGGGGTGACGCGACCCCGCCGCACGAGCGACATCGGAAGAACCGCGGAACCGGAGCCCCGCCCGGTCCGTCCCACGGGTATGCCGAAGCAGCGGATCACCACAGTCACTACTGTCACAGCCGTCACTACCGTCGCTCTGCTCACACTGGCCGCCTGCGGTACGGAGTCCGGCAAGGGCTCGGGATCGGGCGCCGGCGCGGGCTCCGGCGGCGAGGTACGGACCGAGACCGCCCTCACCGATGTGCGCTGGAACGTCGCCAGCGTGACGGTCGGCGGCAAGAGGACCGCCGCCCCCGCCGGCGCCAGCGTGCAGATCGACTCCCAGGGACGGGCCAGCGCGAAGACGGGCTGCAACTCCATCGGCGCGGAGGTCACCGTCGAGGGTGACACCGTCACCGTGGGCAAGAAGGAGACCACGCTGATCGGGTGTCCGAAGGAGCTGGAGACCTTCGAGAAGGCGCTCGACGGCGCTTTCTCCGGCAAGCTCAAGGCCACCGTCCAGGACAAACGGCTCACGCTCACCACCGCCGACGGCGACGCGATCGCCCTGACCTCCGAGCCCCCCGCCCCCCTCGTGGGCACCGAGTGGACCGTCGACGCGCTGGCCCAGGGCGCCACCGCGACCTCCCTGCCCAAGGGGACGGACGGCAAGGCGCACTTCACGTTCCGTAAGGACGGCAAGGGCCTGGCCATGGAGGGCAGCCTCGGCTGCAACACCTTCAGCGCGCCCGCCCAGCTGTCCGGGTCCGCGTCCGACTCCGCGGCCACCGTCACCATCGGCCGGGTCAGCTCCACCCGCAAGCTCTGCCCGGGGCCCGAAATGACCCTGGAACGCCAGGTACAGAAGGTACTGGAGGGCAAGGTGTCCTATGAGCTGCGTCACCGCGGGCTGAGCCTCACGTCCGCCGACGGCCAGGCACTGAGCGCCACCGCGCCCGCTCAGGGGAAGTAGCCGGAGGACCGGTGGGGGGCCGGTCCGTATCCCCAATTCGGACCAGTGGTCGATCTCGCCTACACTCGGTGGCGTGCCTCGTGGTGATGGACGACTCAACCACGACCTGCTCCCCGGAGAGAAAGGCCCCCAGGACGCTTGCGGCGTCTTCGGAGTCTGGGCCCCGGGCGAAGAGGTCGCCAAGCTCACCTATTTCGGACTGTATGCCCTGCAGCACCGTGGACAGGAGTCCGCGGGCATCGCAGTGAGCAATGGGTCCCAGATCCTGGTTTTCAAGGACATGGGCCTCGTCTCACAGGTCTTCGACGAAACCTCCCTCAGCTCACTCCTCGGCCATATCGCCGTGGGTCATGCCCGCTACTCCACCACCGGGGCCTCGGTGTGGGAGAACGCGCAGCCGACCTTCCGGGCCACGGGCCATGGCTCGATCGCGCTCGGCCACAACGGCAATCTGGTCAATACCGCCCAGCTCGCCGAGATGGTCGCCGATCTGCCCAAGGAGAACGGCCGGACGACGCGCGTCGCCGCCACCAACGACACCGACCTGGTCACGGCGCTGCTCGCCAGCCAGGTCGACGAGGACGGCAAGCCCCTCACGGTCGAGGAAGCCGCCGCCAAGGTGCTGCCCGAGGTCAAGGGCGCCTTCTCGTTCGTCTTCATGGACGAGCACACGCTCTACGCCGCCCGTGACCCCCAGGGCATCCGCCCGCTGGTCCTCGGCCGGCTCGAACGTGGCTGGGTCGTCGCCTCCGAGGGCGCCGCTCTTGACATCTGCGGCGCCTCGTACGTCCGGGAGATCGAGCCCGGCGAGCTGATCGCCATCGACGAGAACGGTCTCCGTTCGCAGCGATTCGCGGAAGCGAAGCCCAAGGGCTGTGTCTTCGAGTATGTCTATCTGGCCCGTCCCGATACGGACATCGCCGGGCGGAACGTCTATCTGTCCCGGGTCGAAATGGGGCGGAAACTCGCCAAGGAAGCTCCGGTCGAGGCGGATCTGGTCATAGCGACGCCGGAGTCCGGCACGCCGGCCGCGATCGGCTACGCGGAGGCCAGCGGCATCCCGTACGGCTCGGGTCTCGTCAAGAACGCCTATGTCGGCCGGACCTTCATCCAGCCGTCCCAGACCATCCGCCAGCTGGGCATCCGCCTCAAGCTGAACCCGCTGAAGGAAGTCATCCGGGGCAAGCGCCTGGTCGTCGTCGACGACTCGATCGTCCGCGGCAACACCCAGCGGGCCCTGGTCAAGATGCTCCGTGAGGCGGGCGCCGCCGAGGTCCACATCCGGATCTCGTCGCCGCCGGTGAAGTGGCCGTGCTTCTTCGGGATAGATTTCGCCACCCGCGCCGAGCTGATCGCCAACGGCATGACGGTGGAGGAGATCGGCGTCTCCATGGGAGCCGACTCCCTCGCGTACATCTCGCTCGACGGGATGATCGAGGCGACGACCATCGCCAAGCCGAATCTCTGCCGTGCCTGCTTCGACGGCGAGTACCCGATGGATCTTCCCGACCCCGAGCTGCTCGGCAAGCAGCTGCTGGAGACCGAGCTGGCGGCGGGACCTGCCAATACCGCCGCCACGGACGCGCTCCGCCGCCCGTAGCCGCCCGCGTCCTCCCCGCCCGTGACCGTGCGTCCCTCCGACGACCGCAAGACGACAGGAAAGTACCCAGCCATGTCCGAAACGACTACTGGTGCCAGCTATGCCGCCGCGGGCGTCGACATCGAAGCCGGTGACCGCGCGGTCGAGCTGATGAAGGAGTGGGTGAAGAAGACCCGGCGCCCCGAGGTCCTCGGCGGCCTCGGCGGCTTCGCCGGCCTCTTCGACGCCTCCGCCCTCAAGCGCTACGAGCGCCCGCTGCTCGCCTCCGCCACCGACGGCGTCGGTACGAAGGTCGACCTCGCCCGTAAAATGGGCGTGTACGACACGATCGGTCACGATCTGGTCGGCATGGTCGTCGACGACCTGGTGGTCTGCGGCGCCGAGCCCCTCTTCATGACCGACTACATCTGCGTCGGCAAGGTCCACCCCGAGCGGGTCGCCGCCATCGTCAAGGGCATCGCCGAAGGCTGTGTACTGGCCGGCTGTGCCCTGGTCGGCGGCGAGACCGCCGAGCATCCCGGACTGCTCGGCGAGGACGACTTCGACGTCGCCGGCGCGGGTACGGGCGTGGTCGAGGCGGACCGGCTGCTCGGCGCGGATCGTATCCGTACGGGTGACGCGGTGATCGCCATGGCGTCCTCCGGTCTTCACTCCAACGGGTACTCGCTGGTCCGGCACGTGGTCTTCGACCGGGCGGGCTGGTCGCTGGACCGCGAGGTCGAGGAGTTCGGCCGCACCCTGGGCGAGGAACTGCTCGAACCCACCAAGATCTACTCGCTGGACTGCCTGGCCCTCGCCAGGACCACCGAGGTGCACGCGTTCAGCCACATCACCGGCGGCGGTCTGGCGGCCAATCTGGCCCGGGTGATCCCGGACGGACTGCACGCCACGGTGGACCGCTCGACCTGGACGCCCGGCGCGGTCTTCGACGTCGTCGGCACGGCGGGCCGGGTGGAGCGCCTGGAGCTGGAGAAGACGCTGAACATGGGCGTGGGCATGATGGCGGTCGTCCCGCGGGAGTCGGCCGACGCCGCGCTCACCACGCTCGCCGACCGGGGAGTGGACGCCTGGATCGCCGGAGAGATCACCGAGCGGGCCGGCCACGCCACGGGCGCCACGCTGACCGGCGACTACGCGGGCTGAGCGCGGGGGAGACCCGGCCCGTCCAGGGGCCGCCCCGGCACCGCCGGAGGCCCCACGGACAGGGCGAGCAGGGCGGACACGGGGAAAGCGGACAGCACAGAACCCGGTCCCGGACTACCGCCCAGGACCGGGCAATGAGCTACTGCTCGGGGTATAGCGACGTATACGGACGTCAAGCGCCGCGGCGCTGCGTCGAGGGTCCGGACTCGTCGTCCTCGTCCTCGTCGTCGTTGTACCGATCCGCGTACTTCGCGTACGGGTCATCTTCCTCGTCGTCATCCTCGAACGGCTCCGCGTTCGGTGGTTGACTTGAAGGCGATGCGCCCAGCTCGTTGGCCAGACGCGACAGGTCAGTCCCGCCGCTGTTGTACTTCAGCTGGCGGGCGACCTTCGTCTGCTTGGCCTTGGCCCGGCCGCGCCCCATGGCTCGACCCCCTCGGTGACGGGGCTCGACGGCCCCAGAGTCTTGACACGCGTTCATGAATCAGAACGAGCTCTCCGCGGAGAGACCCGTCCGTAGGGCTTCAACGGTACCTGCTTCCGCGGCCATACGGTACGCCGCCCGCATGACGCGCCCCGGCGCAGGACCAACGAGATGCCCCGTCCTCGCTGGTCAGCTGCGATTTTAACCTCTTCTTGAGGGGCGACCCGCCGACCGGCGTGAGTCTGGTCTCCCGAACGGTCCCCCGCACGGTCCACCGGGCATAAACGCCGGCCTCGCGCACGGTCAGCCGTGGCGGGCTTCCGCCATCTTGTGCTCGGCGATCCTGTCCGCCGCCGCGGCCGGCGGAATACCGTCATCCTTCGCACGTGCGAATATCGCCAGCGTGGTGTCGAAGATCTTCGCGGCCTTCGCGTGGCAGCGCTCGAAGTCGAACCCGTTCAGTTCATCGGCGACCTGGATCACCCCGCCGGCGTTCACCACATAGTCCGGCGCGTAGAGGATCCCGCGGTCCGCGAGGTCCTTCTCGACGCCGGGGTGGGCGAGCTGGTTGTTGGCCGCTCCGCACACCACGGCCGCGGTGAGGACGGGCACCGACTCGTCGTTCAGCGCGCCGCCGAGCGCGCACGGGGCGTAGATGTCCATGCCCGGGGTACGGATCAGCGCGTCGTTGTCGGAGACGACGGCGACCTGCGGATATCGGTCGGTGACGTGCGTGACCGACGCTTCCCGTACGTCGGTGATGACGACCTGCGCGCCGTCCTGGAGCAGATGCTCCACCAGCAGCCGGCCGACCTTGCCGACGCCCGCGACCCCGACCGTACGGCCACGCAGCGACGGGTCGCCCCACTGGTGCCGCGCGCTCGCCCGCATGCCCTGGAAGACCCCGAAGGCCGTCAGGACCGACGAGTCGCCCGCGCCGCCGTTCTCCGGGGACCGTCCCGTGGTCCACCGGCACTCCCGCGCCACGACGTCCATGTCCGCGACGTACGTGCCGACATCGCAGGCGGTGACGTACCGGCCGCCGAGCGAGGCCACGGCCCGGCCGTAGGCGAGCAGCAGTTCGGTGCGCCGGGCGCCCTCGAACTGCGCGGAGTCCCCGATGATCACGGCCTTGCCGCCGCCGTGGCCGAGCCCGGCCATGGCGTTCTTGTACGACATGCCCCGCGAGAGGTTCAGCGCGTCGGCGACGGCCTCTTCCTCGGACGCGTAGGCGTGGAAACGAGTACCGCCCAGGGCGGGGCCCAGGGCGGTCGAATGAATGGCGATCACGGCCTTGAGGCCGCTGGCACGGTCCTGGCACAGCACGACTTGCTCGTGGCCTCCCTGCTCCGAGCGGAACAGGGTGTGCAGTGCGTCGACAGGAGCGCCGGTCACATCGGTCACTGTGGTGACTCCCAAGTAAGAAACGGCGGTGGGAAGGCCCCTCCCATGGGTTGGGGGAGGACCTGATGGAGCGGTTGTGCGGGTGAGGCGGTCGAGCAAGCAAGAGCGTAATTCCTGTGGGGGCGCAGATCAGCCGCAGTGCTGAGGATCACCCCCTTGTGGGGTACGGGCATGGGACGATGCGCCGCATGCCGGCGGTGTCTTCAGTTCTCGTCCCTTACGCGTCCTACCTGCGGGTCTACGAGCCGCTGGCAGCCTTCGCGGAGCCCGAACGCGGCCATTGGCGGCGTTACGCCGCCCGGGACGGCACGCCGACCGCACAGGACGAACTACGGCGCTCCCTGGCCGACTTGCTGCCCACCCCGCCGGTGCCGGTGCCCGTGCACGAGAGCGCGGACGCCTTCGTCGCGGAGGTGGACGGCGTGGTGTGCGTCTGTCCGTGGCGGACCCGGCTGCGCGGCTGGCTGGCCCTGGAGGAGCTGGGGGAGCTGCTGCCCGTACCGCTGCTGGACGCGGTGCTGCCGCCGGTGGTGCGCGGGCAGGCGGCGAAGGACTACGAGCGCTGGCGCGACCGCAATCCGGACGCGCGGCCGTGGATCCGGACGGCGGTCTGGCAGGTGCCGGTGCGCTGGTTCACGCTTTTCTCCGACGACGAGCGCACTTTTGAGCCAGGTGCGGCCGACGGGACCGAGGGGGCCGGGGAGGGCGGGGCCAAGGCGCGGGTGCTGCGCTACCGGACCCCGATGGTGCAGGCCCGGCGCCGGCTGGCCCGCTCGCTGAAGACCCTGCGGGACGCCGTGGACGACGGTCCGCTGATCGACGGCCTGGTGGACGTGGGGCGCTGGCTGGAGGAGTTCCATCCGCGCTCACTGGTCGAACTGGACTACGGCGGCCTGGTCCACGTACTGTCCTGCGCTCAGCTCGCCGAGGACCATTCGGCGGCCGATGTGGCGGCGGCGATCACGGCGCTGCGGGACGGGGACGACGAGGGGGCCGGCGAGGCGTACGGGCGGCTCATGGAGCGGTGGCGGGCGGTCCGGGACCGGCAGTTCGCGAACTGAGTTCATACTCTGTCTCACTCACCGACTCACACGGGGCGGAGAGTGTCGGGTGGAGAGCCGCGGTCGGCGGGCGCCCGGGACGGGAACCGGAACGGGCGCGGAAACGGGCGCCGAAACGGGCAGTGCCCGGCTCCTTACGGGCGGTGAACCGGACCTAGGGCAGAGGTCCCGATCCGGGCCTTTGTCTCAAGCGTGACGGACCGCACTAACGGGGCTCTTGCGCCCATCACCCACCCTCGTGTCAAAATAGGACAAGGAGTCCGGGGAGGGTTCCTTCCGTCCAAGTGTGGGCGGAACGCTCAGCATTGCACTCTATGCGGGGGATCTGTTGACTCCTGATCGCTCTGTGACTGATCGTATCTGTGACGTGACTGTCCGCTATGGCATGGTCCATCGGCTTCCGCCACTGATGGGCACCTCAGAGGGCAATTCCATCGGTTTGGCCGACGTGGCTGGACGGATGGTGTAGTTGTAGTGCCGAGGACAAGCCGTTCGTCCTATAACCGACTCGGCCCGCGTCCGCCATTTCGGGCAACGCGGGTCAAGGTGCAGAATTTAGAGGAAAGAACCGAGATGGTTCGGTTCTCCCGAGGAGGCCGCTCATGACCGCTCGCACCCCTGATGCCGAGCCGCTGCTGACCCCGGCTGAGGTTGCCACGATGTTCCGCGTGGACCCGAAGACGGTCACGCGCTGGGCAAAAGCCGGCAAGCTCACGTCCATCCGCACGCTCGGTGGGCATCGCCGGTATCGCGAGGCAGAGGTCCGCGCACTGCTTGCGGGTATTCCGCAGCAGCGCAGCGAGGCCTGAACACCCCAGTAAGGCTCATTAGGGCTCAACTACAAGCAGGGCACAGCCGGGTCCCCCAAACTCGGTCGTCCCGACCCATAGCTCCACACGACGGGCGCCTGCCCCAACAGGTCCCATGCCCTCGCAACACGGGTAAGTCGTCGATCGCGCTGGACTCCGCCGGGTCCAGCGCGATCTTTTTTGTGCGCCGGGGAGGTGGCGTCCCTGCCCTGTTGGGGCACCGTGCGAGGGCTCTCGGAGATGCCGTGGGAGTGGGTCGGGAGAGGGTGCAATTGCACATATTAAATTGGTGCGTTGTAGGTGGGGTGTAAGCGCCGTCATTCCAGAAACTCATTCGGTGACTAGCGTCACACTGCGAAGGTCTTGCCAACAGCGGGCGCGCTACGGGACGGATCGCGGCCAGTCGGCGGGTCACGGGGCGGAGGTGGCTTGACCCTCCGCTAACTCCCCGTCCAGGAAGCAGTCTTCGAGGAACAGGTCGTCGTCCACCGACGGCTCCATGGCGAGCCGCTGGAGGCGATGACAGATCGGGCAGTACCCGGTGCGATGCGGGTGGCCGGACGCGGCCGCCAGATGGGCGCGCAGCAGCGCGCGAGTCTCATGCTTCGTCTTCGATGCGGTCACGCACACCACCCCCGGTGCGGGCCCGTGGATGCGATGAGCGTGGGGCCCTTCTGCTTAGGTACCCCCGGCCGTTGGCGCCGTCAAGGAGCTGCGGCCCGGGCCCGGCTGATTTGGGTACGCCATTACTGCCACGTGACCACCGCGTCGACGGCGCTTGCCGTATGCAATGGGGTCACCTGTGACGGGGGGCGACGGGGAACAACGGAAGAGCCCGCGTCCGAGGGGACGCGGGCTCTTCCTCTACTGCGGTCCTGACGGGATTTGAACCCGCGGCCTCCACCTTGACAGGGTGGCGAGCACTCCAAACTGCTCCACAGGACCAGGTTTCGCTGCCCCGTAGCGGCGGCTGCGAAACGAGACTCTACAGCAGCTCGGAGGGTCCGGTCGAACTCACTCCCCGCGCACCCTCCGACATGAACGCGTTACGGCGCCGCCGCGTCGATCGCCTTGATGATGCGCTTGTCCGAGACGGGCTGCGCGGTGCCCAGGGCGTGCGCGAAGTAGCTCACCCGCAGCTCCTCGATCATCCAGCGGATGTCCAGCACCTGCTGCGGCACCGGCCGTCCCCGCGGCAGCTGTTCGAGCAGCCAGGCGTACTCGTCCTGCATCTCGTGGACCTTCTCCATGCGCGTGGTGTCGCGCTGGACGCTCGTGGGCATCTGCTGGAGCCTGCGGTCCGCCGCGACGAGATAGCGCATCAGGTCGGGCAGCCGGCGCAGCCCGGTGCGGGTGACGAACCCGGCCGGTACGAGGGCCGCCAGCTGGTCCCTGACGTCCTGGACGTTGCTGACCAGCGTCAGACTGCCCGTGGCCTTCAGACGGCGCTCACAGGCCTGCCAGGCGGCCAGGATCTGCTGGACCTGCCCGATGGTCCGTACGGTCGCGTCGACGAGATCGGCGCGCACCCTGTCGTACAGCTTCCGGAACGATTCCTCGTCCCACGCCGGACCCCCGTGGTCCGCGATCAGCTTGTCGGCGGCGGCCATGGCGCAGTCGTCGAACAGCGCCTGGATGGAGCCGTGCGGATTGCGGGAGAGCGCCAGCTTCTGCTGGTTGGTGAGCTTGTCCGAGGCGAACTTCGCGGGGTTCACCGGGATGTTCAGCAGGATCAGCCGGCGTGTCCCGGCCCACATCGCCTGGCGCTGCTCGGCCTCGGTGTCGAAGAGCCGTACGGCCACGGTCGCGCCCTGGTCGACCAGCGCCGGGTACGCCTTGACGGGCTGGCCGGCCCGCCGGGTCTCGAAGACCCGGGAGAGCGTGCCGACCGTCCAGTCCGTCAGCCCCGTACGTTCGATCGCCTCGCCGCCCGCGCGCTCGGCGGTGGCCGCGGCGGCCTTGGAGAGCGCCTGACGGGCCTTGGGACGCAGCTGGAGCCTGAGCGCCTCCAGATCCTTGTCCTCGGCGATCTTGCGGCGGCGTTCGTCGACGATGCGGAACGTGATCCTGAGATGGTCGGGCATCCGGGCCGGATCGAAGTCGTCGGCCGTGACCGGCACCCCGACCATCCGCTGGAGCTCGCGGGCCAGCGTCACCGGCAGCGGCTCCTGAAGGGGCACGGCACGCTCCAGGAACGCCTTGGCGTAGTTCGGCGCGGGCACGTAGTGGCGGCGGACCGGCTTGGGCAGCGAGCGGATCAGCTCCATGACCACGTCCTCGCGCAGGCCCGGGATCTGCCAGTCGAAGCCCTCGGCGGTGACCTGGTTGAGCACTTGGAGCGGGACGTGGACGGTCACGCCGTCCGCGTCCGTACCCGGCTCGAACTGGTACGTCACACGGAACTTGAGAGGGCCCTGGCGCCAGGAGTCCGGATAGTCGTCCTTGGTGACGGAGCCGGCCTTCTCGTTGATGAGCATCGAGCGCTCGAAGTCGAGCAGCTCCGGCTCCTCCTTGCGTCTCTTCTTCCACCAGGAATCGAAGTGCGCGCCGGAGACCACCTCGTCCGGCACCCGCTGGTCGTAGAAGTCGTAGAGCGTCTCGTCGTCCACGAGGATGTCGCGGCGCCGGGCGCGGTGCTCCAACTCCTCGACCTCGCCCAGGAGTTTGCGATTGTCATGGAAGAACTGGTGGTGCGTGCGCCAGTCGCCCTCGACCAGCGCGTGGCGGATGAACAGCTCCCGGGACGCTTCCGGGTCGATCCGGCCGAAATTCACCTTGCGCTGGGCGACGATCGGTACGCCGTACAGCGTCACCTTCTCGTACGCCATCACGGCCGCCATGTCCTTCTCCCAGTGCGGCTCGCTGTAGGTCCGCTTGAGGAGATGGCCGGCCAGGGGCTCGATCCACTCGGGCTCGATCTTCGCGTTGACACGCGCCCAGAGCCGGGAGGTCTCCACCAGCTCGGCGGACATGAGGAAACGCGGCGGCTTCTTGAAGAGCGCCGAACCGGGGAACACCGCGAACTTCGCGCTGCGGGCGCCGAGATACTCGTTCTTGGCGCCGTCCTTCACATCCTTCATCCCGATGTGCGACAGCAGCCCGGCGAGCAGCGAGACATGGACGGACTGGTCCGCCGCGTCCTCCTCGTTGAGGTGGATGCCCATCTGCTTGGCGACCGTACGCAGCTGCGAGTAGATGTCCTGCCACTCGCGGATCCGCAGGAAGTTCAGATATTCCGACTTGCACATCCGGCGGAAGGCCGAGGAGGACAGCGTCTTCTGCTGCTCCCTGATGTAGCGCCAGAGATTGATGAAGGCCAGGAAGTCGGAGGTCTCGTCCTTGAACCGGGCGTGCTGCTGGTCCGCCTGGGCCTGCTTGTCGGCGGGCCGCTCGCGCGGGTCCTGGATGGAGAGCGCGGCGGCGATCACCATCACCTCGCGCACACAGCCGTTGCGGTCGGCCTCGATGACCATCCGGGCCAGCCGGGGGTCCACGGGAAGCTGCGAGAGCTTGCGGCCGAGCGGGGTGAGCCGCTTCCCCGGATCCTTCTGCGCGGCCTGCGACGGGTCGAACGCGCCCAGCTCCTGGAGCAGCTGCACGCCGTCGCGGATATTGCGGTGGTCCGGCGGATCGATGAAGGGGAACTTCTCGATGTCGCCCAGGCCGGCCGCGGTCATCTGGAGGATGACGGACGCCAGATTCGTACGGAGGATCTCGGCGTCGGTGAACTCCGGGCGCGACTCGAAGTCGTCCTCGGAGTAGAGCCGTACGCAGATCCCGTCCGACGTACGGCCGCAGCGGCCCTTGCGCTGGTTGGCGCTGGCCTGGGAGATCCGCTCGATCGGCAGCCGCTGGACCTTGGTGCGGTGGCTGTAGCGGGAGATACGGGCGGTGCCCGGATCGATGACGTACTTGATGCCCGGGACGGTCAGCGAGGTCTCGGCGACATTCGTCGCCAGAACGATCCTGCGTCCGCTGTGGCGCTGGAACACGCGGTGCTGCTCGGCGTGCGAGAGCCGCGCGTAGAGGGGGAGGACCTCGGTGCCCCGGAGCCCGCGCTTCTCCAGGGCGTCGGCGGTGTCGCGGATCTCCCGCTCGCCGGAGAGGAAGACCAGGATGTCGCCGGGGCCCTCGGACTGGAGCTCGTCCACGGCTTCGCAGATCGCGGTGATCTGGTCGCGGTCGCCCTCCTCGCCGTCCTCCTCCAGCAGGGGGCGGTAGCGGACCTCGACCGGGTACGTACGCCCCGAGACCTCCACGATGGGGGCGCTGCGCCGTGCTTCGCCCTCGCCGCCTTCGCCACTTCGGCCACTTTCGCCGCTGTCGCTGCCGACGCCGACGGAGGCGAAGCGGCCGAAGTGGCGGGCGAAGCGCTCCGGGTCGATCGTCGCGGACGTGACGACGACCTTCAGGTCCGGGCGTCTGGGGAGCAGCTGGGCCAGATAGCCCAGCAGGAAGTCGATGTTGAGGCTTCGCTCGTGGGCCTCGTCGATGATGATCGTGTCGTAGGCGAGCAGCTCGCGGTCCGTCTGGATCTCGGCGAGCAGGATGCCGTCGGTCATCAGCTTGACGAACGTCGCGTCCCGGTCGACCTGATCGGTGAACCTGACCTTCCAGCCGACGGCCTCGCCCAGCGGGGTGTCCAGCTCCTCCGCGACGCGCTCGGCGACGGTACGGGCGGCGATCCTGCGCGGCTGGGTGTGCCCGATCATGCCGCGGACCCCGCGGCCCAGCTCCAGACAGATCTTGGGGATCTGCGTCGTCTTGCCCGACCCGGTCTCACCGGCGACGATCACGACCTGGTGGTCGCGTATCGCCTCCAGGATCAGATCCTTCTTCTGGCTGACGGGCAGCTGCTCGGGGTACGAGACGGCGGGCATCCGCGCCCTGCGCAGCTCGGTGCGCTCGGCGGCCTTTCCGGCCTCGCCTGCGATCTCGTCCAGCACGGCCTGCCGCGCTTCGGGCTTGCGGATGCGCCGTGCGCCTTCGAGACGGCGGCCGAGCCGCTGCGCGTCGCGCAGGGAGACGTCGG
This sequence comes from Streptomyces sp. NPDC039430, assembly GCF_055639435.1. Taxonomy (NCBI): domain Bacteria; kingdom Bacillati; phylum Actinomycetota; class Actinomycetes; order Kitasatosporales; family Streptomycetaceae; genus Streptomyces; species Streptomyces sp. NPDC039430. Next base: position 83,753 of record NZ_JBVKAK010000009.1, on the reverse strand, counting down.
CGAGCAGGGTCTGGAGGTCGGCGAAGGAAGTAGACATACCTGGCCCAGGATCTCACCCGCCGCTCGGGAGTGGCGAACCCATTTCAGCGGCGGCCCCGGCGCGGCGCCCGCGCGGCCCGGCGCGGTGGCCCCGGCACGGTGGTCGCGGCGGCCGGGGTGGCTCGGCGGGTCGGGGGCCGTATTGCCCGATCGGGAGGAGCACCCCTTACGATGCGAGGCACGTACCCCGCGTCCCCTGCCCCGCCCTCTGTCCCCGTATCGCCGTCCCTCGGAGAGGCTCAGCCGATGCCCCGCACGCGCACCGGAAGCAGGCGCCGCCGCTTCGTGGGTGTGGGTGTGGGCGGGGCGCTGCTGGGAGTGCTGGTCGCGCTGCTGTTCTGTCTTCCGTCGACCGCCGTGGCCGTCGAGACGGTGGGAGCCCCCGGGACGGCTGGGGCCGCGGTGGCCGTCGAGGGTGTCGGGACCGTCGAGCCCGCCGGGACCGTCGGGGCCCAGGCCGGCGCGGTCGGCGGCGGTCAGGGCGGCCAGACCCCGGGGTGCGGGCGCGGCGACCGGGACGATACGGGCATCCCGCCCCTCACCCCGTCGCGCGGCAGCTCCGTCCATGAACTGCTGCCCGCGCTCCACGACGCCCGCGACGCCGCCGGCGCGTGGGGCGTCGCTCAGGCCGTCCTCGCCGTGACTCCCGATCGCGGGCCGCCGCCGGTCGCCGCGCCGTCTCCGGTCGATCTCTCCGTACTGCGCGTATAGGGCCCGGCTCCGTCCGCCCCTTTCATCCCCTTTTTTCATGGATCGCTACGGAGAGTCGAACCCCCATGTCCGCACAGCCCTCCCGCATGTCCTCCCGCCGCGCCGTCGCCATCGGCGCCGGAGTCGTGGCCGCCGCCGCCCTGCTCGGCGTCGTCTCGTACACCGCCACCAAGCCCGACACCTCCACCCGCGTCACGACCGGGGACAGCCCGGTCACCGACGTCTCCGCGGAGCCGCAGGCCGGGGTCTATCCCGAGCTGGCGAAGCTCGCCCGCCGCGACGCGGCGGACCCGCTCGCCGTCGGCCGGGCGGACGCGCCGGTCGTCATGGTCGAGTACGCCGACTTCAAGTGCGGCTACTGCGGCAAGTTCGCCCGCGACACCGAGCCCGGACTCGTCGAGAAGTACGTCAAGAACGGCACCCTGCGCATCGAATGGCGCAACTACCCGATCTTCGGCGAGGAGTCGGAGGCCGCCGCCCGCGCCGGCTGGGCCGCCGGACAGCAGGGCCGCTTCTGGGAGTTCCACTCGGCCGCGTACGCCGAGGGAGCGAAGGAGAAGGGCTTCGGCGCCGCGCGGCTCGACGCGCTCGCCCGGGAGGCCGGGGTGAAGGACCTGGACCGGTTCCGGCGCGACCGTGCCGGAGACGCCGCCGCGGCGGCCGTACGGAAGGACCAGGAGGAGGCGTACGGCCTCGGCGCCACCTCCACGCCGTCCTTCCTCATCAACGGCCGCCCCATCGCGGGCGCGCAGCCGGTGGAGGCCTTCACGCAGGCCATCGAGTCGGCGAAGGCCGCGGCGAAGCCCGCCCCAGGTTCCGGCCCGAGGCCCGGCCCCGAGTCCGGCCCCGGGTCTGCCCCGAAGCCCGGCCCCGACTCGGCTTCCGAGTCCGCCCCCGGGGCCGGCCCCGAGCCCGGCACCAAGTCTGCCCCCGAGGCCGGAACGGGGGACGGGGACCAGTGACCGACATCGGGTATCCGGTCGCGCTGCTCGGCGGGCTCCTCGCGCTGCTCAGCCCGTGCGGCGCCCTGCTCCTGCCCGCGTTCTTCGCGTACTCCATCGACTCGGCCGGCCGGCTCCTGGCCCGTACCGGCATCTTCTATCTCGGCCTGGCGACCACGCTCGTCCCGCTGGGCGCCGCCGGTTCCTTCGCCGGCCGGCTGTTCTACGGGCACCGCGATCTGCTCGTCGCCGTCGGCGGCTGGCTGATCATCGCGCTCGGGGCCGCCCAGATCCTCGGCATGGGCTTCGCCTCGCGCCGTATGGCCGCGCTGTCGGGCCGGATCCGGCCGACGACCGCGCTGTCCGTGTACGCCCTCGGCATGGTCTACGGGCTCGCGGGCTTCTGCGCGGGCCCGATCCTCGGCAGCGTGCTGACCGTGGCCGCGCTGAGCGGCAGTCCCGTCTACGGCGGGCTGCTGCTCGCGGTGTACGCGCTGGGCATGGCCGTACCGCTCTTCCTGCTCGCCCTGCTCTGGGAACGGTTCGATCTCGGCGGGCGGCGGTGGCTGCGCGGCCGGGCCTTCCGGCTCGGCCGCCTCGAACTGCACACGACCTCGCTGCTCTCGGGGCTGTTCTTCCTCGTCCTGGGCGCGGTCTTCCTCGTCTTCGACGGGACGACGGCGCTGCCGGGGCTGCTCTCGGTCGACGACTCCTTCGCGACCGAAGAGTGGGCGCGCGGGGTCGGGGCGGCGATCCCGGACTGGGCGCTGCTGGGTGGGGTGGTGCTGGTGGTGGTGATCACATTGGTGCGCTGGCTCCGCGGACCCGAGGGGCGCGGTGACGAGCGCGAGGGCCGTGAGGAGCGGACCGAGCGAACCGGGCCGACCGAGCACCACAGGTCGGCCGAGCGGGCCGAGCGCGACAAGCCCACCGGGCCGACCGGGCCGACCGCCCCGGTCCGTACCGAGACCGGGGCATGAGAAAACCCCCCGCCGAGAAACTCGGTGGGGGGTTTCGCCCTCACGGGCCGAAGTGGCTGGGGCCGGGATCGAACCGGCGACCTATCGCTTTTCAGGCGATCGCTCGTACCAACTGAGCTACCCAGCCACGCAACCTCGACGGCTGCAGCGGTCCTGACGGGATTTGAACCCGCGGCCTCCACCTTGACAGGGTGGCGAGCACTCCAAACTGCTCCACAGGACCAAGCAATGTGCGAGCACTAGTCTCGCACACAGTGTTGCGTGCCCCCAACGGGATTCGAACCCGTGCTACCGCCTTGAAAGGGCGGCGTCCTGGGCCACTAGACGATGAGGGCTAAGGGCCCGCCTGGGCGCTTTGCAGCGCGTCGGGGACGTGAGAAGCATATGGGATGGGCAGAGCTATCGCCAAAACGGTTTAGGGAGCGGGCAGCGGGACGTCCGGCGTACGGGAGGGGGAGCCGGGCGTACGCGACGGGGAGCCCGGCGGGGCCGACGGGGAGCCGGTGCCCGACGAGGGACCCGTGCCGCCGGTGCCCGACGGGTCCGGGCCCGGTGAGGCGTCGGCCCCCGGTGTGCCCACCTCCTGTGGAAGATGGCGGCTGACCTCGGCGGTCGTCAGACCCAGCCCGCCGAGGGTGATCTCGTCCCAGGCCTGGAGCCGCTTGGTGGTCCGGTCCAGATAGAGCACCGACATCTGCACCTTCTCGGGGCTCTCGTTCTGTACGGCGCGCAGCCCGCCGCCGCCCGTGGAGCCCTCGATCTTCAGCCGGGTGCCGTGCGGCAGCACCTCGGTCTCGCGGTGGTGGATATGGCCGGAGAGGGCCAGCGGTACGAGGCCGTCGGTCTCGCGCGCGGCCACCGGGTTGTGGGCGACGGCGATGTCCACGGGGGTGCCGGCCCGCCGCTGGTCGCGGAGGGCCGAGGCGAGCCGAATGCCCGTCATGCGTTCCGCCGGGTCGCCCTGGGCCTCCACCGAGCGGTCGGGGGTGAACTGCGGGTCGCCGCTGCCCGCCACCCGTACCCCGCCCACGGTGACGGCACGGCCGTCGTCCAGCACCCGGACGTTCTTCATGCGCCGCAGATACTCCTGGGTGCCCCGCGAGTCGTGGTTGCCGCGCACCCAGACGTACGGGACGTCCAGGTCGGCGATGGGGTCGAGGAAGGTGTTCTCGGCGGAGGCGCCGTGGTCCATGGTGTCGCCGGAGTCGATGATCACGCCGATCCCGTACTGCTCCACGAGGGAGCCGATGATGTGCCAGGCCGCCGGGTTGAGATGGATGTCCGAGACGTGCAGCACCCGGAGGGTCGCCGGGTCCGGCTGGAAGGTGGGGAGCGTGGAGGCGGCGTCGTACAGCTTGGTCACGTTGGTGACCAGCCGCGCCAACTCCTTCTGGTAGACATCGAAATCGTTCACGATCGAGCGCGCGCTGCCGACCACCTGCGGGGCGGAGGAGAGCAGTCCGGAGAACCGCGGCTCCAGCACCGACTTGGGGTTCCAGGTGGCGTACGCGCCGACGCCCGAGGCGGCCAGCAGCGCGAGCGCGAGCCCGCCGGCGGCGAGGGCGCGGCGCGGGCGGCGGTAGACGGCGAGCCCGAGCGCGGTGGCTCCGGAGACGACGGCGACGACGGACCGTACGGCCAGCTCCGTGGTGCCGTCCATGACGTCGTGGCTGACCTCGCCCTGGAGGCCGGAGAGCCGCTCGGGGTGCTCGACGAGCGCCTGGGACCGTACGGGGTCGAGCTGGTCCACATCGACGTCGAGGCGGATGGGGGCGGTGTGCGTGCTCAGCTCCAGCGCGCCCAGCGGCGAGACGTTGATCTTGGTGCCGCCGGTCAGGGACGGGCGGAGCGTCATCTTGGTGTCCATCGGCCCGACCGGGGTCCGTACGCTGCCGACGATCAGCAGCCCGAGCCAGGCGCCCAGCAGGACGACGGAGAGCAGCCCGACAGCGCGGCTGTAGGGGTGCGGGGAGTGGATCAGGGCGCTGGTGGGGGCGTCGCGGCGGGAACTGAGATGGCCCTGGATGCGGGTGAGCGAAGTACGGAACGGGAAGCGTGGTACATCACGGGCCATTGGTCGCGTATGCCCACGATGGGGGCGGACCATGCCTGGCCACGGCCATCAGGAGTAGTCCGGCGTCGGGCGCGGTGCGCGGGGTGCGCGTGGTGGGCGGGGTGCGCGTGGCTGGCGGAGGTGTGGTGGGCGGGGGATTCCGCTTAGCCCCGGCCCTTCACCCCCGGCCCTTCACCCCCGGCCCTGCTTGTCACCCCCGGCTGTTACCCCGGCCCGGCGGGGTTACCCCCAGCCCAGCTCGTGCAGCCGGTCGTCCGCGATGCCGAAGTGGTGGGCGATCTCATGGACGACGGTCACGGAGACCTCGTGCACCACGTCCTCGGGGGTCTCGCAGTAGCGCAGGGTCGGCCCCATGTAGATGGAGATCCGGTCGGGCAGCACCCCGGCGTACCACTCGCCGCGGTCCGTGAGCGGAGTCCCTTCGTAGAGCCCGAGCAGCTCGGGGTCGGACGCGTCGGGTTCGTCCTCGACGAAGACGGCGACGTTGTCCATGACCTTGGTCAGCTCCGGTGGGATCTGATCAAGGGCCTGGCTCACCAGCTCTTCGAAGGTCTCGCGTGTCATCTCCAGCACATGGCCATTGTCCAGCAGAGCCCGGCCGAACGACCCTCGCCTTCCGCATGCGTGAGTGCGGGATGCGTCCCGGGCGTGTCCCCGGCGGGGAAAAGGGAGTTGAGCAGGGAAACCCTCACCTCGCCGTCGGCGGGGAGACCCGTTCCGTGCCCCCCGGAGGTGCCACTCGTGCGCCAGTTGTCCGCCCCAGGCCGTTTCGCCGTCTGGATCGTCACGTCACTGGCGGTCGCGGCCTCCACAGGCTGCATGAGCGTCGGTGAGGACGAAGGAAAGCCGGCGCCCTCGCGGTCGGCGGAGGACCAGGACACCGCGGCCGAGCCCGACGGCGTCACGGGCGAGGGCGCCGGAGCCGGTGAGCCCTATGCCTGGCAGGGCCATACGGAAGGCGGCGCCGAGAGTTCCGGCGCGGACGGGCGCGGGAAGGAGGGCGGGGACGAGAAGGGCGACGGCAAGAGCACGGGCGACAGGGCCGGCGGCGGCGACAACGGAGCGTCGCCGAGCGCCAGTTCCGATGTCACGCCCTCGCCCGAGCCGTCGAAGGGCACGCGTCCGCAGCCGGGGAAGCCGGCCCCGCCGGGCGACGGCCCCGAGCCGCCCAAGGAGCCCACGCGCCCCGCGCCGCCCGCCTCCCCGCCGCCGGGGCCGCAGGATCCGGAACCACAGCCCGAGCCGGAGCCGACGAGGCCGCCGGAGCAGCCGTCCGCGTCACCGGCGGCGGACGTCCGTACGGGCGCGATGTCGGCCGCCGACGGGATGGGGATGCGGAAGGAACCGGCGGCTTCGCCGCAGCTCGGGCCGGTGTGACGGGGGTGACGGCGGAGGCGGTTCGCGCACCGTCCCCGCACCGGTCCGCGCACCGTCCGCGGCCCGGTCCGCGCACCGGGCCGCGTATCGGTCTGCCCGGTGGTTTGCCTAAGAGGGGGGAGGGTGCGTATGGTAGTAGATCGTTTGATCATTGCCCGGCGCCGACACAGAAGAGCGCCGCGTGGCGCGTACTCTCCCTTGCCGTGGCTGACCGCATTGAGGCGGTCGATTTGCGAATCACGGAGTTTGGGCGCGTGCCGAGACTCCGGAAGGTTTCGCATTTCGCATGTCCATTTCCAGTACTGACCACGCCGTCATGCCCGAGAACGAGTTCCCCGAGACGGTCACCGACGTGACCGCCGAGGCCGCCGAGGCCCCTGAGACCGTTGAGGGCGCGGAGGCCGTCGTGGCCCCCGAGACGGCCATCGAGTCGCCCGAGTCCACCGAGGCCTCGGTGCTTGACGAGGAGTCAGGTGCCGACGAGGCCGGCAAGGCCGACGAGACCCCCGGACTCACCTTCGGCGACCTCGGCCTCCCGGACGGCATCGTCCGCAAGCTCACCCAGAACGGCGTCACCGCCCCCTTCCCGATCCAGGCCGCGACCATCCCGGACGCCCTGGCCGGCAAGGACATCCTGGGCCGTGGCCGTACCGGCTCCGGCAAGACGCTCTCCTTCGGTCTGCCGCTGCTGGCCACGCTCGCCGGCGGCCACACCGAGAAGAAGAAGCCCCGCGGCGTCATCCTCACCCCGACCCGTGAGCTGGCGATGCAGGTCGCGGACGCCCTCCAGCCGTACGGCGACGTGCTCGGCCTGAAGATGAAGGTCGTCTGCGGCGGTACGTCGATGGGCAACCAGATCTACGCGCTGGAGCGCGGCGTCGACATCCTCGTCGCCACGCCTGGCCGGCTGCGCGACATCATCAACCGCGGCGCCTGCTCGCTGGAGCAGATCCAGATCGCGATCCTCGACGAGGCCGACCAGATGTCGGACCTGGGCTTCATGCCCGAGGTCACCGAGCTGCTCGACCTGGTGCCCGCGGGCGGTCAGCGCATGCTCTTCTCCGCCACCATGGAGAACGAGATCAGCACGCTGGTCAAGCGCTATCTGACCAACCCGGTCAGCCACGAGGTCGACAGCGCCCAGGGCAATGTCACGACCATGACGCACCACGTGCTCGTCGTGAAGCCGAAGGACAAGGCCCCGGTCACCGCCGCGATCGCCGCCCGCAAGGGCCGCACGATCATCTTCGTACGGACGCAGCTGGGCGCCGACCGTATCGCCGAGCAGCTGCGCGACTCGGGTGTGAAGGCCGACGCGCTGCACGGCGGTATGACGCAGGGCGCGCGGACGCGGACGCTGGCCGACTTCAAGGACGGTTACGTCAACGCGCTGGTCGCCACCGACGTCGCCGCGCGCGGTATCCACGTGGACGGCATCGACCTGGTGCTGAACGTGGACCCGGCCGGTGACCACAAGGACTATCTGCACCGCTCGGGCCGTACGGCGCGGGCCGGCAAGTCCGGGGTCGTCGTCTCGCTGGCGCTGCCGCACCAGCGCCGCCAGATCTTCCGGCTGATGGAGGACGCGGGCGTGGACGCCTCGCGCCACATGGTCGGCGGAGCCGGCGCGTTCGACCCGGAGGTCGCCGAGATCACCGGCGCCCGTTCGCTCACCGAGGTCCAGGCCGACTCGGCGAACAACGCGGCCAAGCAGGCCGAGCGCGAGGCCGCCGAACTGGCCAAGCAGCTGGAGCGCGTCCAGCGCCGCGCCGCCGAACTGCGCGAGGAGGCCGAGCGCCTGGTCGCCCGTGCGGCGCGCGAGCGGGGCGACGACCCGGAGGCGGCGGTGGCCGAGGTGGCCGCCGAGGCCGAGCGCGCGGTGGAGGAGGCGGCAGCGGCCGCCGCTGCCGCCGTACCGGCGCAGCGCGAGGAGCGCAGGGACAGCCGCGACGACCGTGGCAACTTCGGGCGCCGCGACGACCGCGGCGAGCGCAGTGGCCGGGGCGGCGCGCGGGGCTACACCCCGCGTGACGACCGCGGCGGTGAGCGCCGTGACGACCGTGGCGGTTTCCAGCGCCGCGACGACCGCGGTGGTGACCGTGGTGGTGATCGTGGTGGCTTCCAGCGCCGTGACGACCGCGGTGGCGAGCGGGGTGGCGAGCGCGGCGGGTTCAACCGTGAGCGCCGTGACGACCGTGGCGGTTTCCAGCGCCGCGACGACCGTGGTGGCGAGCGGGGCGGGTTCAACCGTGACCGCCGTGACGACCGTGGTGGCGAGCGCCGTGACGACCGCGGCGGCCGTTCCTTCGAGCGCCGTGACCACCGGGGCAGCGACCGCCCGTTCAACCGCGACCGCCGCGACGACCGCCCGTCGAGCGGCTTCCGCCCCGGCGGCCACGACCGTCCGTCCACCCGCCGCGACGACCACCGCGGCGGCACGACGGGCACCGGCACCGGCTCCTTCGGCCGCCGCGACGACAAGCCGCGCTGGAAGCGCAACGGCTGACCGTCCGCGACAGCGGTCCGGCTGACGCGTCACCAGGGCCCGTGTCCCACCCCCGAGGTGGGACACGGGCCCTGCCCGCGTCCGGGGACCCGAGGATCCGAGGGAACGGACACCCCGCCCGCCCCGCCCCACGAGAACCCCCTCCGGCCACCCTGCCGACCCCACCCCCGCGAACCGCGCAGACACCCACACCGACGCGCGACATACCCACGAGCGGATACCCGATCGGCGCAGGGCCGACGGCGGGCTATGCTCGTGTGTGTTGTGCCGAGGGCCGTTAGCTCAATTGGCAGAGCAGCGGACTTTTAATCCGTTGGTTGTGGGTTCGAGTCCCACACGGCCTACGCTTAAGCCCCAGGTCAGAGATATCTGGCATGGGGCGGCTCTCATTTCTGGGTCTCGTGCGTGAGCGATGCGTGAGCGGGCGTCCCGGAAACGGGCTTTCGGGCACGCGGGACGGCCGCCGCCGCCCGCTCCGTCAGCTCCTCCTCGTACTCCTCGAACAGCTCCATATACGTGTCGACCGTCAGCACGTAGGTGGAGTGCCTCAACTTCACCTTGGCGTCGTTCATATCCCCGCCGCCGGCCTTCACGAGGGCTGCCGCTCCGTGTCGCAGATCACGCAGATTGATCGGCGGCAGACCGGCGTCCGTCATGATCCGCACGAAGGCTTTGCTGACGTCGTCCGGATGGAGCCAAGAGCCGTCTTCCTTGGTGAATATCTTCCCCGTGTCCACCCACGGAAGGCGCGCCTCTATCCGCGCCGCCCGCTCCGCCTGCTGCCGGACACGGTGCGCCGTCAGGGCCTCCACTGTGCCCGTGTCGATGCGTACTGTGGCCGCCGAGTCCTCCGTCTTCGGGGCCGTCTCGATCGGCGTCCAGCCGTCAACGACGATCTCCTTCGCCACACGGATGGTGCGTGACTCGTAACTGACGTCCGCCCACTCCTGCCCGACGCCCTCGCCGCGACGCAGGCCGTGGTGGGCGATCAGATGGAAGAAGGCGTACAGCCGGTCGTTCTCCGCCGCGTCAAGGAAGGCACCCAGCTGCTCCGGAGTCCACACCATTACGGACGACGGCTTCTCGCCCGTCTCTTGCCAGCGCGCCACCCGGGGCGCCGTCCAGAGCTGCCCTTTCGGCCGCTTCGCCGTCTCCAGCTCCACGAACTTGGCTGGGTTGAACGTGATGTACTCCCGGCCGATCGCAAAGTTGAGGGCCGTCCGCAGGGTGCGCCGGATAGCTTGCTTCGTCGCTGGCCCCGTAATGCGCCGGAACGGGGGCATCTCCGCCAGGCGTTCCTTCTCCACCGCCAGGCGCGCGCGCTCGGCCGTCGGCGGCCGGCCGCCTTTCGCCCAGCGGCACCGCTCCACCTGATCGCGCCGTGCAGCATTCTCCGCGGCGATCGTCTCGTTCGCATCATCGATCGCGTCGAAGAACTCCTGAGTTTGTCCCACGGTCAGACGGTCGAGCCGGCGGTGTCCGAGACCCGGCCGGAGGTGGTATTCGACATGCGACCCGTATCCGTTGACAGTGGTCTTACGGCGAGCCTTCCGCTTCACGCCCAGCCACTCGTCCAGCAGATCGGCCACGGTCATCGAGGCCGTCAGCTTCTGCCCGCGCACCAGTCGGCGCCGCGTCTCCGCAAGGTCGGGCAGTGGAGCCTTCTTGTCCTTACTGACAGCCTCCAACAGGTCGCCTATTCGAATCAGCGCCTCGGTGTCGTCGCTCTCCGGCAGATCAAGCAGGGCCCGGACCTTGTCCAGGTCGCTCTGGGCCTTCGTCGCTGACTCGTACCCGGACCGGTTGAAGCTGCGCCGTACGCCGTCCGCCTGCGCGGGCAGCTCCTGGCGCACGGCGTACACCCCGTGTCTGCGGCTGGACAGTTGTGGGCAGTCCTTGCCCAGCGATCTGCCGTCCTCGCCGCGGCAGTAGCAGCGGCGGTATGTCGAACCCTTCACGATTGCCCTCCTGGACCTGAACTGGCCCGCTGGACGCGGGTACTCACCAGTCTGTTCGGTAGGCGGCTGGACGTGGCCGCGATGCAGAACTCCGTTGGTGGGTAGGTCAGTTGTCCAGCAGATTCATGCCGCGCCAGCGCTGCACCCAGAGTCCATCCCCGGTGATCCGCGTGAGGTACTCGTTCATCTCGTCACACAGCCGGGGAGTGGCGAGGCCCGAGCGGATCACCCACGCGAACCGTCCCTGCACTTCCAGCGGCATGCAGGTAAGGCCGTCTGGAAGCTCCCGTGCAGGAACGATCCTCCACGCGACATGGGCCAGCCCGAGCCCCTCCGGCGCCTTGTAGACGCGGTCCGCGCCCTCAGGATCCCAGGTCTGCGCCCATCGGCCCTCGGCGCCAAGCAACTGCGTGTGGTAGTCGTTCAGGTCCCGGCAGAGGTCTGGATGCGCGTGGCCGTACCGGATGGCCACGGTGATGGCTCCGTCGTCCTCGGTGAGCAGGCATGCGTGCCCGGTGGGGATGCCCTCCTTCTTGCTCCCCAGCAAGAAGTTCACCCGTGTCACCTCGTTGACTTTGATCATGTCGTACCCCCCTGCGAACTGACCGTATGTCAGTTCGATTCCAGAGCCGGAAGCAAAGACTCCGACAAGGATCCCCATCATGCATAGTCGTTTAAGTCTGCACCAGGGGTTACAAGAAAATTACTGAGAGTCACTCTCTGGGGTGGACTCGGCGCCCCATGCTCTCATGAGCTGGCGCGCGCGCTTCTGATCGTCCGGAGGCATCGACTCGTAGTCCTGCACCAGGGCCCGCACTGCATCGGACCACACGGTGTCGATGCCGAAGAACTGGGCGCCCGCAGCTCCCTGGACCTTCCACAGAGGCAAGCTCAGGCCGGCCGCAAGGGCGCGCAGCTCCGGGAGCTGTGGCGGAATGACCGGGAGATGCCTCTCCAGGCGATTGATCACGGCGAACTTCCACAGCGGCTCACCCGGATCTTCCGGATCGATGCACAGGTCCGCCAGCTTCCGGAGGCTTAGCCCCAGCTCCGCGCGTCGGTCCCGCACGAGGTCGGACAAGTCCGTCCGAGTCCTTGGCTCCGCCATGAGATTCATCCTGCCACTCCGCTGCCGCTAGGTGTCTATCTGGCCGGTGATCCCGATCCAGTTCTGAGGCAACCCTTAGTTCATCCGCATCGCCAGATTGTCTATGCGGATGAATGCGAAGCGCCACCCGGGGGTCGTCATCTGGCCGGAGAGGCGCCCTTGTGCGGCTGAATACCCGTCAGCTTGTGCAAGTAGTTAGACAAAGGGTCGCCCCCGTGGCAGGGTTCTGTATATCGACTTATACAGCCGCGAGGTGGAAAGTGCCCGAACCCATGTACCGCCTGGCCGATCGCGATGTTCTGCGCTCCCTCATGAAGCGCACGGGCGACGGCCGACCCGTCAGTATCCGCGGCCTGGCCGAGGCCGCCGGAGTACACCACAGCACCATCGGCCACCTCCTGACCGGCGTGCAGGACACCGCGCCGGAGAGCGTGGCTCTGGCCGTATCGGAACGTATCGGCGTGGACCTCCCGGTCCTCTGGATCCGGGACGGACGCACCCTCCGCAGCCTCCAGCGGCAGGCGGCGTCCGTATGACGCCCGCACTCAGTATCGCCGAGATCCTCGACCAGCCCGCGCTGGTCCCGCTCTGGCCCACCGTCGGCAAGGCCCTGGCACAAGCCGAGTCGACCACTTACCTGCTTGCCGCGCGAGGAGAACTGCCCTTCGAGGTGGTGCGCCTTGGCCGACGCCGCTACGTGCGGCACGTCGACCTCTTGGCCTTCCTCCACCTGCCCGCCAACAGCGATGCCGCCGCGGTTGCCCCCGCGACGGCATCGAACGAGCACGTCAACGAAACAGCCGCGAAGCAGATCGGAACACGCTCATGACCAGTCTGGCAGAGGCCGCAGGGGCGCGGAGGGCGTTTCCCGGTCAGCCCGGCCCGGCCATCATCGGCGCGGAGATCGCCGCCCAACTGCTCTCCTCCGTCCCCCGCCTGCGGGCGCTCCGCAACCACCTCGCCGACACCGAGGCGCGCCCGTGACCCAGACGCACCACACCGCGGCGGCGGCCGGGGGCACCATCCCCAGCCGCCCGGGTCGCGCCGACGGCCGCCGCGTGGTCACCGCAGCCCTAACCGTCGACTTCGGACTCAACCCGGATGGCACCCGCATCCGGCCGCCGCGCGCCAAGTACGAGTGCGCGCTCTGCCAGCAGCGTGACGGCCCGGTGCACGGCGACCAGGCCGTCACGGAGTTCGCCGCCGCCATCCGCACCGAACACCCCGCCCGATGCAGCGCCAGGAGCAGCGCGTGACCGACGCACAGACCCCCAACCTCCGGGCTTCCGCTCGCGAGATGTACGACGCTGGCCTGTGCGTCCTGCCCATCAAGGCCGATGGCAGCAAGGCGCCCGCTCTGCGGAGCTGGAGCCCGTACAAGGTGACCCGCTCCACGCCGGAGGAGCACGACGCTTGGTTCCCTGCTGGGAAACCGGCTGGTATCGCCGTGGCCTACGGTGCGGTGTCCGGCGGGATCGAGCTGATCGAGTTCGAGGGAACCGCTATCGCTGACGGCCTCCTCGATGAGGTCACCGACATCATGCAGGCCTCCGGGCTCGGCGAGGAGTGGCGGGCAGTTCTCACCGGCTGGGCCAGTGAGTCACCGTCCGGTGGCCGGCACTTCCGCGTTCGCATCGACGGTTCTCCCGTCCGGGGCAACACGAAACTGGCCTCCCGCCTCGCCCGCCCGGAGGAGTACACCCCGGAGGAGACGCAGCGCCTGGCCGAGAAGCCGACCAGCCGCATCATCCGCGTCCAGATCGAGACGCGCGGCGAGGGCGGTTACGGGCTGGTCGAGCCGAGCTGCGGCACCGTGCACGCGACCGGCCGCCCATACCTCCGGATGGAGGGCGGCCCCGCCACGATCCCCACGATCAGCCACGACCGCATGGATGCCATCCACGAGGTATGCCGGATGGTCGACGCCCTCCCCAAACCGGAGGTCCCGAAGGCGGCCCCCCGCCAGATGCCGCCGCTGCCAGACGGCGGCCTGCGCCCCGGTGAGGACTTCGAGGCCCGCGCGGACTGGCAGGAGATCCTCATCGGGACCTTCCGTCCCGTCATCACACGCGGCAGCACCACGTACTGGGGGTGGGCCGACGGGCAGGGCGGTGTGAAGGCCACCACCGGCCGGGGCGACGCCGACCGGCTGTACGTCTTCACCACCAGCTCGGAGTTCACGGCCGAGACGCCGTACACCAAGTTCGGCGCCTACGCGCAGCTGCACCATGGCGGCAACCACAAGGCCGCGGCGGCCGAGCTGCGCCGCCGCGGTTACGGCTCTGAGCCGACCCGCCGGCGCCTGTCCTCCGTGCCCGCGCAGCACTTCGCCGACGGGTCGTCCGCGCTCGACCCCGCCCATGCCCCGGACCCGCGGGCGGAAGGAGGGTTCGAGGGCGGCCCGCAGCTGCGTTCTGTCCCCTCCCGCCCCGAGCTGGACATCACCAACGAGGCGGACGCCATCGACGGCATCTTGCAGCTCATGGCCGAGGGGCGTCTTCCCGACCTCTACAAGCGCTCCGGCGGCCCGTGCTGGGTCTACCGCGACGACAACGACGACCCGGTGGTCCAGCAGCTCGGCACGGACAACTTGCGCGCGTACCTCGCCGACCACGTCAGCAGCTACAGCGTGAAGAGGAATCCGCAGACCGAAGAGGTGATCGAGGAACGCGAGCTGCTCATGCCCAAGAGCTGCTCGACGCTCCTCGGCCGGAAAGACTGGCCGCTTCCGGTCCTCCGTGGCGTCGTCACCTCGCCGGTAATCCGGCCGGACGGCAGCCTGCTGGAGTCCCCAGGGTACGACCGTCCGACCGGCCTCTATCTGGAGCCCCGGGTACCGCTGCGGCGACTCCAGCCCCAGGTCACCCGGGAGAGCCTGGACCGGGCGAAGGACATCGTGCTCGGACAGGTCCTGGCCGACTTCCCATGGGTCGCCGCCAGCGACCGAGCCAACTTCCTGGGCGCGCTGCTCACACCCATCGTGCGCGCATACTTCCACGGGCCTACGCAGATGGTGGTCATCACCGCGACTGCGGCAGGGAGCGGCAAGACCCTGCTGAAGGACATCTTCAAGTACTGCTATGGCACGGCGGACACAGCGTGGCCCGAGAACGACACCGAACTCAGGAAGTCGATCACGACTCAGCTGTACGGCACCGGCTCGCCCGTCGTCGTCTTCGACAACCTGCCGAACGGCTTCGTGCTGAAGACACCGATCCTGTCCGCCTTGCTCACCGGCGAGCACTGGGGCGACCGCATCCTCGGGTCCACCGGCAAGGTCACCATGCGCAACGACCGGCTGTGGCTCGTCACCGGCAACGCCCTGCGAACCGGCGGCGACAACGGGCGCCGCGTCCTCTGGGTCAAGCTCGATCCGGACTGCCCCGACCCCGACCAGCGCGACGACTTCCGTATCGGCGACCTCCGGCCCTGGCTGCGCGCCAACGCGTCCACTCTGGTCGCTGCGCTCGTCACCCTCGTCCGGGCCTGGCTCGCGGCCGGAGCCCCAACCACCCGCGTCCGCAAAGGCGACTACAGCGAATGGGCCTCCATGATGGCCGGCCTCCTCGGCTTCCTCGGAGTCGACGGCTGGATGGCTGACGGCGCCGATGCGCGGAACCAGGACGACGAACAGCAGGAGTGGGCCAACTTCCTGGAGATGTGGCGGGAGACCTACGGTGCCGAACCCGTCCAGACCGGTGCCGTAATCAAGGGCCTGCCCAACCACGTGCCGCGGAAGGGTGATGACCCGCCGAGTTCCAACCAGCTGGGCATCTGGCTGAAGGCGAGGGCGGGCCGCTACTTCGGCACTCACAAAGTCGTCATGGTCGTGGACAGCCACAAGAAGCAGAACCTGTGGCGGGTCGACGTCCACGGTGACCGCGGCACCGGGCGGCACGAGTCGTGACCGGGGGCCGTCCTGCGGGGACTGCGGGGACCTTGCGGGGACCTGTGCGGGGACTACCGCAGGTCCCCGCACAGGACCCGACCTGCGGAGATGCGGGGAGGCGGGGAGTTGCGGGGACCAGCCTCGCTCTCCCACACATCGCGCGCGTTTCGCGTGCATCGCGCATCACATGTGCCGCACGGCGCCGCACGACAGGTCTTCAGCTCTCCGGCATCAAGGGATTTCTCAGCTCCCCGCAACTCCCCGCGTCCCCGCAAAACAGCTGATCAACGCCACACCAGAAGCGCGCGGGAGTCCCCGCAGGACCCCCGCAAGGTCCCCGCACTCCCCGCAAACAGCCAGCAACCCGAATCGAGGTGCCCCATGAACGCCCCCTTCACCCCTCGTCCGTACCAGCGCGACGCCATCACGGCGCTGCGCGACGGTTGGAAGATCGAACAGAATCGGCTCGCCGTCGTCCTGCCGACCGGTGCCGGTAAGACCGTCGTCTTCGCCAACCTGATCAAGGGCATGCGCGAGCAGCTCGGCCGCAAGCGCGCCCTTGTCATCGCTCACCGTGAAGAGCTGATCGAACAGGCCGCCGCGAAGATCCGCGCCGTGTGCCCCGGGCTCCGCGTTGGCATCGTCAAGGCCGAGCGCGACCACCACCGCTGGGTCGACGTAGTGGTGGCTTCCGTCCAGACCCTGGCCGTGAAGCGTCGCCGCGAGGCCATCACAGAGATCGGTCTGATCGTGGTGGACGAGTGCCACCACGCCGCCGCCCGGACCTACATGGAGGTCCTGGAGCACTTCGGCGCCTGGTGCGGCGTGCCCACCGCCGGGTTCACCGCGACCATGACGCGTACGGACGGCGGTCTGGCCGAGGTCTGGCAGGACGTCGTCTTCCGCCTCGACATCCTCGACATGATCAGCGATGGCTACCTCTGCGACGTTCGGGGCAAGGCGATCACGGTCGACGCCCTCGACCTGAACAAGGTCCGCACTCGTGGCGGCGACCTGGTCGACGGGCAGCTCGGTAAGGCGCTGGAGGACTCCGGAGCGCTGGACGCGATCGCCAAGGCGTACGTCGACCACGCCGCGGACCGGCCGGGCGTCGTGTTCACGCCGACCGTGGCGACCGCCCAGGGCGCCGCCGCCTCGCTGCGGGCCGCGGGCATCACCGCGGCGCCGGTGTGGGGTGACATGGGCCGCGACGAACGCCGGGCGACGCTCGCGCGGTACGAGGCCGGCGACGTCCAGGTGCTCACCAACTGCATGGTGCTCACCGAGGGGTTCGACGCGCCGCACACGTCGTGCGTCGTTGTAGCCCGCCCGACCAAGAACCCTGGCCTGTACGTGCAGATGGTCGGCCGTGGACTCCGGCCGGCGCCCGGGAAGCGTGACGCGCTGCTCCTGGACGTGATGGGCGCCGCATCCCGCCACAAGCTCGCCTCGATGGTCGACCTGACCGCGCGGGAGATCGGGCAGGCCGAGGAAGGCCGCTCGCTCCGGGAAGTCGCCGAGGACCACGCGGCCACCGAGCAGCGCCGTGCACTGGCGGCCCGGATCCAGACCGAGGAGATCAACCTGTTCGGGGGCAGCGCGATCCGCTGGCTGCGCACGGAGGGCGGGATCTGGTTCATCCGGGTGACGTCGGCGCAGTTCCTGTTCCTGGTCCGGGACCCCGGGACTCGGCTGTACCGCACGCGCCGGTGGACGGAATCCCACGGGGTGCACGCGCCGCGCGAGGACGTGGCCCGGCCTCTGCCGGAGGCGCTGGCGTGGCTGGAGCAGCAGGCCAAGGTGCTCGCGCCGCGCGCGTTTGTGAGCCGTCAAGCCCGGTGGCGCTCCGGCCAGCCGTCCCCCAAGCAGCTCGGTCTCTGCCGACGGCTCGGCCTCGCGGTGCCGCGCGGCAGCACAGCTGGCGAAGTCGCCGACCTCATCGACCAGGCGCGCGTTGGCGGCGTCCTGGGCCAGCTCGTCTCTGCCGCTGCGTAGCGGTCCGGGCCTGTCGCTATCAGGCCCGGACCTCCACCCATCACACCACGGAGATCCCATGACACCTCACGCCGCAGCCTGGATCCGCGCGAACGTATGGCCCCCGATCTGGCTCCGCAACTACCAGCACATCCCCGGCACGCTCACGGATTGCGCCTGCCAGAAACCGCCGTCTGTGGAGTGTCAGCGCGACGCCCACAGCGCGTGCCGCCACGACGGCCACTTGATCAACGAGACCGTCATCCAGACCAACACCCAGCGCGCTGCCACGTTCCGCGAGCCGTATGACCATCCGTCCCCGGTGCGCTCCGGGCCCAACGTGCTCGCGTGGGTGTGGCCGGCCGTTCGTCAGTGCCGTCAGATCTGTACCTGCTCGTGTCACAGCGGCCACGAGCCCGAGCAGACAGAACCGATCCAACTCGACCTCTTCGGCATGGTCTCGTGATCGCGCTGAACGCTGGTCTTGCGGTGGCGGTGCTGCTCCTGGGCACGGCCGTCGCCGTTATGGCGCTCCTCCTGCGGGAGGGGCGCTACGCCCGGCGGGCCGAGGCTTCTGCGGCCGAGCGCGCCGCGCGGCCGGCCCCGCTCTCCGAACCGTTCACGTTCTGGTCCGAGCCCTGGGCGTCCTGGTGCCGCGAACGCGGATTCCTCACCCGCGGGGCCTGGCACAACCGCCCCTGCGACCTATACGACCCCAGCAAGGAGCCGAGCCGATGACCGACATCAGGTACACCGCGGACAGCATCACCGACGACGCCTTGGACTCGCTGTACGCCCTGGCGGACCAGCTCCGCCGCGACTGCCAGTCCTACGCCGATCTGGCCAGTGGAGCCGAGCGCACCCGCCAGTTCCACAAGGAGGACGCCGACCGGTACGAGGACGAGCTACGAAGCCAACTGACGAGTGCCGAAGAAGGCATTACCGCAGCCATTCGCCAGCGCAAGCAGGCCGAGGAGCGTGCCACACGGGCCGAGGCCGCCATCGAGCGGGCCAAGAAGCTCGCTACCCGGTGGGTGGTGCTCCGGGCCTACGGCAGCGCCGCCACCGAATTGCGCGCCGCCCTTGCCTCGGCTGCGGAGGAGCAGGGAGAAGACCAGTGAACGCCTGCCAGCTCTGTGTCCGCCCCTTGGAGGACGGCTACCTGTGCCTCGGCTGCACCAAGTCGACGAGGGTTCGGCTGGAGTGCTTGCCGGACCTGTATGAGGGCCTGGCCGCGTTCCTCGCCCCGATGGGCGGCAGCCCCCAGGTACGCGGCTCCCGCCCCGTGTTCGCTCCACTGCCCGTGTCGGAAGACGTCCTCGATTTGCGCGGCCCCGGCGGTCTCGCGGGCGTCGCAGAGCGATGGGTGGCCATCATCCGCGAGCAGCGCGGCATGCGTCTGCCGAACCCTGCGGGCAGCGTGGGGGGCCGCCTGAAGACGGCGGTCTCCGAGTTGCTCGGGCATTTGCCGTGGGTGGCCGTGTCCTGGTCGGACGCCGGGATGTTCGCTGCGGACATCCGTGAGGTGACCCGGTCGGTGGCCTCGATCCTCGCACCACCAGCCCCGATCGACCGAGGTACCCGCATAGGGACCTGCCCGGCCGAGGTCGAGAATGGGGAGATCTGCGGCGCGGTACTGCGGCTGTACGCGAGCGCCAAGGTTGTGACGTGCGAGTGGTGCTCGACCGCGTACCCGCCGGCCATGTGGCCAGGGCTGAAGGTGCTGATGGACACCGATACGAAGGCGGCTACGACTATGGGGCAGGCGGACGTTGCGGCAGCTCTGCCCCAGGCCGCCGCAGGTACCACGCGATGAACGCCCGGATCGTCTCGGCGCGGTTCCGTTCGCCGACCGCTCCGCCGAGGTCGCTCCAGTCGTCGTCTGGAACCCGGACGACGCGGTTGGTGGTGTGCGAGTCCTTCGCGCGGCTGACCATAAGCCCAGGCTAGGGGGTGCATATGCATACGTCGAGCGGATCGCTTGCCGTGCATATGCATACCCTGCTACGGTGTGCATATGCACAAAGACGCCGGGGGATCTCCCGGCCCCAATCGGACCACTGACCGCCGCGTTATCGGCGGCATCACCCTCTACCCCGGGCAGATCGTGAAGCTTGGCGCCTTCGCCAAGGCACACGGCCTAAGCCGCGCCGCCGCGATCCGGAAGCTCATCGACCTCCACGCCTGACAACTGAATGCGGCCCCAAGCCGGTGTCCTACCACCAGCGAGGGGCCTGACCGAAGCCCGGCAAGCCGGGCGTACACCTTGAGGTACCAAGGAGTCGGCTGTCATGGATCTTTCCATGCCTGCGCGCACCAGCGCGCCCCCACCCAGCACCGACCGGCGCATCGTCGCCGTCGGCACCATCACCCGCCGCAGCGGACGCACGACCACGGTGCGCGCCACCGAGGCCGGCGTCACCGGCACCATCGCCCCGACCGGTGGTGCCCGGTGACCGAGACCCACACCCAGCCCAGCGGCGACGCCCGCGAGATCCTCCTCAACATCGCAGGCCGCCTCGCGTCCGTCCGCCCCACGCACGTCTTCGATGACGCACGGCGCATGGCGATGATCCTCACCGCCGCCACCGCGAAGCACGGCTACATGTCCACGGCCGCCGACGAGCTGGAGGCCGAAGTTCTCCGCTTCGCGCCGGCCATCGAGCGAGGCCGTGAGGTAACCCGCGGGGAGTACTCCCTGCTGCTCCGCAAGGCCGCCGGGGGTGCCCAGTGAGCGACCTCCCCGAGCCCGTCGCCGAACTGCTCGCCGCGATCGCCGACAGCCTCAACCTTCCGCTCCCGGTCCTCAGCGACGCCGATGAGCGGGCTCACGCAGTGCTGCTGCGCGCCCGGTCCGTCCGCGTCCGCGACGCCGCCCTGCTGATCCTCGAAGACGGCCACCCCATCGACCGGGCCGCCCAGTGGATCCGCGAGGAAGCCGCAGCCCGGCCCGCCACCTACACCCCGTGGAAGCGGCCCGAGGACGGGAAGGCGACACCGTGCTGACGCTGTCCGTCACCCGCTCCCGAATCGCCGCCGTCCTCGACCAGGCCGCCACTCTCCTCGCCGCCGAAGGCTGGCACCCCCACCTCAATCCGGTCATCTCCGCCATCGACCGGGCGGCCGGTTACACCATCCCCGGCATCGACCCGGCCGCCGAGGAGACCACCCTTCGGGCGTGGGACGCGCTGGTCGTCTACCTCGGTGAGCGGCTCGTCGTGCCGTGGGAGGACGAGCCGGAGCGCACGCAGGCTGACGTCCTCGCCGCGCTCCGAGGCGCCGCACGGGAGGTGGCCTGGTGAGCACGCCGCCACTGCCCGGCAAGGGCCTGTCCGTCAAGGTTGACCAAGAACTGTATGACGACCTGATGGTCATGATGAGCGCCGGTATGACCAGCAGCGACACCGGTATGACCGGGACGGCCGCTGGTATGACCGCGTCGACCGCGGTGAAGCACGCGGTATCACTCATCGCCGGTACCTACCGAAACGCCTGGGCCGCGGGGGTCTACCCGCCGGGTGTCGAGCCGCAGGTGATCGCCTGTCAGGTCGCCCCGTATGACCCCGCCACCGGCGGTCATACCGGCCACGACCAGCACGGTCACACCACCCCGCCCCCGCCCGCCGCCCCCGGCACCTGACCGTCATACCGCCCGCGCCGCACGGTATGACGCCACAGCGCGGGCGGTATGACCCGGACCACCCCACGGAGTACCACCATGCTCGCCCACGTCCTCGGCTGGGCCCTGACCGCCTACCTGGTCATACTCCCCATCCCGCTCCTCACCCCGCCGGTCATACGCCAGTCACACCCGGAGCGCCCGTGATCACCTACCACGCGCTCGGCTACTACGGCCTCCCCGCGCTCCTCGCCGCCGCGCTCCTCCTGCGCGTCCTGCCCCGCGACTCGCACGCCCGACGGCTGCTCGCCCGCGCCGCGCTCCTCCTCGTCGCCGCCCTCGTCGGCCTCTCCTACTAAGGACCCGCCACCGTGAAGACCAGCCTCATCGCCGCCATCGACACCGCCGGCGCCCACACCATGGCCGCACAGCCCGCCGCCATCGGCACGGGCGGGTCCGTGCCCATCTCCGTGCTCCTGATCATCGTGCTCGGCCTGTGGGCCTGGAACATGCACAAGCACGGCAAGGACACCAAGAAGCTCCACCTCCTGCCCGGCTTCGTCTGCCTCGGCCTCGGCCTGTCCCTCTCCGGCACCACGATCGGCACCACCATCGGGACGCTCTTCGGCAGCGTCGGCCAGATGCTCTCCACCCTCATCGGCAACGCCTGACCATGACCACGACCGACCCCGAGGCCGACACCCTCGAACTGCCGCCCGTCCCCACCTGGGGAGCCGGGCGGCCCCGGGTCGCCGCACAGCGCATCCATCCCCGACGGCTTGGCCGAGGCCACCTCGCCCTGTACGCGCGCCTCCGCGCCTGGACCATCGCCGAGAACCACCCCGCCCGCGGTAAGACCGTCGCCGCGCGCTCCAGCGGCCTGGCCTTCGGCGCGCTCATGGTCTGGCGTACCGCGAACGAGGAGCCCCGGCTCCTGGCCGTCGCCGCTAGCGCCTACGCCGTCCAGGCGTGGCGCGCCGGCCGACCCGTACCGCCCACCCCGCCCGTACCGCCCACCGAGGATGAGCTGAAACGCCGCGTGCTCCTCGGAGTCCAGCACCTCACCGGGGATCGGCCCGCCATCTTCCTCCGCGACGTGTACAACGCACTCCAGACCCGCCCCGTCGCCGCACACCTTGACGACGCCCGACTCCGCGCCGTCCTCATCCACTGCGGCATCACCATCCACAAGAGCGTCCGTATCGGCGACCAGACCGGCCGCAGCGGCATCAAAGCCGCCGACATCGCAGCCCTCCTCTCCCCCAACCCTGCCCAGACCCCCGAATCAGACGTAGACGCAGGTCACGCCCCCACAGAAGGGGCTGTAGAGCCCGCGTAGACCGCCCGTAGAGCGGGCCGTAGACCACCCGGAGAGCCCCGTGCGACCCCCCATCCATGCCCTCATCACCCTCGCCGCCGAGCTGACGTACTGCGCCCGCTGCGGCTGGTGGTACCCGCCCCACACCCACTGACCAACAGGAGCCCCACGTGGCCGCCGAAGAGCCCATGGACTACACCACCGACCCGCCCACCCCCATCACCCCCGAATACGCGAAGGAAGTGATCACTGAGCTGTCCCAGAAAGCACAGAAGGCGGAACTCGAAGGCGACCAGATCCTCGCCAACTTCATCCACGACGGCATCAACGACTGGATGGAACACCTGTAACCGCGCAGCACCCCCTAAGAAGGAGACGATGACCAGATGACCGAAACATTTGGACCCGACTACGTACCCGCCAGCAACGGGCCATGCCCCAACTGCCCCTGCTGCTCGGCAGCGCTCTGCGAACACAGTCAGGAAGTCGGCTGGGGCTGCGAGCACCACGCGGAGGACGACGAGCAGCGCCAGGCGTTGAAGACGTGCCCGTGCTCCGCGTACTACGAAGGGCCCGTCACCCTGACCGAGTCCGGCGGAGAGACGATGACGCTCACCGTGTTCATCCACGCCGCACCCCGGGACGACCACAGTCGGATGTGGGCCGGCATCACGACGACCCTGCCGGGCGAGGAACTGCCGGTGCTCGCCGAACCGTTCACCCAGCCATGCACGCTCACCTGGCCCGGCGGCCAGACCGCCACCGTGACGCTGGCGCAAGAAGACGAGGCGCTGGCGTTCAACGGCGCTGGCCCGGCGCCCTGGTGGCCGCCGAGGTAGCCCCGCTGTCAGTGGCCAGCCGTAGCGTGGAACCACTACCCGCGTCTTCTGGCTGCTGACGTTGCTTAGCGCCCGGCCCCGTCGCGAACACCGCGGCGGGGTCTCCGCGCGCGTAGGCGACCATGGAGCCATGTACGTACCGCCCGACCACCTCACCGCCCAACAGACCGCCAACGCCCTCGGCATCGGCCTCGGCGGCGTCCGCCAGCTCGTCCGCCGCGGCCGACTCAAGAAGGCTGGCGGCACCGAGCGGCACCCGTACTACGCCAGCGCCGACATCACGGCCCTCATCGCTCAACGCCGTCCCATCCAACGTCCCTTGACGCGCAGGTCAGAGCCGTGTAACGATCTCCGTGCAGAGCTATGCCGCGAAGCCGCATAGCCCACACACCACCGAAGGCCCCGAACGCACCAAGCGTCGGGGCCTTCGTCATGCCCGGCTCACCCCAGGGGAGACACCATGGCCACCACCTCGCAGAAGCTGCTCGCCTACCACCGCGAACTCACGGCCGGCGGCCTGTGCCCCGACCTCGTCAATGACTTGGTCAAGGACGCTGCCCAGACCATCGTCATGAACGACGGCCTGGCGGTCGCTCCCACCGTGGGCACCCCGCCCCTCTCCGGGGAGAGCTTCACGGACCAGTACGCCAACCCCTCCCTCGTGGGCACCACCCCAGGGCCCTGACACCCACCCCACCCCCTCACCACCAGGGGCCCGCCCATGCCCACCAGGCCACCCACACGCTGTGCCGAGACCGGATGCGCCACGCTCGTACCCAAGGGCCGCTGCGAGGAACACCAGCGCATCCCATGGGCAGGCAGGGACGACAAGGCAGCGCGGTACGGCATCAGCTCAGGCACATGGCGCACGCTCAAGCGGCGCGTGACCATCCGTGACAACGGCTGCTGCTACCGATGCGGCATCGACCAGGACGAGGTCACGGCCGACGATCCCGACGCGCGCAGCCACGTCCTTGACCACATCACGCCGATCTTCGAGGGCGGTTCGGTCACCGACCTGGACAATCTCGGGCTCCTCTGCGAGCCCTGCGACACGGTCAAGAGCAAATCCGAGGCCCGCAGAGCCAATCAGGCCCGGGAACGGACCCGCTGAGCCCCAAAACGAGCCCCCAGGAGCCCAAAATGCCCGCTCAGATGACTCATCTGGTCCACGTGACGACGCTCATCCCCGACGCGGAGCCCATCGTGACCGTCATCGGAACGGCCACCACGCCCGCCAAGGGCCGCGTGTTCGGCCTGGCCGACGCCTACGAGACGCTCGGCGAGCTGCTGGTGGCCTCCGGCCGGCACTGCTTGGAGCAGGGCTCCCTCCCCTCCCAGGGGTAGGGGAGTTCAGATTTCCAGCAAGATTTTCTGGGGACCCGGCGCCGTCAGCTTTCCGCGTGCGTGAACAGAAAACGCAAGGGGGGGTCTTGACATGGGGCGGACCGCTGAACCGGCCAAGCTGCGTCTGCTGAAGGGACGTTCGGAGGGCAAGGACTCCGCCGGGCGCGAGGTGAGCATGGGGCCGGCCTTCAAGCGGCTCCCGCCCGAGGCCCCGGGCTGGCTGTCGGACGAAGCGCGGGCCGAGTGGGACCGCGTCCTTCCCGGCCTGGCCCGTCTGGAGCTGCTCAAACCGGAGGACCGCGCGGCGCTGGCCGCGTACTGCGAATCGTGGGCCCAGTTCCGCGAGGCCACCGAGACGCTCCAGCAGGACGGGCTGACGATCGAGGCCGCACAGGGCACCCTGCCGCATCCGGCGGTGGGCATCGCGCGGGCTGCCGGGCGGGAAGTGCGCGCGTGGGCGGCCCACTTCGGGCTCACTCCCTCCACGGAGCAGGCCCTTGCGAGGGGGTCGGAGAATGAGCCGGACCCCGACAACCCATTCGGGTAAGCAGGTTCCTGCCGCGTACCTGGATGCGGAGCTGCTGGAGCGGCTCAAGCTGTCGCCCGAGGTGGCGTGGTATCTGGTCGCGCGCGGTATCCCGCTGCCCGACTGTTCTCCGCTGATCAAGACCCCTGAGCCCCGGGAGGTCCCGGGCGCCCTGTTCGACGCCGCCCGGGTCGACCGGGTGATGAACGCGTTCCAGCAGCTCCGGCACACCCAGGGAGAGCTTGCCGGACGGCCGCTCAAGCCTGACCCGTGGCAGGTTGCCTACATCCTGGCGCCCATCTTCGGCTGGGTCGTCTGGGACGACGACGCCGACATGTACGTGCGGATCATCCGCGAGGTCTATGTAGACGTCCCGCGCAAGAACGGGAAGACCACGCTGGCCGGCGGGATCGCGCTGTACATGATGGCCGCGGACAAGGAGCCCGGCGCGCAGGTCATCACGGCGGCCACCACGAAGGAACAGGCCGGGCTGCTGTTCAAGCCGGTCAAGGCGATCGTGGAGAAGTCGCCGGCGCTGAAGCGGGTGATGCAGCCGCTCGCCGGGGTGATCCTGCACCCGAAGAGCGATTCGTACTTCAAGCCGGTGTCCTCGCTGGCTGGCGCGCAGCACGGCCTCAACCTCCACGCGGGGATCGTGGACGAGCTGCACGAGCACAAGTCACCCGAGCTGGTGGAGACGATCGAGACCGGCACGGGTTCAAGGCGCCAGCCGCTGATCTTCATCATCACGACGGCGGACGCGGGCAAGAAGGAGTCGGTCTACTCCCGTAAGCGCGAGCGGATCGAGCAGTTGGCGCGCGGCGCCTACATGGCCCCGGCGGTCTACGGGGTCGTGTTCGCCGCTGAGAAGGACGACGACCCGCACGCCGAGTCGACGTGGCGCAAGGCCAATCCGGGGTACGGGGTGTCGCCGACGCGGGCGGCCCTGGCGGTCGCGAGCGACAAGGCCAAGCAGTCGCCGGCGGAACTCGCCCAGTTCCTGCGTCTGCATCTGGGGATCCGTACCAAGCAGGTCACGAAGTTTTTGACGCTGGAGTCGTGGGAGGCGAACGGCGCGCTCATCGATGAGGCGAAGCTGAAGGGCCGCGAGGCATACGGCGGCCTGGACCTCGCCAGCGTCTCGGACCTCAACGCGCTCGCGTGGCTGTTCCCGGACGACCGTGACGGAAGCCTCGACCTGGTCATCCGTTTGTGGACGCCCGAGGACAACATCAAGTCGCTGGACCGGCGCACGGCCGGGAACGCCAGCGTGTGGGTGCGCGAGGGCTGGCTCACGACGACCCCGGGCAACGTCACCGACTACACGGTGATCGGCAAGCAGATCCGTAAGGACCTGGACGTCTTCGACGTGAAGGCGCTGGGCTACGACCGGTGGGGAGCTACTCCGCTCACCAACGATCTGGAGGGCGAGCGGGCGCCCATGGTCGGTGTCGGGCAGGGCTACAAGACGATGTCGCCCGCGCTGAAGGCGGTTCAACGGCTGCTGCTGCGCGGCCAGCAGACAGGGCACCGTCAGATGCTGCGGCACGACGGGAATCCCGTCATGGCATGGATGGTCGACAACCTCGCCGTGGCCCAGGACGCCGCGGGCAACGTCAAGCCGGACAAGGCGTCCGCCGGGGACAAGATCGACGGCGTTTCGGCGCTGTGTGACGCGATGTCCGAGGTCCTGGCCCGCCCGCCGAAGAAGGTCAGCGCCTACGAGGATTCCGATTTCGAAGTGATCTGAAGGGGGTGCGGCATGCCCTGGTGGCGTCGCAGTAAGGGGGCCTCCGGTCAGGTCATCGACCAGTCCGGCGCCCTCGTGCCCGTCAAGTCCGAGGCGTTCGATGACTTGGCAGAGCTGGGCCGGTACGTCACGCAGCACGGCATCCGGGTGGTCGATCCGGGCGTCCCGCTGTCCAACTACGCGGGCACGGCCGCCGCGCTGAACGTGTGGGAGACCCAGCCGTCGGTGCGGAAGGTGACGGACTACATCGCCCGCGCGCTGTGCACGATCCCGTGGCACGTCTACGAGCGTGTCTCGGACACGGACCGGCGCAGGGTGACCGATCATCCGCTGGCGCTGCTGCTGGGCTCTCCGGCCCCGCACGTCCCGCCGGCACGGCTGTGGCATTCCGTCATCCTGGACTGGCTCATCCATGACCGGTGGTGCGTTCAGGTCCTGCCCAGTGCGGACACGGCCTCGGGCTGGGAGCTGCGCCGGAAGCCCGCGCGGCGATTTCACATCCTGGCCGATGACGACGACCAGCCACGGGCCCTGTACCTGATCTCATCGCGGGGGCCGGCCGAGACCGTCGCCCTGCCCGCGCCGTATCTGTTCGACCACGGGTACGCGACGATCGGCGCGGACGGGACCTCCCCGATGGAGACGATGCGGCAGATCCTCGCCGAGCAGTCCGAGGCGGTGGCCTGGCGGCGCTCGGTGTGGAGGAACGGGGCGCGCGTACCGGTGGTGATCGAGCGCCCGGTTGATGCCCCGGGCTGGTCGGACACGGCGAGGAAGCGGTTCATCGCCGCGTTCAACGCGTTCGTCGGGCGGGGCGCATCGGCCGGCGGGACGCCGCTCCTGGAAGACGGCATGAAGCTGGTGCCGGTGAAGGCGTTCAACCCGGTGGAGACGCGGGATATCGAGGGCCGCAAGCTCACCGACGCCGAGGTGGCGTCCAGCTACCACATCCCGCCCGAGCTGGTCGGCGCGCGCGAGGGCACCTTCTCCAACGTGGACGCCTTCCGGCAGATGCTCTACACGCACAGCGTCGGGCCGGACATCACCATGTTGCAGGACGTCCTGAACACCATGCTCGTGCCGCTGATCGCCCCCGGCTCGAACCTGTACGTCGAAGCGAACGTCGAAGCGAAGCTGCGTGGCTCGTTCACCGAGCAGGCGACGCTGTTGCAGACGGCTGTTGGCGCCCCGTACATGCTGCGCTCCGAGGCGCGCGCGGTGCAGAACCTGCCGCACGTGGAGGGTACGGATGAGCTGATCACGCCACTGAACGTCGTGGTGGGCGGTCTCGCCTCGCCGACGGACACGGCGCCGCCGCCGTCGCTCCCAAAAGGTCAGGGCCGCCCGGCGTGAAGGCGCTGGAGCGGCCGGATGATCTGGAGACGTACGCGGTGGAGCGGGACGCCTACACGGCCGCGCTCACCGACTGGGCGCAGCGCCAGGCCGATGGCCTGCTGTCCGCCGCCGACGCGAAAGCAGACGGGCCGCCCGACTTCTACGAGCTGTGGGCCGCGTCCAGCCCGGAGCGCCAGGACCAGCTGGCCGCGCTGATGCTGGCGTACGGGTTCCGGCTCGCGCAGATCGGCGCGTGGGACGTGCTCAGCCTGTGGAACCCGGCCGCCGAGAACTGGGATCCGGCCGTGATGGAAGCCTGGCTCTCTGCTGCCGCGCGGTCGCATGCCGAGGAGTACGAACAGGCCGCCTACACCGCGGCGACGGCGGCCGTGGCGGATGAGGGCGACTGGCGCGACAACCTCCGCACAGGGATGGACCACTGGGTCACCGCAGCGGCGGTGCGGGCGGTGACCTCGGCGACCGAGGCCCGCTCGTTCGGCTCGCACGATGCGGCCGGCGCTTCCGGGCTGACCCACAAGGTCTGGAAGACCGGAGGCAAGAATCCCCGTGCCTCCCATGTGCGTATGGACGGCGAGTCGGTGGAGCTGGGCGGTGTGTTCTCCAACCGTCTGCGCTGGCCCGGGGACTCGCGCGGGGACGCTGACGAAACCGCGAACTGCCATTGCGATCTGGCCTACACGAGGGAGGGCTGACCGTGCCCCGGACCAAGGAATGCACAGCGAAGATCAAGGCCGCAGGCACGGCCGACGGGTTGGCCGACGGCCAGTTCCGGGCGCTGGTCTCGGTGTTCGGCAATGAGGACTCCATGGGCGACGTCATCGCCCCCGGAGCTTTCGCCCAGGTCCTCGCCGAGTGGAAAGCCACCGGTGACCCCATCCCGGTGGTCTGGGCCCACAAGTGGGGCGACCCTTTCGCGCATATCGGCTCGGTGGTCGAAGCCGCCGAGACGGCCGACGGGCTCGAAGTCCTCGCGCAGATCGAGGACATGGACACCAATCCCACTGCCAAGCATGTTCACGGGCTGCTGAAGGGCCGCCGGATCAAACAGTTCAGCTTCGCCTATGACGTGGGCGAGGGCGGCTGGGTCGAGACCGATGACACCGAGGCTCACCCGTGGGGCGGCTACTACGAGATCAAGCGGTTCTCCTCCCTGTATGAGGTAGGGCCGTGCCTGGTGGGCGCGAACCAGCAGACTGATTTGCTGGCGGCGAAGGCCGCGGACCTGGTCCAGGGCATGAAGGCCGGCCGGGTGCTCTCCCAGGCGAACTACGACGCGCTCACCGCTGCGCACACATCGATCGGCGACGTCCTGGCCGCCGCCGAGCCGCAGAAGACTTTCCGGCCGTTCGCCACGATGGCCACGGGCCGGACCACACCCGAGCAGGAGACCGGCCAGCAGCCGGACGAGAAGCCCGCCGCCGCCCCCGAGGCCGCCGCGAAGGCCCCTGGTCCTATGCCCGCCCAGGTAGCCGCATGGGTCACCACGCAGGAACTGATGACCATGAGGAGTACAGGATGACGCTGCGCGAGAAGCTGAAGGCGCTGCTGGACGAGGCCGCGGGCATCGTCGCGAAGGCGGCTGAGGAAGACGGCCGGGAGTTCACCGAGGACGAGGTGACCCGGATCAACGAGATCAAGGCCGCCTCCGATGAGCTGGCCGTGAAGGTGAGGGCGGCTGACGACGCGCAGGCCGCCGCCGCCGCGATGGCGGGCAAGGCCGCCACGACGCCGAAGCCCGGCCTTCAGGTGAAGGACCGGCAGGAGGACGGCGACGCCGCCACGTTCGGCGCCCGGTTCGTGAAGTCCGGTCTCTACGGGGAGTTCCGTAAGTCCAACCCGTCCGGGGTCGGGCAGGGCTCGCCGGTGGACATCGGCCGGGTGCGGGTCGGCACGATGAAGGAGTGGCTGGCCGGCCGGAAGGCGACCGCCGCGCCTCTCCAGGTCGCGCTGGGGCATGTGGAGCCCATCCGTATGCCGATGATCGACCAGGTCGACCGCGACAATCTGACGATCCTCGACCTCATCAGCCGCGGCGAGACCGCCGGAGCGTTCGAGTATCTCCAGGTCACCGGAGTCACCCGGAACGCGGCGGTCGTGCCGGACGAGATCCTGCCGGGTGACACGGTGGTCAAGCCGACATCGACCATCCAGACGCAGCTGGCGGACGCGAAGCCGTACACCTACGCGGACGGCTACGACGTCACCAACTCCCTGCTCTCGGACGCTCCGGCGCTGGCGACGTACATGGACGGCGAACTTGAGTACTCGCTGGACTGGGTGATCGAGGACAAGCTGCTGAACGGCACCGGCACTGGCGGCGAGCCGCGCGGCCTCCTGCACACCACCGGCGTGCAGGAACTGACCTACACGCCCGGGGCGGACGCGATGGCGCAGGTCAAGGCGATCCGCCAGGCCATCACAAAGATCACCACGCTGCCGGGCGGGAACGTCACCGCCGCGCTCATGTCCCCGGAGGACGACGAGGCGTGGGACCTGCTCCAGGACGCCACCAACCGGTTCATGGGACAGGGACCGTTCGGCCAGGGCCCCAACACCAGCTGGGGCCGGACACGGGCGCTCTCCCAGCGTCTCGCCCCGGGAACCGTCATCCTCGGCGACTGGCGACAGGTCGCACTCCTCGACCGGGAAGGGATCAGCGTGCTGGCGTTCAACCAGCACAAGGACTACGCCCAGCGCAACCTGGTCTACGTCCGCGCCGAGCTGCGCGCCGCACAGGTCGTTTGGAAGCCGAACCGGCTGATCGTCGTCAAGCCCGCGACCCCGTAAGGAGCGCAGCATGCCCGAACACAAGATGATCACCATTGACGGTGTGCGGGTGCGTCCCGAGGACGTAGCCGCCTACCGCGCGCGTACGGGAGCCGGCGCGGGCCCGCTCACCACCGCGCACGCGCAACAGCGGAAGATCCCGGAGACGGAGACGGATCCGTTCGATCCGGCCGGTCACGACCTGCTCGGCGTCATGGCGCACCTCGCCGAGGCGGACGAGGCGGAGACCGTCCGGGTCCTGGACGTGGAGGCCGCGTCCAGCAAGCCCCGTAAGGGTCTGGTCGACCGGCGTGATGATCTGATCGCCGAGGCCAGGAAGCGGGCGTCCGGTGGCGGCGGCTGAGCCGTACCTCGCCGACCCGGCCGAGCTGGCCGTGTTCCTCAAGATCCCGTCGACAGACGTGCGGCTGCTGGCCGCGCTGCGGGCCGCCACCCGGCGGTTCCGTGGCGCGGTCCGTCATCCCGTCTCGCTGGTCGAGAACGACACGGTCTTTCTCGACGGCTCGGGTCGGCCCGTGCTGCACCTGCCTGCCGCCCCGCTCGTGCAGCTGCGTCAGGTCCTGGTGGACGGCCAGGCGCTGACCGGGGTCAAGGCGAAGCGGCGGTCCGGCGTGCTGCTGCACCCGGGCCAATGCTGGCCGGACTGGGCGGAGATCACCGTCGTGTACGACCACGGGCATGATCCCGTGCCCGAGGAAGTCGCCGAGGCGGTCATCGACCAGGCCCGCGCGATCTACCGGCTGGATCCGGCGATCCAGCAGGTCACCACCGGCACCGAATCGGTGTCCTTCGCGGCGACGGCCGCCGTGGGGATCACCTCCCAGTGGTCCGCCGCTGTGGAGGCCCACCGCTTGAACCGGGGAGACGATGCCTGATGCTGCTCGACAACCCGCTGCGCAGACACACCGTGACCGTCATCGACCGGGTCTTGGTCGGCGAGGACGACCGCGGCCACGACGTCTACGAAGACGTCCGGCGCGACGTCGACCGCTGCAACATGCAGCCCGTCAGCAGCACGGAGGCCAACGACAATCGCACGCAGGTGATCACCCGCTGGCGTCTGGCCGGACCTCCTGACCTCGCCCTGACCGCCATTTCCCGCGTGGAGTTCCGGGGAGTGCTGTACGAGGTCGACGGCGACCCGGGCGCCTACGAGTCCTACGGCGGGATCCTCGACCACACCGAGTGTTTTCTGAAGGCGGTGACCGGCTGATGTCCGGTATCCGGTTCGAGTTCGACCCCGGGTGCCTGCCCGAGGTCATGCGCTCCGAGACCGTGCGCGGCGCGCTCAAGCAGGAGGCGGACCGTATCGCGCCGCTCGCTCGCGCGCTCGCCCGCTCCGAGATCAGCCCGGAGTTCGCGGCCTCGATCGCGGTCGTGGAAGAGATCCGCCCCAGGGGCCGGCCGACCGCCGCTGTGGTCGCCGACCGGCCCGACGCCGAGGCACACGAGCACGGCGACAGCACCCACACCCGGCGGCGAGTCCTGGGGCGTGCCGCTCATACCCGGGCCGAGTGATGTGGGCGGACATCGAGCTGACCGTGATGCTGTGGCTGCGCTCGCAGCTGCCCGGAGTCCGCGTCACAGACGAACTTCCGGACAAGGTGGAGACGCGGCTCCCGCTCATCTGGGTGCGGGTGGTGGGCGGAGGCGACGACCGCATCAGCGACACCGCCACCGTCGACGTCCAGGCGTTCGCCGCTGACCGGGCCGCCATGTGGCAGCTCGCCGAACGGGCGCGCGCCGCGATGCTCGCCGCAGGCGCCCAGTGGGTGCCCGGTGCCCGGGTGGTTATCGACACTGTCGACACCATCGAGCGACCGAACGAAGTGCCCTACGGCAACCCCGCGCTGCGACGGGCGGTCGCCAGCTATGCGCTCACCAGCCGCGCCCAGGCGTCCGCCTGACCCGCGCACACACCCGGCCCCGTCGTCTTCCGGCGGGGCCTTCGCCATGAGAGGAGACCGGTATGCCGGCCGCCGACTTCACCACGCTCGCCGACTTCCAGACCGCCCTGATCCGCAAGGCTCTGCGGTATGCGATCTTCGCCGCCGACCCCACCACGGCGGTGGTCGCCAACCCCTTCGACGCCGAAGGCATCCTTCAGACCCTGCCCACCGGATACCTGCCAGTCGGCTTCACCACGACCGACGGCGTCACCTTCTCCGGGGACATGTCGAACTCCGATGTGGAGTCCGGACAGAGCAGCAGCCCGACCCGCAGCGATGTGGAGACCGATATCCAGACGGCGGCGTGGGTGCCGCAGGAGACAAACGCCGCGGCGGTCGCCCTCTACGAGAACCTGCCGCTGTCCGGGGCCGGGGCGCTGCCCGACATGGGTACGGCCGCCTGGACCTGGTCCAGGCCGCTGACGCCCCCGACCCGCTACCGGCGCCTCGTGTTCATCGCCGAGGACCTCAACAAGGCCACCGGCAAACCGATTTACATCGTCCGCCACATGCCCTCGGCTCTGCGCTCCGCGCGGGAGGACGAGACCTGGACCCGCACGGCGGAGATCGCGCGCGGCGTCACCTACCAGGCGTACGTGGACGAGACCGTCGGCACGGACTCCATCACCTGGATCGACGGACCGGGCTGGCGCGACTACGCCCCGCCGGCCGGACCGTGACCGGCCCCGCCCGACCGGCACCGAGGCGGCGGCCCAGGGTGAGCCCGGCCGACTCGGTGCCTTCACCCGCTCACCCGCCGGCCACCCAGAAGCGAGACGAGAAAACCATGAGCAAGCCGAACAAGAAGCGGTACATCCTGGAGCAGGTCCACGAGCAGTACGCCGAGGCCGTCGGCGGTGAACTGGTGGAGTTCGAGGCGAGGGGCGAGACCTACAGCTTCCCGCACCCGCTCTTCGCCGAGGAGGAATGGGCGGACTCGGTCGACGCCGCGGAGTCCGCCAAGGACAAGGCGCGCGCGATGCTCGGGGACGAGCAGTACGCCAAGTACAAGGCGGCCGGCGGCTCGGACAATGACATCGCCCTCCTGTTCATGGCGATCCAGCAGGATTCCCAGGGGCAGATCAAGAAGCGCCCTACACGGCGCTAGGCATCCTCGGCCGGTACCCGGAGGCCGTTGAAGCGGACCTCGCCCGCTACTACCCGCGCGACGGGGACCAACTGGCGGCGTACTGGCGCGGGGACATGTCACTGCGCCGGCTGCGGGTGCTCGTGGAGCACCTGCCGCCGGACTCGGCGACCGGCCGGGCGGTCCTCGGTCATCACTGGTCGCATGAGACGTACATGCTCGCCGACCTGCTCGACCTCAACGCACGTCTGCATGTCGACTTCCGCAACGCCAACCGGGGCGAGAAGAGCCCGGAGGAGCCGTACCCCGAGCCTGCGTGGCGGCCGGGGGACCGGACACCGAAGCAGAAGGCGAAGGCGGCGCGAAAGGCCCTGGCCGAGGCCCGGCAGGGCTATCGGCGGATCGTTGCCATCGCGACACCGGAGCACATGGAGAAGGGGTGATGTCATGCCCCGTGCGGGTGCCGTATGGGTCGATGTCCTGCCGAACATGTCCGGGTTCGCCAGCCAGCTCGGCAGGGAGATCGGCGAGCCCGTCGCCCAGGCGTCCGCCCGCGCGGGCGCCCAGGGCGGCGAGAGCCTCATGGGCGGCATGAAGGCGAAGATGATGGCCGGGGCCCTGGCGGCGGGCGTCGGCGTCGGGGCCTTGGTCGTCAAGGGACTTGAACAGTCCATCGAGAAGCAGAAGGCGACCGGCAAGCTGAAGGCGCAGCTGGACCTGTCCGCGAAGGACGCCCAGCGCGCCGGCGCCGCCGCGGGGAAGCTGTTCACCGACACGGTCACCGGCACGGTGGAAGAGGGAGCCGCGGCGGTTCGCGCCATCATGGCGTCGGGCCTGGCGCCGGAGAAGGCGACCACCAAGCAGCTCGCCGCGATCGCCACCCGGGCCCAGGACCTCAGCACGCTCTTCGAAGTCGACCTCGCCCAGGGCGCGAACGCCGCCGGACAGGCCGTGAAGACCGGCCTGGCGAAGAACGCCACCGAGGCGTTCGACACCCTCACCCGCGGCTTCCAGGTCATGGGCCCGCGTGCCGACGACCTCGCCGATACGTTCAACGAGTACAGCACCATTTTCAGGTCGCTGGGCCTGCCCATCAAGACCGTGACCGGTCTGCTGACGCAGGGCATGAAGGCCGGTGCCCGGGACACCGACACCCTCGGCGACGCGCTGAAGGAATTCCAGATCAGGGCCACGGACGGAAGCACCACATCCGCAGCAGGATTCAAGGCCCTCGGCCTGGACGCCAAGACGACGACCGCGCAGATCGCGGCGGGCGGCCGGGGCGCGGCCTCTGGCCTCCAAGACGTCCTGGACCGGCTGCGCAAGATGAAAGACCCGGTCGACCGGAACGCCGCCGCGGTGGCCTTGTTCGGGGCCAAGGCCGAGGACCTCGCAGGCGCGTTGTTCGCCCTGGACCCGTCCAAGGCGGAAGCCGACCTCGGCCGGGTGGGCGGTGCCGCGAAGCGAGCCGGGGACGATCTTCGGAAGGACGCGGGGACGTCGTTCGAGCAGTTCAAACGGCGCGCTCTGATGACGATCGGCGACGCCACCGCGAAGTACGCGCTGCCCCCGCTGATGAAGT
Source organism: Streptomyces sp. NPDC039430 (assembly GCF_055639435.1). Taxonomy (NCBI): domain Bacteria; kingdom Bacillati; phylum Actinomycetota; class Actinomycetes; order Kitasatosporales; family Streptomycetaceae; genus Streptomyces; species Streptomyces sp. NPDC039430. The sequence continues at coordinate 48,036 of NZ_JBVKAK010000009.1, read as the reverse complement.
TCGCCGGCTTCCTGAACCGGGATGTCCTGCCCGCCGTGAAGGCGACGGCGGGATGGTTCGACCGCAGTCTCGTACCCGCCGTGAAGGCGGTGGCCGCCGGGTTCATGGACGGCGTGGCCTGGGTCCGCGAGTACGGCATCTGGTTCGCTCCGCTGGCCATCGCCATCGGCGGCGTGACTCTCGCCCTGTCCGCCAACGCCATCGCCACCGGCATTTCGCTGGGGGTGCTGGGCGCGTACTCGATCGCGGTTCGCGGCATCACGGCCGTGACCCGGGCTTGGGCCGCCGTACAGGCCGCGTTCAACACCGTGATGGCGCTGAACCCGGTCACGCTCGTGGTGATCGGCCTCGTCGCCCTGGGCGCCGCGCTGGTCATCGCCTACAAGAAGAGCGAGACGTTCCGCACCATCGTCCAGAGCGCTTGGCAGGGCATCCAGGCCGGTTGGTCGTTCATGTGGAACAGCATTCTGAAGCCCGGGTTCGGATACCTGATGACCGGTCTGAAGGCGATCGGTGCCGCGGCGATGTGGCTCTGGAACAGCGCGATCAGCCCGGCCCTGAGCTTCATCTCCACCGGGGTGCGGATCGTCGCCACGGTCATCGGCGTCACCCTGTACGTGGCCTTCAAGCTCCTCGCCACGACGGCGATGTGGCTGTGGAACACGGCCCTGAAGCCCGTGTTCTCGGCGATCGGCACGGCCGCGCTGTGGCTGTGGAACAACGCCTTCAAGCCCGCCTGGGCGGGCATCGTCTCGGGGGCGACGCTGCTGTGGTCCGGGGTGAGCGTGGTCTTCGGCTACCTCATGACCGGCATCCGTACGGTCGCCAGCTGGGTCAGGTGGCTCTACAACGCCGCGGTGAAGCCGGTGGTGGGCTGGATCGTGGCCGGTTTCAACCTGGCGTGGAGCGGTGTGAAGACCGTGTTCGGGTATCTGACGGCCGGGCTGAAGACGGCGGGCGACTGGTTCACGTGGCTGTGGAACAACGCCGTCAGACCTGCCCTGAACGGCATCAAAACCGTGGTGAGCACGGTCTACGAGTCCGGTATCCGCCCGGTGTTCGACCGGCTGAAGTCCGCGATCGGCCTGGTCAGTGTCGCGTTCGACACGGCACGCAAGGCGATCAAGCTGGCGTGGGACAAGGTGAAGGGCATCGCCAAGGCGCCCGTCGCGTTCATCGTGAACACGGTCTACAACCGCGGCATTGTCGGGACGTGGAACAAGGTTGCCGAGGTCTTCGGCGCCCCGACGCTCGACACCGTGAAGGGCTTCGCCCGGGGCGGCGTGCTGCCGGGATCGTCTAGTTTCCGGCAGGGTGACGATCAGCTGGTGCCGATGCGCCGCGGCGAGGGCGTGTACGTCTCCGAGGCGATGCGCGACCCCTACGAGCGGGCCCGGCTGCACGCAGTCAACTCGGCGGCGATGCGCGGGCAGTCCCTCGATCGGTTCCGGGACGGGCAGGGCTTCGCGAAGGGCGGCATCTTCGACTGGGTGAAGTCGACCGCGTCCAAGGGTGTCGACCTTGCCAAGTCGGGCGTGAACTGGCTGAAGGACGGCGTCAAGGCGTCCGCCGAGGCGGGGCTGAACAGCATCGTCACGCCGCTGATCAACAAGATCTCGGGGTCCGCGTCCGTCTATAAGGACATGGTCACTGGCATCCCCAAGAAGATGCTGTCCACGATCTTCGATTTCTCCGGCAAGGCCGACACGGAGATGGAGAAGGCCGGTATCGGCGGCAAGGGCTTCACGTCGGCCCTGTCGTGGGCGCGCACCCAGGCGGGCCTGCCTTACCAGTGGGCAGGCAACGGCAATCCGTCGTGGGACTGCTCCGGGTTCCTGTCCGCGATCGAGTCCGTCATCCGGGGCCACAAGCCCCACCGCCGGTGGGCGACCGGGGCGTTCTCCGGGGCGACGGCGCCGCCGGGCTGGGTGCTCAACGCGCGCTCTCCGTACCAGATCGGCATCACAAACGCGGGCGTGGGCCACACGGCCGGGACGATCAACGGCACCAACGTGGAGAGCAGGGGCGGGGACGGGGTATTGGTCGGTTCCCGGGCCCGCTCCTACATGGACCCGCTATTCACCCACCGGTACGGGCTGAGGGGGTTCGCCGACGGCGGCCGGCCTCGCTCGGGCGAGCTGGCGTGGGTCGGTGAGCGCGGGCCGGAACTGGTGCGGTTCCGGGGCGGCGAGGACGTGTACGACACCCGTACGTCCATGGCCATGGCCGCGCGCCTGGGCTCGATGCGCGGCTTCGCTAAGGGCACCAAGGTCACCAAGGCGGGGCAGGCCCGCAAGGAGATCCCGGCCGACCTGGTCAACTTCACCAAGTCCCTCACGGGGTCGGCGGCCGAGATCGCCAAGGCGGCCAAGGCGCTGACCGATGACCTGAAGGACGCGGGCGGCGCTGGCAAGTCGCTGGCCGTATCGACGGCGAAGGCGTCGGCGCGGCTCCAGACGATGGCCAAGCAGCGGGACGCCATCGGCTCGAAGATCGCGACCGCGAAGGCGGCGGCCGGGGACCAGCAGAAGGCCGCGGCGGATTTTCTGGGTCTGTCCAACCTGTCTGATGTGACGTCGATCGGTGGCCTCATCAGCGGAATGCAGGGCAAGCAGAACACCGCCGAAGCGTTCCAGAAACAGATCGCCCTCATGTCGAAGAAGGGCCTGGACCAGGGCCTCATTCAGCAGTTGGTCGCGATGGGCCCGGACAGTGCACTGGCCGGGATGGTCTCCGGTGCCTCGGCCGCTCAGGTCAAGCAGCTGAACGCCCTGGCGAAGTCCGGCATGAAGCTGTCGAGCAGCTACGGCAACACGATGGCCGACGCCATGTACGACGCGGGATCGGCCGCGTCGAAGGGCTTCCTGGCCGGGCTGATGGCCGATGAGAAGAACATCCAGGCGGCGATGGCGAAGATCGGCGCGGGAGCGGTCAAGGCGATCAGGTCGAAGAAGGGCCTGGACGCGCACTCGCCGAGCCGCAAGGGCGCGCAGGCCGGTAAGGATCTGGGGGCCGGTCTGGTCGCCGGTATGGCGGCCTCCGGGCCCGCGTTGACTACGGCCGCCGAACGTCTGGCCGAAGCCGCACTTCCCAGGAAGTCTGTAGTTCCGGTCACCTCCGGCCGTACCGCCGCCAGCGGGACGGACCTGCTCGACGGCCTGTCGGTCGCGATCGTTCTGCCGGACGGCTCACAGCTGGACGGCTACGTCGACACCCGTGTGAACGCGGGCCTGAGCACCGTCCGGCAGCGTAAGCGCGCGGGCGCGAGAGGGAGGTAACCATGCCGATGATCGTGGACCCGAACGCACCGCAGGTGACACCGCCGGAGAGGATCACCAGCCCTGACGGCTGGTTCGCCGCGATCGTCCAGGACCTGTGGGCGGGCGTGGTCCTCTCGGTGGACTACACCGCCGGGACGGCGCTGCCCGGTGTCGCCGGCGTCCGGCAGGTCCGCATCACGCGGACCGACCCGGGCGCCGGCGGCCCCGTTCCCGTGCGGTCCGCCGATCCGGCCTGGGCGATCGAGGGCGTCGGTACGGCCTACGACCACGAAGCCCCGCTCGGCGTCGCGGTCATCTACACGGCCACGGCCCTCTATGCGGACGGCACGGCCGGCCCCGCATCGAGCCTGGCCATTACCGTTCCGGCACCCGCACCCGGGCAGAGCAAGGACCTATGGCTGAAGAGCCTGGACGAACCCAGCCTCTCCCTGCGGGTGATGATCGTGGGGCGGCCGGAGGCGACCAGCGCGGGCCGCCAGTCCGTGGCCGATGTCCCCGGAAGCCCTTACCGGGTGGTGGCGTTCGACCAGCACGCCGCGGAGTCCTACCCGGTCACTATCGACGTGCCGCCCGAGCAGGTCGACCAGGTCCGCGCGCTGCTGCGCTCCGGTGTCCTGCTCGCCCAGACCCGGCCCGGCTACGTCACCTTGCCGGACGCGTTCCATGTGCCGTCCGATATCAGCGGGCCGGTGTCGACGGGCCGTCTCGGCGCTTCGGGCGGCTACCAGTTCACGTGGACCATCGAGCCGGTCGCCCGTCCGGACACCGCCGGGCAGGCGATGCGCTTGCCCGGCTGGTCGTGGGACCAGATGGCTGCCGAGTTCGCGACGTGGGACGCGGTCGCGTCCAGCTACTCCACGTGGGCGTCGGCGAGCACGAACGGGATCACCTGATGCTGCGAATATCCCCCGGGGCGCAGGCCGCTGTCACCGGCGCCGCGAGGCGCCCGGTCCGCGCGGAGTGGACGAACGACGGCCGGACCTGGACCCCTGTGCCGCAGGTGGGCGGGGCCGAAGTCCGCCCGGACCGTACCGCGGAGTGCCGCTACAGCGGCACCGCCGAACTGCTCGGCGTCCCACTGGGCGCCTCCGGTATCAACACCATGGCCACCCAGGTCAGGCTGTGGCAGGGCATCGGGGCGCCGCGCATGGACGTGGAGTGGATCCCCGCCGGCCGCTACGTCGTGGACCGGATCAGCCGGACCCGCACGGGCGCCGCCGTCGAACTGCTCGGGCTGGAAGACGCGGTCAGATCGGCCGGGTTCCCGATGCCGCGCACCGTCGGGCCGGACTCCGCACGCGCCCTGGCGTCCGGTCTGATCGCCGAGGCGCTGCCCGCCGCTGCGGTGGCCTGGCGCACGGGTGTCGACCCGGACACCACCATCCCGGCGTTCGTGGTCGAGACGGACCGATGGGCGGCGCTCAGCGGCGGCACGGACACGGCGGGCGCCGGTACCGGAATCGCCACGGCGCTCGGTGGCGAATTCTGGTGCGACGCGCGGGGGGTGGCCACGTTCGGGCCGGTGCCGACCCTGTCCGATCCGGTGGTCTGGCGCATCCCCTACGGTCTCGCCCTGGTCGAGCCCGCCGAGCAGCAGAGCGCCGAGGGGCTCGTGAACGTGTGGGCCATCAGCGGCGACGGCGGCGACGGAGCTCCGTCCGTGGGACCGGTGTTCGTGTGGGACGACGACCCCACCAGCCTCACCTACGCGGGGCCGGACCCGGTCGGTGACCCGCTCGCCCCGCAGCGCCTGGGCCTGGCCGGTGTGCGCGTGCGCGTGGACCGATACTCCTCGCCGCTGATCACCAGCGTGGGCCAGGCCGAAGAGGTCGGACGGGCCAAGCTCGCCGACTCCCTCGGTATCCAGTCGTCGCTGTCGTTCACCGCGGCCTGCCATCCGGGCCTGGAACCCGGAGACGTCGTTGAGGTCGAAGTCCGGCCCGCCCAGTGGCAGCGCCACATCGTGGATTCCTGCTCGTACAGCCTCGGCGCTGTGGCGATGTCCTGCACCACCCGCACGACCGCACGGAGGCTGACATGAGTGACGCCGCGTCCGAACTCGGCGCGCAGCTGGCCCTCGACGCCAGCAGCGCGACCAACGTGGCCACGGTCAGCGCCCAGGTGGACGACGTCACCGACCTCGGGGTGAACCTGCTCATGGGCGGCGCGCTGATCACCGACGTGCCGTGCACGGACGCCTACCGCAACCGGAAGGCCGGCGACTGGGTCGCCGTCCGGCGTGGGTCCCGCCCGGTGGTGATGTGGCGCCTGGGCGATGATCCGGGCGAGGCGACCGAGACACGTATCCGGGAGATCGCCGAGGACGCCGCGGCCGACCTTCAGGTCATCCGCGCGGCGACCTGGGGCACCGTGGCACCGACCGGGCCCGGTTGGCAGACGACCAGCACCCTGTTCATCCGCAAGAACGCACAGGGCAAGGTGGAGCTGTACGCGCAGATCGGATCCCTGACCGACCCGTCGCCGCCCGAACCGCCAGGCCGCGCGCCGAGCCCAGTCACCATCAGCCCCAGCAGTGCGGGTTCCTGGCGCAACGGCCGCCCCGACGAGGGCCGCGACGGCGCCGCCTACCAGGGCGACTACACCGGCGGCGGCAACCTGCGCGGCGGATGGTTCTACGGCACGGCGATCGCCGCAGCGTGTGCGGGCAAGAGTGTGGCCTCCATGACGCTGACCCTCACCCGCCGGCGCGGCACAGGCGTCAACGCGAAGCGCCCCGCGCACGTGTACCTGCACAACTACACCCTGCCGCCCTCCGGTCAGCTCTCCCTCGGCGACGGCCCGGAAGACCTGCTGCGGCTGTCCGTCGGCGCGCGCGGCACCGCACCGCTGCCCGCCGCCTGGCGCAGCGCCCTGGCCTCCGGCAGCGCCCGGGGCCTGGCCGTCTACGCCTCCGGCAGGACCGACTACGCCGCCTTCACGGGCGGCTCTCTCCGAATCACCTTCTCCGCGTAAGGAGCCCGCATCATGGCGACGGTTGGACTGGCGAACATCCGGATCCCGGCGGGCAACAACGCCCCGGCCGGCCCCGGGCAACTCGCCGAGCTGGCACTCGATATCGACCCCCACCTGATCCTGCACGTCGCCGATCTGGCCGAGCGCAACAGCCTCTACGCTGGCGCCCCCGCGAACACGATGGTCAGCGCGGCGGACGGCTCGCTGTGGAAGAAGACGGCCAGCGACAGCAACAGCTGGGTGACCTGGTGGGAACCGCTGCCCGCCTGGCGAACACTTCCCCTCGCCACCGGCTACCAGGAAGGCACCCTCACCCCGCAGATACGGATGATCGGCAAGCAGGTCCACACCCGCGGCCGGATCGTCCGTACCGACGGGGGACTGATCGTGGGCACCGACGGTGTGCAGATCGCGACCGTCCCCAACGACACCATCCCCGAGCAGAGCGGCACATCCGGCGCCTACTTCAGCCTCACCGGGCCGCCGCTGATCGGTGCGGGACGCTACGAAGTCCGGGGGAAGAACGACACCCCGCCGGGCGCGCTGGTCTTCTACTCCCAGGACGGCGCCCAGGATGGCGGCGCCGTGGGCTGCACCTGGGTGGACGTCAGCGGCTCCTACTGGCTCGACTGAGAGGCGGCTGCACTGATGGCGATCTACACCTACGGCGGTACCCCGTCGGACGTCCTGACCACCGCGACCGGCGACGTGGTGCCCGACTACCCCGTCAACGTCCGCGTGGCCGGTACCGGAGAACTGATCACCGCCCTGTACGAGGCGGACGGCGCGACACCGATCGGCACGCTGCGGACCAACGCGGCCAACTCCCAGGCCCCGGGCGCGATCCGTACGTTCAAGGTCGACAGCATCTCGGCCATCGAGTACGAGTACCTCGACACCGCGGGACACCCCGTGCGCTGGTACCAGGCCGCGCGGGAAGCGGCGGCCGGAGCCCTCGACAAGCTCGACGGGAAACTCGACAAGACCGGCGGAACCCTCACCGGGAAAGCGCAGGTCGCGGTGACCTCGGCGGCCACCGTGGCGCTGGCCGCGTTCGTGACCGGCGACGGGTTCGACCGTTGGCGCCTGACCGCCGACGGCAAACAGGCGTGGGGGCCAGGCACCGCAGCGCGGGATACCTACCTGGAACGTACCGGCGTCGGCTTACTGTCCACGCCCGGAACCTTCCAGGCCGCGCTGGTCGACCAGCGCGCACAGCGTGTCTTCGACGTCCACGCGTTCGGTGCGAAGGGCGACGGAGTCACCAACGACATCGCCGCGATCCAGGCCGCCCTGGACGCCGCCTACACGGCCGGCGGCGGGACCGTCGTCTTCCAGGCCGGCCGCACCTACAACGTCACGACCTTCATGGTCTGCAAGGCCAACACCACCGTCATCGCCTACGGGGCAACCATCCGGTCCGTGAACGCGACGACCGGCTGCTTCCGCAACTTCTACGGCAACGACTCCTTCGCCGCCTACACCGGGCACTCCAACATCACCGTGCTCGGCGGCCTGTGGGACGGCAACGGCTACAAGGCCGCCGACGGCTCGGGCGTCGTCACCGCCACGACCAACATCATGACGTTCATCCACTGCGCCAACATCATCGTGAAGGACGCGATCTTCCGGGACTGCTCCGGCTCGCACGGCCTGGAAGTCAACGCCGTCTCCGGGGCCCGGATCACCGACTGCCGATTCGAAGGGTTCGTGGACAACACGGCCGACCAGAGCCGACTCACGTCCGAGGCCCTCGAAATCGACGTCGCCAAGAGCGGCTCCAGCGCGATCGGAGACATGGACGGCACCACCTGTGCGGACGTGTCGGTCACCAACTGCTGGTTCGGGCCCTCGGCCCGGCTGGGCAACTGGGGACGCGCGGTCGGCTCGCACAGCATCGTCACCGGATCCTTCTACGACCGGATCACCGTCCGGGACTGCGAGATCACCGGCGCCTACGAGGTCGGCATCCGGGCCCTGTACTGGCGGGACTCGGTCATCTCGGGCAACCGGATCTCGGGCACCGGCAGCGCGGGCATCTACGCGCCCACCGACAGCGCCGCCGCGCAGACGTCCAGAGACCTGACCATCACCGACAACATCATCAGCGGTTCCGGCGCTGATGCCGGTATCCGCATCGCGGGCCTGGCCAACGCACCGTGGTCCGAGGTCGTCATCCGCGGCAACACCGTCCGCGCGGCCACCGGCTACGGCGTGCGGGCGGACTACGCGACCGGCGCGGTCATCGAGGGCAACCGGTGCACGGCCACCAGCCTCGGCGGCATCCTCGCCCAGGAGAGCAACCGCGCCAACGTCTCCGGCAACAGCCTCTCCTCCGCAGGGTCGAACGCCATCAACATCGCCGGATGCTCCAGCGCCGTCGTGGCGAACAACCTGATCGACGGCACCACCACCAACCACGGCATCGTCGTGGGCGCGAGCACGTCGGCCGGCGGGAACGTCAACGTGAGCGGCAACATGATCCGCGCGGCGGCCTCCGCCGGGATCCGCCTGTCCTCGCCCGGGTGCCTCATCACCGGCAACATGATCCGCAAGGACGGCGGCGCCACCGTCAACGGCGTCTCCATGACCGCCACGGCAACGGGGTGCGTCATCGCGGGCAACGACATGACCGGCAACGCCTGGACCGCCGCCACCGCCCTGGTCCTGTCGACCGCGGCCCCAGTACTGGACTGGGCTGGCGGCACCACCAGCCCTGGCCACAACCGAATCTGAACCATCCCACACCTGAGCCCCGAGCCAGCCGGCCGGGGCTCTTCGCATGCCCTGGGAGGGCACACATGGCCACACCGCTGTCCGCCGCCGCGTTCCTCGCGGCCCTGCGCGCCGAGGGCGTGAAGGTCGTTGAAGTCGGCAACTGGCGCATCCACAACCGGAACTCGAAGGGGCCGTGGGGCCCGGTCCACGGCGTGATGATCCACCACACCGTCACCTCCGGCACCGCCTCTACCGTCCGGCTCTGCCGCGACGGCCACAGCGCACTGCCCGGCCCGCTGTGCCACGGAGTCATCGCCAAGGACGGCACCGTCCACCTGGTCGGCTACGGCCGCGCGAACCACGCGGGGTCGGGCGACGGCGACGTGCTGCGCGCGGTGATCAACGAGTCGGCGCTGCCCGCCGACAACGAGGCGGACACCGACGGGAACCGGCACTTCTACGGCTTCGAGTGCGAGAACCTCGGCGACGGCAAGGATCCTTGGCCGGCCGCGCAGCTGGAGGCGATCGAGCGCGTCTCGGCTGCGGTCTGTCGAGCGCACGGCTGGGGTGCCCGGTCGGTGATCGGGCATCTGGAGTGGCAGCCCGGCAAGGTCGACCCGCGCGGCTTCACGATGGACGCGATGCGGGCCCGTGTCGCGGAGCGGCTCGCCGCGGCGAAGCCCAAGCCCACACCGAAGCCACCGGCGACATTCGAACCGTTCCCAGGGGCCGCGTTCTTCGCGGCCGGCCGCCGCAGCGCGGTCATCACCGCGATGGGCAAGCGACTGGTGGCTGCGGGCTGCGGACGGTACGCGGTGGGCCCGGGGCCGGAATGGTCCGAGGCCGACCGGAAGTCGTACGCCGCGTGGCAGCGCAAGCTCGGCTACTCCGGGAGCGCCGCCGACGGCGTGCCCGGCCGAGCTTCCTGGGATCGCCTCAAGGTCCCGAACGTCTGACCCTCACCCGAACTGATCGGAGTATCACCATGGCTACTGCCCCCGTAGAGACCAAGGTCAAGGCCGCATCGGCGGTTACGTTCGTTGTCGGTATCGCGATCGCCGTACTCAACGCGGTGGCCGCCGACTCCAGCTTGCTCGGTTCGCTGCCCGCATGGCTCCAGGCCGTGGCGCTGCCGCTGATACCGACCGCGCTCGCGTTCCTCGCCGGGTACCAGGCGAAGCACAGCCCGCGTACCGGCCTGCTGCGGTGACCCCGCAGGAGTCGACCCAGGTCGCGGTCGAACTGGAGCGGCTCCGCGGCACCGTCGCAGAAGGCTTCGCCACCCTGAACGGGCGGTTGGACACCACGCTCCAGCGCACGGGTCAGGTCGAGAAGGACGTAGGGGAACTGGAGACGCGCGTAGCCGCGCTGGAGCGAGGCCGCTGGCCGATGCCCACGATTGCCGTCCTCGCCGGTGTGGCCGGTACCGCATCCGGTCTGATCGCCCTCTACCGCTGACCCCGTACCCACCGCGCCCTCTGTCTGGCCTTCACGGGCTGGGCAGGGGGCGTTCGTGCATTCGGTGACATGGAGAAGGGCCTCACGGTCAGAGATTCGTAAGGCCCTTCCACGTAGCCCGGCCATCTGACGGGGGTACATTTCCCAGTGGACGCTAGGAATGGAGCCAGTATGCCCCACTACAGCGATGTCCAGGGGGGCGCAGACAGCAACGGACAGAGGCTGTCTCGTCTACGCATGCGCCGCCGCTGGACACAACAACGACTCGCTACCGAAACCGGGTACTCCCTCTCCGCCGTGAAAGCCTTTGAGCAGGGGCGCCGTTCCCTCGATCGCCCCGCGATCATCCTCAACCTCTGCCGCGCTCTCGACTGCCACCCCACCGAAATCACAGGCGGCCCCGTCGTTCCCCCACAGAGCGACCACGACGGCCAAGAGGCCGTTGCGGGCGTGGCCGCGGTACGCCGCGCGATCCTCCGCCACGGCCGGCCTGCCCGCCCAACCGAGCAGGAGGTCAGCGAAGTTGACCTGCATGACCTGCGCAAGCGGACGACCGAGGCTAACCGGCAGCGGGCCTCCGCCTCGTTCACGAAGGCCAGCCGGACCCTCCCCGCACTACTCCGCGACCTTCAAGTGGCAGCCGAGGTCAGCGAGGGAGACGACCGCCGTGCAGCGTTCGGGCTGCTTACCTCCGCCTACGAATGCGCAATGCAGTACCTCTACAAGCTCGGGCACGTCAGTGATGCGACGCTCGCCACCGAGCGCGTGGTGTGGTCCGCCCAGGAGACGGACGACCCGCTCCGCATCCTGGCCGCCAGTTGGTACGACGCCGGAGAGTTTTTGTCCATCGGCGAGCACGACGAGGCTGGCGCCATCATCGACGGCGCGCTCTCCGACCTCGGAGCCATCAAGGGACCAGGGCCCGAGGCCGTGTCGCTGACGGGGGCGTTTGAGCTGAAGGCATCGCTCAACTACGCCCGCGCAGCAGATGGCGAGTCCGCAGAGCGGCACTGGAAGCGGGCGGGAAAGACTGCGGAGAGACTCGGCGAGGACCGGAACGACTTTCAGTTGCAGTTCGGACCAACGAACTTGGCCATCTGGGGTGTCTCCCTTCCGGTCGAAATGGGCAAGGGGCGCCTGGCGGTAGAGCGCGCGGAAAAGGTCAAGCTCCCTGAGCAGTACTCGCCCGAGCGGCGGTCGCATCACTTCATCGATGTGGGCCGCGCCCACTTCTACAACGGGCAGCGAGAGGAAGCTCTCGGCGCGTTCCTCACCGCGGAGCGCCTGGCCCCGCAGGCGACCCGGATGCATTCGGGGGTGCGGGAGACGGTGGGCACGATGATCCGCACTCAGAAGCGCGGCCAGCTCGCGGAGTTCGGCATCCGCTTGGGCGTCGTCTGACGAAAGAGGGCTACATTCTGTAGCCCTTGTGTCACCCCTCGATCCGTAGCGTCAGTGGCGCAGATCACAGATGCCACGGATTGAGGGGGCAGTATGCCCGGCCGACCACCGCTCGCGTTCATCTATGACCGCCACGCCACCGAGCACCGCGCCCCCCTCGACTTACGCCTCGACGGATGCCGGAACTGGGCCGCGCTGCACGGCTGGGAGATCGCGGGTATCTGGCTCGACCTCGGAGACGCGGCCCTGACCGACGGGCACCGCCGCCAGTTCGACGGCCTGTGCGGCGCGATGGCCCTGTACGCGGGCAACCGCGAGGTCCTGTGCCTCATCCACACCTGGGACCGCCTCACACGCACCGACGCGCGCCCGGAGTACCAGCGCAGCATCGCCATCGCCGGCGGGTACACGGCCACCTGCCTCGGTGAGGACGACCGATGGGCATTCAGCGAGGAGCGCTTGGCCGCGCACGCCGGGTCCGCAGGGCATGTGTCATGACCACGGCCCTGTACACGGCGCCCGCCTGTCGCCTTGATGAGCACGCCGAGTGCCCCGGCCCCGGCGAGACCCGGCTCGCCTGGCAGACACCCACACAGCCCCCCATCGAGACCCGGCACTGCGCGTGCTCCTGCCACCACCCGGAGGGCCCGCGGTGAGCGAGCGGGCCCGGCAGCTGCTGTACGTGGCGGTCCTCACCGTGCTCCTGGCCGTGCTCGCGGTCGCCATCGCCTCCGGGGGCCGATCGTGAGACTCCGCCTCCAGCTCGACCCGACAGCCACCGGCGCACTGGGCGCCTGCTTCATGTGCGAGCGCGACCACCTCACCGTCGTGACGGTCGGCGTCCTCACCAATGCCACCGGCCCCGGCCACTCGGCGACCGAGATCCCGGTTGACGCCTGCCGGGCCTGCGAGGGGCGCCTGCTCCTGCTGCTCGCGGATGCCCAGCGGCCCCTGGTCCGGCCCTACGTAGCGGCCGTGCATCCCCACCGACTCCCTGTCCGCTACACCCCGTTGGCGGGCAGGAGTGAGGGCCCTCGGGCTCGGGCGTGAGCCCGAGGGCCCGCGTACCCCCATTGACTCCCGCCCCGGCCGCCAGCCAGGACGGGTCCACCAGACAGAACCCGAAGGGACGAAGAGTTGGTCTTCAATCGCAAGGTCGGTACCGCTGGCGCCACGGATGGGGTGTCCGCCCGCACGGACAAGTCATCCAGGACCGCGACGCCTGATCCGCAGGGAAACCGTTCGCAGCGACGAGCGGCAGCCAAAGAGGCCAAGAAGAACAAGTAGAGCCGTACCTCCCTTTGACCCCCGCGGGCTGCTGAGGCCCAGCAGCCCGCAGGTGTAAGCGCTCCGGCCGGTGCCGAGAGGACGGCACCGGCCGGAGTTGGCAAGATCTCACTGACCCCCGCGGCGGCCCGCGTCTCATCCTGGGACTCTAGCCACGGCGGGATCAGCCCCGCTGACAGACTGAGGCACATGAGCGAGCAGTGGCGCGACGCCTACACCTCCGGCGCGAGCAAGCCGCCGGCGCAGTGCATCAAGTGCAAGGGCACTGCGGTGATTCTGTCCCGAGCGATGAATCCCGGCTCGGGCGAGATGCAGTGGCGGCTGACATGCCTGGACTGCCGCGTTGCATGGCCACAGGACCAGCACGGCGGGGAACCGGACGAGTACATGTGATTGGAGTGGATCATGCACGAGCCCGACAGCGCCCGGCCTCTCGGCGCAGACTGCCCATCCGGCCACAAGAGCACCATCACCTTGGCGAACGGCAAGCAGCGCTGCCTCGACTGCGGCGCCGAGTGGTAGCCCGAGGAACCGAGTAAATGAGAGCCCCCGGCCGCACGGCCGGGGGCTCTTCTACATCCTCATTGCCGAACGCAGTTGCGTCCGGGACAATGGATGAACGCGCTGGTCAGACCGCCCGGAGATACTCGGATTGCGTGAGCGGTGCGTGAGCGGAGTTCCCGGAGCACCCCGGAATTGCCGGAGTGAGCCAGAGTGGGATCGTCAGAAATCGCAGGTCACTGGACTAGCCGGAGTGGGTCAGAGCGAGCCAGAGCGAAATCCGGGGACTTTTAATCCGTTGGTTGTGGGTTCGAGTCCCACACGGCCTACCACCCGCAGGCAGGGGATCCCCCTACGAGCCCGCACTTGGGCGCCCCTCCCGTCCCCGACGGGCAGGGGCGCTCCGCCGTCTCAGGACCGATCGAGAGCGGACGGACCTTTGAGGGGGCCACGAGGCAAGGCTCCCGACGCCCCGAACCAGCGGCGCCGCCCAAGGCCCGGCCACTGACCGCCCTACGCCGCCGGCAAAGGGCCACCCCCGCCCGCGCGGGGAGCGCCCTTCGCGATCTGCGGTGTTAGGTGGGCTTTGCCGTTGCTTGACCATCGGGCGTCCTCACGCCTTCATCGTGTCGGAAGCGTGTGGTCCGTGGGGCTGCCTTGTCGTCGTAGCTGGACCGAATGCCCATCGGGTCGCTCTGCAAGCTGGCTGACCAACCCGGCCCGTCCCGTCCGGGCAGAAGGAGTTGGGCGGTTGCCGCTCGCGTGGAGCCGAACTCCCCGCCCCGGTGCGGGCCCGGGGTGCCGCTGGTTCAGCCGCAGTTCAGGAATGTGTCCGGCGCCGGGGCGTGGGGTGGGGGCTGGACGCGGGCAGGGGGTGGGGGCGGGGCCGCGTGTAAGTGGCGGTGGGGGGTGGTGGCGTGGCAGGGGCAGTCGCAGCGCAGCGTTTCGATCGCCGGGCCCGTGCGTGACTGCCAGGGGAGGCGGGTCTCGCCCGGGCCGTGGCATTCCGCGTGCTCCTCGATACGGCACGCCGGCGCCGTATAGGCGGGCACCTTCGGAGTCACTGGGCCGCTTCCACTTCGTGTCCGTCCGTCGTCGCTCGGGTTGTCGCGTCATCCGTAGGTGTGGCTTCCGCGCCGTGCCCACTGGGCCGGGGCGGTGCCGCGGCAATCGGCAGGGCGCCTCTCCCACTACGCTGAGCCGCCCGTCCATTACTGGGCTCATGACAGTAGGGAGCGGCGATCACCGCTTGAAGTGACCACGGGTACGGGTAGCCGACCGCGGTCCGCGTGCAATTGGGGGCCTCGTGCCGAACGTTCCGCGGTTCACCCTGACCGGCGGTCGGGAAAGCGTGCCGAGGGCTCGTGCGGGGATCGTGTCCGGTTCCGTCTTCCGGATCATCCGCGAGCAGTTGGGGCTCACCCAGGACGCGCTGGCCGAGCAGTTCCGGGTGTCGGCCGACACCGTCGCCGGGTGGGAGTCGGGGCGGCGGGCGCTGACCGCCGTGCCTGTCGGGCAGCTCTTCGTGTACAGCCACCGGCTGATGCGGCTGGGCACCGTCCCCGCGCTCCTGCTCTCGCTGGAGCGCGCCATGGAGGCGGACGTCCTGCTCGCCGGTGCGCTGGACGGCTGTTCCTCGTACGAGGCCAATCCGCTGGGCGCGTGTGTCATGCGGCGGGATCTGGTCGAGGTGCTCGCCTGGCCGCTCAACGGGGTCGCTCCCTCGTATCTGACCGCGCTGCCCGAGCCGCCGCGCCCCCGGCGCGGTCCGGTGCCCCAGGGGCCCGAGCTGGCGGACGCGGACCGTCGTCGCTTCTTCTCGGAGATGCGGCGCACCGCCGAGCGGGCCCGCGGGGCGGAGAGCTTTCTGCTGCGGCGCCAGGCCCTGTATCTGGCCGGCTACGACGACCGGGCCGACACTCCCGGCTGGCTGGCCCGCCAGCAGCGCACCGAACGGCCCGACGACTGGCTGTCGGGCTGGCTCAACTCCCGCTCGGTGGCCGCGGTCGCCGCCCGGCACGGGGACCGCGACCGGATGCGGCACTTCATCGACAACGCCCTCGCCGACGACGACGCGGGCGAGGCCGCCAATCTGAACTACTGGGCGTACTGGATCGGCGAGGCACCGCACATCCAGCTCTCCGACGACTTCATCGCCGCCCGCACCCCTGGCCGCTGGCCGGGCGACAAGCTGATGCATCACCTCGTACGGGGGCTGACGCCGCGTCACGGGTTCTTCGACCTCAACGTCCACACCCTGTGGGCGTTGCTGGCGGCCCGGCCGAATCTGCTGCGGCCCGGAGGCGCGGCGGGGAGCGCGCTCAGCGCGTGTCTGCCGGCGCTCCTCGACGACCGGGAACTCCCGGCGCGGGCGAGGAGGGAACTCCAGGGCATCCGGTACGCGATCCGGCTCGCCGAGGCGTGAGCGCAGGCGCAGGCGCAGGCGTAGGCGTAGGCGCAGGCATAGGTATAGGCATAGGTATAGGCATGGGCGCGGGTCTAGGCGTAAGCAGGCATATGCCTTCGCGATAGTCGTCGCCTTTGCCGCCACGGCCGAAAATCGTCTGCGGAAGGATCCTTTCCGTCCGTATGCCTTCGCGCATTTCCCGCCACTTCGTCGCCCTTCGGCCATTGTCCCGCCCACCCGGTCTGCCGAGATGAATAGTTGGCTACCTTTGGGCGCTGCTCCGGATAAAACCGGATGCCGGGCCATTCGTGGAGAGCGGAAAAGGAGGGGCATCGCACCATGCGCGAACAACTTTCCCCGGAACTCGACGAGAGCATGTTGGATCAATTCCAGGAGCGGGGCTATCTCGTCCTTCCCGGTTTTATCCCAGCCGATTCGCTGGCGTTCCTGGAGCGCGAAGTCGACCTCTGGGTGGACAGCGGTCTGCGAAAGCGTTCCATCGCCGCGGCGCTCGAACCCGAGGTGTACGGCGCGCCGGACATGCTGGAGATACAGCTGGCGGCCCACGGCGAACTGGCCGTGCATCCGCCGCTGATGTCCCTGCTCGCGCACCTCATGGGGCCGTCGTTCGTCTTCCACCATCTGCACAGCGACCGCCGGGCGCCGGGCGCCCCCGGCAAGGGCTGGCACCACGACTACGAACAGTCCCCGCAGCGCGACCGCGACCATCTCATGGTCCATGCCCTGCACTACATCGGCGGTCTCCAGCCGGACATGGGCGGGCTCGCGGTCCTCCCGGGATCGCATCGCGAGGTCGCCGACAAGGCGGCCCGCGCCCATCTCGGCACCGCCCCGCTGCCCTCCGAGGACGTGATCGACGAACTGCCGCCCGGCTCCACGGTGGTGCTGCACTCCGCGCTGTTCCACGCCCGCCGTACGGCTCCCGGCGCGTCGGGCGGGCGGCCCCGCTACATGATCGACGCCTCGTACTGCCAGACCGGCACGCGCTGGCCGCCGGTCAAGCCGTACTGGCGTCATCTGCTCGCCACCGCGCGGGAGCTGGACCTCGGGCGGGGCCGGTGGCCGGAACTCTTCGCCGAACGGCACTTCACCGAGTACGTGCGCGGCAGAGCCGGCTGAGTCGGGCCAGGGGACCTCGGGGAAGGCCGCCCGAACGCGGTCGCCTCCCGTCACCTCCCGTCGCGTACCGCTGAGCCCCGTCGGGTCCGGTTCACGAAGCGCACGAAGCACGCGAAGAGCACAAAGCTCATGAAGCCCATGAAGTGAGGGGAACGTGTCGTCATGAGGGTCATCGCCGCCGTCCCGTTCGCATCCGTCCTGGACACCTTCGTGCGGGCGCATCCGCTCGACCGCGCCCACGAGGCCAACACGAACGACGAGGCCGAGGAGCACATCCGCAACGCCGAGCTGTCCCTCGGGTCGTGGCGGCGGGTGCTGCTCGACCGGGACGATCTGCTCCGCGTCGTCCTTCCCTGGCATCTGGGCGAGGGCGGCGAGCGTGAGCTGATCCCCAAGTCCGGGCTGACGGTGGCCGAGGCGGTAGCCCGGCTGGACGCGGTGGCCGGGCCGGACGCGGCGGGCGGCGCGTACGCCCGTACGAACCCGGTCTGTGCCCGCAAGCTCGACGCCCTGGCCGCCGCGCCCTTCACCCCCTTGTTCCTCAGCACGCGGGCGGTGCCCGGCATCGACTACGCGGGACTGGTGGTACGGGAGGGGCTGATCCATCTCGACGGGCTGCACCGGGCACTGGCGTGGGAGCGCGCGGGACGCCTCACGGCCGGTACCCGGATCGAGGCGTTCCTCGCGTACGAGGAGGGCCGGGCGTACGCGGAAGACCGGGCCCGCGCGGAAGACCGGGGGGACGCGGAGGGCCTCGCGTACGGGCAGGTCGAGGAGTCCGGACACGCCTTAACCGCGGCCGACGTACGGCATGGCGCTGGGCATGACGGCGACGGACTGGACGTTCACGCCCACGGGTAGGTTCGCCATGACCAGCACCATCTCGACCACATGCCGGACGTCCATCGTCGGCTCCACCCGCAGGGTGCCGTCCGCCTGCCGGACCGCCGGCTGCTCCCGGCCCACCGGTGTCACGTTCCCGATGTCGATCTGCCCGCACGAGATGTCGTAACGGCGGCCGTCCAGCGAGAGTGAGCGCGTCAGTCCCGCCACCGCGTGCTTCGCGGCGGTGAAAGCGATCGAGTCCGGCCTCGGGACCTGCGCGGAGGGGGCGCCGTTGTTGATGATCCGGCCGCCGCGCGGGGTCTGGTCCTTCATCATCCGGTACGCCGCCCGCGCGCACAGGAAGCTTCCGGTGGCGATGGAGTCCATGACGCGGTGCCAGTCCTCGACCGAGACGTCCTCGGTCGGTGTGTACGGCATGGTGTCCGCCGCGTTGTTGAAGAGGAGATCGATACGTCCGAAACGCGTCGCCACCTCGTCGAACAGCCGCGCTACCGAGTCCCCGTCCGTGATGTCCGCGGGCACCGGTACGGCGCGCGCCGCGTCCGCTCCGGCCAGCGCTGCCGTCTCCACGAGCGGGTCTTTCCGCCGCCCGGCCAGCACGACCGTCCAGCCGTCCGCCAGCAGACCCAGCGCACAGGCGCGGCCGATACCGCTGCCCGCGCCCGTGACGACCGAGATCTTTTCGGCCAATTCAGCGGATTCAGTCATGCCGGACTTCCTTTCGCCGCATTCTGGATCTCCGCAGCGAGTCTGGACACCGTCCGCGATCCCGGTCAAGGCTGCGTGAAAGCCGAAGAGTTGTTCCCAGTGGGCGATGGCGCCCCGGACAGGAGTGACATATGGCCCGGCAGGATTTCTCCGGTGCTCCCGATTTCTCCGGGACACCGGCCGGAGCGGCGGCTCGGGCCGTACCCGCTCTCGGCGGAACCGCCAAGAGCAGCGCCCTGTTCGAACGCGCCAAGAAGTCTCTGGCGGGCGGTATCAGTTCCTCTTCCAGGCTGACTTCCACCGGCCCGCATCCCTACCCGCTCTATATAAACGGCGGTTCCGGGGCCCGCATTCGGGATGTGGACGGAAACGAGTACATCGACTTTCTCGCCGCGTACGGAAGCGCCATTCTCGGCCATGCCCACCCCGCGCTCACCGACGCGCTGACCGGAGTCCTCGCCAACGGCCCCATGTTCGGCACCTGCAACGTGCCCGAGGTCGAACTCGCCGAGCTGATCCGCGCGATGGTGCCCTGCGCCGACCTGGTCCGGTTCGCCAACTCCGGCTCGGAGGCGGTCCAGGGGGCCGTACGGGTCGCCCGCGGCCACACCGGACTCTCCACGGTCCTCAAATTCGAGGGCCACTACCACGGATGGTCGGACACCCTCGCGATCTCCAACCGGCCGCCCGAGGCGGCGGCGGGCCCGTACGCCACCCCGCACTCCGTCCCGCACTCCCCGGGGATCCCCGAGGGCGTCACCGGCGATGTCGTCGTCTGCCCCTGGAACGACCCGGACGCGCTGCGCGACGTACTCGACGCCCATCGCGGCCGGCTCGCGGCCGTCATCTGCGAACCCATCGTCGCCAACAACGCCTGCACCATGCCCGCGCCCGGCTATCTGCGGCTGCTGCGCGACGCGTGCACGGAGCGCGGGATCATCCTGATCTTCGACGAGGTCTGCACCGGCTTCCGTACCGGCCCGGGGGGCGCGCAGGCGCTCTTCGACGTCGACCCCGATCTGGCCGTCTACTCGAAGGCCCTGGGCGGCGGCCTGCCCATCGCCGCGTTCGCCGGCCGCCATGAGGTGATGGCGGCGCTCGCCACCGGCCGGGTCAAGCACGGGGGTACGTACAACGCCTCGCCGCTCTGCGCCACGGCCGCGCTGGTCACGCTCAGCACGCTCGCCGACCCGGCCGTCACCAAGAGGATCGACGACACCGGGCAGCGGATCATGGAGGCCGTACGCCGGGCGGCCACCGACCACCGGGTCCCGTGCGCGGTGCAGGGGGTCGGCGCGATGTTCCAGGTGGTGTTCTCGGACGACGGCGCCCCCACCCGGCACTACCGCGACACCCTCCGTCTCGACCAGCGGCGCTATGACACCTTCCGGCACGAACTGCTGCGCCGCGGGATCCACACCAACGCGCACGGACTCGCCTGCTGGTTCGTCTCGGCCGCCGTGACGGACGACGACACGGACCGGACGTGCGCCGCGATCGACGAGGTCTTCGCCCTCCTCCGCTGAGACGGGGGAGCCTCCCGGGCTACGACTGGTCGCGATCTGTGATCCGTGACCCGTGATCGTGTCCGTGGTCGTGATCGTCGGCCGTGATCCATGGGTGTATCCGCGGATGTGATCCGTGGGTGTGATCCAACCGACAGCCCATGCGGAAAAGAAGCGGGTCCCAGAGGCTGCGGACGAGGCGAGATCGACGCACTCTTGGGCCTATGAGTGATGCACCGATCGTCGTCCACCGGGCGTCAGGGACAGGCGGGCGGCGGGTCACGGTCCGTGGGCGGATCATGGGGCTCGCCCACTCCGACGACCATCTGATCGAATTCCTGCGCCTGGCGGGGCTGCCGGACGCCTGGGAACTGCTGGACGACCCCGCCTGGGTGGAGTGGCAGGGGGGTCCCGCGCACGAGTACAGCGTGGTGTGAGCCGGGGTGGCGCCGGTCCGCAGAGGTCCTGCCCACAGGGATCCTGCCCACAGGTGCCCTGTCCACAGGGAGGCCTGGCGGTCCTGTCGGCACCGTCAGCCCCACCCGCCCTGTCAGCCCTGTCAGCTCCGTCAACCCTGCTGTTCCGCCCGTTCCGCCCGTTCCGTGTGGTCGGCGCGTTCCCTCTGCTCCGCCGCGATGGCGGCCAGCTGCGTCAGGTTGTCGATCCGCCAGTCCGCCGCCTCGATCACCTCCGGATCGTCCGCCCACAGATAGCCCCACGGGCCGCGTCGCAGATGGGCGGCGCGCAGGCCCGCCTCCCTGGCCGGGAACAGGTCGTACGCGGGGTGGTCGCCCACGTACACCGTCCTGTCGGGCGCCGCGCCGGACACCTCGATGACATGCGCGAAGAACTCCGGCGAGGGCTTCTCCACGCCCCACTCGCCCGAGGTGGCGACGAGATCGACGGGCAGATCGAGGCCGCGCAGCAGCTCTCCGGTCCTGACGGTCTGGTTGCCCGCGAGGACGACACGGACGCCGAGGGCCCGGAGGCTCGCCAGGGCGGGCCGTACATCGGGATAGAGATCGGATTCGTCGAGATGGTCGCCGCGGCCGGCGGCCTCCCTGGCGCGGTACGCCTCGCCGACGTCCATGCCGGGCTTGATGAGGCGGAGGGCGTCGGTGTGGTCCCGGTTCTGGACGGTCGCGGCGCCGACGAGCGCGGAGATGGTGTGCCGGGGAATGCCCAGCCAGTCGGCCCAGGACGCCCAGTAGCGGTCGTCGCGGACGAGGGTCTCGCCGACGTCGAACACGATGGTTTCAATCACCGGTGTAAGCGTAGGGGGACACGCTCTGCCGATTGTCAGTGGCTGGCCGTAGCCTTGGTCCTATGTTCGCTTCCTCGTCCACTTCTTCCCCCGCTTCCGGTGACGGCGACTCGTTACGCGCTGTCAGGTCTGCCGCTGTCGTCAACGCGGAGATCCGTGCCCTGTGGGCGCGCGCCGGTGGCGCGCTGCCGCCCGCCGAGCAGGAGCGCTACCAGCGGCTTCTGGTGGAGTGGGCCGCCGCGGTCCGTGCCGATGTCGTCGAGGCCGCCTAGCCCGTCCGTGCGCCGAGTGGTGATGATCTTGCTCCGGATGGCGTAGAGTTGCATTCAACGGCGCGGGGTGGAGCAGCTCGGTAGCTCGCTGGGCTCATAACCCAGAGGTCGCAGGTTCAAATCCTGTCCCCGCTACTGGAAGAAAACGAAGGCCCGGATTCCTGGTGAATCCGGGCCTTCGTCGTGTCCACCCGGGCCCGGACCGGCCGCCGGTACGGGTACGAGCGGACCGGCTGCCGGTCCGCTCGCTCCGGGCCCGGATTCCGTCGTGGCCTCGATGACGCGCGCTCCCCGTCGACCATGACAAGTACGGTGAAGGTACGGCTGTGCTCGTGCGGGACGCCATGAGGGTGTACGCCGGGCGCCAGCCGACCGACTGATCGGGGCCGTCGGCCGATCGGTGCGCCGGAGCACCGGCCGGGCCGGCGGGGCCGCTCGCCGTAGCCCACTCGGCCGACGGCGAGTCGCCACCCGGGATGGCAGCGGCCAGCCTGATGGAGCGCGGCACCGTCCGCAGCAGTCGGCGGACCGGGCAGGAGACCACTGGTGTGGAGACTGAGGAAGCTCGGAAAGGGCACGGGCGGCACAGGCCGGCGGGCGGCTGAGGACGCCGGTATCTGGGCAGGTCGCGGAACGGGTTTCTGGACGGCCGGTGACAACGTCCGCGGCGGCGGCCGGTATCCCGCGGGACGCGGCCGTACCGGACGCAGGCTGGTACGGGTGCTGCCCGTGCTGGTGATCGTCGCCGGGGTGATCTTCGACCTCGTGACCCCGACGCGCGTCACCGCGTCCCCCCTCTTCGCCGCGGCTCCGCTGGTCGCCGCCCCGTTCTATCCGATGGCAGGCACGCTCGTCATCGCCCTCACCTCGCTGGTCGCCGAGGTGGTGCTGCACATCCACGCGGACACCCAGTTCCAGGTGGAGTCGATCAGCGAGGTGCTGACGGTGCTGGTCGTGTCCCTGCTGGCGCTGTACATCAACGGTGTCGTACGGCGCAGCGGTGAGCGGCTGGCCTCCGCCCGCATCATCGCCGAGACCGCCCAGCGCGCGGTGCTGCCCAGACCCGCCGAACGGATCGGGGGGCTGCGGATCGCCGCGCGGTACGAGGCGGCGCAGGAGGGCGCGTTCATCGGCGGGGACCTCTTCGCCGTACAGGACACGCCGTACGGGGTGCGGCTGGTGGTCGGGGATGTACGGGGGAAGGGTCTTGACGCGGTCGAAGCGGTGGCGGTGGTCATCGGGTCCTTCCGGGAGGCCGCCGAGCAGGAGAGTTCGCTGGAGGCGGTCGCGCAGCGGCTGGAGCGGGCTCTCCGGCGGGAGGGGACACGGCAGGACGCGCTCGATATCTTCGAGGGGTTCACGACGGCCGTACTGGCCGAGATCCCGCACGACGAGGGTGTGGTGCGGCTGGTCAACCGCGGCCACCCCGAGCCGCTGCTGGTGTGCGGCGACGGCGAGGTGCGGATGCTCGTCGCGACCGACCCCGCGCTGCCGCTCGGGATGAGCGAACTGGGTATGTGGCCGGACCGCGCCGAGCAGGCCGCGTATCCGGAAGGCGCGACGCTGCTCTTCTATACGGACGGGCTGACCGAGGCGCGTGATGCCCACGGGGTTTTCTACGTCCCGCGCGAACGGCTCGACGGCCGGGTCTTCCAGGGGCCCGACGAGATGCTCCAGGCGCTCATCGACGATGTGCGGCGGCACACGGGCGGCGGGAGCCAGGACGACATGGCGCTGCTGGCGGTCAGCCGGCCCTCGGAGGGTGAGCCGGAGCGGCGCAGGACCATGCCCTTGGTGCCGTGAGACGGCCGGAGCCATCAGCCGGCGTCGTCAGCCGGATCGCCGGACGGATGCGTCCGGCCGGACCCCTCGCCACCGTCCGTAGTCGAGAGGTATCCCTCCGCATAACATTTGACACACCGTCAGAAATGCGAGCCGCCCTGATGGGCCGTCAACTCGCCCGATTCCGTTCCCTTCCGTCCCGGTACGTCCGATGCGAAGTCGTTAACGATCACCCGGAACAGCTTGGAATAAGGCCCGGGTCTCTATTAACGTTCGATAACGCAGCGCGGTCGTCCCAGCCGTCGTAAGAGATGGCACCGTGCGCACGCGCCGAATCCCGCAAGGGAACCGGGGAACCACCAATTGGGGTGAATCGGGTGTTTTCTGTCGCCTTGTGCGGCAGGAGCGCTCGTAGGAGACCTTCCTGCTCCGAACCCGTCAGCTAACCCGGTAGGCGAGAAGGAAGGAAAGGAGTACGCCTCAGTGGCGTCCAACAAGCCTGCCCCCGAAGCCCTCTTCGAAACGCGCTCCCACGGCGACGAGCCGGACAGGGCATGGGGGGAATGGAATCCCACCGAGGAGTCCATACGGCCCGTACGCGGCCGGCATCGCGTCGCCAAGCAGCGCGGACTGGCCCGTAGCTCCACCGTCCTCGGCGTGGGCGTCATCGCCGCCGTCGGCGCGGGCGGCATCGCCACCGCGCAGGACAAGCCCGCGGTCTCCATATCCCTGCCCGACGCGATCGCGGACAATCTTCCGGACGCCAAGTCTCTGCCGGGAATGGGCTCGCTCGCCTCGGACGACTCCGAGTCCGAGGTGCTCGCCGCCCCGCTCACCACCGCCGGGCTCACGGCCTCGGACACCGAACAGGGCGCCACCGACGCGGGAGAGGCGCTGCGCGCCCGTATCCTCCAGCAGGCCGAGGCGCAGCAGACCGGGGCCGACGCGGCGCAGAAGGCGGCCGCGGAGTCGGCGGCGGCCGAGAAGGCCGCGGCCGAGGCCAAGAAGCAGCAGTCCGAGGCCGAGAAGAAGATCGAAGAGGCGAAGAAGAAGGCCGAGGCCGAGGCCAGGGCCAAGGCGGAGAAGGCGCGGCTGGCCAAGCTGGCCGCCAGCTACGCGATCCCCACCTCCTCGTACACGATCACCTCGACCTACGGTCAGGCCGGCTCGCTGTGGTCCTCCGGCCAGCACACCGGCCTGGACTTCGCCGCGCCGACGGGCACCCCGCTCAAGGCCGTGCACAGCGGCACCGTCAAGTCGGCCGGCTGGTCGGGCTCGTACGGATACCGCACGGTCCTGGAGCTCGATGACGGCACGGAGATCTGGTACGCCCACCAGTCCTCGATCAGCGTGAGCGCCGGGCAGAAGGTCAGCACCGGCGAGGTCATCGGCAGGGTCGGCGCGACCGGCAACGTGACCGGCGCCCATCTGCACCTCGAAGTCCACACGGCGGGCGGCTCGGGCATCGACCCGATGAGCTGGCTGCGCGGCAAGGGCCTCAACCCGTAGACCTCGTCTCCACGGACCTTCCCCCGCGAGCCTGTGGGCCCGCGAGCCTGTGGGCTCGTGGGCCCGTTGGGTTCGCGAGCCCGTTGGGTTCGTGGGGCCGCGGTTTCGTGGGGCCGCGAGTTCGGCGGACATTCCCCCATACGGTCCCTATCGGGGCGTGGAGCGGAATAGGGCGGACCCCTTCGGGAGTTGCAGCCGCCTATGACCGCTCTGCGCCCACTGGGCTCTTCCGATCTGCACGTCTTCCCGCTCGCCCTCGGCGGCAATGTCTTCGGCTGGACCGCCGACGAGACGGCCTCCTTCGCCGTCCTCGACGCGTACGCCGCCGCAGGCGGGAACTTCATCGACACCGCCGACCTGTACTCCGCCTGGGTGCCGGGCCACAAGGGCGGTGAATCCGAGACCGTCATCGGCAACTGGATCGCCTCGCGCGGCAATCGCTCCGAGGTGCTGGTCGCGACCAAGGTCGGCGGGCACCCGCAGTACAAGGGGCTCCGGGCCGCCACCATCAAGGCCGGCGTCGAGGAGTCCCTGCGTCGGCTCCGTACGGACTACATCGACCTCTACTACACGCACTTCGACGACCCCGAGGTCCCGGTCGAGGAGATCGTCACCGCCCTCGACCAGCTGGTGACGGCGGGCAAGGTCCGCGCGCTCGGCGCCTCCAACATCAGCGCGGAGCGGCTGGCCGCCTCGCTCGCCTTCTCGGAGCGCGAGGGGCTGGCCCGCTATGTGGCGCTCCAGCCGCACTACAACCTGGTCTCGCGGGACACGTACGAGGGCGAGCTGCAGGACACCGTCCGGCGTCACGGCCTCTCGGCCGTGCCGTACTTCGCGCTGGCCTCGGGCTTCCTCACCGGCAAGTACCGTCCCGGGACCACGGTCGACAGTCCCCGCGCCGACCGCGCGGCCACGTATCTGGAGTCCGAGCGGGGCAGCAAGGTCCTGACCGCGCTGGACCGGATCGCCGGGGCGCGGGGCGCCGAGGTCGCGACCGTCGCACTGGCCTGGCTGGCGGCGCAGCCGACGGTGGTCGCACCGCTCGCGTCCGCGCGTACGACCGAGCAGTTGCCCGCGCTGCTGGCGGCGGCGGCCCTTGAGCTGACGGCGGAGGAGCTGGCGGAGCTCACCACGGCCTCCGCCTGAGGCCCTCGCCCGACATATGCCAGGTTGGTTGGTCATGAGCCAGGTTCCTCATTGGCGGTACGGGTTGTAGCCGTCGTAGTCGATGTACGGCGGCGGCACCCGCACCCGGCCCGTGGCCCGCGCCGCATAGGTCAGCGCGGGCCCGGCTATCTCCCTGCGCTGCCACAGATGGTGCAGCAGCTCCTGCTCGCGCTCGATGAAGTCCGGGCCCACCACACCCCGGTGGGCCCGGTGGCGCAGAAACGCCAGGGACGTCGCGAACGCCTCGTACTCCCCGACCGATCTGGCCGCCCACGGTCCGTACGTACGGCCCGCGAAGTCACGCGCCAGGGTGCGCGCCCGCATGGAGGAGAGCGCGAGGGGCGCGGCCGGGGTCAGCCAGCCGGCCGCGGCGTACGCGGGGAGCTCGGACCCGACCGTGCGCAGCTCGCGCTGGCGGCTCCAGATCGCCAGCCAGGTCAGCAGGGCGAAGACCGGCACCATGAACACGCCGTACACCACATAGAAGCCGTACGGGCCGAAGACCGCCCCCGACCCGTTCCACAGCGCGTGCAGGCCCATCGCCAGGGCCAGGCCGAGCAGGGGCAGGGCGAACCGGCGCATCCTCTGGTGGCGGGCCGCCGTCGCCGCCAGGCCGAAGCCGATGCCGGTGAGCACGGTGAAGAGGGGATGGGCGAACGGCGACATGACGACCCGTACGAAGAAGGTCGCGGCCGTGACGGAGGCCAGGCCGGAGTTGCCCAGGTGCTGGTCCTCGCCGAAGGCGCTGCCGAGATAGAGGATGTTCTCGGTGAAGGCGAAGCCGGTGGCGCTGAACCCCGCGATCACGACGCCGTCGACGAGCCCGGTGAGGGCCCGTCTGCGGAAGAGGAAGATCAGCAGGATCGCGGCGGCCTTGGCGCTCTCCTCCACGACCGGGGCTATCACCGTGGCACCGAGCGATTCCGCGCCCGCCGGGTCGGCCGTGGCGGTGGCTATCCACTCGGTCGCGAACGAGTTCGCGATGATCGCGACGAGGGCGGCGGCGAAGGCACCCCAGGCCAGGGCGAAGAGCAGATTGCGCCAGGGGCCCGGCTCGACCCGGTCCAGCCAGCGGAAGGCCGTGATGAGCAGCGGTACGGGCAGGACGGCCAGACCGAGGCCCACCAGAAAGCCCTGCGTGCCGGTCTGGTCCCGGACGAGGGCGAGGATCACCAGAGCGCAGAGGACGAGCACCGTGATCACGGCCCCCACCCGCACCGCGCGGCGCCGCCAGAACGCGCGGCGCGGCCGGTAGCGCCTGCGGGCGGGCTCCGGGACAGCGGCCCACAGCTCACCGAGCCGCTGCTGGTGCTCGTAGACGGGGATCGCCGGACGCGGACCGGGTGGCTGCGGGGACGGTTCTGACACCCGACGACCCTAACGAGGGGCACCGACACCTGGCGATGGTGCCCGAGCCCGAGCCCGAGCCCGAGCGCGTGCCCGAGCCCGAGCGCGTGCCCGAGCCCGTGCCCGTGCCCGGATCGCTGCCTCGGATTGGCGGGACGGGTCATGCGGGACGGGGCACGCGTGAGCGGAGTACGCGGGTCCGGGCTACGCGAGCCGGAGTACGCGGTGGAACAGCAGGTCGTGCACGACATGGCCCTTGTCGAGCCCCTGCCCCTCGAACCGCGTCAGCGGACGGAAGCCGGGCCGTGGCGCGTAACCGCCATCCTCCTGGGTGTTCTCGAAGCCCGGGTGAGCCGTCAGCTCCGCGAGCATCTGCTCGGCGTACGGCTCCCAGTCCGTCGCGCAGTGCAGTACGGCCCCCGGCTTCAGCCGGCCCGCGGCCAGCGTGAGGAACTCCCGCTGGATCAGCCGCCGCTTGTGGTGCCGCTTCTTGGGCCAGGGGTCGGGGAAGTAGATCCGCAGCCCGGCGAGCGACTCGGCCGGCAGCATCTCCCTGAGCAGGATGATCGCGTCGCCGTTGGCCACCCGGATGTTGGTCAGACCGTTCTCCTCCGCGAGCCGGAGCAGATTTCCCTGGCCGGGGGTGTGCACGTCGACGGCGAGGATGCCGGTGTCCGGGTCGGCGGCGGCCATGCGCGCCGTGGCCTCGCCCATCCCGAAACCGATCTCCAGGACGACCGGCAGCCCGCCGAACAGCTTGTCCGGGTCGAGGACCCGCTGCCCGTCGATGTCCATGCCCCAGTCGGCCCACATCCGCCGCAACGCCTCGGCCTGGCCGGTGGTGACACGGCTCCGGCGTGGCTGGAAGCTGCGGATGCGCCGCTCGAAGTGGGATCCGGCGGGGTCGGCCGCAGGGCCCGTGCCTTCGGGAAACATCCGGCTCATGGTGCGGTTCTCGGCCATCTCGTTCGTCTCGTTCACAGTGCCTCCGATTCTACGGAGGCCCGGATCCTGCTACGGAGCCCTGGAGCCCTGGAGCCCTGGAGCCCTGGAGCCCTGGAGCCCCGCAGACCTGGAGCCCCGCAGACCTGGGGCCCTGGGCTATGGGCTCAGTCCTCCGCCAGTGCCGCCAGCACCCGCCGCGCGACCTCCCGGCCGATGGGCAGCGAGGCGGTCGCCGCCGGTGACGGGGCGTTCAGCACATGCACCGTGCGCGGGGTCTGCCGGATCAGGAAGTCGTCCGCGAGCGTGCCGTCCCGCAGCACCGCCTGGGCCCGTACCCCGGCCGCCGCAGGGCGCAGGTCCGCGTCCGTGACCGCCGGGAGCAGCCGCCGTACGGCCGTCGCGAAGGCGCGCTTCGAGAGCGAACGGTGCAGCTCACCGGCGCCGTACCGCCAGTGCTTGCGCGCCGTGCGCCATGAGCCGGGCCAGCTGAGGGTGGCCGCCAGCTCGCCGGGGCGTACGTCCGACCAGGTGTAGCCTTCGCGGGCCAGCGCCAGGACCGCGTTCGGCCCGACGTGGACCCCGCCGTCGATGGAGCGGGTCAGATGCACGCCCAGGAACGGGAACGCCGGGTCGGGCACCGGATAGACCAGCCCCCGTACCAGGTCCGGCCTGGCCAGCTCGTAGTACTCGCCCCGGAACGGCACGATCCGCATTCCCGGGTCGTCGCCCGCGAGCCGTGCCACCTGGTCGCACTGGAGCCCCGCGCAGTTCACCAGGGCCCGCGCCCTGACCACCGCGCCGGAGGCCGTACGGACCGCGACGCCCCAGGGCCGCCGGTCGATGGCCGTGACCTCGGATCCGTACCGTACGGACGCGCCCGCGGCCCCGGCCGACTCGGCGAGCTGCTCGGCGACCGCGACGAAGTCGCACACGCCGGTCGTACCGACCTGGATCGCCGCGAGGCCGCGCACCTGGGGCTCGTACTCCGTGATCTGCGCCGGGCCCAGCTCCCGCACCGGAATGCCGTTCTCCCTGCCGCGCTGGACCAGGGCGTGCAGCCGGGGCAGCTCGTCGCGCCGCGTCGCGACGATCAGCTTGCCCGTGACCTCGTGCGCGATGCCGTACTCCGCGCAGAACTTGACCATCTCGGCGGAGCCGCGCACGGCGTACCGCGCCTTGAGCGAGCCGGGGCGGTAGTAGACGCCGCTGTGGATCACCCCGCTGTTGTGGCCCGTCTGGTGGCGGGCGGGGCCCGGCTCCTTCTCCAGCACGACGACCCTGGTGCCCGGAGCGGCGCGCGTGATCGCGTACGCCGTCGAGAGACCGACGATCCCGCCGCCGATCACCAGCACCTCGCAGTCGAAACCCACGCGTCCGCGTCCGCTCATGCGCGCCACCTCCCACCCCGATAGTGCACTGGCCCGCCGGAGACGCGCTTAAACCACCGCGATCGAACCGTTGACCGGCGGACATGTGTGTCACGTCTCGCGGACAGATTCCAGGACGGGTTCCGGGGCGGATTCCGGGACAGGTTCCGGGGCGGATTCCGGTACGGGGCCCGGCCGGCCGGCCGGGCGCCGGGGTCAGGCGGGCGCCGGGGTCAGGCGGGCGCCACCAGCAGGGGCCGCGCGCGCTCGCGCAGCTCCACCACCCGGGGCTCGTCCCCGTACGGCTCCAGGCGGTGCAGCAGATCCCGTACGTACTCCGTCGTACGCGCGGAGGAGATCCGGTTCGCCACCTCCACGGCCCGCGTGCCCGCCGCGCACGCCGCGTCCAGATTGCCCGACTCAAGCTCGGCGACGGCGCTCACCACCAGACGCAGGCCGTGCGAGCGTACGAACTCCTCCGTCGGCCGGGACAGCGCCTGCTCCGTGAACTGCCGTACCTGGCGCGGCGCCTTCAGATCGCGATAGCACTCGGCGGCGTCGGCCGCGAACCGGTCGTACGAGTAGAAACCCAGCCACGACGGATCGGCGTCGCCGTCCCGCGAGCGCTCCAGCCAGCCCTCCGCCGCCTTCAGCGCGGCCCCGGCCGCGACCGCGTCGCCCGCCTTCGCGTGCGCGCGCGCCTCCACCAGCCGGAAGAAGCTCATCGTGCGGGCGGTGGCAAGACCGCGGTTGCGCTCCAGCGCCGCCTGGGCGAGATCCACGCCCTCGTCCGCGAAGCCGCGGTAGGTCGCCTGGAGCGACATGGAGGCCAGCACATAACCGCCGAGCGGTACGTCGGCGGCGGCGCGGGCCAGCCGCAGCGCCTGGATGTAGTAGCGCTGCGCGGCCTCCTGCTGGCCGGTGTCGAAGGCCATCCAGCCGGCCAGCCTGGTCAGTTCCGCGGTGGCCCCGAAGAGCCCCCGGCCCACCTCGTCGCTGTACGCGCCGAGGAGCAGCGGCGCCGCGTCGACCCGCAGACACTCGGGCACCATCGAGGAACGCCAGTCCCCGCCGCCGTACTTGGAGTCCCAGCGCCGGGCGTCCGAGGCCGCCTCCCGTAGCTTGGCCACATCGCTGTGGCCCACGCGCAACGGCGTGACCTCGCCTGTTCCTGAGGCATCGACGGCCCCCCCGCTCCCGCCATGCGCTCCCTGCGCCGCCTCCGCGACCGCCGCGTCACGGGCGACCGAGGAGTCGGCGGGTGTTATCAGCCACCGGGAAGCGGGTGTGGCGTAAGCGCTCACTGCGAAGGATCCGGCCAGCGACTGCCAGATGCCGCCGCTGCCCGCGCGGCGGCCCGCGAGGTCCAGCCGGTACAGCTCCGTCGCCGCGCGCACCGCCTCGCCCACGTCGCGCGGGAAGGCGAGCCCGACCTCGGGGGCCGGGTCCGCGTCCGCGAGACCGATCTCATGGAGTGGGACGGGACGTCCCAGCTTCGCTCCGATGGCCGCGGCGATGAGATGGGGCGCCGCACCCTGCGGAACCATCCCCTTCGACACCCATCGCGCCACGGAGGTCTTGTCGTAGCGGAGTGTCAGGCCGCGTTGGGCCCCGAGGTCGTTGACCCGCCGGGCGAGGCCGGCGTTGCTGATTCCCGCGAGGGCGAGAACGGTTCCGAGCTTTTCGTTCGGCCCGCGTAGCTCCCTGGACATGCGTCACCCCTCGGCACACAGACGCCCGCCGCTTCGCGGCATAGGCGCGCGGCATTCGTAAACCCAGCGTAGTTCGCCACATCCCGACCGTTAAGGGGCGGAGTTCCGGATGGCGGGATTGTTGTCCGTGCGGTGATCACGCCGTACGTCCCCGGGCGGCACGCCGTGCTCCGGCTGTGCAGCGCGCGCCCGGCCGTGCGCTCTTGGCCCCGGCGGAGCGGGAGCGCTTCCATGAGTCCTGCGTGGGTCGGCCCACTGCGTACTGGAACCAGTGGGCTGGGGGATCCCGCCGCCCCAATCCCCGCGGGCGGTGGATCAGTCCGGGAGGCGGGACACGCCTCCCGGACTGAACGTATACCGGCGTCGAACTGACATGCCGGGCCCGGAGATTGGCTGAATGCTGTCTGTCCGCGGAGCGCCACATCTCCGCCAAATGGCCAATGCCAGGGGCGCATTCGCATTCCCACCCGCGCTTCCGTAGGCCCTCCTGTGCGCTGTTGTCATGGCAGCATGTTCCCGAACGGCTTCAGCTCAAGCGTTTCCAGCTTGGTCTGGACTTGTCCACAGGCTGTGGAGGCGGCGATGCGCTGGTTGGTGGGATGGAGCAGTATCGCCGCGCGTTTCGGTACGGCGGGGGCCGTCGGCCCGGTCGGTGACGGCTCCGAGAGCGGCAGCGTGCACCCCGTCGGATCCCAGCTCCTGTGGGGCGACCCGGATCCGCTGTGGGCGGTGGGCGACTGGCGGCCCGACGAGGTCAGGGTCGTCACCGTCGACCCCTTCACCCGGCTCGCCGTGCTCGGCTGCTGCGGGGCCACCGACGAGGAGCTGCGGGTCGGGCTGTTCGCCGCGCGCGGCGGCGCCCTGCGCCATCTCACCGCCTGGCCGGGCAGTTACACGGCCGTCGCCCAGATCGGCCGCCGCATCACCGTCGCCGGCGACCTGGCCGGGGCCCGGCCCGTCTTCTACACGCCGTGGGCGAACGGCACGGCGTACGCCACCGCCGCCCTGCCGCTCGCCGATCTCATCGAGGCACAGCTCGACATCGGACATCTGGCCGCGCTCCTCGCCTGCCCCGAGACCCCGGAGGCGCTGCGCGACACCACCCCGTACGACGGCGTCAAACGCATCCCGCCGGGACACGCGCTCGTCCTGCGCGAGGGCTCGCGCGAGATCACCGGATACGAGCCGGTCGCCTCCCTCGCCGTCGCGGGGCCACAGCGCGACCCGGACCGCGCCGTCGAGGGCGTACGGGACGCGCTCATCGAAGCCGTACGCGCCAGGCTGCTGGCGCCGCGCCACGCCCCCGAGACCCTGCCGCCCGACCCCGGACCCGTCCCCGGCATGGGGCCCGCGGACCGGCGCGCCGCCCGGGGCGGGCCCGTCCCCGGCATCGGCGCCGACCTGTCGGGCGGCAGCGCCTCCGGCACCCTCGCGCTGCTCGCCGCCGGGCTGCCCGGGGCGCCGGGCACGATCCTGGGGCACGGCACCGGCGCGGGGGAGCGGCTGCTCGCCGTCACCTTCAACGATCTGTCCGCAGGCGGCCGCGACGAAGCCGAGCTGGAACGGGCCCGGGTCATCGCCGCCAACCCGCGGCTGCACCACGTCGTCGTCGCGGCCGGTGAAGAGGCCCTGCCGTACGCCGAGCTGGAGGGCCCGCTCACCGACGAACCGGGGCCGTCCCTCGTCACCGCGGAGCGGCACCGCCGCAGGCTCGCCGCGGGCAGCGCCGACCACTTCACCGGGGCGGGCGCACGCGAGGTGCTCGACGCGCATCCGGCGCGCCTGGCCGATCTGCTGCTCGACCGGCGCAGACGCCATCTCCTGCACCCGGTCAGCGCGCTCGCCAGGGCCGAAGGGCCGTCGCCGGCCTCGCTGTTCATCCCGCTGACCGTCTACCGGGCGGCCCGCAGGCTGGCGCGTACGCCGTACCGCACCGGCCTCGAAGAGGCCGCCGCCCGGCTCCCCGAGGCCAACAGGGGGGTGCTGACCGCCGCCGCGATCAGCCCGCTGGGGGCGTCGCTGGCCGCCCTCACCTGGTCCAGACCCGGACCCGCCGCGCGCTGGCTGACGGGGGAGGCGCTCGCCGAAGTATCGGTTCGCCTGATGTCGGCCTCGACCCGGCCCACCTCCGTACAGCGCCCCGGCGAGGCCCGCGCCCGCGCCGCGCTCGCCCGCCACGCCGCCGACCACCGCGTCTTCGAGCAGGCCGCGGAGATCCGCAGCCAGCGGCTACACGCCCCGTTCCTCGACAACCAGGTGGTACGGGCCTGCCGCGATCTGCCCGAGGCGCTGCGGGTCCAGCCGGGCGCCCGCGCGGATGTGCTCCGTACGGTCCTCGCCGGGGCCGGCATCCACGACCTGCCGCCGGGCTGGGGCGCCACTTCCCGGGACGGCGCCGCCGCCGCGACGCGCGTGGGCCTGCGCGCGGCGATCGGCGAGCTGATCGACCTCTTCGACGCGCCGCTGCTCGCGGACGCGGGCCTGGTGGAGGCCCGCGTCGTACGCAAGGCACTGCGCGCGGCGGCCGAGGGCGAGCCGGTGCCCCTGGACGGGATCGCGGACCTGGTCTCGACGGAGCTGTGGCTGCGGCGGCTGCTGTCCCGGCGCGGCACCTGCTGGACGGGGACGGCGGCGCCGCGTCAGCGCGCGGTGGCGGGCGGCGTGGTGCCGCGGCCGACGCTGCACCAGTAGAGCGGCCGACGCCGCGCCAGTGGAGACGCGGCGGGGTCCGGTACGGGGTGGCGGCGGGGTTCGGTACGGGGTGGCGGCGGGGTTCACGGCGTAGGCCGCCCGCCTCGCGAGGACGCCCGCGGTGGAGGTCGCCGGCCTCGCGGCAGGGATCTCCCGCCTCGTGGCGGAGGTCTCCGGCCTCGCGGCGGGGTCTCCCCCCTCGTGGCAGGGGTCTCACGCAAAGGCGGCGCCGCTCCGGGAAAACCCGTCAGCCGTTGTCAGACCCTGCGGTCACAATGGGCCGCGTGCGGTATCTCATCCTTGGCGTCACGGAGGTACGTGACGGACACGGCGGAAGCCTGCCGCTGGGCGGACCCCGGCTGCGGGCGCTCCTCGCCGCGCTCGCGCTGCGCCCCGGCCGGCCCGTCGCCGTCGGTGAGCTGGTGGACGAGGTGTGGGGCGGCGAGCCGCCGCAGGACGCGCCCGCCGCGCTCCAGGCGCTCGTCGGGCGGCTCCGGCGCGTCCTCGGCAAGGAGGCCATCGATTCGGTCCCCGGCGGCTACCGGCTCGCGGCCGTGCCGGACGACATCGATCTGTACGTATTCGAGCGGCTCACGCGCGAGGGGGCGGAGCAGCTCGACGCGGGCGATCCGCGGAGCGCCGCCCGTACCCTGCGCGCGGCGCTCGCGCTCTGGCGTGGGGCGGCGCTCGCCGATCTGCCCGACCGGGACCGCGGCGTACGGCCCGAGGCCCAGCGGCTGGCCGCCCTCCAGCAGCGCATCGAGGCCGATCTGCGCCGGGGCGCCACGGCCACGCTCGTACCGGAGCTGCGGGAGCTGGCCGCGGACCACCCGTACGACGAGCCCTTCAGGGCGCAGCTCATCCGGGCGCTGTGGGCGGAGGGCCGCCAGGCCGACGCGCTCGCGGCGTACGAGGACACGCGCCGCGTCCTGGCGGACGGGCTCGGTGTGGACCCTGGTCCCGAACTGGCCTCGCTGCAAAGGCAGTTGCTGGAAGCCACCGGGGCGGGTACCGCTTCCCGGGCGGCGGGCGACACCGCCCTTCGGGCCGTCGCCGATGCCTCTGATGCCGCTGCCGTCGCGGTGGTCGCCGCTGTTCCCGTTATGCCCGCTGTTCCCGCTGTTCCCGCTGTTCCCGCTGTCTCCGCTTTTTCCACTGGCGCTGACCCCGCTGACCCAGGTGATCCCGTCGACCGTGCCGATCTCGCTGCTCCCGTCGATCCCGCCGATCTCGTCGGCCGGGCGCCCGCGCCCGCCGGGGACAGCCGCGAGCCGCCCGGCAATCTGCGCCCCCGCCTGACCTCGTTCGTCGGCCGCGAGCGCGAACTCCACGTCATCCGTGCCGATCTGCGCCGCTCGCGCCTCGTCACCCTCACCGGACCCGGCGGCTCCGGCAAGACGCGCCTGGCCGAGGAGTCCGCGCCCCGGAACGCCTGGCTCGTCGAACTGGCCCCGCTTGAGCATCCCTCCGCCGTGCCCGGGGCCGTACTGAGCGCGCTCGGGCTGCGCGAGACCCAGCTCACCGCCCGCGACGGCCGCCCCACCCAGAACGATCCGACCGCCCGGCTCATCGAACATCTCGCCCGCAGCGGCACGCTTCTCATCCTCGACAACTGCGAGCATGTGATCGGGGCGGCCGCCGCTCTCGCCGAGACTCTGCTCACCCACTGCCCCGGCCTCCGGATCCTGGCGACGAGTCGTGAGCCGTTGGGGGTGCCGGGTGAGTCGGTGCGGCCGGTGGAGCCGTTGCCTCCGGATCCGGCGCATCGTTTGTTCGCGGAGCGTGCTCGTGCGGTGTGGCCGGGGTTCGATGTGGCGGGGGATCCGGCGGCGGTGGCGGAGATCTGTCGTCGTCTCGACGGTCTGCCGCTGGCGATCGAGCTGGCGGCGGCGCGGTTGCGGATGCTGACTCCGCGTCAGATCGCGGACCGGCTCGATGACCGGTTCCGGCTGCTGACCAGCGGGAGCCGGACGGTCCTGCCGCGTCAGCAGACGCTGCGCGCGGTCGTCGACTGGTCCTGGGACCTGCTGGACGAACGGGAGCGTACGGTCCTGCGCGAGGTGTCCGTCTTCGCGGGCGGCTGGGATCTGACGGCGGCCGAGGGCGTGTGCGGCGGCGCGGTCGCCGTGCCCTCAGGCGGCGCGGCGGGCGGCGCGGCGGGCGTCTTGGCGGGCCGCGCGTCCCCTGGCTCGTCCGCTGGGCCTTCCGGCCGGGCGTCCCCCGACTCGCCCCGTAATCACAGTGCCCCCCGTACTCCCAGTGCTCCCCGTACTTCCAGTGCCCTCAACGTCCTCGATGTCCCTGATCTGCTGGGCGCGCTGGTCGACAAGTCCCTCGTCGTCGCCACCCCGGCCCCCGGCCCCGGCGGCGCGATGCGCTACCGCCTCCTGGAGACCATCCACGAGTACGCCACGGAACGCGCCGCCGAGGCACCCGCCGTACGGTCCGCCGCCGAGCGCGCGCACACCGCGTACTTCACCGCTCTCGCCGAGGAGGCCGAGCCCCGGCTGCGTTCCGGGGAGCAACTCCCCTGGATCCGCCGCCTGGAGATCGACCTCGACAACATACGGGCCGCCCTCCACCGCAGCGTCCTGGCGGGCGACGAGGAGACGACGCTACGGCTGGTCTTCGCCACGGGCTGGTTCTGGTGGCTGCGCAACCACCGCCCCGAGGGGCTCGCCTGGGTGGAGTGCGCGCTCAGCCTCGGCCCGGAACCGGCCGGCACCGACGACCCCCGGTACTGGCCCCGGATGCAGCTCCAGGTGCTGCGCGTCTTTCTCGCCGGTGAGAGCGGCCAGGCCGAGAAGCTCCGCACCGACCCGCACTTCCAGGAACTCATCCGGCGGATCCGCGAGGCCTTCAGCAGACCGGGTCCGCAGTCCGCCCGCTTCCCCGGGCTCCTGTGGGGACTGATCGTCCACGACAGCGACGAGAAGCTGGACATACGCGCCACGATGGACGCGTCCATCGCCAACTGCCGTGCGTACGGCGGCGACTGGGAAACGGGCGCGCTGCTGATGGGCCGTACGCACCTGGTCGTCGACATGCCCGGCGGACTGGACGGCGTCGATCAGGACCTGGCCGAACTGCGTGAGCTGAGCCGACGCGTCGGCGACCGGTGGATGCGCGCCCAGGTGGCGAGCGCCGTCGGCGAGGCGGGCATGGCGCGCGGACGGTACGAAGAGGCGCGGTGCGCGTACGAGGAAGCGCTGCGGTTCGCCCGCGAGGTGGGGGCGCACGCCGAGGCGCCTTTGCTGCTCGCGCGCCTGGCCGAGCTGGCGTACCGCGCCGGTGACACGGCCGCCGCGGAGCGACGGCTCGACCGCGCCGCCGAAGAGGCCGAGCGCCATCAGGTCCAGGACGCCCGCGCTGTCGTCCCCTTCATGCGGGCGGTCTTCGCCATGGACCGGGGCGAGATCTCCCGGGCCAGACCGCTGCTGGACGAGGCGAGGTCCGAAGGCGAGCACGGCACACCACCCCCGCTCTTCGCCGCGGCGGCCGACGCGCTGGACGCCCGGATCGCCGCGTACGAGACGAAGGGGCCGGTGGCCGCGGCCCGTTCGCTGGCGGCCGTGCTGCGCACGGCGAGGAAGAGCGGGCTGGCGGCGCCGATCGTCGCCCAGCTCGCCGAGATGGCGGCTCCGGTGGTGCTGCTCACCGGTGATCCCCGTGGCGCTGTGCGGATCCTGGCCGCCGCCGGGACATGGCGGGCGGGCTGCCCGCGCTCCGTACCGGAGTTGACCGAGGCCCGGCGGATCGAGACGCTGGCCCGCGCGGAGCTGGGCGCGCGCGGGTACGAGGCGGAGCACGAGGCCGGACGCGTCCTCACCCCCGACCAGGTCGCCGGACTACTGGAGCTTGAGCACGACGGACGGCCCGACGAGCGGGACGGAGCGGGCGAGCGGGACGGAGCGGGCGAGCGGGACCAGGCGGACGGGGAGCACCAAGCCGCCGAGCGGGACGAAGCCGTCGAGCGACACGGGGCCGTCGAGCGGGACGAAGCCGACGGGCGACACCGGGCCGCCGAGCGGGACCGGGCCGACAGGTAGGCGCCGCGCGGTGGTCCGGGGGCAGTGCTCCGGGGCGGTGCTCCGGGGGCCGGCCCGTCAGCGGCAGCTGATCCGGGACCGGGCCCAGTCGGCGAGTGCCACCACGTCGAACGGCGTATGCGGCTCCACCACCAGCCGGATGGTCTTCCGTCCGGCGATCCCCACGTCCACGGGTACGGCCGCGTCGCCACCGCTCACCACGGGCGAGCGCCAGAGCCGAGTCCCGTCGCCGTACAGCGAGAAGCGCACGGAACCGAGCCCCATCGTGAGATCGTCCACGCCGACCAGGGCCGCGTAGCGGGAGCAGCTCCGGTTGAGGTCGATGGTGACCGACGAGGCGGAGTGCATGGTCACGCCATGGCTGTAGCGGGTGCCGCCGATCGACACGCCCGAACGCTGCCAGAGCCAGCCGCTCGCGCCGAGCCGTACCTCCGGTTTGGAGCCGTCGCCGATGGGGCCGAACGCCAGCTGGTTCACCTGGAAGTCGGCCAGGGCCGGCGGCGGCTTCGGGCTGGGGGGCGGCTTCGGCGCGGGAGGCGCCGGCGGTTCGGGCCTGGGTTTGGGCGGGGGCTTCGGGGCAGGGGTCCGTGACGGAGTGGGCTTCGGCGAGGGGGAGGGCTTCTCGCTGGGTTTGACGCTGGGCGTCGGCGAAGGTGCGGGCGGGGGCGGCTTGGGCGCGGCCGGTTCCGGCGGCTCGGGCGACGGCACCGGCTTCTGCGGTACGAGGGGCTGCGCGACCGGCGGCTTGGCTTTGGGCGGCCGATCGGGCCCGGAGTTGTTCGCCAGCGCGAAGACGAGACCGGCCGCCGCGGCGACGGCCACCAGCCCGCCGATGCCGGCCTTCGCCGGTGCGCCGAGCCCCTCGGACGCGACGGCTCCACCGCCGGCCCCAGCCCCGGCGCCCCCCGCGGCTCCGCCCGCCGCGCCGCCGGACGCTCCGCCCACGGCTGCCCCGCCGGACGCTCCGGCGGCGGCGCCACCCGAGGCACCGGTCGCGGCAGCGGCGGCACCGGCACCGGTCGCCCCCGCGGCGGCGCCCGCCACGATTCCGGCCGCCTTCAGCGAGTAGCCGGCGGCGAACCAGCCGATCACCGCGATCGGCAGGACCACCACGGCCGGGATCTCGGCGTTGAACTGCGCCAGTTCGCCCGCCGCGAGGCGGCACTTCACGCACTCGTCCAGATGCTTGCGCAGCCCGCGTTCGGCACGCATCCGCAGTCCGCCACGTGCGTACGCCCCGAGCCGGTCCGCGTACTGGGAACAGTCGCCCTCCGAAATCAGCGCGGAGTTCACATGGGCCTGCAGATACGCCTGCTTGAGGCCCTCGCGCGCCCGGCTGGCCAGCACGGCCGTGGCATTGGCGGACAGCCCGAAGAGCGGCGCGACCTCGCTCGGCGACTCCTCCTCGACCGTGGTGTGCCAGAGCACGGCCTGCCAGCGCTCGGGCAGGCTGCGGAACGCCCGCATGGCCATGGACTGCTCGGCCTCGCGCATCGCCAGGACGTCCGCGCCCAGATCGAGGGTGTCCGCGTCCGAGACCTCGGAGGCGCGCGCGGCCTGCGCCGCGAACACCGCGAAGTCCTCGACCAGTTGCTCCCGCTTCGCGGACTTCGCCCAGGAAGCGGCCACGCGCCGTACGGTCGTCATCAGATAGGCGCGCACCGCCTGCTCGGGCCCGGCGCCGCCCCGTACCGCCTGCAAGGTACGGGCGAACACCTCGGCCGTCAGGTCTTCGGCCGTGTGCGCGTCGCGGCAGCAGGAACGGGCGTAACGGCGCACCGACTGCGCGTGCCTGCGGAACAGCTCCTCGTACGCGTGGTCGTCGCCGGCCCGCATCCGCTGGATCAGATCGGCGTCCGACAGGGGCCGCCCGGCAGCGGGCAGTTCGAGTGTCGGCTGATCCACAGCATGATCCACGGCCTGGTCCACGGACTGGCCCGCAGCCTGACCCACAGCATGATCGACGGACTGATCGACGGACTGATCGACGGACTGGTCCACTGGGTGATCCATGACTGGTTCTGCGGGCTGTTCCACGGAAGAACCGCTGCTCCGTTCACGCTGCGGCGGCACGCTGGTCTCCGCCCCCGTGGGCCCGTCCGCACCCCCCGCACCGCCCGGACCTCCACGCGCCCCACGAGCCCCACGAGCCCCACGCGGCCCCGAACTCCCAAGTTCCGGCGCCCTCTTGGGCCCGCCCTGGCTCGGCACCTGCCGTGCGGACGCCCCTTCGGGTCCCGTACCGCCCTCGGTAGCGCCCCCGGTTCCACCGCCGGTTCCGCCGCCTCGAAGCGGCTTGTCCCGTCCGTCACCCTTCATCGCGGAAGCCCCCGTACGCACCCCTCTGACCCGAACACCGGGCCAGCGTGCCACAGCGCGCCGCACCGCCCGGGCCTTCGTGCCCGGCAACCACTCATCCGGGGCGGTTTCCCAGACGATCGCTTTAATCTTCACCCTTTCGGGGAAGGATCAAGGGCGTTTATCGGTAGGCCAGTTCGAGGCGGACGGGACGGTCACGAGGGCCGCACGGACCCTCGTGACCGGACGACGTACGGACGCCGCCTTACGCGGGCCGGGACCGCAGCCCCTCCAGCAGGATGTCCAGCAGCCGTGCCGAGGCCGCCGCCTGATGCGCGGCGTCCGGCAGCGCGGGCGCGGGCGTGGCTATCACCAGCAGCACGTCGGCCACGGTCACATCGCCCCGCAGCTCACCCGCCGCCCGCGCCCGCTCCACCAGTTGTCCGACGACATCGAGCAGTTCAACGGCGCCCGGGTCGTCCAGATCCTCCGCCGACGGCCGCTGTCCGACCACCCGCAGTTCGGGCCGGCCGGCCTGCCGCTGCTGCGGAACCCGCGCCTCGTCCTGCGCGCTTCGTCCCGCCACCGCGTCCGGCGCGACGCGTCCCGCCGACTCTTCCTCGGCGTCCGCGCCCACCCGCAGCACCTGCGGGGGCAGCAGCCGTCCCGCGCCCGACGCCACCGACGTGCGCAGGAAGCGGGAGAGAGCCGACCAGGGCTCGTCCTCCTGCCCCAGTGCCGTACGCGCCTGGTCCGTCAGCCGGGATGTCTCCTCCTCGGCTATCCGCCTGACCAGTACGTCCTTGCTCGGGAACCGCCGGTAGACCGTCCCGACCCCGACCCTGGCCCGGCGCGCCACGTCCTCCATCGGCGCCCC
This sequence comes from Streptomyces sp. NPDC039430, assembly GCF_055639435.1. Taxonomy (NCBI): domain Bacteria; kingdom Bacillati; phylum Actinomycetota; class Actinomycetes; order Kitasatosporales; family Streptomycetaceae; genus Streptomyces; species Streptomyces sp. NPDC039430. The sequence continues at coordinate 6,531 of NZ_JBVKAK010000009.1, read as the reverse complement.
GTACCCCAGCTCGCCGAACACCTCGCGAGCGGCCCGCAGTACATGCTCCAGATTGCGCTGTGCGTCCACGCGGAGCGGCGCCGAGCGCCCCGGCCCTCCAGAGCCGGAGCCGGAGCCGGAGCCGGAGCCGGAGCCAGAGCCCGGAACCCCGGATCCGATCCCTCCGGATCCGAGCCCTCCAGAACCCGGCCCTCCGGACCCAGGCCCCGCAGAACCCGTCGCCGCGGATCCCAGCCCTCCGCTTTTGCCTGTACCTGCCGTGCTCACAGCGGCACCTACTGTGCCCGCCGCGCCTGCCGTATCCGCTGTCGTGCTCGTTCTCCCGCCGTCGTCCGAAACGACGGCAGCCTGCCGATGCGAATCCTGAATGTGCATAGCGTTCCCCCGGTAATGATGTCTCCCCCCGGAGACTCCCCGCCCTGACAGCCGAGGTCGCGGTCCAGTCACGAGCCGGACACCCCGACGAGGTACGAACATAGTTGAGCCCGGGTCAATTCAGAAGGGGGTGGTTCCGCACGGAGCGCCCCCCGATCGGAGCAAGGACCGGAAGGTGCCTGATTCACCCCCCTCCCGCCCCCGCCCGCGCCCGCGCTGACCTGCGTTCCTCCGCCGATCCCGGCGCTTTTCCCCGCGCGGGACCGCGAACGGCCTCCGGTCACACAATCTGTCGCGCCTGTGGACAAACACCGGGGCCCGTTGCGTCATGGGATGGTGAAGGCTGAGAACTCCCGGGGGACGACCCCCGCTCCCTCGCCCGCCACGCGCGTTCTCGTGGTCGGCGGCGGCTATGTCGGGATGTACACCGCGCTGCGTCTCCAGCAGAAGCTGAAGAGCGGCGAGGCCGAAGTCGTCGTGGTGTCGCCCGACCCTTATATGACGTATCAGCCATTCCTGCCGGAGGCGGCGGCGGGAAATATCTCGCCCCGCCATGTCGTGGTCCCGCTGCGGCGGGTGCTGCCCGGCTGCACCATCCTCATCGGCGAGGCCACGGCCATCGACCACGCCAAGCGCACCGCCACCCTGCGGACCCTCGGCTCCGAGGAGGAGGGAACCGGCACCGTCGAGTTCACCTACGACGAACTCGTCCTCGCGCCGGGCTCCGTCTCCCGTACCCTCCCCATCCCCGGTCTGGCCGACCACGGCATCGGCTTCAAGACCGTCGAGGAGGCCATCGGGCTGCGCAACCACGTCATCGAGCAGATGGACATCGCTTCCTCCACCCGCGACCCCGCGATCCGCGCCGCCGCCCTGACCTTCGTCTTCGTCGGCGGCGGATACGCGGGGGTCGAGGCGCTCGCCGAACTGGAGGACATGGCGCGCTACGCCTCGCGGTACTACCACAACATCAAGGCCGACGACATGAAGTGGATCCTCGTCGAGGCCACCGGCAAGATCCTCCCCGAGGTCGGCGAGGAGATGGGCAAGTACGCCGTACGCGAGCTGCGCGCCCGCAATATCGACGTACGGCTCGACACCCGCCTGGAGTCCTGCGAGGACCGGGTCGCCGTACTGAGCGACGGCGCCCGCTTCCGCACCCGCACGGTCGTCTGGACCGCCGGCGTCAAACCGCACCCGATCCTCGCGGCCTCCGATCTGCCGCTGAACGAACGGGGCCGCCTCCTCTGTACGGCGAAGCTCTCCGTCGACGGCGCCGAGCACGCCTGGGCGGCCGGCGACGCGGCGGCCGTCCCCGATCTGACGGCGGACGAGCCCGGCACGGAGTGCGCGCCCAACGCCCAGCACGCGGTACGCCAGGCCAAGATCCTCGCCGAGAACATCGTCGCTTCCCTGCGCGGCGAACCCCTTCAGGACTACCGTCACGCCTACGCGGGCTCGGTCGCGTCTCTCGGCCTCCACAAGGGGGTCGCGCATGTCTACGGCCGTAAGCTCAAGGGCTATCCGGCCTGGCTGATGCACCGCGTGTACCACCTCAGCCGCGTCCCCACCTTCAACAGGAAGGCCCGCGTCCTCGCGGAATGGACCCTTTCCGGGCTCTTCAAACGGGAGATCGTCTCCCTCGGTTCGCTGGAGCATCCGCGCGCCGAATTCGAACTCGCCGCAGGAGGCGAACGTCCCGAACGCCCCAAGGACACGTAGAAGACGCGACTGGCCCCACGGTCAGTGCGGTCGGCCACACTGGACGTGTGACCATAGGTGGGTTCACATCTGCACAGAGAGTGATCCGGCCCGCTCGGCGCAATCCGGCCCCGACGACCTGCCCCGGCTCGACCAGCCCGGCCAAGACGAACAGCACATCGACACCATGAGGCCTGAGATTCCGTGAACTTCACGCGTTGGAGCGCCCGGCTCCCCGGTACGCAACGCCGCGCCGCCGCGCGAACGGGCCGCGGTTCCGTGCCCGCGGCCCGTGGTGAGTACGAGCAGCGGCCCGACCCCGACCCCGACCCGGAACCTGTGACGGACGTTCCCGCCCTCGAAGACCTCTCCCTGCGGGAAATCCTCGGCGGACTGCCCGCCCTGGTCGCCCTGCTGTACGGCCCCGAGCACCGGGTGGCGTATGTGAACGACGCGTACGCCACCGCCTTCGGCCCGCGTCCGCTCGGCGCCACGGCGGCCGCGAGCTGCCCCGAGCTGGCGGAGCTCGGGCTGTTCCCGCTGCTCGACCAGGTGCTCCGCAGCGGAAAGCCGCGCACGGTCAAGTCGCGCAAGGTCCAGGTCCGCGGCCGGCAGAAGGAACAGGCCAAGGAGCACGGCAAGGAGCAGCCGGCCAGGGAGCAGCCGCCGAGGGGCCAGACGTCCAAGGGCCAGACGTCCAAGGGCCAGACGTCCAAGGCACAGGGCAGAGAACACGCCGAAGGCGGCGCCCAGGAAGGCTCGTACACCGTCACGTGCACCCCGGTCGACTGCCAGGGCTCCGGCGGCGTCCTCGTCTTCGCCGCCGATGTCACCGACCACGCCGAGGCGGCCGATCGCCTTCGCACCAGCGAGCGCGGACACCGCAGGACCGCGGTCACCCTCCAACGCTCCCTGCTCCCGCAGGAGCTGGAGCAGCCCGACGATCTGCGCGTCGCCGCCACCTACCAGCCGGGCGGCGAGGACGCGGCGGTCGGCGGCGACTGGTACGACGTGATCACGCTCGGCGCCGGGCGTACGGCCCTGGTCATCGGCGACGTCATGGGCCGGGGTGTACGCGCCGCCGCCGTCATGGGCCAGCTGCGTACGGCCGTCCGCGCCTACGCCCGGCTCGATCTCCCGCCGCACGAAGTGCTCCAGCTGCTCGACGGACTCGCCGCGGAGATCGACGCCAGCCAGATCGCCACCTGCGTGTACGCCGTCCACGACCCCAACGAGGGGCGGCTCGTCTACGCGTCCGCCGGCCATCTCCCGATCCTGGTACGGGCGGAGGACGGCTCGGTCCAGCGCGCGGCGGACCCGACGGGCCCGCCGCTCGGCACCGGCGGCTGGCTGCACTCCTCCGGCTCCATCCCGCTCCCGCCCGGCTCCACGGCCGTCCTCTACACGGACGGCCTGGTCGAGCGGCGCGGCGAGGACATCGACGAAGGCGTCGCCTCCCTGGAACGCGCGCTCTCCGGCGCGAAGGGTTCACCCCAGGTCGTCTGCGACCGGCTGATCCGCTCCCAGGGCGTCACGGCCGATCATGACGACGATGTCGCGGTGCTCGTCCTGCAGCACCCCTCCCGCACCGGCCCGGACGCGGAGCTGTTCCACAACGCCGCGCTCGATCTGCTCGGCGGCATCGAGGCCGCCCCGCGCGCCCGCGCCTTCGCCATGGGGGTGCTCGCCTCCTGGCGCTTCCCCGTCGAGCTGCGCGATCTGGGCGTACTGGCGACCAGCGAGCTGGTGGCGAATTCCCTGCAGCACGGCACACCGCCCATGCGCCTCAGACTCCGCCGTACCGACCGTCGGCTGATCATCGAGGTGACGGACGGGGACGACCATCTGCCGCGCCGCCGCCGCGCCGAACCGGCGGACGAGGCGGGCCGCGGAATCTCGATCGTCGCGACGATCGCCTCGTCCTGGGGATCACGCCGTACACCGGGGGGCGGCAAGGCGGTGTGGTGCGAGTTCGCACTGCCGCACTGACCGCCCCCTCACCGCACTGACCGCCCCCTCACCAGCAAGGGGCGAGCGGTCAGCGCGTCGGCGCCAGGGCGGCCTCGGGCCCGGTCTCGGGCTGGTGCCGGACGACCACGCGTGAGGCGGTCGCGAGCGAGGGCTGGTCCTGTACGGGGGTGAGCTGCCGCCCCAGCCGGAGGGCCAGCGCGGTGATGCCGAGCGAGAACAGCACGAACGTCACGATGTACGGACCTTGCAGCGCGGCGCCCATGGGACCGCCCACGGCGGGACCGACGGCCAGGGCGAGCTGCTTGACCAGCGCGAACGCCGAGTTGTACTGCCCGACCATCGACGCCGGGGCCAGGTCGGCCACCAGCGGGGCGACGGTCGGCGACAGCATCGCCTCACCGAGCCCGAACAGCGCGTACGTCGAGATGAAGGCGACCGTCGCCATCAGCTGACTGCCGTGCCCGAGCCCCGCGTACCCCGCGATGACCCAGGCGAGAGCCCAGATCAGCCCGACGGCCGCGATCACCCGGCTGCGCTTGCGGCGCTCGACCAGCCGCAGCACCACGAACTGCGCGATCACGATCACCGCCGTATTGGCGGCCAGCGCGATCCCGAGCGTCGACGGATCGATTCCGGCCGCCTCGGTGCCGTAGGCGGCGAGCCCCGACTCGAACTGCCCGTAGCAGGCGAAGAACAGCACGAAACCCAGCACGCACAGCTGGAGCATGGCCCGGTGGCTCAGCAGCGCCCGCATCCCGCCACCCCGGCCATCACCGGCAACGTGACCGGGACCGGGACCGGCGGCGCCGTCGCCCGCGTCCTGGGGGTCCTGGGGTACGACACCCACGAGGGCGCCCGGCCGGGGCAGCCGGACGGTCAGGGCGATGCCCGCCAGGACGAGGAACATCACGGCCTCGATGGAGAACAGCAGCAGGAAGCTCCCCGGCCTGCTCTCGTCGACGAGCTGCCCGCCGATCAGCCCGCCGACCCCGAGCCCCAGATTCGCCAGGAAGAACTGAGTCGCGAACGCCCGCGTCCGTGTCGTCGGCGACGAGCACCAGACGATCATCGTGGCCAGGGCCGGCTGCATGACGGCCGTACCGGCACCGAGAAGCGTGGCCGACAGCACGGCCACCGGGACACTCCCGGACACCCCCATGGCCAGCGCGCCCGCGGACGCCAGCAGCGCGCCCCCCACCAGCACGGGCAGTGGCCCGCGCCGGTCGATGACCCGGCCGGTGAACGGCAGGACGACCAGTGCCGCCATGGCGAAGACCGCCAGCACGGCACCGGCCGTACCCGCGCCCAGGTCCCGCACCTGAGCCACATACACATAGAGGTACGGAACCGTGAACCCCAGCCCGAACGCACTCAACGCGTTTCCCGCCTGGATCCGGCGCATCGCAGCGCCCATCGCCCTGGTCACACTCACCTGCCTCGGAGGTTGAAGAACTGAAGTCTCAAGACTTCAAAGCTAAAGTTAGGGTCTCAACAATACACATCGAAGGACTTCAACGCCAACAGAGATGCGTGGCATACTGCCCCGATGTCCGACACCCCCGAGAAACCCGGTACGCCTGGCCCCCAGGAGCCGAGCCTCGATGAGCAGATCGCCGCCTATCAGCGCGAGTTCCGCGATCTCGACCCCCAGGTCGAGCAGATCGTCTCGGCACTCGGCCGGCTGAACCGCCGTATGCAGGTGGCGTATGGCCGACAGGTCTCCGACCTCGGTATCAGCAACGCCGAGTGGGAGGTCCTCAAGACCCTCGTACTCGCCGGAGCCCCTTACCGCCTAGGCCCCGGCGAACTCGCCAAGCGCCTCGGCCTCACGCCGGCCGCCATGACCCACCGCATCGACCGCATGGCGGGCGAGGGCCTGGTCACGCGCGACCGCGACGAGAAGAACCGCGTCCGCGTGATCGTGGAGCTGACGGACGAGGGCCGTACGAAGTGGCTCGCCGCGATGAGGATGGCCTCCGAGTTCGAGGAGGAGCTTCTCCAGGACCTGTCCGGGGACGAACGCGGAGTCCTCGGCGAGATGCTGATCCGCCTCCTGCGCCGCGTGGAACATGCCCAGCCGGACGCGGGCGGGCGCCTGACGGACCTGGACTAGGACAGGGGCGTATGCGGGTGCGGGGCGGCGGTTGGGGTTGGTTTGACAGTCCCCCGGCCGGTCCGTAAGGTTCTTCGAGTTGTCACGGGGCCGGAACGGTTCTGCGACAGCCACTCCCGCCGCAGCAGCGGCACCCCAACTCAGCACGATCCCCAGTCGGGATCAATTTCGGCATGCCGAAATTGATTTCGAAGACTCGATTATGAGTCGTCTGCGGAATCCGCTAGAGTCTGGGACGTCGGAACGGCCCAACAGCCGGGATGACAAGCCCACTTCGACTGGGAATCAGGCCCGAAAGGATCTGATAGAGTCGGAATCGCTGGAAAGGGAAACGCGAAAGCGGAAAACTGGAAGGCGGCCCCGCTCCGACG